>JAEYNX010000018.1 GCA_023412215.1 Bacillota bacterium | reverse complement strand
TTACCCCCTCCTCCATCGAGGTGCGGATAAGGCTTTCCGCCTCCGGTTTGGTAAGGCCGGTAATCCTCATGCAGCCAAGGCCGATTTCCGGCACCGGGATGGCGCCGCCAATTGCTATTTTCTTCATATTCGTTTATTCCTTTCAAACTATATGCTATGGTTGATAAACCCAGCCTTCGTCGTTGTGATAGATCATGCGCTTGGTCATGCCGCCGTCCACCGTGATATTCTCGCCGGTGATAAAAGAGGCGTCGTCGCTGCACAGAAACAGCACCGTTTTTGCAATGTCCTGCGGTGTGCCCACACGGTGCACGGGGTGCTGAGCCCTGTCCGGCTCGGAATGCGCGGGAACAAACTGCTCGTTTTTGTGGTAGGCGCCGGTTTCTATCCAGCCGGGGCTTATGGCGTTTACCCGCACCCTGCCCGAGAGGCTTACCGCAAGCGCGTGGGTGAGGGCACTGATGCCCCCTTTGGTCGCCGTATAGCTCTCGGTATCCCCCTGCGACATGAAGGCGCGGGTGGACGCGATGTTCACCGCCGCCGCCCCCGGCGCAAAAACGCTGTCAAACAGCTTGGTAAGATAGTAGGGGGCCAAAACGCCCAGCCGGAGCACGTAGTCAAAATCCTCATAACCACAGCCTGAAAGAATACCTTTTTTGCTGACGCAGGCGTTGTTTATGAGGTAATCCACCCGCTTAAAGCGTCGAAGCACCTGTTCGGCAAAGCGTTCGAGCACCGCCTTTTCGGCGATGTCGCCCTGCATAAACAGCACGCGCTCCGCGCCGTAACGGGAGACAAGCCGCTCGCCGGAGATGGCGTCCAGGTCAACGACCGCAACCTTCGCCCCCGCATCCAGAAACGCCTCGGCGATACAGCGGCCTATGCCGTTTGCGCCGCCGGTAACTACACTTATCTTATCCTGAAAGTTCATCGATTCATCTCCAACGGTTAAACATCCTTAAAAAGGGCTCTTGTTCTGCCCCACCGAGCCGAGGTTGCTGCCCACCACATTTTCAAGCGTCAGCTCATACCCGGCGCCGCTTTCGGGATACTCCAGCACCGTATCGGCGCATAAACTAACCCTTTTGCTCGAATTTTTACTATATCTCTAATTGTAATAAGTATAATATATTGCAGTACTTTCATTATACGTTTACCATGTTGGTGTGTCAATTTATGCCTTGTATTATTTATAGTACTTATTCACTGTATTTTTACTCTATGTCACTCTTTTTGCGTTTTTACGGAGGTGTGGTATAATAACCGCAGAGCGGTTATTATACCGGTTTATTTCAATGCCCCGCCTACGGCGATGGGCAATTATACCACAAACGCTGCGCGTTTATGGTATAATAAACGCATTACAGGCTGAGTAAGCGGTAAGGCCGTTTTGCGCTTCTTATACATTCACCCCTGCGGAGCGACCGGCTGAAGTAAAATCCGCACAAGGATGACTCCGCAAACAGGCAGGTTGTTTTTAACACTTGCGGTACACTATTAACGCCCTCCTCTTGCGGGCAGCGACGGGTACGGGCGATTCCCCTGCAAAGAGGTGACTAACATAGAGATGCCGTTTACCACAGTTCTCTGTGCTTTAAACGCAAAATATGTGCATTCGTCGCTGGCGCCGTGGTGCCTGCTGGCGGGTATAAACGAATACTGCTCCCCGAACATAAAGGCGGAGGTGATAGAAGGCACCATTAACGAAGCGCCGGAAGGTGTTGCCGGGCGCATCCTTGAAAAGAAACCGGACGTCGTCGGGCTGAGCTGCTATATCTGGAATATCGATGCCACCCTGCGGCTCGCAAATCTCCTCAAAAGCCGTCTGCCGCGTGCCGTGGTGGTGCTGGGCGGGCCGGAGGTAAGCTATAATGCCAAGGCGGTACTCCGCAGCCATTCCTTTGTGGACTATGTGGTATCGGGCGAGGGAGAATTGCCCTTTGCCCTGCTGCTCAACGCACTCGTCCATGCGGCGGAGATAAGGGGCATCCCGGGTGTGTGCGGGCGCGTCGGCGGGCAGGTCTTTACGGCCTCCCCCCACACCCCGGGCGAGGAACCGCCCAGCCCCTACACCGAGGCCTACTTTGCCGCCCTTGGCGGGCGCATCGCCTACCTTGAAACCAGCCGCGGCTGCCCGTATGCCTGCGCCTTCTGCCTTTCGGGGCGGTGCGGCGGCGTGCGTTACTATAACATGGAACGGGTGAAGCAGGAGCTGCTTCGTCTGGCAAACAGCGGCGCCCGGACAGTAAAGCTGATCGACCGCACCTTCAACGCCAACCGCAAGCGGGCCGCGGAGATCATCAGGTTCATCCTGCTACACTACGGCTTGGCCATCCCGCAGGGGGTGTGCTTCCATTTTGAGGTTGCGGGCGACCTATTGGACGACGAAGCCATCGCCCTGCTTGCCGAAGCGCCGCCCGGGGCCATTCAGCTCGAGATCGGGCTGCAGAGCTTTAACCCCAAAACGCTGGAGGCCATTCGCCGCAAGACGGAGGTTGAGCGGCTGAAAGCCAATATCACACGCGTGACGGAAAGCGGGAACATGCACATACACATCGACCTCATTGCGGGCCTGCCCTACGAGGACTACGGCAGCTTCGCCCGTAGCTTTAACACCGCCTATGCCCTGCGCCCCAACATGCTGCAGCTGGGCTTTTTAAAGCTGCTACACGGCTCGGCGATGCGGGAGCACCCCGAGGAGTACCCCTGCAACTATTCGCCGCTGCCACCCTATGAGGTGACCGGGACCCCATGGCTGACGGTAGGTGAACTTAAACGGCTGCACCTTGTGGAGGATGCGGTGGAACGCCTTTACAACAGCGGGCGTTTTAGGCGCACGCTTGAGTTTTTGCTCCTACAGCGAAAGCAAAGTCCTTTCGAGTTGTTTGAGGGGTTCGGCATATCCTGCGAAAAGACCGACAAAAGGATTACGCTGGACGATTACACCGCGCTGGTTTATCATTATTTCAGTGCCCTGCCTGCCATCAACCAAGGCGCACTGCGGGATGTAATGGTTTGCGACCGCCTGGCCACCAACGCCTCGGGCAGGCTGCCCCCGGTGCTCTACCGCAGCGATAAACGGCTGAAAGCCGTCGCGCTTGAGCTGGAAGCTGATGAAGCCACCCGCCCCATAAAGGGCGTTAAGCGCGGGGTAGCCCTGCTGTACACCGACCGTTGCGCGGTGTACGTGGATTATCAAGGCAAAGACCCCGTTACCGGCGAGTATGCGCTGCACAGGTTTTGCCCGCGTGCAGGGGTTGGGTAATCCTCTATTTGGTATATCCCGTCCATGAAAGTGGTAAGATAATTTTGGAATAGTATTTTATATGGATTAGAGGTGCGTTATATTGAAGCGAATGCTTGCGTTAATTCTCTCTGCAGTTGTGGTGTTGAATCTCTCCGCCTGCAATCTGTTTAAACAAGCGGAGGAAAGTTCCGCCCCCCAAAGCAGTTCCTCCACGGTCTCCTCCGCGCCCCCTGCGAGCTCAACCGCCCCGGTCTCTATCCCGGAAATCAAGGTGGAGGACGGCAAGGTAAAGGTGAACCTTCCCGCCTTTCTGTTTAACGGCAACGAAGACTTTCAGTTAAACGGGATCGACTCGGAAGACATCACCAAGAACCCCGACGGCTCTTATACCGTGATGCTCGATAAAGAAAAGTACGCCGAGCAGCTAAAGGAGTATAAACAAAACATTCAGTCTACCTTTGAGGAGCTGACGAAAAACTTTGCCTCTGTTCAGTCGATCAAGGCCAATGACGACTTTACTGCGCTTACCGTTGTCGCCGAGAAAGAGACCTTTCAAAACAGCCTGGACAGCTTCGCTATCCTCGGGGTGGCCATTGGGGCGCTCACCTATCAGGCCTTTACCGGCGTGGCCGAGAAGGACATGGACGTGCTCATCGAGGTAAAGGATGCCAAAACGGGCGAGGTGTTTTTATCCAAGCACTACCCCGAGGGCTTTAGCAACGCACAGTAAGGGTATATAAGCCCGGCTACTGTGGATAGAAGAAGGAGATACCTGCGTTTTAGGCGGTATCTCCTTTTTATGCTCATGGGCACGATTTTATCATGCAGGCAGCCTCATACTAATTATAATAAGAAATAAACCGTAAAAATTCTAATTGTAATAAGTATTAAACAAATCTTAAAGAATTTACCCCTTGGTTTTTAATAAAATTTTCCTTACAATAGCTATTGAGTGGAGGGTGAGAAATGTTGAACATCTTGATTTGTGACGACGAAAAGGACATTGTCTCGGCGCTAAAAATCTATCTTTCGGCGGAGGGCTACCACCCCGTGGAGGCGTATACCGGCGCGGAGGCCCTGCGCATCATCTGCAGTACGGAGATTCACTTGATACTGATGGACATCATGATGCCGGAGCTGGACGGCATCGCCGCAACGGCTAGATTGCGGGAGCGCAGCAATATCCCTGTCATCCTGCTTACCGCCAAGAGTGAGGATACCGACAAGGTGCTGGGGCTAAATATCGGCGCGGACGATTACATCACCAAGCCGTTTAACCCCATAGAGCTGCTCGCGCGGGTAAAGGCACAGCTACGGCGGTACACCCATCTGGGCGGCATGGCAAAGAGCGAGGATGTGCTGTGCGTGGGGAGTATTCGGCTAAACGACCGCGAAAAGCTGGTGACCCTCGACGACGAACCGGTGCCGCTGACGCCCACGGAGTACGAAATATTAAGGTTTCTCATGGAAAACCCGGGCAGGGTGTTCTCCTCGGCGCAGATTTACAGCAGGGTGTGGAACGACAGCGCCTACAAAGCGGAGGGCACCGTCGCGGTACATATACGGCATCTGCGGGAAAAGCTGGAGATTAACCCCGCCGAGCCGCGATACCTGAAGGTAGTTTGGGGACAAGGCTACAAGATTGAACGGAGGTGACGGGTTTGAAAACGCTTCAAACCGGCAAGGAATTTAAATATGGGCTGGCCGCCAAAACGGCCGCAGTGATTCTGTTTGTGCTGATGGTTATCTTATCAGCGGGGTCGTCGGTGGGGATTTACTACATGGCACAGGAGGGCTACTACATCAACGGAGCAACCTTCTACCGGTCGCTGGAGTGCGAGGATATTACCGAGTCCTACGCGCGCAACGCCTTTTACGGCTATTTTCTGAGGACGCAAAAATCGAACCCCACAGCCGAAGAGATGGCAATTGTAGAAGAATACAAAGTGCAGTTTACGCGGGAGAACAGCAATTTCTTCTTCTCGATTGTAAGCCCGGCCGGCAGTGCGCTTTTAACGAACTATGAGGCACCAGACTACGGGCTACAGCGCAGCTACAACTACGATGGCTTCGTCATCAATACCTATGTGAAGGATCCCATCACGGCAACAGACAACTATTACGCGCCTTACATATTCTTTAACATCCTGTACTCCCTGCGATATGCCATTATCGCAGCCGCCGTACTTTCGGCCATAGCCGCCGTTGCGCTGTTCATTTTTATGCTGCACGCGGCGGGGCGCCGAAAGGGATGCGCAGGGATCGTATTAAACAAGTTTGACAAGATTCCGTTTGACCTTTATCTGCTCGCGACCATGGCACCCATTTACGGCATTGTACACATAAGTACCCGTTTCTTTTTAATCCTGCCCACCCCCCAGCAGATTGTCTTGGGCTGCGCTATGGGTCTTGCCGGACTGCTGATTATACTCGCGCTGCTGATCACCTTTGCCGCCCGGGTAAAGGCGGGCAAGTGGTGGCAAAACACGGTAATTTACAGGGTGCTCAGGCTGCTTTACAAGGCGCTGCGCTTTATGGGACGAATACTCGGCACGCTGTTTGCGAACCTGCCGGTTATCTGGAAGGTAGGACTTGGCTTTTTGGCCTACCTGCTTATTAACGCCGTGCTGCTTTACGGCTGCAGCGAAACCTACGGGCATCCCGTGCCGGTCTTTTTACTGCTGATGTTTAACTTTGACACGCTGGTGGGGCTGTGTTACATCGCGCTGCTGATGCACAGGCTCAAAAAGGGCGGGGAACGGATGGCTGCGGGGGATTACCGCCAGAAGATAGACACGCGCTACATGGTGTGGGATTTTAAAGCGCATGCCGAGACGCTCAATAACATCGGCGGCGGCATGTCGGCGGCGGTGGAGGAGCGGCTGAAAAGCGAGCGCCTGAAAACCGAGCTGATCACCAATGTTTCGCACGATATCAAAACCCCGCTCACCTCTATCGTCAATTATGTCGACCTGCTCAAGAAAGAGCAGATCGACAACGAGAACGCTCAAAAATATCTGGAGGTGCTCGACAGACAGTCGGCACGGATGAAAAAACTGATTGAAGATTTAGTAGAAGCCTCGAAGGCCTCTACCGGAAACATCGCGGTAAACGCGGTGCAAACCAACCTTGTGGAACTGTTAAACCAGTCGCTGGGTGAATACGCCGAGCGGTTTGAGCAGTGCGGGCTTATGCCGGTCCTTCGGGCGCCGCAGAACGACATCCTCATTCTTGCCGACGGCAGGCTGCTGTGGCGGGTGTTTGACAACGTACTCAACAACATCTGCAAGTACTCGCTGCAGGGCACGCGGGTGTATCTGGATATCTCGTCAAGTGATATGCAGGTGACGGTCACCTTTAAGAACATCTCAAGTTACCCGCTGAATGTCTCCGCCGACGAGCTGCTCGAGCGGTTTGTACGGGGCGACAGCGCCCGCACCACCGAGGGCAGCGGGCTGGGGCTGGCGATTGCCAAAAGCCTTACCGAGCTGCAAAACGGCCGCTTTGACCTTGCGGTGGACGGCGACCTGTTTAAGGTGATGGTTACGTTTGAGCGCATCGATCACGTGCAAAACGGATAATCACCAAGATTATTTAATTTATTAAACATTATATTTTCCCGATTTTGGCCGGTATGCCTGTTTATAAACCAATCGATGAGGCTACGCGAGATGCTGATGGGGTTGGGGATGTTGGGCAGCTGATCGGCGGTATACCAGCCTGCCGCTTCAATCTCCTTATGGTCTACCTCAATCTCGCCGCTTGCGTATTCCGCGGTAAAGGCCACCATCAAAGAGCCGGAATAAGGCCACGGCTGGCTGCCAAAATAGCGGATATTCTTCACCGCGATGCTGACTTCCTCGCTGAGTTCCCGCCGCACGCACTCCTCTAGGGTTTCACCGGGCTCGGTATACCCTGCAATCACGCTGTACATATTGTCTTTAAAGTGTGCCGCGTGGGCAAGCAGCAGGGTGTCTCCCCTTTCCACCGCTACAATGATGGCTGGAGAAACCGTCGGGTAAACCACCGTGCCGCAGTTCGGGCAGCATTTTGCCCGCTCGTCCGCCTTATCCTCGCTGGGTGTGCCGCAGCGGCCGCAAAAGCGGTTCATGCTGTGCCAGTGGACGATCTGCAAGGCGCGCCCCGCCAGCAGGAATAGCCCGTCCTCCATGCAGCCGAAGAGCGCACGGAGTTCTTCAAAGCGGGTTGTCTCCGGCAGTGCTGTGTCTTCCTGAATCCCGCCCGTAAAACAGGGCCTGCCGTCAAGCGTACCTAAGTACAGCAGTTGCTCCGGCGTAAGGTGAAACTGCCTTAGGTCCGCGGCGGTGGGCAGCTGTGGGCAGTCGGCCAAACCGTAAACCAACAGCCTGTCCTGCATAAACAGAAACCAGAGCGTATCCTCCCCCGTGGGGCCTGCAGGGTTTACCTCCGGTTGGTAACGTGTGTAGATACTTTCCTGAATCATATGGTTGTCTGCCTCTCGTTGCAATGCAAAATCGTTAGCCTTTATCTTTTATATTGATTATACCATACATCCGCAAGGGGTCGTCTGTAAATACAGCCGATCTCTTGCTTTTTGTTCCGCCCGCATCTTGTCACACTTGGGTATTTTGCACCCCGGATAGGGAAACAATAGAAGAAATACCTCATGGATAAAGAGGCATTTTATATCGCAGGAGGATACACCATGGGGCATAAAAATTATATACTGCTGATCGAACTCTTTTATACCGTGGGGGCCGTGATTGCTGCCGTTTGGTTTGCGCGCAAAAAGATCTATGACCACCTGCTGGAGTGTGTTCTTGTCTACGCACTGCTCACCGCTTACCTGTATTTTGAGTACAGGGCGGTATTCTATACGCCCGCGTTTATTCTCGCGCTGGTAATCCTCGCGGTTTTAACGCACACCCTGCTGGGCGAATGCGTGGACCTTTACCATAAGTCGATGGTTTTTGACCGTTATCTTCATCTGGGCGGTTCGTTCTCATTTGCGCTGTTTGCCTATTCCATCATCCATCACCTTCTGCGGCCTGTCGGCCTTCACTGGCTGTATGTCGCGCTGTTTGTTACGGCGCTCGGCATGGCGATTGGCGTTGTATTCGAGATTATGGAGTACCTGCACGACGTCCGTTCCCCGAAGAAGCCCGTCAGCCAGCACGGGCTGAAGGATACCGACACCGACCTGATTTTTAACACCATCGGCTCGGTGCTTGCCGGAATCGCCTCGATATTTGTATTTTAATGCATGAGCTGCTTGCGGTGGCGCATATGAGCCGGTACGAAACATCACACTCCCGTAAGGTAGTGCAATACTAGCCTTACAGGAATTGTTTTTCATTAATACAATTATTCGAAATATATTGACATAATCTTTCATTTAATAATATAATATTTTTATAAATTACGAAAACGTTTTAGAGGACAACTTACATGAAAAAGGTTCTTCTCATATTTGGTACAAGGCCGGAGGCCATAAAAATGTGCCCGCTTGTGAAGGAACTGAAGGTGCGTAAAGGAATCGAGGCCCCCGTATGTGTGACGGGGCAGCATCGGCAGATGCTCGACCAGGTGCTGCAGACCTTCGACATAACCCCCGAATACGACCTTTCGATTATGAAGGAGCGGCAGACCCTTTTTGATATTACCTCTGGAATACTTAACCGCGTAGGGGCGGTGCTTAAAGAGGTTCAGCCGGACGTGGCGCTCGTACACGGCGATACCTCCACCGCCTTCGCCGCGGCGCTCGCCTGTTTTTACCTGCAGATACCGGTGGGGCATGTGGAGGCGGGCCTGCGTACACACAACCTATACTCCCCCTACCCGGAGGAGTTTAACCGTCAGGCGGTCGGCATTATCGCGAAATATCACTTTGCGCCCACGCAGGACGCAAAGGGCAACCTGCTAAGCGAGGGCAAAAACCCCGACGATATCTACGTAACCGGCAATACGGCCATCGACGCGCTCAAAACCACGGTGCGCGCCGATTATCACCACGAGCAGCTCGACTGGGCGGCGGGCAGCCGGTTGATCCTGATCACCGCGCACCGCCGCGAGAACCTTGGCGAGCCGATGCGCAACATGTTTCGCGCCATCCGCCGCATTGTGGAGGAGCACCCCAACATAAAGGTCCTCTACCCCATCCACCTGAACCCCGCCGTGCGGGCGCTCGCAAACGAATCCCTGTGCGGCAGCGAGCGCATCCGGCTGATCGAACCGCTGGATGTGCTGGATTTTCACAACTTCCTTGCCCGTTCCTATCTGGTGTTGACCGACAGCGGCGGCATTCAGGAGGAAGCGCCCTCCCTCGGCAAGCCGGTGCTGGTTATGCGCGATACCACCGAGCGCCCCGAGGGGGTAAAGGCGGGTACACTTAAATTGGTTGGAACGCAGCAGGCCACCATCTATGACGCGTTTCGGCTGTTGCTTACGGATAAAGCCGCATATGAGCGGATGAGCCGCGCTTCCAATCCCTACGGCGACGGCTTTGCGAGCAGACACATCGCAGATATTCTTATGGGTTAACCTCAAGGAACGTTCATACCGGTTAAGCCGCTCATCATCTCCGTCCTTTCGGCAGCCGGCAAAGAGGGAGGATTTCGTGTGGACGACAGCGGTCTCTATAACCGGCTTGCCGGGGTACTGAGCAAAATCTCCGCCTTCTTTCGCTTTCTGCGGGGCAAGCGCAAGGCTTTAAACACCTACATGCACGGGAAATATTCAAGTACAATGATCGGTATCTGCGCAGCCGCCTCGTGTGCACTGCTGCTTATCATCATGCTGTTTCTCCCCCCCTATCTCGGCGTTGCGGGCGACGGCTCTATCGCGATGGCGAAGGTGATGAACGCCTCCGGGCTTGCCTACCTGCCCAAAGACGCCGGCAAGGTTTATAACGATTACTATATACGAACCTACCAGCAGATTTCCCCGACTGAAACCAGCCGTTCCGTTCATATCGCCTTCATCAAGGCCGCTGTTCTGCTGGACAGCCTGTTCACACGCGACAGCTTGTTTGACTTTCGCTTTCTGGCGCTGCTGTACGGGCTTTTGTATATCCCCGCGGTGGGCATACTAATCAAAGAGGCCGCAAGCCGGGTCGTTTACTTTTCTGAGAGCGTCGCGGTCGGCCTGCTGGGGGTCGTCATCTTTGCCGATGTGTCTTACATCACCTATTTTTCTTCCTTTTACCCCGAAGCGCTCTGGTATGTGCTGCTTATATACGCGGTGGCCGCGGCCGCCGGCTTTCAGGAGGAACGAAAAAGTAGCCTCGCTTTTTTGGCGGTGTTTACCGCCGCCGGGGTGCTGCTCTGCCTTACCCGCCGACAGTGTGCAATGCTCGGCCTGTTGATGGCCGCGTTCCTGCTCAAACAGCTGGTGATTAAGAAGGAGCTGACCTGGCGGATACTGACGGTCGCCTCCTCCGCAGTCTTGATTGCGGCGTGCCTTTTTTCCCAGTTCGAGCTGCCCGACGATTTTACCCAAACCAACAAACTGCACGCCATGACGCGGGGGGTACTGCTGCAGAGCGAGAACCCCGAAGAGACGCTTGCCGAATTTGGAATAGACCCCCGCTACTCGATACTCACCGATATCTCCACCTACGACTACTACCCTTTTGTGGAGGGCGAAGGTACGGTGCTGAAAAGGGATTTCCTCGACCGATACAATACCTTCGATGTTTCGATGCACTACCTGAGGCACCCGTTTTCACTGGTTGCCATGCTCGATCTATCGGTAAAGGCCTCGATGAGTGTTACGCGCAGCTACTGCGGGAACTTTGAGGAAAGCACCGGAATGCCCAAGATGGCGAAGAGTATCTTCTGGTCGGCCTTCAGCATCTTCAAAGACCGCTCCGCGCCAAAAACCATCGGCTTTGTGGCGGTACTGGTAATCGGGTATCTATCCCTTTTAAGCAGAGGGCTCTCGTTGCGAAGAAGACGCATCCGCAAACGTAGCGTGATGCTGGACCTGATGGTGATGCTTACGGTGATGGGGCTTGCGCAGGCATTTTTGATTATCGTTAAGAGCGGCGACGCCGAGATGATACGCTATGGCTTCTTTGTGGGCGCGTCGATAGACCTGTTGATATTCTTTGTGCTGGCAGAGCTTTTGCACAAGCTCAATATCCTTGAATCGGGGGAAGCGCCTGAAGAGATACCCCCAACCGCTCCTGAGAGAAACAAGACCGACAGAAAATCCTGGAAGGTGTGGTCGTCGCGATGAAAGTGAAGAATCTTATAAGCGGCAAAATGAGCAGCGCCCATATCATGCAGGACCTGGGCATCCTGTCTTTACTGATCTGCCTGTTTGTCGCAAGCCTGATTACCGCAAACGCCCCGGAATCGTTTACCGTGCAGTATGTTCTTCTGCTGCTGGGGCTGTTTCTGGTTATCCTGCTGGCAGCTTATAAGGTGAACTATCTCGCCACTGTCTGCGCGGGGTTCGAGGTACTGGTGTTTCTGGTATATAAAATCTACAATGCGTCCGCAAACAATGCGTCGATTATCTGGACGGATTATCTGTGGCTGTTCCTGCCCATGCTAACCCTCGGCTCAATACTCCTTTTTCTGCGCGCTAACACCCGCATAGAGCTGGCCAACGACGTGCTGAGAGAGCAGGTTGAGGAGCTGGTAATGATCAACCCGCTTACCGGGCTATACAACCTGCGCAGCCTTTATAACGATTTAGAGCGCGATATGGCGCATGCCTCGCGGCATGACCTGCCCCTTTCCCTGCTTATCCTCCGCCTGCGGTATGAGGCGGAACTGCGCTCGATCCTCAGTAAAAACAGCTACGAGCAGCTTTTGCAGCGGCTGGCCACCATCGTGGAGGACCTGCTGCGGCGGGAGGATAAGGTGTACTCCATCGATTTTTCTGGGAGTATCGGCATCATCCTAACCAGCGACAAGGCAGGCATGGAGGTAGTTATAAACCGCATCAAACATAGTATTGCGGAAAAGAACGCCTTTGCGGGCATTACGGATAAACCGATCAAGGTGGAGCTCGCGATGGGCGCCTTTCAGTTTGATAAGGGCATCATCCGCAGCGCCATGGAATTTAAGCAGAGGGCCGAGGGTGAGATTCAATATGACGTTTAAGTCGCGCCTGCTTGTCTGCGTTCTGCTTTTTATCTTCTCACTCTCCCTTTTCCCCCTGTACGCTCAGGAAACCGGCAGCGCGCTTCGGGACGCGGATATCCTGCTGGTGCACAACGCCGCAGCCAGCGAGGCGGAAGAGGAGAGCATCCACGTACTGGTCGATATCCTCACCTATCTGCGCTACAGTGTCACCTTCTGTACACCGGACGAATGCAAAGACCGCCTTTCGGATTATCCCACCCTCATTTTGTATAATCTTAAAGATAGCGATACCGAATTTCTCGATGCCGTGGCGAACAGCCACAGCCGGAGCATGATCATCGGTGGGGAGCTGATGGCTCAATACCTTGTGCGCACGGGACAGTCCGGCCGGATTGTGCGCACGGTCTCCGGCCCTGCCACGGTTAACTATACCCTGTATGAAACACAGCCGCTGGAAGGTCTCGCCGCCGTTGAGGAGATGCCCGTTATCACCGAGCCGGATTTCGTGAGCGGCAGCCTTACTGTCGGTACCGACAGCTACCCTCTGTTTGCAGGTTTGGGCCGGGTGCTTTTTCTGCCTGTGGCGGATATTACGGGTGAGGTGATGCAGTTGGCCTTTACGCAGGAGCTGGTAAACTGGATGTGGGTTTACAACGACACCCCGCCCAGCTATGCCCAGTATTACGTGCTTGACGATGCCTACCCCTTTACCGACCTTGGCCACCTCAAAGCGGTGATCGATGCCTTTACAGACGCGCACCTGCCCTTCGTGATCTCGGTGATGCCCGTCTACCAAAACGGCGAATACCCCGCCATGAAGCGGTTTTGCGAGGTGCTGCGCTACGCGCAGGCAAACGGCGGGGCCGTGATCCTGCACGCGCCGTTCATTCAAAAAACAGCTCCGACCGATGAGGAGCTTTCAAACCACCTGACCACGGCGCTTGAGGCCTACTCAAACTACGGCGTCTACCCCTTGGGCATTCAGGCGCCGGAGCAGTGGATGTACGACAGCTTTTACCTGAATATCCTCGCGAGGTATAAAACGGTTTTTATTTACCGTGACGATGCGCAGAAGGACAGCTTTGACCTCAGCATACAATATAACCCCATCTACGCAAGCGGGCACCAGCTGGTGGCCCCGGCGACGGAGCATACGCCGCGCGGCGCAAGCCCACTGAAAGCCTATTCCAGCGCGGTGTATCTGAATTTGAGCGACAGCCTTGAGGAGATAAAGGCGCAGATTGCGCGCGGCAAGGAGTCCTATGTGCCGTTTAAAAGCCTGTGGAGCATGCCGCATGCGGTGTATGCCAACGACTACTATATGAGCTACGACGCAAAGCAGCTCACCTTTAACGGTGAAGTAAAAGACCTCACCTACAAGCCGTTTGAATACGAGCCGTTTAACTATCACCGCAACGTGCTCGCCCGCATAACGATGGACCTGCAAAGGGGCAATCAGGGTGCCATTGCTTTTGTGCTGATTGCCCTCGTAATCTTTTGTGTATTTATTCTGGTGGCACGGCACAGGAATAAAAAAGAGTTCTTTATGGACGACGAGTAAACGCCTGAAAAACCTCGCAACGGCATCTTCAGTAAAGAGAAAACAGGAGCGGTGTGAGCCATGTCTTTCATCGATGCGGTTACCCTATACGCCATACTTGCCATCTGGGTCATGATGGGCATTAACGTGGTGCTCTCGATTGGGGGGTATCTTTATTACATGCGCGTCGGTAAAACAGACGGGCATATCCCGCTTTCGGAGTACCCCATGGTCTCGGTGATGGTGCCCGCGCACAACGAGAGCATCGTCATCCGCAAAACGGTGGAGGCATTGTTAAAATTCGACTACCCGCAGGACCGGTACGAGATCATCGTCATCAACGACAACTCCACTGACGATTCCGCGCAGGTGCTCGAGCGCATTCAGGCGCGGCACCCCGACCGCAAGCTGATTGTCATTAACACCGACAAGGTTGTGGGCGGCAAGGGGAAATCGGGCGCACTCAACATCGGCCTTTCGGTTGCCAGCGGCTCGGTGCTGGCCATCTATGACGCCGACAACACGCCGCAGACCGACGCGCTGACGCTGCTGGTGGAAAACCTTATGGCGGACGATAAGCTGGGCGCCGTCATCGGCAAGTTCCGCACGCGCAATAAAAAGGCCTCGCTGCTCACACGCTTTGTAAACATCGAGACGCTTGCCTACCAGTGCATGAATCAGGCGGGGAGGTACTTCTTTTTTAAGCTCTGCACCATACCCGGCACCAACTTTGTTATCCGCCGCTCTATCATGGAGAGGATGGGCGGGTGGGACACCAAGGCGCTGGCGGAGGACACCGAAATCAGCTTTCAAATCTACCGCATGGGGTATTACATCAAGCAGATGCCGCTCGCGGTAACCTGGGAGCAGGAGCCGCACCTGTTAAGCGTGTGGTTTCGGCAGCGAACCCGCTGGTCAAAGGGCAATATCTATGTGCTGATAAAGAACTTTAAATACGCCTTTGATAAGGACGCGGGCAAGATGCGGCTGGACGTTATCTACTATACCTTTGTGTATGTGCTGATGCTTTCGTCGCTTATCTGCTCGGACGCAATATTCTTTTTGGGGGTACTGGGGTTTGTACATGTGACGCTGGGGGGCTTTTCCACGCTGCTGTGGGTAATGGCCACCCTTGTTTTCGTCGTGAACATGATGGTGACGCTCGCGCGGGAAAAGAACGAATTCAATCTGGAGTCGGCTCTGCTGATACTGCTGATGCTGTTTACCTACTCCAAGCTGTGGGTAATCGTGGTGGTAAACGGCATCCGCCTGACGGTTGCCGACAAGCTGTTTCACAAGGAAGTGGTGTGGGACAAGACCGTTCGCTACCACGAAACGCCAACAAACGACATTGAGGGGGAGAAATAGACTGATGCTCAAGCTTAAAGATGGGGCAAGGCAAGCAGGGATAAGCATACTGCGAGCCGCCGTGCCAGTGCTGCTTGCCTGCGTGTTCACCGTTCAGACCTTCGCCTTACCTGCGGAGCCTGCTCCGGCGAACGGCGGCAGTGCGCCCGCGCAGCCGAACGCGCAAAGCGAAGAGTTGATTCGGGCGATCCTTGCCACCGACCCAAGCGACGCGGGCATGCCGAACAGGACGCCGCCCGAGGTGCCCGAAACGGCCTACAGCAAAAGCTTTGCCTACGGGCAGGATTACACGCTGCATGGCATCTTCAGCACCCACAGCCTCTTTTTTGAGGTGCCGGACTATTGGAAAAGCGGTTATGCCTACGCGCAGATCGAGTTTACATTAAGTCCGTTGATAGAAGATGTACCCGCCTCGCTTACCTTTTCGGTAAACAGTGTGCCGGTGTATTCCTGCCAGGTAGATTATAAATACGGCAAAGCGCAGACCGTCTATGTGCCGATTCCGCTTTCCCTTCTGCGTGAGGGCTTTAATGAATTCAACGTAAGCGGCTACGTGCGGCTTTACGATGAGAACGGCTGTATCGACGACCTTTCGGGCGCAAACTGGGTCAGCATCGGCAAATCCTCCGCCATTACGGTGGGCTATGATGTCCTGCCGCACGATAACCTTATCTCTTCCTATCCCTACCCCTTTATGTCCACCATAGAGCCTACCGGCGGCAGCACCGGCATCTACGTATCCGACAAGATGACCGACGCAGAGCTTGCGGCGGCGCTGTTGCTGCGTGCCGACCTCGGCAGCGAAACGTCGGAGGAGGACCGCATCACCCTCGGTACTGCCGCTCAGCTGTACGGCAATGCCGCCATTCAGAACAAGCTGCTCATCTGCAAGGCCGAGAACCTACCCGCGGAGTTTACAGGCTTTTTAAAGGACAGAAACGGCGTCCCGCTTGACTTGAGCGCGCAGGCGTCCGTACAGTTTGTAAACGACCGCGACGGCAACCCGCTGCTGCTGATCCTCTCGGACAGCGACGAATGCCTCTATGAGGCCGCGGCGATGCTGATGGACGAAGGCCGCGTAACGCAGGAAAAATCCGCCGCCGCGCTGGTAAAGCAGGACAGTGCCGCCGTCGTCAGGCAGTCCTCCGCCCTCAGCGACCTTGTCGCGGGCAAATACACGCTCGACGCGCTGACCGACAGCGGCTTAAGCTTTATCGGGCCTTTTCATCAGGTCAAGGACATCTTTCTGCCCTTTTCGGGCGGCTATATCCTCTCGGAGGCGGGCAAGATTGTTTTAAATTTCCGCTACAGCGAAACCCTTGACTTTAATCGCTCGATGGTGACGGTTTACTGGGGTGACACCCCGGTAGCCAGCAAAAAGCTCACCAAAGAGAATGCGGGCGGGGACAGTCTTGCGTTTACACTGCCCGCCGACGTGGTGGGCACCGCTGCCTCTAAAATTTCGATTGCGTTTGACCTGGAGCTGCCCGACCTGTTCTGCACCCCTCGCATGGACCAGATGCCGTGGGCGTATGTGACGGCCGATTCCACCTTCTACCTGCCTGTGGGGCAGAGCAGCCGCGTCTCGTTTGAAACCCGCCCGGCGCCTTTTCAGGTTTCGGGGGCCTTCAACGACCTGCTGGTGGTTCTGCCCGATAGCCCTACGGCAGACGATGTAAACACGCTGGGCATACTGCTAAGTGTTTACGGCGATAATGTCGGCGCCTACGGCAGCCTGCGCGTCATACGCGGCGGCGAATTTGCGCAAAGCAGAGACGGCAGCCAAAACATGCTCCTCTTCGGCCGTTACGATACCAACAGCCTGATACGGTCGCTCAACGATAAGTTGAGCTTTCAGTTTAACGACAAGGGCAGCGCCTTTATAAGCAACGGGCAGCTGGTGCTCGCCAACCGCTATGCCGCCGATATCGCGAGCCTACAGCTGCTGCGCTCTCCCTATGCGGAGGATAAGTACCTGCTGGTAGCTACGGCGGCCAACGAAAAGAGCCAAGGGTATCTCGGGCGGTTTGCCAGTGTGGAACGGAACCTGTGGGGCCTTAAGGGAGACACCGTGCTCATCGATAACGAGCTTAAGCTAAAGACCTTTACCCTGTTAAAGAGCGTCGGCCCGGGCGCCAGCTTAAACCTTTTGCAGACACTGAGCCATAAGGAATCGATCGTCTTCACGGTGGTGGCAACCGCCTCGGTGCTGCTGTTGCTGCTTGCGGTGATTCTTGTGCTGATGCGCATCTCGGCCTACAAGAAGAAGGAATAGCACAGACCGAGATTTTATTCTGATAAGTGCGGGGAAAAGGACATGAACGAAGGACTTAAAAGAGGTATAATAGGCTTAACCCCCCGTCAGCATGCCGGACAAAACAGAAAGCTGCCAATAGACGGGAGGGGTGCGCATGCCCATTAAAAAGAACCCCTTTCACTATTTTGCGCTTTCCGTTTACCTGTTCGCCCTGCTGTATATTTTGATTTCTGGCTTTGGCCAATTGGGGGAAGGCACGGAGTACCCGTATCTCTACAAGGGCCTGCTGCTCGCAGTTCTGCTCGGGCTGTGGCTGTTTTTCAACCTTGCCGCCTTACTCACGGTTCGGCTTAAAATCGACGAGTTCTTTCGCAGGCTCGCCTTTACCCCCGTACTCGAATTCATCCTCGTGGTGCTCGTGCTCGGGGCCTCCGCTTACCTGCGGTTTATGGTGATTGCGGAGCTTCCCATGACGCCGGAATCGGACTATAAAACCTACTACGAGATTGCGCAGCTTTACAACAACGGCACACTTACTACCGAAGGGATCGGCTACTGCGATTATGTGGCGATGTTCCCGCACGTGATGGGCTATGCCTTGGCGCTGGCGGCGGTATTCAACATTTTTGGCACGAGTATCCTTGTTGGGCAGATCTTCAACCTTGTACTGGCGGTGGTGACGGTGTTTGTGGTATACCGCACCGCACGGCTGGCCGCGGGGAGGCTTGCCGGTATCATTGCGCTGCTGGTAAGCGCCTTTTGGCCCTCACAAATCTTATACGGCAACTTTTTGGCGTCGGAATATCTGTTTACCTTTTTACTGTTTGTATGTGTCTGGCTGTTTACCTTTATCATGAAAAGGTTTGACGGGCAGACGCCTTATCCCGGCCTGTGCATCCTGCTGCATATACTGCTGGGGGTGCTGCTAGCCTATGCCGGTTCGATACGCCCGATGGCGATTTTATTTTTGATTGTAATCTATCTATGCTTGATACCAAACCGCCTGACGCTGCCTGTAAGGCCGCGAAACGACCAGCCGGTTGCGCTGCGCGTCATTGAAAAGGGGTGGCTGCGCTGTGTTATCATCACCCTTGCCTTTCTGTTCGCCTCCACCGTTTTCTCCACCCGCGTCTCCTTTGCGATAGACCGCGAGCTGCCCGGCGGCAGCGCCTCCTTTGGTTATAACCTGCTGGTGGGCCTAAATACACAATCGGTCGGCGGATGGAACGAGACCGATTCAAAATACCTGTATGACGCCTTAAACATGAGCGGTAACGCGGCAGGTGCCCAAGCTGCCAGCCGCGACCTTGCCCTTAAGCGCCTCACCCAAAACCCGAAGGGCCTTTTTAACCTCTTCATGCAAAAATATCAGGTTCTTTGGAGCAACGATAACTACGGTTCGTCTTGGAACATCCTTTTCTTAGACCAGCACGGGGAGCTTACGCCAACGCGAAAGGAATTTCTCTACGGTCTTGAGCGTTATAACAACATGTACTACCTGATTGTCGTCTGCTTCGCGGGCATCGCGGGCATCTACCTCCGGCGCAGACGGCTTGACCTCACCTACCCGCTCATGCTGCTGTTTCTGGGCACAGCCGCCATGCACCTGCTGGTGGAAAACCAGAACCGTTACCATTACCATTCGCTGCCCGCGTTTGCCATTTTGGCCGCAGCGAGCATCTCGTATATTCTGGCGGATTACAAAGAGCGCGCCAAGCGCCTTGAGGATAAAAGGGCAGAAAAGTCTGCGCAAAAAGACATTGAGGCACAAACACTTGCCGAGATTAAACGGGAGCAGGCTGCGCTGCGCGACCTGCGCACACAGGCGCTGGAGCAGGTTTTTGATATGGAAAAGGCACTCAAGGAAGGGCATATCCGCATGACGGTATCCGAGGCCTACCGCACAAAGCCGAAACAAGGCGAAAAAGACAGGAGCACCCATGAAAAAGATCGCCCTGAAAAAGAGTGAAAAAGCAATATTGGCTGCTGCCCTGTTGCTGATGGTTGTAATTATCGCGGGCAGCGCATGGCTTTTGCGCCGCCCCGCGGGCAGCACACCCGCAAGCTCCGCTACCTCTACCGTGGAGGGGCTGGCTGAAAGCAGCGACCACTTCCCCTCTAACATACTGCTCGGGGAGCGGCTGCCCTACACCGACTTTACGGACGAAACGGGCGTAACGATAAACCTGGACAGTTTCAAAGGCAAAACCGTCGTCCTCACCTTCTGGGCAAGCTGGTGTAGCTACTGCAACGCACAAACGGAGAATCTAAGCGGGCTTGAGGATACCCTCGCCGCCTATGATGACGTCGTTTACCTGCTCGCGGACAAGCTGGACGGCAAAAAGGAAACGCGGCAAAGCGCCAAGGACTATGCGGCGGCGCACAAGCTGCCGTGGGAAATTCTCTACGACGACGGGTTAAAAGCCTACGACGCGTGGGGCGTTGAGATCGTACCCACGACGGTTATCCTCGATAAAAACGGCGTGGTAAAGGCCTGTTACCCGGGCGAGATCAAGAGTATCGCCCAGCTGCAGGCGATGCTGGACTATGCCATAAACGGCCCTGCCGCCGCAACCGAGCGGTTTATCACCACACAGCTGATGGGGAAGGACGGCGGCGTGCACGTAAACTATTCAGACAAAAAGGGCAGCTCGCCCATCGGCTACGACGTATTAAGCGAAGCACAGGGCCTTACGATGGAATACGCGGCACTGAGCGAGAACAAGGCGTTGTTTGATACGGCCTTTGGCTTTGTGAAAACAAAACTGCTCAACCAAAAGGGCCTGACCGCGTGGTTCTACTCCCCCGCCGACGGCGCTGCGGCCTCCAACGCGCTCCTTGACGATTTACGCATCCTGCGTGCGCTCAGGGCCGCGGATGAAGCGTGGGGCGGGTACGGCGAGGATGCCGCGGCGCTGGGCGACGCCATATTGCGTTATAACACCGACGACGGTCACCTTGTAGATCATTATGATATCGATACCGGTAAAAAGGCGGCCCGCTTAACCCTTTGTTATGCGGACTTTGAGGCGATCAAGCTGCTTGGCGAAGACGATACCGCGCTGTATGATAAAACCCTCGCTTTGGTGGAAGGCGGCTACATCGGCGATGCCTTCCCGCTGTATTATAACGCCTACGATTTTAAAGAAGGAACGTATGACACCGGCAGCATCCATACCGCCGAGGGGTTGTACACGCTCTACCATCTTGCCAAAGTCGGCCGGCTAAAGCCCCAAAGCATCGCGTGGCTCAAAGAACAGGTTAAAAGCGGGGGCATTAAGGCGCGCTACAATACCGACGGGTCGGTCACCGCCGGTTACAACTACCATTCCACCGCTGTTTACGCGCTGCTCGGGCTTATTGCGCATACCATCGGCGACAAGGCGCTGCTTACACAGGCGATAAGCGGTATGGAGCGGTACCGCATCAACGACGCAGGTGATAAGCTCAACGGTGCCTTCGGGAACCGCTCAGGGGCGGATATCAGCGCTTTTGATGAGTGTATGCCGCTGTTACTGTATGGGGTGATGGAGGATACTTAATACAAGGCTCTTCTACTCCCCGCATTGTTTCTAATCCCAGCCGAAGGCGGGGAGCAGCAGCGCAAAGCGTGTTGCAGAAAGCGTATTGAACGGTAATTCAGCGGCTTAAAGCCGTCTACGCCGGTTTATGACGGTACAATCCCCCTTACCTTTAGTACCAAAAGAAAAACAGACCTTCCAGTGAAAGAAAAGTCTGTTTAAACCAGAACGCATTACTTTAAAGCTTTATCTTAATTTTGAAAGCTTTTGATCCTATTATTGGGGGTATTGTTCATTAAGGATCTGCTGCAGATTGGAGTCGGCCTTTTCCATCAGCGCCTGAACGTCGGCGTTTTTGTCGGTCACCACCGCCTGCAGGACGGGAACCAGCTCTAAATACAGGCTGCTTAATGAACCGGGCTCTTCCATGCGGAGCGTATAACCAGACCCCGTCACGGCATCAAAATAGGGCTGGAACTGTTCCATATCAACATTGGCGCTTTCGCGGATAACGGTGTTTTCGGCGTCGAGATAATCCTTGTTAACCCACAATGGGAACCGAGGCAGAATGGGGATTCCGTTTGCCTTCTTATCCTGAGCGTCTGTTTTCAGGCCTGCAATCACATCGTCCGTTGCGACAGGCGCTTTCCCCATTATTTCAAGGTAATCCAGACACGCGCTGATTTCATCGGGGGTCGCATTCTTGGCAAAGGCATACGTATTGCCGCTGGTAAGACAGTACGCATCACCCTTCGGCCCTGCGGGGAAGGCGCATAGGGCCAGCTTATCGGGAGATAGCCCGTTAACCTGTGTAACTTGATTCACAACATCACTTGCGGCTATATACATGGCGGCGTCCCCCTTGCCCAAGGCGGTAAAACCGGTATTCCAGTCTTCCTCGGCAGGAGTTTCGGTAAGGACGTCATATTTCCATTTAAGGTCTTTGATAAAGCTCATGGCCTCTATGGCCTGTGCGGAATCGAGATTTGCCGTGAATGTGCCGTCGCTGTTTTGGCTGCAAAGGGTCGCGCCGAAATTCCACGCGATCTGTGCAAAATGCCAGCTGCCTGTCATATCCTTCGCAGGGAAACAAAAGCCGGCTTTCCCGGTTTCCTTTTTAATTTTTTGGACGCACTCCACAAACTCATCGATGGTTTTCGGGTAAAGCGGGCGTCCGTCTGCATTAACTAAGCCCGCCTGCTTAAACAGGTCAAGATTCATCATCAGGCCGAGAGCATATCCATCTAGGGGGATGCCATAGATTCTGCCGTCCTTCGAGAGCATGTCCTTAATGCCCGGATTCATGGCCTTATCCCAGCCGCGCGCGGCAAGCTCATCGGTGATATCCGCTACATAATCAAACGGAATCGTACTGTCGGGGCTTGCTAAGATGAACTCAAAAACGGTCGGCAAGGTTTCAGACTGAGCCGCAGCCATGAAGTGATCCATATCAGCTAACGTGTATGGAGCAGGCAAAACGGTTATGTCTGGATGTAACTCCTTGAGTTTGGCGACGTAACCTTCATGAAGCTTGATCGCGTCGGTTTGCGAGGGCTCCGGCCAGACGCCAAGCCTTATGGTAATTGCGTCCGCCGACGCATCCTGTACTGCCGGCACTGTGGCATCGGAGGACTCCGACGGGGCAGAAGCCACTGTCATAATGCCCGATGCATCCCCTGCCTGCTTTAGCATCTGACTGATGATAACGACAACCAAGATGCAAACAACAAGCACGAGCCCTGAGATTATAAATACATGCTTTTTCTTCGTAAGACTACCCCACTTTCTTATTGATTTAAGGTAAGAAGCACCGTGATTCACACTGAATATACTGTTGGACATCACTAGTTGAACGTTAAACCCATCTCTGATATCAATATATACCAATTCTAATTTAGAATCAATAGCTATAGAAACATTTCACTATTATTTGTATTTTTTGTACATATTATTTTACGTGCTGATGCAAACCCTCCCACTGCGAACTTTAAGCAATCTGAAGGATTCGGTTAAGCCATTAAATCTAAAGGCGTGCTAATTTCAGGGCAAACAGAAAAACCACCTACTCAGGTGGTTTTTATTATACAGCTGGGCCAATAAAGCCGTTGCCCATTCATATTTTTTTCAATTCTAGCCGGCATAGCGGATGATGTTTCTGCCCAATGTCCTCGCCTGTTCCAGCCTGCGGGGCTGGTTTAGAATATCTCCCGGTTTATCTGCCGTAGCAGTCACCCCATTCAGTTCACCCGGAACACAAAGAGCGCCGCAGGAAAGATAGAAGTTATGTATAACATTCAGCACGATCGATTGCCCGCCGCTTGAGCCCCTGCCAACGACCATGGCCCCGCCCAATTTCCCTTTCAGAGGCATCTTATCCCGTACAGCGAAGGTTCTGTCAAAAACGGCTTTTAACTGCGCGGGGACGTTTCTCCAATAAGCGGGGGCCGATATAATAATTGCATCGCATGCCGCAAACGCTTCATAAATCTCATCCATGTCGTCTGCTAAAAAGCAAGCTTGCCTTTCACAGCAGGTTTCACATCCGGTGCACATCTCTATTCTCTTTTTTGAAAGCAGAATTTTCTTTACCTCCCAGTCGGCTTCAATAAAGGGCTCCAGCGCTGCATCCAATAGAATTTCAGAATTACCGCCAACTCTGGGTGTTCCGGATATTCCGAGGACGTTCATACTATTTCCTCCTTTATATGATTTTACAATAACCAAAACGGATAATTTGATTTATTATATCACCAAGGTGCATCTTTTTTAAGCATGTAACTGAACTGCGCAGTCCAGTAGGCACCCTGAACTGCGCAGTTTATATTGTTTAAGTTGTTCCTGACCTAAAAAGTGAATTAAAGCTTCTGGGTAACCGTGTTTCAAAACACAGCACCTTATCCGTAAAGGGGTGCTTAAGCACCAGTTTGTTCGCATGCAGGCCCAAACGCTTGAGCGGGTTTGTTTGGGCACCGTATTTTTTGTCACCCGCAATGGGATGCCCGATGTCCTTCATGTGCACGCGAATCTGATTCTTGCGCCCTGTTTCAAGCCGGATATCCAGCAAAGAGTACTCGGCATTTTCGTTTAAAACCCGATAATTGGTGATGGCCTCCAAACCGTCCCCGGCTTTAGAGCTGGAATACATCAACAGTGTTTTTGTTTCTTTGAGCCAGGATTGTATTCGGCCGCTTTTCTCTTGAAGCTGCCCTTCCACAACTGCCGCATAGCCCCGTTCAGACACCAAATCGGCCCAGTTGTCCTGCAGAGCCGTCTTCATCCGTTCGTTTTTTGCCACCATCAATACACCGGACGTCTCACGGTCAAGGCGATGTACGGCAAAGATACGGTTTTCGGGGTCCCTCAGCCGCACATAATCCGTTAACAGGTGATAGGCCGTGTACTCCTGCTCTTTGTCGGAGGCGATGGACAGCAACCCCGCCGGTTTATTGATTACAATGAGATCACTGTCCTCATAGAGAATATCCAGCACATTCTTCTGTTTCTGCACCTGACCGCTTGACCGGCTGATCTGTACCTTCTGCCCTTCGCGCAAGGCAGTATCATACTGCGTAATCACAACCCCGTCCACGGATACCTGCCTGTGCGTTAGCAGCGATTTTACGTGATTTCTGGATTCCTTTGACAGCTTCAGCAATAGGAAATCCAGCAAACCGCATGGCTCCTGCGCCGTAAATTCCAGGTCTGGTTTTGACGCAGTTTTTTTCTGCCCCATGTCTCGTTTTACTTTATTCAAAGTCTTTTCCTTCCGCCTCTTATTTTGACATCACTTTATTAAAATCATGCCTTTATTTTTGCGCAGCAATTTTGTCCGCCAGCTCATTGAGATAAACCCATCGATCGGTTTTGTTTTCCAGCTCGGCCTCCAGTGCCGCCTTTTGGGCCATAAGCGCCTGCAAACGGACATAGTCGCTGACCGTGGTGTTGATCTCGGCTTCGCACTTTACAATTTGAGCCTCCAGCGCGGCAATATCGTCATCGATCGTCTCATATTCCCGCTGCTCTTTAAAGGAGAATTTCAGCTTGGCCGACTTTTGCGGTGTTTCAGCCTTGACAGGCGCCTCCTTTTTTACAACGGGCGCCTGCGTTATCTGCCTCTTTTCCTCATAGTCGGTATAATTGCCTAAGTATTGAAGAATGGTGCCATCCATGTTCACTTCGAAAATGGAGGTGGCGATCTTATCAAGAAAATAGCGGTCGTGCGATACGGCAAGTACCGGCCCTGCGAAGAACTCGAGGTAATCCTCCAAGATCACCAGCGTCTCGATGTCCAGATCGTTGGTCGGCTCGTCCAGCAGCAGGATATTGGGGGCCGTCATCAGCAAGCTCAAGAGATAAAGTCGGCGGCGCTCCCCGCCGCTGAGCCTGCCGATCTGAGCATACTGAAGGTCGGACGTGAATAAAAACCGCTCCAGCATCTGCGAGGCCGAAAAGGTACCCTCGGGGGTTTGCACTGCTTCGGCGGTCTCACGGATAAAATCGTATACCCTTTGGTTTAAATCCAGCTCCCGGCACTCCTGCGTGAAGTAGCCTACCTTCACGGTAGCGCCTGCGTCTATCGTTCCCGCATCCGGCGACAGCCGCCCGGCTATCAGATTCAGCAGGGTGGATTTGCCCGCGCCGTTTTTCCCTACAATGCCAATACGGTCTTCCCGTGCAATAATATAAGAGAAATCACGGATTACGGTTCGGTCCCCAAAGACTTTGGTGATCTTATCAAGCTCGATCGTCTTTCGCCCGAGACGTGTCGACGCGGCGGACATCTGTACCCTATCGTCAGCCGCCTGAACGGTCTGTTCTTTGAGCGCTTCGTACCGCTCGATCCGGTCACGGCTCTTGGTGCCGCGTGCTCTGGGGCCGCGCATAATCCACTGATATTCCTTGCGCAGAATAGACTGCCGCTTGCGCTCGCTGGCCTCGGCCATCTCCGCTCGCTGAGCCTTTTGCTCAAGGTATTTGGAATAATTGGCCTCGTAGGTGTAGAGCTTGCTGTGGGATAACTCCACAATACGGTTGACAACGCGCTCGAGAAAGTACCGGTCATGGGTGACCATCATCAAACCGCCGCTTAGGCGGCATAGGTACTGCTCCAGCCAAGCGACCATGTCACTGTCCAGATGGTTTGTCGGCTCGTCCAGAATGAGGATATCCGCCGGATGAATCAGCGTAGCGGCAAGCGCCACCCGCTTGCGCTGCCCACCGGACAGCGTGCCGATTTTCGCGTCGAAGCCGGTGACTCCCAGACGCGTAAGCATGGCTTTGGCCTCGTACTCATGACTATCCCGGAACTGTGTGGGCAGCTCTGCAAACACCTGCTCAAGCACCGAAAAATCGTCTTGCATCACAGGCGCCTGCGGAAGATAGGATACCCGCACATTGGGGTTCATCGCAATATACCCTTCGTCCGGCGGCTCCGCACCGGCCAAGATTTTGAGCAGCGTACTTTTACCGGTGCCGTTGAGACCGATGATGCCAACTCGGTTATTTTCATTGAGGTACAACGAGACATCCTGCAGCAGCTGCTTCGTCCCGTAATTTTTTGATATATGTTCCGCAGATAACAGCATTTTGGGCTCCCTTATCGTAAGCATTCTTACCTTATGGATATTAGTATACCACAAATGCTTTTATGAAGCGAATGCAATACAGCGGATACAATTGGTGCTTCTTATTCGAAGCCCATGGGATTCTCTTTAAGTGAGTATTTACCTTTCCCTTTGGATGCCGAGAATCAAGTATCCCAGAATCGGGATACGCTTCAGCAGTTCATATAAAACGGGGGAAATGACAAGAACCGATAAAATCGCAATCAGATAAATTGCAAATACAGGCAAAGCCGAATAGAGCTTCAGGTAATGGCAAGCGGCAAGGACCACAAGATAATGGACGATGTAAATGCCAAAGCTCGATTTTGTCATATAAGCTGCAAATTTCGATGTCTTGTTGAGCCATGCCTTCCCGCAGCCAAGAATCGCAAGAATCGCAATCCACAGGTAAGCATTCGTGAAAATGCTTTTCAGGCAGGCATCATCGGCATAATTTTGGCCGAAATAATAGACCGTATAAGCAATACCCGTCACGACAGCAATAATCAGCATCGGCAGGTGAATCTTCTGCACTTTGTCCTGGATTTCATCGTGAGAGAAGATGAAATAACCGATCAAAAATGCAACAAAGTAAATACCGAAGCGATAAGTCGTAATAACCGGCATGTTGAGAATCTGTGACGCTCCCCAGAGAGGAAGAAAAAGAAGCAGGATCGCGAAAAGATTACACTTCCCGCAGAGTATGTAGAATTTATCCTTAGAATCGATTTTCCGAATCAGCACAAGCAGCAGTGAGAATATCCACAACATCTGAATAAACCATAGCGGACCAATACCGGAAATGACCATGACGGGGTAGCGAATGAATGTTGGAATCGTATTCCACGCACCGCCGAAGTTTATATTGAAGTAACCAACTATCCATTGAAACACGAAGAGTCCAAGAGTGGACGGAACAAGTAGCTTCACGGTTCTATCTTTAATAAATTGTTTATGACTCCGACGCTCCAATGCATACCGGGAGCTGATTCCGGCAATCAGAAACAGCAGCACCATGAACCATGGGTATACGAAATACAACATGGCATCCTGATACTGTACTTCCGAAAAGCTACCAACGCCGCCGAACACGCCTACTCCGTTGAACAGATAAAAGACATGATAAACCAGAACCAGCAAAACAGTGGCCCAGCGGATATTATCTACGTAGTACTTTCTCATTGTCAGTTCTCCGCCTTATCCGCAAAGATTTTTGCCATAAGCTCGGCAAAGCTCTCTTTGGGCGGAATGGCAATGCCTTTCTTGTCATCGGCAAGCATGATCAGTGTGTCGCCGGGTTTGATGTTGAATACGTCTCTTGCCTGCTTCGGAATCACGATCTGCCCTTTTTCACCAACTGTGATCGTCCAAGCATACTTTCCTTTTTTCGTATCCATGTCCGTCCTCCAAGTTCGATAAGTATAATTTGTATAACATATTATACTTAGTGAACACAGAAGTCAATACAAATTTTGAGTTCCGTAGGAGAAATAATTTATCTATAACAAAAAAGCTGGACACCTATCCCGATACACATTGTATCAAAACAGGCGTCCAGTTAGTGCTCGGAGTATAATTATAGAACTTAGAGGAATCCGGTTATATCAGCTTTTGGCAATCGGAAAGCAGTATCTTCCTCTAAAATCCAAATCATTCAGAGGTGTTCTTAAGGTGTTCCGCCAACAAAACGCCCTTTCAATCTTCCTATTCGTGGTGATTGTGGTCGCAGTGAGCGAGAGCAATCTTCTCCCCCTCCTCAGTCAGGGCTATGCTGCCCAACTCCAGTACCGGGGTATTGCCCAAAAAGTTGGGCCTGGAGGCCCCCTCCGTCACCGTTTCGCAGAAATACTCGTAAAGCGTGCTTGACTTGTACTCCTCATAACCGTATCCGTTCAATGGGATATCGTAATCCAGGGTGACAAGGCCCAAGTCTTCCAGCCCTTGCAGGAAGATTCCTGCCTCTTTGACCGTCTTCATGTCGTCGGCTGCCGAGCAAAGGAAAACTGGTGCCAAAGCGGTGGAGGCAAAATCCTCCTCCCGGCTATCCTTTACAGTAAACCGGGCCACGGGCAGATAATAGCTGTGGCTAAGATGATGGAGAAAGTCTTTTTGGTTTTCCGTCACCTCAATCGGCGCGGTATTGGCATCAGTCTGGTGGGGGTGCTCATGGTTGCAGTTGCAGCCACAGTATTCATCGTGTGTCATTGTAATACTCCTGTTCTTTTGGCTCGATAGAACTATCATACACATATGAAGGAAAAAAGTCCACATCCATATACGGGTATGCAGGTGCTGTTCATAACATTTATTCGTTAAACTAACCATAAGCGAGCAAATCAAAGAAAACAGTAAAAATCAGTGCCCACTAATCGACATGGCTACAGATATAGCAAAAGACCGCCGACAAAGTCGACGGCCTTTTCGATGGTGCGGATGACAGGACTTGAACCTGCACGCCGAAGGCACCAGATCCTAAGTCTGGCGCGTCTGCCAATTTCGCCACATCCGCAAGCGCAGAATATATTATAATCGATAGATTCTCGTCTGTCAATCTAATTCTTTCTGTTAAGCTTATTTACCGCGTCGGCGGCGAGCAGAATGCCGAGTTTGGCACTGTAGTAGGTAAGGCCGCCCTGCATCCACACGGCGTAGGGCTCCCGCATGGGCGCGTCGGCCGAAAGCTCTATCGAAGCACCCATGGTAAACGCGCCCGCCGCCATAATCACTGGGTCTTCATATCCGGGCATGTCCCATGGCTCAGGGGTGGCAAAGGAATCAATAGGCGAGCCCTTCTGGATGCCGCCGCAAAAGGCGATCAGCCGCTCGGGGGTACCAAGCGTCACAGCCTGAATGATGTCGGTGCGCGGCTCCTCGCAGCGCGGGTAAACCTCATACCCCATATCCTCAAACAGCTTGGCGGCAAATACGGCGGTCTTGAGCGCGCTTTCCACTACGGTTGGGGCAAAGAACAGTCCCATCAGGATGTCCCGCGTTTGCCCCAGCGTGCAGCCCACCTCTTTGCCGGTGCCCACCGAGGTGAGACGGTAGGCGCACAGCTTAACCAGCTCCGCCTTGCCCGCGATATAGCCGCCGGTTTTGGCGATGCCGCCGCCCGCGTTTTTAATCAGCGAGCCGATAATCAGGTCGGCGCCCACCTCTGTGGGCTCCTGCCTTTCTACAAACTCACCATAGCAGTTGTCCACCATGATGATAGCCTTGGGGTTTGCGGCCTTGATTTCCTTACACAGCCGTGCAATCTCGGCGATGCAAAGAGAGGGGCGCAGCGCGTAGCCTCGCGAGCGCTGGATGTAGCACACCTTGGCGTCCTTTGCCCTCATGCGGATGGCATCATGGTCGGGTGTGCCGTTTGGCAGCAGCGCCACGGCCTCATAACGCACGCCAAAATCCTTTAACGAGCCGTTGCCCTCACCGCGGATGCCGATAACCTCCTCGAGGGTATCATAAGGGCTACCGGTGACGGCAAGCAAAAGGTCGTTCGGGCGAAGTATGCCGAAAAGCGCCACGGTCAGCGCGTGGGTGCCCGACACAAAGTTGTGCCTTACCAAAGCGTCCTCCGCCCCCACAATCTGCGCAAACACCGCGTCGGTCGCGTCCCTGCCGAGGTCTCCGTAGCCGTAGCCGGTGGTCGGGGCGAAGTGCGCCTCACTGACTTTATGGTCGTAAAACGCTTTCTGAACCTTCATCTGGTTATATTCGGCGTTTTGTTCGATTTGCGAAAAGATCTTCCCGCAGGCGGACTGCGTCTGTTCGGCCTGCTGCAGCAGCTGTGGTGAGAGTTGAAATGGGTTGTCTGTCATACTCTATTCTTCCGTTTCTACTTGTTGTATAATCCCGCCCACTGCGAGACGGTTTGAAAGCCAACCGATTCGTACAATTGGTCGGCCTGCGGCGAAACACTGAGCAGGTGCGGTGTAAGACCGGCCTGCAGCAGCGAGTGTGAAAGCTGTACCACAGCCGCTTTGGCATACCCTTGGCGCCGCCGGTCCTGTAAGGTACATACGTCCCGTATCACCGCGCTGCCCGTTAAATAGAAGGCGCAGGCTGCGGATACATAGATGCCGCCCTGCTTTACGGCAACCGCCTGTGCGGTACCGTGCCGGATGCGGTAGCTGAGGTCGGTATACCAGAAGTTGTAGTTTGCGTGCCGGCGGTAATCGTCGCTGCACTCACACAGCAGCACAAAAAGCTGGTCCAAGCTTGGCTTGGTCGTCAGCTTCGCGCCGTTCATCAACACCGGCGGCAAAAGCTGCCGGTGTTGCAATGCCATCATGCTGCCCGACTGTATTCTTTTGCCCTTTTTCACCCGCTCGGGCAGGCTCATAATAAACCATATTGGGGCGACCAGGTTTTGATAGTCCGGCATCACTGAAAGGAAATCCGCAAGGGCTTCGCAGTCGGTATCCGCTTCTGCACAGCAGACGGTAATGGCCTGCTGGTAAAACTGCACGGCGAGATGGGCGCACCCTTCTGTGTTGTAGATGACCCACTGCGACAGATAGCGCTCGTCCCGATGATAGGTGGCGTAGTTTGCCAGCATGCCCGCGCCGTAAGCGGGGTTTTCGCAGGCAAGCCCGATGAAATCGGCTTCGTTGTGGTCGTTCACCGCATATACCAAATCCGGCCGCCTCCCGTTGTCCTTTTTTACAACTGCGCCATCTGCTCGGCTGCCGCCGCGGCAAGCTTTTGGGTTTCAGTAATATCTTCTGCTTTGAGCACACAAGAAGGCGAATGGATGTACCGGCAGGGCATAGAAAGGGCAAGGGTTTTTACCCCGCCGCGCGCCCTATGGATGACACTTGCCTCGTTGCTGCCCGCCACCAAGCTTTTGGGCTGGCAGCGAATACCCTTCTCGGCCGCAAGGTCGAATGCCATTTGGTAAAGAGCGCGGTCATACACCGTGCCTTTATCCATAAACGACACCGCAGGGCCGCCGCCAAGCGTACAAACCTGCCTGCCCTGCTCCACGCCCGAGATGTCGGCCGCGGTGGTCGCCTCGAGCACGATCGCGTAGTCGGGCGCTATGGTGTAGGTGGAAACCACGGCGCCGCGGCAGCCTACCTCCTCCTGCACGTTGAAGGCGAACCAGGTGTCGTAGGCAAGCTCGGAGCGTATCATCTCAATCAGCACCGCGCAGCCCGCGCGGTCGTCCAGCGCCTTGGCCTTGATAAGCCCGTCGCCGAAGGAAACAAATGCCGACTCAAACACCGCGTAGTCGCCGGGGGCTATATATTTTAGAGCGTCCTCTTTATCCTTGGCACCGATGTCGATGTACAGGCTGTCGATATCCGGCATACTCTCGCGCTCGTCGCCCTTGGTGAGGTGTACGGGCTTGGTGCCGATCACGCCTGTTACCGCCTGTTCCCCCACCAGAAGGCGCTTGCCCACCACCACGCGGGTATCGATACCGCCGACGCAGGCAAAGCGCAAAAGGCCGCTGTCCTCCACATGGCGGATGATAAAGCCCACCTCATCCATGTGCGCGGCGAGCATCACCTTATTCTTGGCGGGCTGCATGCCCTTTTTAAATACAATCAGGTTGCCGAGGGCATCGGTATGGTACTCGCAGTGCCCCTTTATCATTTCTATAATAGCGCTGCGCGCGGTCTCCTCCGCGCCGGAGGGAGCGGCAAGCGCGCAGAGCCGCTCAATCGTTTTTAGCATGACTGTTCCCCGCCCTTCTGTACATAGGCCGCCATCAGCCGCGCCGCCGTCTCAATGTCGGCCGGGTCGACCGTCTCGATGGGGGTGTGCATATATTTAAGCGGGATGGACACCATGCCCGTCTCAACACCGCTCTGGGCGATGACAATCTGGTCAGCGTTAGTGCCTGTTTCGCCCTCCATAACCTCTACCTGATACGGAATCTCATTCGCCTTTGCAAGCTCCACCAGCTCGTTTGAAAACCTGCGCGAGATGGTGGGGGCAAAGCCGATCATCGGCCCTTTGCCGAGCTCGCCGCACTTGTGGCGCGGGGAATCGGGCGTATAGCCAAAGCTGACATCCACCACGATCGCCCTGGTGGGGAAAACCGAGAAGGCGCCGGTGCGCGCGCCCTGACCGCCGACCTCCTCGCGGGTGGAGAACAGCACCGTGAGGCCGCAGGGGATGTCTTTACCCTGAAGCAGCTCAAGGCAGCGGATGATTGCCGCACAGCTTGCGCGGTCATCCAATGCCTGTGAAACCAGCTGGCCGTTCACCGTCTCGCGCACAGGGCCGCTCAGCGTGATTCTGTCGCCAAGTGCGATGAGCTCCTGCGCCCTTTCTTTTGAAAGCCCCACATCGATGGCGATATCCTCCAGCTTGGGCGCCTTTTTGCTGTCGCCCTCCTTGGCAAGATGGGGCGGCTGGCTGCAGATAACCCCGTATACCGGGCGCTTGCCGTGAACCGTTACCTCGCTTGCCATCAAAACACGCCGGTCCATCCCGCCGCAATTCGCTACCTTCAAAAAGCCCTTGTCGTCGATCTCCTGCACGATAAGGCCGATCTGGTCGATATGAGCGTCGAGCAGCAGGTGGGGCCCGCCCTCCTTCGGCTCCTTTACAGTGCAGAGGACATTGCCGAGCGCGTCGGCCTCAACCCTGCCGTAGGGGCGCAGCAGTTCCGCCGCGGCAGCAGCGGCTGCGGCCTCGTCGCCCGATACGCCGACCGCGTCCGTCAGCTTTTCAATCAAATCCTTCATTGATATAACCATGCCTTTCCCTTTAGGCTATCTTGTCGTTTACACCGCCGGTACATTTACAGCGCGCAAACCAATTCTTTGAAGATCTCGCCGCGGGTTTCGTAGTTTTTAAACATATCAAAGCTCGCGCAGGCGGGTGAAAGGGTGACGATGTCCCCCGTCCCCGTATGCTCCTTTGCAGCCTTTACCGCATCCTCGAGCGACGATACCGTGATAATCTCCGGCCTGCCCTGCTCGTATCCGCCCCAGCCAACGATCGCGTCTTTTATCGCGTCCGCGGTGGCGCCGAGCAGGATGAGCAGCTTTACCTTACCTATAACCACCGGTGCAAGGGGAGTAAAGGGTATCTTCTTATCATACCCGCCCGCGATGAGCACTACGCTTTGATCGAACGCATTCAGCCCCGCAATGGTGCGCGAGGGTGTGGTGGCAATCGAATCGTTGTACCAGCGAACGCCGTCAAGCTCCCGTACAAACTCGATGCGGTGCTCAACACCGGAAAATGTTCTTGCTATATACTCTACATTTTCTACAGAGATGTATCCCCATGTGGCGGCTATTGCGGCAAGATAGTTTTCTATATTATGCCCGCCCGGGATGCGAATAGCCTCTGCGGGAAACAAACGGTGCACGCCCTTTTCATCCGCCATGCAGAGCATGCCGTCCTCGCTTAAAAACGCACCGCGATTTACAGCCCGTTTGCGGGAGAACAACAGAGTGTCACCGCGCGTTTCGGGGATGAAGGAGCGCGTAATATCGTTATCTAAATTGAGCACCGTGCGCGAAAAGCCGTTTTGATGCAAAAAGATGTTCTTTTTGGCGTCTACATACTCCTGCATATCGGTGTGCATATCAAGGTGGTTGGGGGTGACGTTGGTCACCACCGCAACGTGCGGGGAGGTGCGCATCGAGATGAGCTGGAAGCTTGAAAGCTCCACAACCGCCACGTCTTCGGGCGCGATCTCAAGAACGCGCGAAAGCAACGGCAGGCCGATGTTGCCGCCCAAAAAGACCTTTTTGCCCTGCTTTTTAAACAACTCCGAGATGATGGTGGTGGTGGTGGTTTTGCCGTCGCTGCCCGTCACCGCAAAGATGGGGCAGGGGCAGAGGTCGAAGAAGACCTCCAGCTCGCTTGTTACCACCACACCGCTTTCGCGGGCACTGTCTAGCTCTGGAGTATGGTACCGCATACCCGGCGTGCGGAACACCACGTCGTAGGCGGTAAGGCCGCTTAAATACGCCTCACCCAACTTCAGCGTGATGCCTGCCGCCTCTAACTGGTCGGCGGTCTCGCCCAAAGCGCTTCGTTCCTTTTTATCGCAGGCGGTTACCTTCGCGCCGTAGCGCGCAAACAGTAGCATCGCGTCGGTATTGGATACGCCGATACCGATAAAACAGATGCTTTTGCCGCTGCTCTCTTTAAAAAACCGCTCAATCCGTAAGTCCATCCTGTTGCCTCCCAAACTGTAATTGTCAGGCTATACCAACGAAAACCCTTCGCCCGCGGTGCGCGGGCAAAAGGGTTTTGCGGCGTGATCATCCTGTTAAGCCTTTGGTCTTGCTATTCCTTCTCAAGCTGGCCTAACGCAGCAAGCTCAGAGCTGTCGATTTTAATCTGCGCGTCGCGAAGGGTGGTAACCTCCTTGCGGGTAAACACCTTGGGCGCCGCGTCCGGGAACTTTTCAAGCTTCACCTTTAAAATGCCCGTGAGCAGGTTTACATCCACCACCGTGCCCTTGCCGTCCTTGGTCTTGACATAAGCGCCAACCTTGGGGGTAATCGAGAGCAGGTCTTCGTAGGCCTCCTGCTCATATTTTAGGCAGCACATCAGCCTGCCGCAGGTGCCCGATATCTTGGTGGGGTTAAGCGAAAGCCCCTGCTCCTTGGCCATCTTGATGGAAACGGGCTGAAATTCGCCCAAAAAGGTGGCACAGCAAAAGGGCTTGCCGCATACGCCCAAGCCGCCGAGCATCTTCGCCTCGTCGCGCACGCCGATCTGCCGAAGCTCAATGCGGGTGCGGAACACCGACGCAAGGTCTTTTACCAGCTCGCGAAAGTCTACACGGCCATCCGCCGTAAAATAGAAGAGAATCTTATTGTTGTCAAAGGTATACTCCACGTCCACCAGCTTCATATCGAGCTTGTGGTTTTGTATCTTCTGCAGGCAGATATCAAATGCGTTCTTTTGCTTGCGCACGTTGTCCTCCACCTGCTTTAAATCCTGCTCGGTGGCAACGCGGATCACGTTCTTAAGCGGGCGGATGATGTTCTCTTCGGGCACGTCGCGGTTTTCCATAACCACCTCGCCGCACTCGACACCGCGCGCCGTTTCTACAATTACAAAGCCGCCTTTGCCTATCTGATTCCCGCTTGGGTCGAAATAATATACCTTGCCTACATTTTTAAATCGTACGCCTATCACTTCTGCCATTGGTTCCGCCGTTTCTCCGGTGAAATGGTTTTTAGGGTCATCCGCCGTCTTCACCGGAGAACGGCGGTGTTTTGCGCGCTTATTAAAGAGCTTCACAGGCGAATCCCGCTATCGCTCCGCCCTGGTGGGGCAAAATTAAAAAAACGGTGCCGTCAAAACGGCTATATCTATCGTTACCGAAAAATCGGGTGTTTACTGGATTATTGTATTATGTAAAAAGACTTATACGCGCTATCCGTGCAGCCTTGCGCACAGCCAGCTTACAACCAGCGGCTGGCTGACGTTTTGCAGCAGCATCTGCTCAGCTCTTTGCGCCGATACTATCACCTGCATGGTGTGCGACCTTGTCCAGCCGTTCTGGGGGATCTCTTCCCCTGCCAGACTGTTCTCCGCCCCCAGTTTGGAGGCAAGGATATCCCTGCACAGCAGTTGAAGGCGGTGTAGCACCTCTAAAAGAAGCTTTTTATCATCACTTAACGCGCGTGCCTCAAACAGCACGGCGTACTGGTTTTCTGCCGCGGCCTTTATCATCGCAGAGACGATACCGACGGCCTTCATGCCGCCTTCATCGGCGAGCATGGCCTGTGCTTTGCCAAGGTTCCCGCCGCAAATCTTAGCAGCGGCAAGACAGTCCTCGGCGGATTTTTGCGCAAAACGTTCCTGCAACCTGTGGGCGCACTCTTTTATAGCAAGCGGCTGCAGCCGCACCTCGGCGACCCGGGAACGCACCGTCTCTAGCAACGCGCCGCGCTCGTTGGCCGTGAGGATGAGCATGGTGTGCTCGGGCGGCTCCTCCAGCAGCTTTAACAGCGAGTTTTGTGCCTGCGCCGTCATACTTTCGCAGTTGGCCAGAATAAACACCTTGGCGTCCGCCTCGTTGGGCAGCATCATCGCCTTATGGCGAATCTCGCGCACCGTTTCGATGTGAAAGGACTTCGCCCCTTCGCCCACATAGGAGATGACATCAGGGTGGTTGCCCTCCAGCACCTTTTTACAGCTTGGGCAATGCAGGCAGGGGGCATCGGCCTCTTTACAGAGAAACGCCGCCGCCATCAGGCGCGCAAAGGTTTGTTTGCCAAGGCCTTTCTCGCCTGAAAGCAGAATTCCATGCACAATACGCCCCCCGCAAAGCAACGCGGCGAGCGTTTGAAGTGCATCGTCATTGCCAAAGAAATGTGCCTTAAGGCGCTGAGTATCCACTAAACCTTTTCAAACCTTTCTACGTCGGTTACAAAGATGGTGGCACCGCCTACCGTTACCTCAATGGGGAAGGAGCTGTACAGGCCGACGCCGTAGGAGGTGGATGAGGGAACCATCTGCGTGCGCTTTTTGCTGTGCTGGGCAACAATGTCTATGACCTGATCTACCTTTTCGTCCTCGGTACCGATGATAAAGGTGGTGTTGCCGGACATCAGAAAACCGCCCGTGGTAGCCAGCTTGGTAACCGAAAAGCCCTCTTTGGTAAGAGCCGTGGAAACTACCGAGCTGTCGTCGCTGCTAACAATGGCAAATATCAGTTTCATAGATGAACCCTCCTTGAGCTTTCTTACTAATTTATCTATTTAAAATAAATTAGTATAAGTATATTTTACTCTAGCGCGCGTTTAATAGCAATATAAACCTGCAATATTTGCTATACGGAATGCAGTGTAGCGCCCTCGCTGACCACCGTAACGGACTCATAGCCGTAAAAGATCAGCTGCTGCTGCACCGCTTGTGTGATCTCCTCGCCGCACATGACAACCGGCACCCCCGGCGGGCAACTGCTTTTATTGGCCGCCGCAACCCTGCCAAGGGAGGCGTGCACGGGAACCGTCTGTTTTACCGCCATAAACGCCTCTCTGGGCGCAAGACGAGCTGCGGCGTTATGTTGTGCCGGGATGGACCGCGGGCGATACTCCTTAGGCGTAATCGCCTCTACCGCCTGCCTAAGCCGCATAAAATCGCGCTCGCTGTTAAGGGGAGATGGCAGCAGCACGACGGTGTTTTCGCCCACATACTCCGGCTCGATGGCATAGGCCGCCAGATGCTCCGCGAGCTGTGCGCCTGTGTAGCCAAGTTGGCAGGCACACAGCGATAAACGGGTGCCGTCCCGAATGCCCGGAACTGCGGTAAAGCCTTTTTGCATCGCTGCCTGTTCTATCTCCTCAATACGTCTGTGCAATGTTTGAAAAGCCGCAGAGGCCTCCTTTTCAAGATACGCAAGGCAGGTATCGATCGACAGCATGATCAAATAGCTCGGGCTGGTAGAGCCGAAAACCGCCATCGCCTCTTTTGCCGAGGCGATATATTCGTCATCGGCGATATGCAGGTAGGCACCGCCGGTGATCACAGGCAGGGTTTTGTGCGCGCTGTCGCAGCACATCGCCGCTCCTTGAGTGATGGGGTGGGGATATCCGGCGGCAGGCAGATGCGCCCCGTGGGCGTTATCAACCAGCAGTGGCACCTGATAGCGTCTGCATACCTCGGCTATGGCTTTAATATCACTGAGCACACCATAATAGTTCGGCGAGGTGATATAGACCGCCGCGACATCCTCGGCGGAGCGCAGCGCCGCTTCCACCTCATCGGGGGCAACGGCGGCGGTGACGCCGGTGATGCCGTCCGTCTGCGGATAGACCCAATACGGGATAAAATCCAGCAGCGCCATAGCGTTTGCCGCGGCGACATGAGCGTTGCGCGCAATCACCAGTCTTCTGCCGCGCCCCCGTACAAGGGCAAGCATCGTCTGAATACAGAGGGTTGAACCCTGACAGCTGATAAGGCTGCGCTTGGCACCGTAATAGGCGGCGATGCGCTCCTCGCAACGCAATATCGCCTCACTCGCCGCATAGAGACTGTCGGCGCCCGTAATCTCGGTGATATCATACCGCAGCACCTTACCAAAAATGCCGGAGGTATCGACGCCTTTATGTCCCGGCATGTGGAAACGGGAGGTATCCTTGGCGATGATATCGTTTAACGCACAGTAGAGTGGTGTATCCATTATGACGTCCTTATTTACTGAACTTCTTTTTTAGCTTCGCCAGCTTCTTTTGGGTGTCGATGCCGAGGTTGATCAGGCGGTTTGCAACGGGCTTGAAGACGATATCAAACTCCCCCGCAAGTTCCACCAGCTCACCGTTAAAACCGCGCTTGAAGCGGTAAAGGCCGTAGAGAGGGTTACTTTCATCCAGCACGCCCGAAACGCCCTGAAAATCGTACACCGAGCTGCCGCCCTCTATCGCCCACCGGATCATCTCCCACTGCACTAGGTAGTTGGGCATCACATTGCGGTGGTCGTTATCCGAGGCACCGTAAACATAGCAGGTTTTGCCCGCATACTGGGTTGAGATGGCGCCCGAGATTGCCTTACCCTCGTAAAAGCCCAGATAAAGCCTGCAGTCGTCGCCCATCGCGTCCAGCATCCGTTCAAAATAGGATTGGGGACGGGTATTAAATCCGTCGCGCTCGCCGGTGGTTTTGTACACGCGCACAAACTCGTCAAGCATCTCCTTACCGCAAACCTTCACCTCGACATTATGCTTCATGGCCACACGCACATTGTAGCGGGTTTTTTGGGTGAGGCTCGCGAAAACCTCTTCCTCGGTACGGCCCGCGAGGCTTAAACGATAGTTAAAGCGCGGCTGTATGGCTTCGAAATTCTCCCCTCCTTTATTGTAGGTAAACCCAAGCTCGCTTGCGGTTTGAATAAACTGCTCATCGGATGCCAGAACGTCTGGGTCCATCTTAAAAAGATAGGCGTTGTGCTTGCGCGCAAGGGCATGAATGCCGTCGGTAAGGTCCTTTAACACTGTTTTATTGGTCAGGTCACAAACCGGGCCGCGCGGCGCGTACATAAAGGCGCAGCCAAAGCCCGGCGCCGTCTGCAGCAGCACCAGTATAGCCCCCTGAATAGCGCCGCCGGCATCTCTTGAAAGTGCGCCATCGTATCCCCAATTATTTTTAACCTTCGGCCAGTTTAACGACTGCATAAAGCTGCCGTTTTGATGGGTACGCATAAACTGTTCAAACTCTGCCTCGGTTTCTTTTCGTAAAAGCTCCACCCTTAAAACACTCCCTAACCTGATGTTCTTGTTCTATTCAACTACTCAGTGGATAGTAATATTACATATGCCGTATTTGTAAATTATAACACTTAACAGCTCATAGTGTCAAACCAATGGTGTATCTCACCTTGGTAAGTTAGGATTGGACAGCGATGTAAGCGCTAAACAAGCCAGTCATTTCAAAAGCCTTATAAATGCAAAAACAACCCGCAGAGCGAGTTGTTTTTGTTTTGTGGAGCCGGCACCGACCTATGTTTCCAGGCAGCTTCCCGCCAAGTATTTTCGGCACTGATGAGCTTAACTTCTGTGTTCGGAATGGGAACAGGTGGGACCTCATCGTCATAAGCACCGGCT
>JAEYNX010000024.1 GCA_023412215.1 Bacillota bacterium | reverse complement strand
GCCGAGGTCGTCGGCCCCTACAAGGGGATGTGCCACACAGGAACACGACAGATACATCCCGCACAGGGCAGACACACCGGTCTGCCCCTACGGGTGCCTGCCGATACGTTGTAGGGGCGAACCCATGTGTTCGCCCTGTTCGGGGGAATGCCGCCCCCTATCATACGGCAAAAGGGTGGTTGGGGTTGTAGGGGAGACCTTTGGTCTCCCGCGGATTCTGTACAGCGTGCGGTTAGACTGCGGGCGAACACAGTTCGCCCCTACCTGATTCCCGTGAAGGCTCGGAAAAGCGTATTGAACGGTAATTCGGCGGCTAAAAGCCTAACAGGGGATTTAGTATAAATATACAGTCCTGAGAGGGGGAGTATCGCCATGGAGCTTGCTGAAATCTGCCTGCTTACCAGCGACGTGTTGCGGCTGGCGGAGTTTTACCAGGCGGTACTAAACACAACCTCCGACAGCGACAGCGCGGTGCATCAGGCCATCCAAACCGACGGCGCCCTGCTCACCCTTTACAACGACGGCGCGGTGTCGGAGCACCCGAACGGGAACCTCTTCCTCGCCTTTACGGTAGCGGATGTGGACGCCGAGTACGAGCGCCTTTGCCGCCTCGGGGTAGATATCCTCGAGCCGCCCACCACAAGGCCATGGGGGGCGCGCAACCTGCTTTTCCGCGACCCCGACGGCAACCGCATCGTCTTCAGGACCCTGCCGTAGGGAAGGCCTAAGGCAGTATTACACCATGAATATAGTACAATAACTTTTGAAAGCAGGGAAAACGAATGAACGGGCAGACGCGAAGCGATATCAGGATAGGCGCGCTGGTGGACATCGTGCTTAAAAAGGACCAGCCCACGGGCAGGCTTACGCGCGGGCATGTCAAGCGCATCCTTACGAGCAGCCCCCGCCACCCGCACAGCATCAAGGTGATGCTGGAGGAGGGCGACCAGGTGGGGCGGGTGCAGGCGATCCTGGAAGAGTAACTTAGAGCCCAAGGCTTAATTCTGTGGAATAAGGTGCTGCTGCGAATCTCTTGCCATGCGGCAGGGGGGCTGCTATGCAAAATCCTCCACCGTCAATATTTCATAAATTAGGCAAAAGTTATTGCCTAAACCGCGATTTTAGTGTTTAATAGGTATATGACCGCCTTGCGGCTAAACGGGCGAAAGTCTTACGCGGCGCTGTTCTTTCTGCCGCGCGCATATGAACAAACAAGGAAGTAACCGATAGATGTGCAAACTCAACATTGTTCTGGTAGAGCCTCGCATCCCCCAAAACACCGGCAACATCGCGCGCACCTGCGCTGTGACGGGAGCAAGGCTGCATCTGGTGCGCCCTATGGGGTTTGAGCCCACCGATAAGGAGCTCAAGCGCGCGGGGCTTGACTACTGGCACTTTTTAGACATCACCTACTACGATAACCTCCCCGATTTCTTTGCCAGGACCGCGGGCGGGGAGTATTTTTATTTCACCACCAAGGGGCGGCAGGTGTATTCCGACGCCGCCTACCCCGACAACGCCTATCTGGTGTTCGGGCGCGAGGATAAGGGCCTGCCCGAGCAGCTGCTGTTTAAAAACCCCTCCCGCTGCGTGCGCATCCCCATGATCGGCGACGCGCGCAGCCTAAACCTCTCCAACTCGGTGGCCATCGGGGTGTATGAGGTGCTGCGGCAGTGGCGCTTCCCCAAGCTTAAAAACGAGGGCAGCCTCACGCAGTACGACTGGAACGAGGCGCTCTAGTCTGAACTTACAGCGAATATAATGGATTATAATTTGATAGATTGAGTGTTGAGTGAAGAATTTTGGCGCGCTTGCGCCGGGTAAGGAGTAGAGAAACCGCCATGACCAAAGTGAAGTTTATTACCGATTCGGCGTGCGACCTGCCGGAGAGCGACGCACAGGCCTACGGCATCAAGGTGCTGCCCATTCCCATCACGGTGGACGGCAGAGGCTACCTCGAGCGCGTAGATTTCAATTCGCAGGAGTTTTACGACATCTTAAAGGCGAGCCAGGCCATCCCCACCACCGCGCACATCACCTCGCTTACCTACTTAGAGGAGTACGACAAGGCGGTAGCACAGGGTGCGGAGGCCATCATCGTGATCACCATCTCCTCCACCGGCTCGGCGATGAAGGACGCCGCCAACCTCGCAAAGGATATGTACTTCGACGAGCACCCCGACAAAAAACAGAGCCTTGAAATCTATGTGGTGGATTCCCTCAACTACACCATGGCCTACGGCCTGCCGATTATCGACGCCGTGAAGCTGGTGCGCGAGGGCAAGACGGCCAGGGAAACCGCCGACTACCTCACCGACTACTTTACCCGCGTGGAGATCCTGTTTACCCCCTTTACGCTGGAGTACGCCAAAAAGAGCGGACGCATCGGCGTTGCGGCGGCGTTTGTGGGCGAGGTGCTGGGGCTAAGACCCATCATCAGCATCATCGACGGCGTGATGAAGATCGAGGATAAGGTGCGCGGCGATAAGGCCGTGAACCCGCGTATGCTCGAGCTTGCAAAGCAGCGCATCGCCGACCACAAGGCCCCCTACCTGCTGGTGCGCGGCGAGCGCGACGGCATGTCGGAGGAGCTTGCCAAGGCCTGCACCAGGGAGTTCGGTCACCCGCCTGTGGGCATTTATTACATCGGCGCGTGCATCGCCATCAACAGCGGCCCCGATGTGGTGGGCATCGCTTACCTCGGCAAAAAGAGAAGATAATATCTACATACCAAAGGCCATCCGAAATCGGATGGCCTTTACTATTGAGGGCGTATTGTACCGGCGGGGAGCCCGCTCTCCCAGGTGCCTATACCCGCTGCTCTGCGGGTAACTGGCGGGCGTTCTTCGCGCGCCTGCGGCTGTGCAGGTACATCAGCGCGGCGTAGCAGCCGAGGCTCACCAGCATCAGCAAAACGGCGGTGAGCGCGTTCATGTTCGGCACAAACACCTCCCACAGCGCGTTGATGAGCGCGTGCAGCACGATGCACAGAAAGATGCTTCGGGTAAGCCGGTAGACCGCCGTAAAAAGAAACGACATCGCCAGCACGAACAGCGAAAACCACATAAAGTTATCGCCCGCCTGATTGGTGTTGGGGATAAACCACAGCGGCAGGTGCCACACCGCCCAGATCGGCCCCACCATCAGGGTGCTTGCGAGCGGCGAAAACCGCGTTTCGAGCGTCGGCTGCAAAAAACCGCGCCAGCCAATCTCCTCCAAGCCCCCGCCCAGAATCATGGCGGGGAAGAGCAGCGCCGCCATGTAAAGGGGCTGCCGTGTCTCGGCCCCGCCCCACAATAGCGGCAGCGCGCAGAAAACTGCTGCCATGCCAAGTATCATCAGGTAGGCAGGCAGCGAGTGCTTGGGGCTGATGATGCTTTTAAGAAACGCCTTAAACTCCTCCCTGCTGCTCAGCTTCTTTTTCAGCAGGATTTCACAGACGGCGGGCATAATGCCGCCCAGCATGTAGGGCAGGGCGAACAGCGGCGAGCCGTACTGCACCAAATTCAGCTGCATGAGCACCGCCAGGCCGCCCCACAGCAGCCACGAGATAATAAAGGTACACAACAGGTACCAGGCAACGCTTTTTTTCATTCTTCATTCCCTCCCTTTTGTCGCTGAGTCAACAGGCGTATCACAGCCTCCGCGAGGGCATTCAACAGCGCGACGGGGTTTATCTTTGCCTGCCGCGCGTGCAGGGCGCCGTAGTAGTTTTGCAGGGTAAGGTTCTCGACAATGCCGTCGATGGTGGCGCCGATGAGGGCAAACAGCGTCTCTACCGGCACGGTGGGATGAAAATGCCCCCGCTGCACCCCCTCCAACACTGTCCTGCTGATCTGCTCCATCAGGTGCTGGCCGCTCTGCTGCTGCGCGATGCGCGGCATGATCTTCTCCCACCGCTCGGGGTGGTTGGCAAACAGCTGCTTGAGTTCAAACTGGAACTTGCCCACTATGGCGGGGCAGGTGGCCATGTAATCGCCCAGAAAGGCGAACATCCCGCGCAGCGCGTCCTGCGGGGAGGAGCTCTTCTGTATCAGCGCGTCAACCTGCGCGCGATAATCCGCCTCGGTGTGCATCGTGTTGACTACCGCCACCAGCACGTCGTCGATATCGGCGAAATAGCGGTACACGCCCCCCTGGCTCACGCCCGCGGCGACGATGACATCCCGCATCGTCACCTCATAGATCGGCTTTGCGCCGCACACCGACACGGCGGCCTTGATGATCTGCTGGCGCTTATCGATCTTGTAGCTCTCGTCTACCTTGGGCATCCAAATCCCCTCCAAATATAAATGACATATATGTCATTTATATTGTAGCGTGCCGAGGGACGGTTGTCAAGATAAAAATGATAGATGTGTCATTTTTCATCCTCTATGGACTACTGCCCTCGCGCGCTTGACCGCCGTTGTCTATGCAGCCGCAGGGGCGACTATTGATCGCCCGCCATTGCCCGCTGTTCTACGGGGATGGTGTAGGGGGCGGCGTCCTCGGCGCCCCGCGGATACTCGCTACGCCACGGTGACTGTGTAGGGGCGATTATCAATCGCCCGACCTACTATCACGACTGCTTTGGCACATATTGCGTCTTTACTAAAATTGCTGCTATATCTTACATTGTCGCTCAGGCCGCGACAATCTAAAATTAAACAGGAATCATAGTAAAAGCGCAGCAAGTAAAAACCACGGGTGGGAAGACCCCGCCCCCTACATCGTGGTCTCTGCCCTAACACGGAACGGCACAGGGGCCGTTCCCTACAGAATTCCCGTGGCGCGGTATGTGACGACGGGCCGCCGAGGTCGTCGGCCCCTACCATGCGGCAACAGGATGGTTAGGGTTGTAGGGGAGACCTTCGGGCTCCCGCAGATTCTATTCAGCGCAGGGCGGTCAACCGCGGGCGAACACAGTTCGCCCCTACAGCATCACCGTGACACGGTTGCAACCATAGGCCGCCATCCCCTACAACAGGGGGTGTGCCACACAAAAACAGGCCGATACATCCGCATTGGGCAGACACATTGGGCTGCCCCTACGGGCGCCTGTCCGTTACCTCGTAGGGGCGAACCTGCGTGTTCGCCCTGTCAAGAAGTATCGCCCCCTTATGTGCAACAGGGTGGTTATCGGATGTAGGGGAGACCTTTGGTCTCCCGCGGATTCTTGTGCAACGTGCGGTTAGACCGCGGGCGAACACGGTTCGCCCCTACATCATCACCGTGACACCCCTTGCCCTTCTTCTCAGAAATATTCCCAAATCCTCCTTGACGCCCCCTCCGTTTTATACTACCATGTACTCAAACAACGAAAAGAGCATCGCGAAACACCTTTACATGGTGCTTTCCGGAGGACGTTTCCATGAAAAAAATCAACTCCATCGGCTACGGGCACATAATTGTTATACTCATCGGCATATTTTTAGTAGCCGTTCCTTTGTGCGCCCTTGTCCTGCTGCGGGTTACACACCTTGCGGCGTTTCGGGTAATCATGAACCTGTCGCTTGCCGCCGGCGGGCTGATTGCCGTCTTTCTGGCTGCGCTGCTCGCGGTGGAGCTTGCGCAAGACCGGCGCATCACGCGCTATCATTTGAGCCACCAGAACCGCGCGCTGCCCCTTTCGGGCGGGCGGTATGAATGCCAGCGCTGCGGCAGCACCGCGGTAAGGCGGGGGGATAAGGCCTGCGCGGTATGCGGCATTCAGTTTGAATAGGCAATAGGGATAGTACCGCCCGCCGTCGGGTCGGGCTGTTTGACAGATAGAGTGAACTTTCTAAGGAGGGCGCGCCATGGGGTTTGAAATGCCGTTTACGTTTGGCAAGAGTGAGGCGGAACTGAGGGAGGAAACCGAAGCGCTTGCGAAGCTCATCTTCCCGTTCGGGGAGGAGCACCGCGAAAGGATCAAGGCGGTGCTTAAAGAGATCGACCCGAAAAAGCTGGATGAGATAGACCTGATGATGTACTTCATCTCGGGTAAAAAGCAGTACCTTCGCGACCAGAACCTCGGCGCGGTGTATGAAATCGCGCGCCGGGGGCACGCGCTGTTAACACCCGCGCAGGCGAAGGAGGTCGCGGCGCTGGTGGTGCTGGACGCGAACAACACCTCACCCGGCACGCTGCCGGGCATCGAGGAGGTGCGCGCCTACGCAATGACCATCGTACAGGTGTAGGGGCAGTATCCGCAACCATGTAAAACAGCGCCGCCGGCCCTTCTACAGGCCTGCGGCGCCATTTTTATTATAAGGCAATGAGATCATCATACATCACGCAACTAAATGGTTGCTCCTACTTGACAAGCAACCACTTGGTTGCGCATAATGGATGTATGAGAACAAACAATGACGCAATATTCAAAGCACTGGACGACTCGACCCGTCGGCTTATGTTGGACGAACTGTCACAGCGCAACGAACTCACGTTGTATGAGCTTACGGCACGTCTTATTATGAAGTACGACCTGAGCATCTCGCGGCAGGCGATCGCGAAACATCTTTCCTTATTGGAGGATGCAGGGCTGGTAGTAACAAAACGAAAGGGGAAATATCGCGTCATCACCTTCAATAACCGGCCTTTAAAGAACCTGCTGCAAGCGTGGGTGGAGTAGTCATCAACCGTAGGCGCCCCAAAATCAAGGGGAGGTAAAAGCAGTATGAAAATCAACATCACCAGTATATTTGTGCAGAATCAAGACAAGGCACTGAAGTTTTATACAGAAAAGCTGGGGTTTGTGAAAAAGGAGGACGTGCCCGCCGGCGAGTTCAGGTGGATAACGGTCGTTTCTCCCGAGGATCAAAACGGCACTGAGCTTCTGCTCGAGCCGAACGATCACCCTGCCGCAAAGGAGTATCAAAAGAGGATCTTCGCCGACGGTATTCCCGCAACGATGTTTGGCGTTGCCGACCTTCGCAAGGAGTACGAGCGATTAGTGGAAAAGGGCGTGAAGTTTACGATTAAACCGACAGAGCTGGGCAATGTCACCATCGCCGTTTTAGACGACACCTGCGGCAACCTTATTCAGATCGCGCAACGGTAGCTTCATCGCCATCGCTAAACGGCTTGAACAACAGTTTTGTTCGGCGAACTGTCTTATCAAAAATGGACCCTGTTTGAATCGAACAGGGTCCTATTAATGCTTTATGGCAGAGAGCATCTGAGTGGAAGGTTATCCCTTATAGCTGATTTTCAGTACATCCTCAATCAGGTACTTGATGCCGCGCATGGGGCTTGGCACCTCCACCCCCGCTGCGTACAGCACCGATACGGTGAGCGCAAACACAAACAGCACCGAAAATACCGCCAGCTCACGCCACATCTTCTTTTGGATGAGGGTGGAGAGCTCGGTAACGCCGATCACGGCGAAAACCGCACACACAAACAGAATCATGCCGGTCGCACCCTCCTTTTTGTTATCAGCGCGCGGACGGAATATACGCCTAAGGTGAGCAGGGGCAGCAGGATGTTAAAGAAGGAGGCATACACCGCCGCGGTGTTGGCGCCCCATTCTCCGCCTTCGGCCGCAGAGTGCCACACAAATACCGAGTAAAGGGCGGCAAGCGCCCCGAGTATTGAAACCAGCGGCACATAGTTGCGCAGATTGAATACCTGCGCAATGCCCAGCACCACCGCGTAGAGCAGGATGCTCACTTTAAAAAAGCGCAGTATAATCAGGATGAGCGCATAAAGGGTCTCCATGCGGTTGAAGACATCGAGCACGTTGATGAGGCGCGCCGTTTCGTAGCGGGGCAGGGTGAGGTATTCAAGAAGGTTGCCGAGCACCAGAATGTCGCCCAGCACGATGGCCATCATCACACTGGCGCTTAAGGTAAAACCACCCAAATACGCCCCGCGCACCTTTTTCTGGTCGGCAACACACGGGATGAACATTGTAAGGGCAATCAGCTCTCCAAATGGCAGCGCCACAACGGTATGGACGCCTTGAAAAATCCTTTTCGCGGGGATATCCAGAACGGGAAGCAGGTTCTCGGGCTTCATTTGGTAGATCAAGAGAAGGGTAAAGGTGACGGTTACAACGAGCTGGCTGACGCTCAATATTGCCGAGTAGCGCACAAGGGCATTCGCCCCTTTTCTAACCGCCAGAATGCAGACGAGTGCGAAAAGGGCCGCGATAGCGATCGGCGGGGTCTCGGGCATGATAAAACCCGTAATAAAGACGTCCATGTCATTGGTGTTGAGCACCACCAGCGAAAAGAAATAGAGGATATAAAGCACCGAGATCCCCTTGCCTACCACTTTGCCGAATACCTCTTCGTTCATCTCCATCAGGTTCTTCCCAGGGTGCTTGGAAAGCAGGTAGAGGTAAAGTGACAACAGCAGCAGGCTGATGAGGTATCCCACCAGAATACCGAACCAGCTGTCCTGCTTTAAAACGCCTACAAAGAAGGAGGAAAGCAGGGTGGAGCCCTGCCCAAAGGCCGCTGTAGAGAAGAACAACTGCATGGGGGTAATCTGGTCCTTAACAAGCTTCATAGCTTTGCTCCCTCCTTACAAGACAAAACACATCGGTGTATGTGATAACCTCTATGCGGTTCGCGTTCGCCGCTTTTTGACGAGCCCCCGCAGGTAATACAGCAGCAGCGTAAGCACCGGCAGGATGATCTCGAACAGCGAGGAATACACCGCGGTGACATTCCTGCCCCAGTCGGCGTTCTCGCCGGCCGACCGAAAAACAAACAGCGAGGCGCAGGCGGCGAGCGCGCCCAGCACTGAAGAAAGCGGCATATAGGTTTTAAGCTCGCAGATCTGCGAAAAGGCAAGCACTGAGGCGTACAGCAGCACGCTGATCTTAAAGAAGCGCATAACGATTAGCGCCAAGGCAAAAAGGGTATCCATGCGGCTGAATATCTCGATCACGTTGATATAGCGCACCGTTTCAAACCGGGCCGCCGAAAAGTAGCCCATCAGCGGCCCCATAATACCGGTAATCACAAGGACAATCAGCATGAGCACCGCCGCGCCGATGCTAAAGCCTATAACAAAACTCTTACGGTTCTCCTTCGCGTTTGCAGCGTTCGGCACTACCATCAGCAGTGCCAGCACATCCAGATACGAAAAGGTAAGCGCGGTGTGGGTACCCTGCACGAAGGCTTTAAACGGAAAATCAAAGAGCGGTAGGATGTTGCTCGGCCTTACGTCCTTAAAGGCCAAAAGCGTCAGTGTAATCGTGATGACGATTTGAATAACGCCCACCGCGGCGCCGTAACGCGCAATAGCGTCGATTCCCTTGCGCACCGCGAGGATACAGGCAAGCATTAACAAGGCCGCGATGACCATGTCGGGGGTACTGGGCAGCAGGTATTCTGAAACAAAATGGTTGGTATCGCTCAGGTTGAGCACCGCCACGGAGAAAAAGAAGAACATGTAAAGAACGGAAACAGCCTTACCCAAGACCTTCCCGAAGATGAGGCCGTTGATCTCCATCAGATTCTTGCCGGGGTAGAGTGCCGTGAGCTTTAGATAAACCGCGACCATGACGAGCCCCAGCAGATATCCCCCCAGCACAGGCACCCAAGAAGACTGTTCGGTTACATTTAAAAAGGTGCTGATCTGCAGGATAGACCCCTGAACGAAGGTGGCCACTACAAACATCCACTGCCTTGGGGTGATGGAGGGGCTGACAATATTCACGGCTTACTCCTTTCCGCCATAGGCGATACCCCCGCGGCAGTTAAACGGTATGGGGATGCTATTTTTTATCCTCCGGCGGCGTCATGTCCGGGTAGGCGGGCTTGGTCATGCGGCCGGTCCCCTGAATGCTGGTTTTCACCGTAATCTCCACCTCGAGGGCTTTAAAGAGCTCATCCCACTTACCCTCCATCTCTTTCCACTCCTTGGGGTGGTACTGGTGAAATTTATTTCCAAACCCGTACACGTCGGTGCCCATATCCTTGGCCAGTGCGAGCGTATACTCCATCTCGGCCTTGATGATCTCATCGGCGCGCTTCTCGAGCGCCTTTAAGCTTTCCTCCGAGGTCTGGTCGATGATGCCGCTTTGGCTACCCAGATTGCAGTTTGCCTTGACCTCCGCCTTCACAACGGGGGTGCCGTCAGGCTTAAGACTGGTCTCAACCTTGGTCTTAGCCTTTATAATCTCCAGCGAGACCGTGCCGTCGTCATGCTTAAAATTGAGAACCCCGCTGCCCATCTTGTCCATCATCCACAGCATGCCGCGGGTCTCCGCCCCGTTGAACTCACCCACCAGATGATCGCCCCGAAACACGGCGGTGCCCGCTACAATGATCTTAGACGCGTCCCCATCCTCCTCGAGGGATACCATCGGGGCGATCGGTGCGGTGGTGGCGCTTGTCAGGGCGCTCAAGAGGTGCAGAAGGTCTATATCGGGCGCCTCGGAGGTGTTTTTCTGTGACTCGATCATATTTACAATATCCACGGCGGGGGCGCCCTCGAGCAGCTCCGGCGCGTTAAGCACCTTCTCCGCCTTGCCTTTTGCCACGAGCACCTGCACATTCAGCCGGTTTTCGTGGTCGCGCAGCAGAAAGTCTATCTGGTTGCGGATACCGAGCTTCGCGAATTCCTCACCGAAGATAACAACCTGATTATGGGGAAAGTACAGCTTGCGCCCGACCTCGCTGTTATAATCCCGCACGACGGTAAAGAGGTCGCTGCCCCGGTTGGTGATGTTCAGGTATTGGGAGCCCGCTCCGCCGCCTCCACCATCCCCGCCCGCGCCCCCTCCCTGCGGGGGTGCGGGCTTTTCTATCTCTACCGTCAGGGCGATTTCGCCTTCCTCGTCGGTGTTATCGATACCCAAACCGGTGACGATCGCGATAGTATCCAGCTCCCGACGGCTCCAGCAGCCGCACAGCAGCAGCACAGAGAGCAGCATCGCCAGAATCTTTATACAATAGCGCATATACATCCCTCCGTTTACGCTTTGCCGCTGTCGGTCTTGGTAGGCGGCGTGATGCTGCGGCGCTTTCTATCCTTGTCCGCAAGCCCGGTGGGGCGGCTGATCATCAGCCAGAGCGGCGCGCGCACAAAGCTGTCCTTTAAATCCTTCGGCCGCAGCGGCGCGTAGGGCGACATGTAGGGCGCGCCGAAGGATTTCATGGCGGACATCTGGATAAGCAAAATCAGCAGGCCGATGATGATGCCGTAGCCGCCCATCCACGCTGCGCAAAGAAGAAGGATGAAGCGGACGATGGTAGCGACATCGGCCAGCGCGGGTACCACGAAGTTTGCAACGGCGGTGATTGCCACCACAATAACGAGCGGCGCGCCCACCAGTCCCGCCGAAACAGCGGATTGCCCCATTACCAGCGCGCCCACGATGCTGATGGCCTGGCCCACGGGGCGCGGCAGGCGGATGCCCGCCTCACGGATGATCTCAAAGGCCATGAGCAGGATGATTGCCTCGATTGCGGAGGGGAAGGGAATGCCCTCTCGGGCGGAGGCCATGGACAAGAGCAGCTTGGTGGGGATGAGCTCCTGATGAAAGGTGGTGAGCGCCACATAGATCGCCGGCCCCAGAACACTGATAAAAAAGGCGATATAGCGCAGCACGCGCAGCACGGTTGCAAAGAAGTAGCCGATATAATAATCCTCGGCGGTCTGAAAGCTCTCGAAAAAGAACATGGGCACGCTGAGCACAAACGGCGTGCCGTCGATGATCACCGCCACGCGGCCCTCCAGCATACGCCCGGCGATCACGTCGGGCTTTTCGCTGTAGTTGACGGTGGGGAACATGGAGTAGGGCGCGTCGCCGATATACTGCTCGATATACCCGGCGGCCATGATGCCGTCGGTTTCTATCTTATTTAAGCGGTCGCGCACCGTCTGCACCAGCGCATCGTCCGCTACGCTCTTTAAATAGGCGATCATGATCACGGTACGCGTTTTGCGCCCCACTGTAAAGCTCTCAAAGGTGAGGTCGGGGTTTTTGATCTTGCGCCGAAGCAGCGAGGTGTTGACGCGAATGCTCTCGGTAAAGCCCTCGCGCGGCCCCTTGACGACGGTCTCGGTGCCCGGCTCGGTGATGCTGCGCTTCTCCCAGCCGCGGGTGCTGATGGCGAGCGCCACCGGGGCGTTATCGATCATCAAAACGGTATCGCCCGAAAGGTAGGCGTCAATGGCGTCGTCCAGCTTTTTAACCTCTCTTACCTCACCTACCGAGAGCAGCTGCTCCTTCACCTGTTCGATGCCGATTTCCTTTTCGCCCTTTTTAAGCGGAACGAGCTGCGACTTGTACATGAGCGGCTCGATGATGCTCTCGTTGATGGTCTGGGCGTTGGTGAGCCCGTCCACATACACCAGCCCCGCGTTGACGGCGTGGCCCTGCCCGAAGGAGAACTCGCGGAAGATGATATCGTTGCTCGGGCCCATAATGGTTTTAAGGCGATTGATATTCTCCTGTAAAGACGTGCGGATATCCTCGTTGGTTTTGCTTTTATCCGGATTGTCGGTATCCGTGTCAACCTGGCCGCGCATCAGATGCAGCGACAGCTTGTTGAGTATATCCTTGAGCACAACACATCCCCCTTGCTGCGTAAAATTCTGTTAAACTGATTAGTAGTATTTCACACAGGGCACCAATTATTCTCATGTAGTGGCGGGGTTTTCCCGCCCGTGGTTGCCCACTGTCCACGAAGAAGATGTAGGGAACGGCCCCCGTGCCGTTCCGTGTGTCTGGATTTCACCGTGTAGGGGATGTGCCACAGAATAACGCCCCCGATATATTCCAAGGCAGACACATAGGTCTGCCCCTACAAACAATTACCCGTTACGCCGTAGGGGCGAACCCGCGTGTTCGCCCTGTTAGGAAAATACCGCCCCATTATGTGCAACAGGGCGGTTAGGGTTGTAGGGGAGACCTTTGGTCTCCCGCGGATTCTATGCAGCGTGCGGTTAGTCCGCGGGCGATTGATAATCGCCCCTACATCCTACCTGTGGATGGGTAAATCAATCACAGGGCGTCGAACGCCGTCACCTACATAGGGGATGTACCACAGAATAACGCCCCTGATATATTCCAAGGCAGACACATAGGTCTGCCCCTACAAACGTCTGGCGACCACGCCGTAGGGGCGAACCCGCGTGTTCGCCCTGTTTGAGTGAATGCCGCCCCCTACCATGCGGCAACAGGGCGGTTAGGGTTGTAAGGGAGATCATCGGTCTCCCGCGGATTCTATGCAGCGTGCGGTTAATCCGCGGGCGATTGATAATCGCCCCTACATCCAACCTGTGGATAGGTAAAAGAACCACGGGACGTCGAGGATGTCATTCCCTACAATATGGTAACAGGGTGTTTGCGGATCGGAACAGGGCTCCCCCACAACGGTTTGCGGCTATAATGCAGGCTGTGCGGGGATATAACGCAAAAAGAGAGCGGCATGCCCGCTCTCTCTATATTGCGCAGATTTAAAACTGTTATCAGGCTGCTATTTGACCTGCCCCCAGATATTCAGGCTCTCCGCCAGATGCCCCACCGCAAACAGAACCGCGGGCAGGATCAAAACGGGCGGGCGCAGCCACACCCCCAGCAGCAGAAAGTAGAGGATGGGGAACACCGCCAGCGGCACGGGGATGCCCAAAAAGGGGGCGTACATCAGGTCAAACGCGCGCCCGCCCGCAAAGAACCGCGCCCAGCAGAGGTAGTACCCCAGCAGGCAGAGCCCCATCAGCAGCACAAGGACATCCGGCTTGCTCTCGGCAATCCGCCTGCCGAACACAAAGGGCAGCACAAAGCAGAGCACCCGCCCCGCCTGCTCGAGGATGGTAAAGATAACGGGCAGCGGGGCAATCGCCGCGGGGGCGTTCCTTGGCGGCAGCATAAAGTAAAGCAGGTTGGGCAGCAGCACCAGCATGGAAACCAGCGTGCCCTTCCAGTGAAACCCGAGGGTGGCCATGAACTCCTTCATGCCCGCTTCTCCTGTGCGTCAAAGGCCTCTTCGGGGGCGGCGCGGAAGCGGAGCGTGTCCTTTCCCGGCACTGTAACTGCGCCTGCGGAGCAGGCGGCAGTGCAGCGCAGGCAGAACTGGCAGTTGCCGCCGTGCAGGGCCCGCTTGTCCTGTATGCGGATGTTCTGCACGGGGCAGGCGGCGGCGCAGGCCCCGCAGCCGGTGCACCGGTCGGGGGAGGCGGTGAGCTTTACCGCCGCGCGCATGCCTGTCCACGGCAGGATGGTATTGCGGGCAAAAAACGACAGAAGCGCCGAGCCTTCTTCCTTTTGCATCCACTCGGCCCTGCCCGCCGCCGCATCCGCCGCAAAGGCGGCGATCCGGTCACGTGCGGCGCTCAGCCGCGCCATATCCTGCTCGGTATCGGGCGCGCCGAAGATCATGTTGTTCGGCATGCACACACTGATGCTGCCCGCGGGCTGATATCCCCTGCGCAGCAGCAGCTTTTTAAGCGGGGTAAGCAGATACGCCGACTCGTTGAGGGTGAGCATTACATACACGCGCTGCCCCGCTCCCCGCGGCAGCCCCTTGAAAAACCGCCAGATAAACGGGCTTACCGCATGCGTATTCGCGGGGATGGCAAACCACAGCTCGATACCCCCGGCGGCGGGAACAAAGCCCTTCTCCAGCCTCCTGAGGGTAACCGTGCACCCCTGTTCGCGCAAAAGGCGCCCGGCATACACCGCGGCGAGGTGGGTGTTGCCGGTACCCGAAAAATAGTAGAACTCTATCTGTTTATTCATTTTCCTTCCTCTTTCTCCCGCTCTGCAGCCTCTTTAAGCTGCCGCGCGGTCTCCTCACACCACTGGGCGTAGGCGCTCCACACGCGTTGCCCGAACGCCAGTACCATCAAAATCTGCCGGTGGTTCTCATGCGTGTCGATGTCGCGCGTAAGCTCCCGTTCAAACTGCCTAAACAGCTCCAGCTGCCCGCGGTGGCTCTCCTCAAACGCCTGCACCTGCGCAAGCATCTCCTCTGCCGTATCGGGGGTGGAAAAGTAGAGCTTGAGCAGCAGCTCGTAGCGGATAAGCTCCTTCTCGGCGGGTTCTTTCAGCCACGCCTTAAGCGCCGCCCGCCCCGAGGGGGTGATGGCATACCGCACAGAGCCGTGCTTGCCGTCCTCCCGCTGCACCGTAATCAGCCCCTCTGCCGCAAGGCGGCCGAGGGTGGGGTAGAGCTGCCCGAAGCTCTCGTTCCAGAAGAAGGAAAGGCGCATGTCGATGATGCGCTTCATCTCGTAGCCCGTGAGCGGCTCCTCGCTTAAGAGCCCTAAAATGACGTATTGTGTTTTATTCCGTGAACTGTTCGTCGTCCTCACCGTCTCATCGCCTATATATCTTTTAGATATATTATATCAGACTTTGCGCACAAGTCAACAGGCCCGCGCGTGGATTGCCACCGCACAGGCCTGTCAAAATTATGGAAAACCGTTTACCCCTTGCCGATATGTACCCGCCCCGCAAGGGCGAGGTCGCCCGCCGCCTGCATACCCGATTGCAGCGCCCCCTGCATCCAGCGGTGCAGCGCCGAGATATGCTCCCCCGCAAAGAACACCCTGCCGTCATACTCTGGCAACGCCATGCCGTAGGAGAACAGGTTCTTCTGCTCGGGCGCGTAGAAGCAGAGCGCCCCGCGAAAGGTCGGCTCCTGCTGCCAGTTCACCGTCTTGCAGCCCTGCACGATGCCGTCCAGCGACATCGGCTTAAGGCCGTGCACCGCCTCGATCTCCCGGTTTAGTTCGGCACAGATATCCTGCTGCGGCTGGTTGGTCAGGCGTGTGGTATCAAGGTTAAAGTTGTACGAACCGATAATCACCCCGGGCCGGTTCCACGGCGAGGCGGTTCCGGGCTTTTGCGGTTCCTTGCTTTCTGCGTACTGCATATGGTCGCTCGGGTACCATATGGAGGCGACGGGCAGGTCGGTGAACGAACCGCCGCCGAAGATGCCCTCCTTCTCCCAGAAACGCTCGCGGCAGAGCAGGATCGATTTTTGCGAGGGGGTATAGTTTACCTCGCGGATAGCGCGCATCTTTATATTGCTGAACAGCGGATCGATCTTGAGCATGCGCAGGGTGGAAAAGGGGATGGCGCACACTATGTAGTCAAAGGCCTCGCTTGTGCTGCGGCGGGACGCACCTTGCCGGTAGCTCACCGCCACCTTGCCGCCCGTGAGGAGCGCGATGCCCTCCGCCCAGCAGCCCCGCTGAATAGTCACTCGGCCGATCTGCGACGGCGGGATGTCGGGGTAGGGATTATCCTCGTTAAGCGCGCGGTAAAAGGCGAGCGGCAGCTTCACCATCCCGCCGGGCAGCTCATACAGGTAGGTGGTGCTGGCCGGGTAATCCTCCTGCACGTAGTCGATGTAGCTGTTATAGAGGTTCCCTCTTAAAAGCGGCTGCACGCTGCTGACCAGATTGATGGCCTCCTGGCTCAATCCCGCCGCCTGCATTATCCGGATGCTGCTTTTATCCCCCCACATCTGCGCGCGGGGGGTGTAATAGGGCTTTACCTGCAATATCTCGGCCCGCTCCTCGGTGGTGGCCGAGAGCAGAGGGCTTTCTATCCCAAGCTTAAACAGCTCCTGCCAGCTCAGCTTGCGCTCCCAGTCGCTCAAGTCATACTTCGGGTAGATGTACCGAGAGACGTTATACCCGTCGCGATCATTGCGCACGCGGGTGTTCTTGAGGTAGATATAGGCGCTGGGGTTATACTGGATGAAGGGGCGGGTGGGCAGCTTAAACAGGTTGACGTAGTGCCACACCGTCTCGTGGGTGACGGGGATGCGCATGGCGCCGAACTCGTGGTAAAGCTCCTGCCGCCGGTCAAAGTAGTAGGTGTACACCCTGCCGCCCACCCTGTCCGCAAGCGCCTCGTAGAGGGTGATATCAAACCCCAGCTTGCGCAGCTCATACGCGGCGGCAAGCCCCGCCAGCCCGCCGCCGATCACCGCGACCCTTGCCCCCTTAAAGCTGCCCGGCTCGGCGATGCCCGTGATATCGGGCGGCGGGGCGGTTAGGCGCTGGATCGTCCCGCCGTCCTCCGGCCAGCCCTTTTGCGCGAGGGCGTACCGCGCGAGGACGTAGCGCTGTTCGTCGGTGGGGTTGTCGGGCTGCGGCGGTTCATAGGCATACTGGCTGTTTAGGTTCATACTGTACGCACCTGCACTCCCTTTAAACTGGTGGCCTTGCTTGATATAACCATATGCGGCAGGCGCGGCGGCAATGACACAATATATTCTTTGAGGGATGAAGCGATGGGTTTTTGCTTGATCAGCCTTCTAGCGAAATTTGTTCTTTCCGTGCGGTTTGGGCAGGAAGAGGGCCTTCCTTTCTGGCAGGTTCGCCCTGTTCGGGGGAATGCCGCCCCCTATCATACGGCAAAAGGATGGCTGGGGTTGTAGGGGAGACCTTTGGTCTCCCGCGGATTCTATGTAGCGTGTGGTGGACCGCGGGCGAACGCAGTTCGCCCCTACAGCGTGGTCTCTGTCACGGGAGTGAGAACCCCGCCCCTACGTGGTAAAGGCCGGCGCCAAACGGATCGGCACGGGGGCCGTTCCGTCGCAAACACCCTGTTGCCGCATTGTAGGGGCGACGTCCTCGACGCCCCGTGGTCACCCACCGCACCACGAAAATTCTGTAGGGAACGGCCACCGTGCCGTTCCGTGTAGAGGCAGAGGCCATGATGTAGGCGGGGTTTTCCCACCCGTGGTTTTTACCTGCTGCGCTTTTACTATAATTCCCGATTTATTTTACATTGTCGCTCAGGCCGCGACAGGCCCATCCTTTTCTAGTTCGAGAAAGAGGAGCAGCTTTTCAGCAAGCTGAAAAGCCAAGCGAATCAGGGGAGAGCCCCTGAACCCCCGTGGCTTACGGCTGCGGAGGGAAAACTGATACACTATTGTAGTAAACTCGGCAAAAGCACGACATGCGGCTCTAGCCTTAGGTCGCACTTTTGTAGATGCAAACAAGTTTGCATCTATTCCCTCGTTCACTCAATCGAAGAAAAGCGTATCCGCATCCGTAAGCCGCCACTCTCTTTTGGATTTGTACGAATCTTGGATAGAGAACGGCGCAGGCGAACAGGCGGTAGTACCGTGTTTGACAGAAACCCCGAGGGGATAAAACGCGTTAGCGTTTTACGAACGGCGACACCTTGAGGCTAGAGCCGAATGTGCGCCGTTCGCCGAGGGCCCCAAATTAGAGGTACCTTGTTCCCCCGCCTGTTTGACTGCGCGGGGGTTCAGGGGGCTTGCCCCCGATTCGCTTGGCTTTTCAGCTTGCTGAAAAGCTGCTACTCTTTGTCGAATAACAAAAGTAGGCCGCCCGTAACGGCGAAGCCGTCGCCGAAGGGGCACCAGGGACGCGCAGCGGACGTGGCGTGCGGGAACGGACAATTTAAAATGAATAAGAATCTAATTTAGAGGTACAGCGAACAATCATCGGGGCAACGACGGGCAATTCATGAATCGCCCCTACGCCGTGATCTCTGCCTTAATACGGAACGGCACGGTGGCCGTTCCCTACAAAATCCCCGCGTCATGGTTACTGACTGTGGGCCGCCGAGGTCGTCGGCCCCTACAAGGGGATGTGCCACACAGGAACACGACAGATACATCCCGCACAGGGCAGACACACCGGTCTGCCCCTACGGGTGCCTG
>JAEYNX010000013.1 GCA_023412215.1 Bacillota bacterium | reverse complement strand
AAAAGTACGACCTAAGGCTAGAGCCGCATGTCGGACTTTTGCCGAGTTATCTAACGATAGTGTATCAGTCTTCCCTCCGCAGCCGTAAACCGCGGGGTGCAGGGAACTCCCTGCTTCGCTTTTGCATCCTTTTCTCGAACAAGAAAAGGATGGGCCCGTCGCGGCCTGAGCGACAATGTAAGATATAGCAGCAATTTTAGTAAAGACGCAATATGTGCCAAAGCAGTCGTGATAGTAGGTCGGGCGATTGATAATCGCCCCTACACAGTCACCGTGGCGCAGCGAGTATCCGCGGGGCGTCGAGGACGCCGCCCCCTACAATAAGGAGGCGTGCCACCGAATAACGACCCGATACATTCCGGGGCAGACACACGGGTCTGCCCCTACATTCCCTCGGTCACACGTCCATACAGACCACAGACCTGTTACGCGCCCGCACATTATATAATAACTACATACCTATAATCCTGCACAGAAAAAATCCTGCCCACAACGCGCAGAAAGGCTTGGTGAACACCGTGCAAACCACCGAATACCGCCACGCGCACCCCATCATGATCATCACCAACCTCTCGCGCGTGCTCTACCTGCTCATCATCCCGTTTCTGCGCGGCATGGTGCTGGCGCTGTTGGGCAGCGGTCTTGCGGCGTGGCTGCGCGGCGCGTGGTTCGACATCTTAATTGTGCTGATGATCATGGGCATCGCCGCCATCCGCTGGCGGCTGCTGCTCTACCGCTTCGACCAATCGGGGCTGTATATCCGGCGGGGGCTGTTCTTCCGGCAGGAGGGGTTTATCCCGCTCGCCAACATCTGCACCATGTGCGCCGAGCGCTCGTGGCTGCTCCTTCTGCTGCGCGCCGCCGTGCTGCGCGCCGACACCACCGGCGGCTCCCCGCGGCAGTTTGATTTCGAGATCATCGCCCACAAGAAGGACGCCCTCGAGGCCATGGAGCTGCGTATCGCCTCCTGCAGGGGAGCTGACGGCTCCCCCGCGCAAGCCTTTTCCGATGACACCGGCCCTCGGCTGAGCGCGCTGCCCGGACACGCCCCCCCTTCAGGGAATCCGGCCCTTACGCCGCCTGCCGCCCCCTCCTGCCCCATTCCGCTGCGGGACGCGGGCGCCCTCCAAGACGGCTCCGCAATGCCACCCGACATAGCCGCCGGAAAGCAGGCACGGCCTGTCGGCAGCGCCGCGTCTGACGCCAAGCGGCACCCTTCGGGGCAGGCGGCTGCGGCAGCGCCCGCCGAGAGGGTGTTCCGCCCGCACTCGCTCTACGTGGCGGCGCTGAGCGCCTTTTTATCCAACTCCTTCGCGGGGGTGCTGCTCGCCTCGGCGTTTATCAACCGCGCGGGCACCGTGCTGGGCGAGGAGCTGGAGGGGCGGGTGCTCTCCACCCTCACGCAGATCTCGGGGTGGCTGGCCTTCGGCATTCCGCCCGTCGCCGCCACGGTGGGGCTCATTATCCTGGTAGGATGGTTTATCGGCTTTATGGGCAACCTGCTGCGGCTCACCCGCTTTCGCATCGAGCGCTCCGAGCGCGCGCTCACCGTAAATTTCGGCCTGCTCACCCGCCGCACCTACAGCGTGCTGGTGCAGAAGATCAACTACCTCGACATCCGCCAGAGCCTCTTGACCAAGCTCTTGCGTCTCTACCTTGTGTTCATACAGGCCACCGGCTACGGCAAGGGCAAGAACGAGGTGTCCGCCCTCATCCCTTCCGCCACCCGCAAGGACCTCGCCGCCACCATGACCATGCTGCTGCCCGAGATACGCCCGCACGCGCGCGCGGTAAGGCCACAGAGGAGCGCGTGGCTGCGCTATGTCTTTCTGCCGCTTTTGCTGCTGCCCGCACTCCCCGTTGCCACCTATATCGCGCTACGCCTGCTGCCCGCGTGGGGGGACGTGATACGCTTCTTCGGCCTTGCGCTGTGGGTTCCCGTTTTGTGGCTGCTGCTGCTCAAGCTGGTGGATTACTTCACCGCGGGGCTCTGCCGCGAGGGGGGCACCCTGACGCTGCGCTACTCCAGAGGGTTTGTGCTGCACACGGTGGTGGTGCCGCTGAACCGCGCGGCCATGACGGTGTGCAGCCGCAGCTTTTTGCAGCGCCTCGGCGGCGGATGCGACATCGTGGTGTACACCTACTCCGAAAGCGGGCGCATGGTGCGCCGCACCCACACCGTCAAGAGCCTGCCCCTGCAGGAGGCGCTGCGGGAGCTGGGGCTGCCCTGCAAGGAACGGGATAGGTCCTCGCAGGCCTACCATTTTTCCTGATTGCTTCCCCTTTTTGTTGTATGCTAATAAAAGTGCCTATTGTGAATAGGATGACAAACCGTCTAAGTTTCGAAAGGGGGGCTGCTTTGGCGGCCTCCCTTTTGTATGGTACAGAGCAGCCGCAAAAACGGCCGGTGCTTCTCCTCCCGCCCCCCGCCCCCTTCCGTTAATGAGCCTGCATATAATACTTACCCTGATAAAACGGGAGGGGGAAAAGGATGAGGGGGCTGCGCCCCCCTCAAAACTGCCCGCATATAAAAATGGTCTGCTTACCGCAGACCGTTTTTAGGTTTTGCTCCGGATACAGCTTTGCGTGTTTCGTTTCTCCCCGAATTACCTTGAAAAGGATAGAAAATAAGCATATAATGAAAAGGTTGAAAACGAGTAGGATTTTTTTACCTATAGGAAGGGCATGATAGATACAATGGCTTCTCACGAGATATGGGATATGCACTGCCATATCTTCCCGGAAAAGATTGCCGACAAGGCGGCGGACGCCATCGGGCGGTTCTACGACATCCCGATGCGGTACTCCGGCACAAGCGAGGTGCTGCTCGAGAGCGGCGCGCAGATCGGCGTTACGCACTACCTCGTGTGCTCCAGCGCCACCGTTCCCGAGCAGGTGGAATCGATCAACAGCTTTATCGCGTCGGCGTGCGAAGACCACCCCGAGTTTATGGGCTACGGCACCCTGCACCCCGATATGCCGCAGTTTGAGCCGGAGGTAAAGCGCATCATCTCGCTCGGGCTCAAGGGCATCAAGCTGCACCCCGATTTTCAGCGGTTTGCGATAGATTCCCCGCGCGCCGTCGAGATGTACCGGGTCGCCTCGGAATACGGGCTGCCGTTTTTATTCCACACCGGCGATAAGCGGTACGACTACTCCTCCCCCAGGCGCCTTGCGAGCGCCATGGACAAGGTGCCGGGGCTCGTCGCCATCGCCGCGCACTTCGGCGGCTACTCCGAGTGGGAGCACGTGGCCGACTGCCTGACCCGCGACAACGTCTACTTCGACACCTCCAGCACCCTCTTTGAGCTGCCGCCCGACGAGGCCGTAGAGCTGCTGCGCACCCTCGGGGTGGAGAAGTTCTTCTTCGGGGTCGACTTCCCGATGTGGGACCACGCCGAGGAGCTTGAACGCTTTGACCGCCTGCCCCTCACCGAGGAGGAGCGTGCACTCATCTTTGCGGAGAATGCCCGCCGGTTTATGCAGGAGCACAAGCCGCTGGATTATTAAAGAGCGCATTGCGCGCCCGCGGCCTAACCGCACATTGCATAGAATCTGCGGGAGGCCAATGGTCTCCCCTACAACCCTGACCGCCCGGTTGCCGCATTGTAGGGGGCGGCGTCCCCGACGCCCCTCGGTTAATTCCGGCTATCCACGGGAATCAAGTAGGGGCGAACTGTGTTCGCCCGCGGTTACCCACCGCCCACGGTAATTGTGTAGGGGCGGCGTTTTGCCGCCCGCCTGTCCATCGCGCCTCCCCTCTAGCGGAACGCATTATGCTCCCGCGGCCTAACCGCACATTGCATAGAATCCGCGGGAGACCAAAGGTCTCCCCTACAACCCTAACCGCCCTGTTGCGGCATTGTAGGGGGCGGCGTCCCCGGCGCCCCGCGGTACGGCGCTGTAGGACAGGCGGGAGAACCCCGCCCCTACACCGTACACAACGGCACGGCGGCCCCTCCCTACGGCACCACAATGGAACGTTGTAGGGGCGAACTGTGTTCGCCCGCGGTTGCCCCACCGCCCACGGTAATTGTGTAGGGGCGGCGTTTTGCCGCCCGCCTGTCCATCGCGCCCCCCTCTAGGGGAACGCATTATGCTCCCGCGGCCTAACCGCACGCCGCATAGAATTCACGTAAGACCGATGTTCTCCCCTGCATGATTACCCGCAAACGCCCTTTGGCGCGGCGGCTGCCCCTTAATCCCCCTCAAATACTGCCCCCCATGCCAAAAACCCCGCATAGTTTGATAATTTTTTTATGATTTGTTTACAAAATAGTCGGGTTTCTCTGCTATGATAACAAGGTCAACATAGATAACTGCGGCATAAGGCGAAAAAGGTCCGCGGTTGTTATGGTTTACTGCGTTTTCACAGGTGATATAGAAAACACAGTTTTTTGTTATGTCTGTTCGTTTTACGCTCCTGTTTCATTCGCGACCCATCAACAAGATTAGGGAGGAAGTACAATGATTGAGGTAAAAAACCTCACCAAACGCTACGGAGGCAAATGTGCGGTAGACAACATCAGCTTCCGGGTAGAGAAGGGTGAAATCCTCGGCTTTCTGGGGCCAAACGGCGCGGGAAAGTCCACGACAATGAACATCCTTACGGGATATCTGTCGTCTACGGAGGGCACCGCGCTCATCGACAACTACGACATCCTCGAAAACCCGATTGAGGCCAAAATGAAGATCGGCTACCTGCCCGAGCTGCCTCCCTTATACATGGACATGACGGTGAAGGATTATTTAAGCTTCATGTTCGACCTTAAAAAGGTGACGCTGCCCAAAACCCAGCACATCAAAGAGGTGTGCGAGCTGGTGAAAATCACCGACGTGTACGAGCGCATCATCAAGAACCTTTCCAAAGGATATAAGCAGCGCGTGGGCCTTGCGCAGGCACTGCTCGGCAACCCCGACGTGCTCATCCTCGACGAGCCGACGGTAGGCCTCGACCCCAAGCAGATCATCGAGATCCGCAACCTCATCAAGAGCCTTGGCAAGAAGCACACCATCATCCTCTCGTCCCACATCCTGCCCGAGGTGCAGGCCACCTGCGAAAGGGTTGTCGTGATTAATAAAGGAAAGATCGTCGCGGACGACACGCCGGACAACCTTTCCAAGAGCCTTTCCACCGACCACAACTTCATCGCGCGCATCGAAGGCCCCGAGGCCGAGGTGACCAAGCTGATCTCCACCATCCCCGGTATGGTGAAGGTAACCAACATGGGCGCACGCGAAAAGAGCGCGTTCGACTATACGCTGGAGGCCGAGGAGGGCGTGGATATCCGCCGCGAGCTGTTCACCCGCCTTGCCGACCGCAAGTGGCCGATCTTAGCGCTCAAGAGCACCGAGCTCACGCTGGAGGATATCTTCCTGCAGCTGACGCGCGACGACGCTTCTTCCTTTACTAAAGACGGGGGTGAGAACTGATGGTTGCCATCTTAAGACGTGAACTGAAGGCGTACTTCGCTTCGCCGATCGGATATATCTTTTTGGCGGTGTTCTGCCTGTTTTCGGGCATGTTCTTCTTCGCCAACTGCCTCTCCGCGCAGTCTGCGGATATCAGCGCCGTTTTCGCTTCGATGTTTACCGTTACGCTCTTCTTAATGCCGATCCTCACCATGCGTCTCTTAAGTGAAGAGCGCAAGCAGAAAACCGACCAGGCGCTGCTCACCGCACCCGTAAACCTGTTCGGCCTTGTGATGGGCAAGTTTTTGGCCGCGCTCATCCTCTTTGCCATCGGCCTGTGCGTAATGCTCGTCATGACGCTCGTGCTCGCCGCCTTCGGCCCCGTAGACTGGGCGAAGTTCCTAGGCAACTTTGTGGGCATGCTGCTGATGGGCGCCGCGCTCATCTCCATCGGCCTGTTCATCTCGTCGCTTACCGAGAATCAGGTGATCTCGGCGGTGGCAAGCTTTGCGGTAATGCTCGGCCTGCTGCTGCTCGACGGCTTCTCGTCGCTCATCTCCAACCCCATTGCGCAGTCGATCATCTCGGGCATCTCGGTTTCGCAGCGCTACTCCGACTTTACGATGGGCATCTTCAACTTTGCGAACGCGATCTTCTTTTTAAGCGTTATTGCGATATTTATCTTCTTCACCATTCGTGTGTTTGAGAAGAGAAGGTGGGGCTGATTATGAAAAACATCTTCAAGAATCGCCGCTTTAAATACGGCGGCTTTGCAACCCTTCTCGCCGTCGGCTTTGTCGCGGCTGTTATCATCATCAACGTCATCTCGTCCGTTTTGGTAGACCGCTTCCCCCTTTCGGTTGACCTGACGCAGGACAAGGTGTTTGAGCTCTCCGACGACACCAAGGGCTTTTTAAACACCCTTTCTACCGATGTGGAGATCATCGTGCTCACCGACAAGCAGGAATACTTAAACGCGGGCGAGTACTTCGCGCAGGCGATCACGGTGCTGGATAACTACGCGAAGTTCTCCGGCAAGGTAAAGGTCAGCTACGTGAACATCGTCAATGACCCTTCCCTCGCCGCCAAGTACCCCGACCTGCAGCTCACCAGCAACGATATCTTGATCCGTTCGGAGAAGCGCACCAAGAAGATTGCGGTTTCCGACCTGTTTAATATCACCAGCGACCAGTACGGCGGCCAGACCATCGCCTCCTCCAGAGCCGAGCAGGCGCTCACCTCCGCGCTCGTCGGCGTTACTTCCGACGAAACCGTATTGGTAGACTTTATCTCGGGCCACGACGAGGTGACCGCCTCGGGCCTTGACGGGATCCTCTCCTCCAACAACTACGATACCGCCACCGTCAAGCTGTTAAGCGAGGAGATCAGCCCCGAAGCGAAGTTTGTGGTAATCAACGCCCCCAAGCGCGACTTCACCCCCGATGAGATCAAAAAGCTCGACACCTACCTCGACAACGGCGGCAAGCTTGGCAAGAACCTGCTCTATTTCGCAGACGCCCAGCAGCCCGCTCTCCCCAACCTTGAGGCATTCCTCGTTGAGTGGGGCATTCAGGTAGGCGCCGGCACGGTATACGAGACCGACACCAACATGCTGGCCTCTTCCACCAACCCGTTTTATGCCTTTACCGAGTACGGTGACGACGAGTACACCGGCACGCTGAAGGACCGCAGCCTTGATGTGATGATTCCTTACGGCCGCCCGATCACACCGGTGTTTGAGGCCAAGGGCACCATCGCCACCACCAAGCTGCTCAACTTCTCGGCAGGCAGTCGCCTCTACCCCGCCGACGCCCCCGAGGGCTACACCCCCAGCGACAGCGACCAGAAGGGCCCGTTCGGCGCCGCAGTGCAGGCCAGAAAGCTTGATTACGTGGGCACCGACGCGATCGTTTCCAAGGTGATCGTATTCTCCTCCTCCCTCGGTGTGGACGAGAGCATCACCTCCAGCCCCGTTGTGGGCAACGGCGATTACGTGGCCTCGGTCTTTAACGATATCAGCGAAAAGAAAACCTCCATCGTCGTTCTGCCGAAAACCGTAGGCGCCGCGCAGCTGCAGATAAACGGCGCGCAGATCATCACCCTCGGCCTTGTATTTGTCATCCTGCTGCCGCTGGCCGTGCTAGTTTTCGGTATCGTTATTTGGTTTAAGAGGAGAAACAGATAATGAGCGGCAAGAAGTTAAACAAAAGAACCCTCACCTTGATCATCGGCTTTGCGGTAATCGTGCTGCTGGGCGGCGCCCTTGCGGCGCTGCTGCTCACGGGCGGGGACGAAAGCGCTGCTTCGTCCTCCCCGGCAAGCTCCCTTTTGCCCGGGCTGATCACCAAAAAGCTTGACGATGTTAAGAACGTTGAGGTTACAAACACAAGCGGTTCCTACACCCTTGTAAAATCGGGTGACGACTATACCCTTTCGAGCTTTACGGCGCCCGGCACCACCGAGGTAAAAACCGTACCGACTACCGCGAAGTTTAAGAGCGCCACCATCAAGTCGTTTATCAACGATCTGGTCGGCATCACGCCCGCCAGCGTCGTGGCCGACGCCGAAAAGAACCTTTCGCTCTACGGGCTGGATAAACCCGCGGCGAAGTTCAAGCTCAATTTTACCGACGGCACCTCCTTCTCGTTCGACGTAGGCAACAAGGCGCCCGATAACAGCAACTACTATGTTTACGACCCGCAGGGCAAGCAGGTGTGCCTCATCTCGCAGACCACCCTCTCCTACGTAGACTTCAGCAAGGAAGACTACACCGAGAATACCCTAGTGCCGCAGTTTGAGCAGGATAAGATCCCGGCCATCACCGGCTTTACCTTCGGCGGCACGGTGCGCGCCGAGCCGATCGTGATCGCCCAGAAGCCCAAGGACAACACCTCCTCGGGCAGCGCGCTGGTGGACAGCGGCTTTAAGATCGTCTCCCCCAAGCAGAAGCTGATGAGCACCACCCCGCTCGACAACATCTCCAAGGTGCTGTGGGGCACGGCGGCATCAAGCACCTACGCGGTGGCCCCCACCCCCGAGCAGCTCACCGAGACCGGCCTTGATACGCCCTACTCCACCATGCAGCTCACCTACGACGGCGGGCAGGTGGAGCTGAAGCTCGGCAAAAAGACCGACGCCGGCTACTACTGCCAGACCTCGCTCAACGACGCCATCTTTGTGGTAGCGCCCGAGAACGTACCGTGGGCGGAGTACCAGCTCTTTGACCTGTACGACAAGTTCGCGATGATCTCCAACATCAACGACGTTTCGGCGGTGACCATCGAGGTGGGCGGCAAGGCCTACCGCTTTGAGGTCGGCCACGGCGAGGAGAACAAGATCCTCGCGAAGTACGAGGGCAAGGACATGGACGAAGAGGTGTTTAAGCCCCTCTACCAGCTGATGATCAGCGCCATCGGCGAGAACCCCGTCACCGAGCAGCCCACCTCCGCGACGGTGATGAAGTTCACCTACGAGTATACCGACAAGTCTCGTTCCATCAATACGGTGGAGTTTAAGCCGGTTTCCGACCGTCAGATCGCTATGGTGGTAAACGGCGGCGAAGCGGACTTCCTCATCCGTTCCAAGTATATCGATAAGGTGAAAACCAGCATCGATCAGGTACTCAAGGGCGAGAAGATTTCAACCACCTGGTAAGCCGTTCTGTTCTAGGCCGTGAAAGAGTCCCCTCTTTCACGGCCTTTTTTCTAAATGACTATCGTTTCGGGCCGGTCGCTTTGCGGATTTTGTTTAACGAACAGATGCAACGGGAGGAGAAGAGGATGAAGGTTACGGCAATCTGCGGCAGCGCCCGCAAGGGCGGCAACACCGCGGCGATCATGGGCATGGTGCTCGGCGAGCTAAATGCGAGGGGGATAGAAACCGAGCTGATCGAGCTTTACGACAAGGAGCTGCACCCCTGCGAGGGCTGCTTTTCCTGCAGGGGCAAGGGGGTGTGCACCGCCATACGGGACGATTTCGACCCTGTTTTTAAGGCCATGCTCGCCTCCGAGGGGGTGCTGCTGGGCTCGCCGGTATACTCGGCGGACGTATCGGCGAAGATGAAAGCGTTCATCGAGCGCGCCGGAATCGTCGTATCCACCAGCCCGGGGCTGCTCAAGCACAAGGTCTGCGCCTCGGTTGCCGCGGTGCGGCGCGGCGGCGGCCTTGCGGCGGTAGACACCCTCAACCACTTCTTTTTAAACAAGGAGGCCATCCTCGTCGGCTCCACCTACTGGAATATGGTGTACGGGCGGGAGATCGGCGAGGTGTTAAACGACGAGGAGGGCGTGAAGAACATGAAGAACCTCGGGCAGAACATGGCGTGGGTGCTCAAGCGGGTGTGGCAGCAGGGGTAGGCCCCCGCGGTTGCACTGCTTCGCTCTCCGTGATAGAATAAACTAAGATTTATTTCACATTCAAAGGAGCCGACAGATGAAAAAGATATTGAGCGTGGTTCTTTTCGCCGCAGGTTTTTTGCTGCTGGCTGCTTTCCTGCTTTTGCTCGGGTACAGCTACGGCGTGTATACGACAAGAACGGTCTTAAGCCTTGTATACACCTCCGCGCCTTATTCCCTTGAGGTGTTGTTCCTCTCGGTGGTGTTCTTGCTGCCGGGTGCGGTTTGTCTTGCTATTGCGTTTGTCTTAAAGAGGTTGCAGCATAAGTAGCCTCTGCGTTTTAAAAAATTCTTTGTAATGTATTAAGCGGATGCCCTGACAACGGGGTGTCCGCTTTTTATTTAATAACATATTCGTTATTGCGTCAATATAACGAGTATGTTATAATAAGAATGCGGACGGGGGGAATACTAGGTTTGTTTGACGTTGAATTCTATGCCGACAAAAACGGTGAGGAGCCGGTAAAAGCATTAATTCTTTCGCTGCGCGCAAAAGGTAAAACCAGCAAGGCGGACCGTATCCGCGCCGAAAAGATACTAACCTATATCAGGGTATTGCAGGAATACGGCACCCGCGCCGGGGAGCCGTATATGAAGCATATCGGGGACGCTCTCTGGGAGCTGCGCCCCCTGCGCGACCGTATCTTCTTCTTTTATTTCACAAACAACACCTTTGTACTGCTGCATCACTTTGTGAAAAAGACGCAGAAAACACCGCAGAAAGAGATAGAGCAAGCCCGGCGCAATATGCTGGAGCATCTGGAAAGGAGACGCTGACATGGGCACAAATTTTAATGAGCTGTGGAATAACCCCGAGTTTATCTCCCCTTCGGAAAAGGCGAAGATTGATTTCGAGGTCGCTTTAATCGGCAAGCTGATTGAGGCGCGCGAGGCAAAGGGGCTTTCGCAAAAGCAGCTCGCGGAGCTGGCAGGGCTGCAGCAGCCTGCAATCGCGCGGCTGGAGAGCATGAAGGTAACCCCGCAGATCGATACCCTGTTTAAGGTGTTGCAGCCTCTGGGCTACACGCTGGCTGTGGTACCCACCGAGCAGGGGCAGAAGTAAACCGGATTTCAGTTCTGAGGAGCGAACGCTGTTCGCTCCTCTTTTTTCTCGTATGGCCGCTTCTATTGTATATGTTGCTTTTGCGCCTGTAGCCTGCGGGGGACGTTCCTATCTTCCTTCTTTTTCATACGGCCCTCTGGCAGATTGAACGACGTGTCGGGAGTACTACCGCATCGAGGTTACTGTTGCTATCGCCGAAAACCGTAGGGGCGAAACGCGAAATTCGCGGCTGTCAATCGCCCGGCGTTACCCACTGTGCCACGTGATGATGTAGGGAACGGCCCCTGTGCCGTTCCCTATATACATTATGATTCCTCAAGGCAGGCACCAGCCGCACCCCCCTGTAGGGGGGCACATTGCACTCCTGCGGTCTGGCCCGAGGGCTGAATGGGATTTCGCGGGAGGCTGATAGCCTCCCCTACAGCCCTCGACCGCGCTGTTGCCGCATTGTAGGGGGCGGCGATCTTGACGCCCCACGGTTATCCACCGCGTCACGGGAATCCCGTAGGAAACGGCCCCTGTGCCGTTCCCTATATACATTATGATTCCTTAAGGCAGGCACCAGCCGCACCCCCCTGTAGGGGGGCACATTGCACTCCTGCGATCTGGCCCGAGGGCTGAATGGGATTTCGCGGGAGGCTGATAGCCTCCCCTACAGCCCTCGACCGCGCTGTTGCTGCATTGTAGGGGGCGGCGTCCTCGACGCCCCGCGGTTATCCACCGCGTCACGGTGTTATGTAGGGGCGATTATCAATCGCCCGCGGTTACCCCGCCGCACATTGCATAGAATCGACGGGAGGCTGATAGCCTCCCCTACAGCCCTCGACCGCGCTGTTGCCGCATTGTAGGGGGCGGCGATCTTGACGCCCCACGGTTATCCACCGCGTCACGGTGTTATGTAGGGGCGATTATCAATCGCCCGCCGTCATACGCTGGATTTATAATGTTTCTCTCATATGCACTCTTAATAATTTTACATTGTCGCTTAGGCCGCGACGGGCGAATCGGGGGCAAGCCCCCTGAACCCCCGCGCGGCCAAACAGGCGGGGAACATGGATGCCTCTAATTCAGCACCCTCGTGCAAACATGCAACCTTCGGTTGCTTGGCACATTCACCTCTAGGCTCAGGGTGTCGCCGTTCGTAAAACGCTAACGCGTTTTATCCCCTCGGGGTCTCTATCTAAAATTCTGCTACCGCCTGTTTGCCCGCGCCGTTCTCAATCCAAGATTAGTACAAATCCAAAAGAGAGTGGCGGCTTACGGATGCGGAGAAAGCAAAACTACGATTGAGTGAACGAGGGAATAGCTGCAAACCGCAGTTTACAGCTACAAAAGCATGACCTAAGGCTGGGGCCGCATGTCGTGCTTTTGCCGAGTTTTCTACGATAGTGTATCAGTCATCCCTCCGCAGCCGTAAGCCGCGGGGTGCAGGGTTCTCCCTGCTTCGCTTGGCTTTTCAGCTTGCTGAAAAGCTGTTCCTCTTTCTCGAACTAGAAAAGGAACCCGCCTGTAACGGCGAAGCCGTCGCCGAAGGGACACCAGGGTCGCGCAGCGGACGTGGCGTGCGGGAACCGGCAATGTAAAATGAATAAGAATGTAATCTTGAGGTACAGCGAATAAACCACGGGCGATTGATAATCGCCCCTACACCACCGACGTGGTGTGGTAGGCAAGCCCGGGGCGTCAAGATCGCCGCCCCCTACAACAAAACAAGGTGATGTGCCACAGAATAATACGGCTGTTTGATTAACCATAAAACGCCTCCCCCTTACCTGTTCAGGCCGTGAAGGAGCGAACGCTCTTTCTCTGCCTTTTTGTTTTGCCTGCCGCCTATGCTGCGAAATCAACCAATTGTTTCTATAGGGTTGCACAGGGTACTGCTGTCGCTATAATAAAGTCATCGGTTACGCGTAAACCGGGGGCGAACCCGCGTGTTCGCTCTGTTTTTGTAAGGCTCTCCCCATACCTGGTTAAAAGATTTACAGATAAAAACTAAAATTTTCTTAAAATTGTGAAAAACCTCTTGCATGTTACGTAACGTCATGTAGTATACTGGGGGCAGCAGGGAGGTAAAACAACATGTCAAACGAGGAAAAAAGCCTGTACACCATCGGCGAGCTGGCGCGCCACGTGGGGATAACGGTGCGCACGCTGCAGTATTACGACAAGGAGCACCTGCTCGCCTCCACCCCCACCGCGGGCGGGCGGCGGATGTACACGCGCGAGGACATTGTCAAGCTGCAACAGATCCTGTTTTACAAATCCCTCGGGTTTTCGCTCGGACAGATACGCGGCAAGCTGCTCGAAGGGGGCAGCGCCCCCGAGCTCTGCGGCATCTTCTCTCAGCAGCGCGACATGCTGCGCGCACAGATCGAGAGCCAGAACAAGATTGCGGACCTGCTGGATTTAATGGCGGAGGAAACCAAAGCGGGCAAGGAGCTAAGCCTTGATCGCCTGATGGCTATCCTGCAGCTGATGAAGGAGGGCAACCCCTATACCTACTTCGTGCGCAGCTTTAACGACGAGCAGCTTCAGGCAATCACCGAGCGTTTTAACAGCCCCGACAACTACGAGGGCTTTATGGCGAAAATGCAGGAGATGTTTTCAGCGCTCAGCGGCCTCTACCTGCAGGGAATCGACCCCGCAGGCGAGGAGGGGCAGCAGCTCGCCAAGCGCTGGTGGGAGATGGTGACGGACTTTTCCAACGGCGACCCCGCCATGCTCGAGACGCTGGTTTCCACGGGGCGGGATGTCGATAACTGGCCCGCGCAGATGAAGCATCTGCAGGAGCCGATCAAGAATTTCCTATCGCAGGCACTGGGCATCTATCTTTCTGGCATCGGTATACATTTAGACGACAATGGAGGCGATTAAACATGACTGAACCGGCAGTATCGGTAAAGGGGCTTGTCAAACGCTACGGCAGCTTTACCGCGGTAAACGGCATAGACCTTGAGGTCAGGCGCGGCGAGGTGTTCGGCCTGCTCGGCGCAAACGGGGCGGGTAAAACCACCGCCTTTGAATGCATCGAGGGGATACGCCGAGTAAACGGCGGCACGGTTCGTGTGGCGGGCTGCGACCCGCAGACGGACGAACGCGCGCTGAGGCGCAAGCTGGGCGTGCAGCTGCAGTCTTCCTCCCTGCCCGACTGCATTCGGGTGGAGGAGGCCATCGCGCTGGTGAGCGCGTGGCAGGGGCAGCCCGCCAAAACGGCGCTCATCGAGCGCTTTGATATTAGGGATTTAATGAAAAAGCAGTATCGCCAGCTCTCCACGGGGCAGAAGCGGCGGATACATCTGGTGCTGGCGCTGCTCAACGCCCCCGAGGTGCTGGTGCTGGACGAGCCGACGGCGGGGCTGGACGTACAGAGCCGCGCCCAACTGCACGAGGAGATACGCGCCATCAGGGCGCAGGGCATCACCGTGCTGCTCGCCACCCACGATATGGCGGAAGCCGAGGCCCTCTGCGACCGCATCGCGATTCTGGTGCAGGGCAAGATCGTTTTGTGCGGCACGCCCGAGCAGATCACGGCGGCGGGCAGCAAGCAGACGCAGATACGCATCCGCACCGCGCACGGCTCGCTGCTGCCGGGCGGGGATATTGACGGCGCCGCCTTTGTGCGGGAGCACGACGGGTATCTGGAATACAGCTGCAGCGACGTGGCCCCCTCCCTCATCGAGCTGCTCAAGCGCGTGCAGCAGAAAAACGACACGGTAGAGGACCTTCGCGTGGAGCGCCCGTCGCTCGAGGAACGGTTCTTAGAGGTTGTGGAAGGGGCAAAGAAGGAATGAAGGCTTTTTTCAAATACCTGGCCATCCAGTTTAAGATGGATTTTCGTGACAAGGGCACGCTGCTCTCCTACTACCTGATGCCGCTCCTGTTCTTTCTGGCGATTGGGCCGGTGTTCGCCTCGGTAAACCCGATGATAAAGCCGACGCTCGCCGCCTCGATGGGCGTCTTCGCCATCACCATGGGCGCTATTACGGGCGCGCCCCTCCCGCTCGTAAGGCTGCGGGAGTCGGGCACCCTGCGCGCCTTTAAGGTAAACGGCATCCCGCCCGCCGCGGTGCTGGCGGTGCACGCGCTCAGCGCGCTCATCCATCTGCTCTTGGTGTGCGCCGTCATCTTTGTGGTGTCTCCCCTGCTGCTGCACTCCGACATGCCGCAGCAGCCCGTGGTGTTCTTCCTCATCCTCATCCTGCTCATCATCGCGAGCACGGGCGTCGGCATTCTCATCGGCGTTACCGCGCGCAACCACGCGGTGGCAAGCGTCGCCTCGATGCTCATCTTCTTCCCCTCGGCGATGCTCAGCGGCATGATGTTCCCCGCGAACATGCTGCCCAAGGCCTTCGTGATGCTCGGGCGCTTCTTCCCCGCCACCCACGCGCTGCAGGCCTCCGTCGGCCTCGCCTACGGGCAGCAGACCGACTACAGCCCCACCCTCGCGCTGCTCGTCCTCGCGGGGACGGCCATTGTGCTCTTTGCCCTTGCCGTGTGGCGGTTTAACAGCGTGCGGCAGAGCGAGAAGGCGTAAGCTTTCTTTTTTGCAGATACTAACGCAACAGCCTGCCCGCTCCATTGACGGAGCGCGGCAGGCTGTTTTTTGTCCCGTATCAAATCTCTTGATTTGGTCTGACGGGATGGATATAATACAGGTAGAATCTGAAATGGGGGTAGATGGTATGCAAGGATATTTCGCGATAGGCGCTATCGTTGTTCTGATCACCCTGCTCATTGTAAGGGTGCAGCTCTTAAAAAGGCGCGGCATCAAAGCCGTCCGGTTTGGGGCGCTCGATAAAAGCGACTACGCCCTTCCGCCGGTTTTCGTTTTGTTTATCTACTTCATCCTGGCGGAGGTATTCGACTGGCCGCGTATTTCGGGGGTGTTCTTCTTTGAGTCCGAGTTCTTCCGCTGGGTGGGGGTCGCACTCTGCGCGGCGGGGCTTACGCTCTTTTTATTCAGCCTTCTCTCGTTCGGCACGTCCTTTCGCATCGGCATCGACAATCAAAAGCCCGACCTCCTGATCACCACCGGCGTCTTTGCCTACAGCCGCAACCCCATCTACACGGCGTTCGCCGCCCTGCTGCTCGGCATCTTCCTCATCTTCCCCAACTATATCTTCTTTTGCTACTTCGTGGGCGCCGCGGTGCTGTTTCACCGGCAGGTGCTGCGGGAGGAAACCTTTTTGCTCTCCTGCTACGGGGAGGAATACGCGGCGTACTGCAAGAAGGTACGGCGGTATTTGTAATTTTCGGTTTATAATATACGCACAGGAGTGAGCTTGTGGCTTGCTCCTGTGTTTTTTGTATATAGGGTTATTGTGTAGGGGCGATTATCAATCGCCCGCGGTTATCCACCGTCCACGGTGACAGTGTAGGGGGCGGCGACTCGACGCCCCGTGGTTGGTTCCGACCATCCATGGGAATCAGGTAGGGGCGAAACGCGAAATTCGCGTCTGTGTTCGCCCGCAGTCTAACCACATGCTGCATAGAATCCGCGGGAGACCAAAGGTCTCCCCTACAACCCTCAACCGCCCTGTTGCCGTATTGTAGGGGGCGGCGTCCTCGACGCCCCGCGGTTGACCACCGCACCCGTCGATGGTGTAGGGGCGATTATCAATCGCCCGCGGTTATCCACCGTTCTACAGTAGTTGTGTAGGGGCGGGGTTTTCCCGCCCGTGGTTTTTGCCTACTGCGCTTTTATTATGATTCCTGCTTTATTTTACATTG
>JAEYNX010000011.1 GCA_023412215.1 Bacillota bacterium | reverse complement strand
CGCGGTCTGACCGTAGGCCTCAATAGAATCCGCGGGAGACCAAAGGTTTCCCCTACAACCCTCAACCGCCCTCTTTCCACCTTATAGGGGCCGACAACCCCGGAGGCCCGCGATTGGTTCCGACCATCCGCGGGAATCAGGTAGGGGCGAACTGTGTTCGCCCGCGCTCTGACCGTAGGCCTCAATAGAATCCGCGGGAGGCCAATGGTCTCCCCTACAACCCTAACATCCGGTTGCCGTGTTGTAGGGGCCACCGAGGTCGTCGGCCCCTACAAAGGGCATATGTCACAGAATAATGCGACTGGCATGCACCGGGGCAGACACATGGGTCTACCCCTACAACTGTCTACCCGTAAGCGGCGAACCTGCGTGTTCACCCTTACACAATACGGATGAAAATCGGGCGAAAACGACTTGGCCCAGCCGTTCCCGCCCGTGTTTTATTTTTTAGCGGATAACGTCCACACCCATGTAGGGCCGCAACGCCTCGGGTACCATAATAGACCCGTCGGCGTTCTGGTAGTTTTCCAAGATGGCGGCAACCGTACGGCCCACCGCGACGCCCGAGCCGTTCAGGGTGTGCACCAGCTGTGCCTTATCCTGCGGGCTGTTCTTGTAGCGGATGGTGGCGCGGCGCGCCTGATAGTCCTCGAAGTTGGAGCAGCTCGAAATCTCCACATAGCGGTTGTAGGAGGGCATCCAAACCTCGATGTCGTAGGTCTTGGCGCTTGAGAAACCGAGGTCGCCCGCGCACAGGCATACCACGCGGTACGGCAGGCCCAGCCCCTGCAGCACGCGCTCGGCGTCGTTCGTCAGCTTTTCGAGCTCGTCGTAGGAGTCCTCGGGCTTGGTGAACTTCACGAGCTCCACCTTGTTAAATTGGTGCTGGCGGATAAGCCCCTTCTGGTCGCGGCCGGCGGCACCTACCTCGCCGCGGAAGCAGGCGGAGTAGGCGGCGTAGCGGACGGGCAGCTTGTTGCCGTCCATGATCTCGTCGCGGTGCATGTTGGTCACAGGCACCTCGGCGGTGGGGATGAGGAAGTAATCCTCGCTCGTGAGCTTGTAGGCGTCCTCCTCAAACTTGGGGAGCTGGCCGGTGCCGGTCATCGAGGCACGGTTTACGAGGTAGGGCGGCAGCACCTCGGTGTAGCCGTTCGCGGCATGGGTATTTAAAAAGTAGTTGATGATGCTGCGCTCAAGCCTCGCGCCCAGTCCCTTGTAGAAGTGAAAGCGCGCGCCCGTCACCTTGGCGGCGGTTTCGGGGTCGAGGATACCGAGGTCGCTGCCCAAATCCCAGTGCGCCTTCGGCTCAAACTCGAAGCTGCGCGGGGTGCCGCTCTTGCGGATCTCCTTATTGTCGTGGTCGTCCACGCCGTCGGGGATACCGGCGTTGGGCACATTCGGGATGTTCAAAAGCAGGTTTCTCTGCTTCTCCTCCAGCTCGCTCACCTGCGCGGTGCACTCCTTGATCTTGTCGGAGAGGACCTTCATCTCCTCCATCAAAGCGCTTACGTCGCCGCCCGCCTTCTTCACGGCGGGAATCTCCTTGTTCGCCTTGTTCTGCTCGTTCTTCATGGCGTCGGCTTTGGAGCTTACCTCACGGCGTTTGACATCTATGGCAAGTATCTCGTCGATGACGTCGTCTAAATTCTTGTTGCGCCGTTTCATCCCCGCCTTCACCAGCTCGGGGTTTTCACGGATGAGTTTAATGTCCAGCATCTTAATTTTTACTCCTTCATATGGTTTACGCCCATATGGGCGGATTCGATAGAATTGGTCTTGCGAAGGCTTTGTGATGGGATGATATTGAAATCAGATGGAATTGCGGAAGCGCATCATGCCCCCCTACGCAGGGTTTTGCGTTTGACATTCGGGCGGGAAAACCCCGCCCCTACGCCAGTAATCGGGATGTTGTAGGGGCGGCTATTAGCCGCCCGTGGTGCCCGCATCAATACCGCAGGACGATTGACAGACGCGAATTTCGCGTTTCGCCCCTACACAATCACCGCGACGCGGTGGGTGACCGCGGGGCGTCGAGGTCGCCGCCCCCAATGTGGGCGCCGGATGGCGTTTGTAGAGGAGACCTCTGGTCCCCCACGGATTCTATGCAGGTGTACGGTTAAACCGTGGGAGCGCGGTGCGCTCCCCTACCGAAGGCCGCAATGAACGGACGGGCGGCAAGACGCCGCCCCTACATACCCTACTGTTGGCGTCCGGAGAATCTGCCGTAGGGGCGAACCCATGTGTTCGCCCTGTCAGGCCCCTAATAGCACGGCAACGGGGTAATTGTAGGATGTAGGGGCGGCTAATAGCCGCCCGTGGTACCCGCATCAATGCCGCAGGGCGATTGACAGGCGCGAATCCCGCGTTTTGCCCTGCACAATCCGTGGTGCGGTGGGTGACCGCGGGGCGTCGTGGCCGCCGCCCCCTACATAATTGTGCCGCGAAATGACACGGTCGATGCATTGCAGGAAGACAGATGAACCCGCACCCAACGAACGCCCGCCAGCCCTGCCGTAGGGGCGAACACGCGGGTTCGCCCTGTTAGGCCCTTACACGTCTTTACAGCCTCTCCGCGCGCAAGCGCGGAGAGGGGTGGGTATAACACATTCCAGACAGGCTAAACTTATATAATTCCGTTCCCGCCTCAGCGGGACTTCCCCGCCAGCCGCTGGGCGATCTCGGCGAGGTCTTCCTTATCAAAGAACGACAGCTCGAGTACCCCCTGCCCCTTGGCGTTTTCGGTGATGCTCACCTTGCGCCCGAGTTCGGTTTTTAGCGCGATCTCCATCTCGGTAAAGTAGCTGTCGCGCAGCAGGGCGTTATTCTTCCTGGGGCCGGACGCCTTCTTTTCCTTCTTCTCGTCCTGCGCCAGGCGCTCGATGTCGCGCACGGTAAGCTGCTTTTTTATAATCTCCTCGGCGAGCGATTCCATACGCGCTTCACTTTCAAACGAGAGCAGCGCGCGCGCGTGCCCGCCGGTGAGCTTGCCGCTTTTTACCTGATCGCGCACCGCCTTCGGCAGGTTTAAAAGACGCACCGCGTTTGCCACCGCGGGGCGGGATTTGTTCACGCGCTCGGATACCTCATCCTGCGTCAGGCCGTAGGTATCCATCAGTGATCGGTAGCCCTCCGCCTCTTCGATGGGGTTTAGGTCCTCGCGCTGCAGGTTCTCCACCAGCGCGATCTCCATGGTCTGGGCGTCGGTCAGCTCCTTGATGAGCACCGGCACCTCGCTTAAGCCCGCCATGCGCGAGGCGCGCCAGCGGCGCTCCCCCGCCACCAGCTGGTAGCCCCCGCCGGTGAGCGGACGCACCAAAATCGGGGTGATCACCCCGTGTTGGCGGATGGAATCGGCCAGCTCCGCGAGCGCCTTCTCGTCAAAGTTCTTTCTCGGCTGTGAGCGGTTGGGCTCTATCTCTGAAATACTCAGGCTGACGGCTCCCGCGCTGTCGGATGTGGCGTTATCCGCAAACAGCGCGTCCAGGCCCTTGCCAAGCCCCCGGTTTTTTGTCGCCAAGGTTATTTTCCTCCCTTGCTGTTGTTATGTATCAGCTCTTTTGCAAGCTCGTCGTAGGCCGTGCTCCCCTTGGAGGCACGGTCGTAGTATAAAATCGGCTGCCCGTAGCTGGGCGCCTCGGATATCCTTACATTTCTTGGAATCACGCTCTTGTACACCTTCTGCGGAAAGAACTTCTTTACCTCGTCCACCACCTGTACCGTGAGATTCAGGCGGGCGTCGAACATCGTGAGCAGCACGCCCTCGATCTCGAGCTGCGGGTTATAAAGGCGCTTGATCTGCCTTATGGTGGCGATTAACTGGCTTAACCCCTCGAGCGCGTAGTACTCGCACTGGATGGGCACCAGCACCGTGTCGCAGGCCGTGAGGCCGTTTAGGGTAATCAGCCCCAGCGACGGCGGGCAATCGATGAAGATATAGTCGTAGCTGTCGCGCAGCTGGGAAAGACCGTATTTTAAGCGTGTCTCGCGGTTTTGGAGCTCAACGAGCTCGATCTCGGCGCCGGCGAGCGAGATGTTGGAGGGGAGCATGTCCACATTGCGAAATTGGGTGTGCGCAACCGCCTCGGACGCCTTTACGCTGCCGATGATAAGGTCGTACACCGAGACGCCCACCGAGCGCTTCTCAATGCCCAAGCCGCTGGTGGCGTTGCCCTGCGGGTCGATATCGGCGAGGAGCACCTTTTTGCCCCTTGCACCCACCGCCGCCGCTAGGTTTACCGCGGTAGTTGTTTTGCCCACGCCGCCCTTTTGGTTTGCGATGGTGATGATTTTGCCCATAGTCTCTCCGTTTCCGCCCATGCTCTTTCAGGCTGTCCTCTCGTTTTACCCGTACTTATTACAATTAGAACTATAGAAAAATTCAAGCGAAAGGCCCCTTGTGAAGAATCTTTCTGCACTATTTCTTATTGGAATTAGTATTACCAGTATATCATAATCTTCCTCTTTATAAAAGAGTTAAAGCGTAAAATGTTTCATGTGAAACATAAAAGGGAGCCGGTGCGGCTCCCTTTTATTATGAATAAGTGATGACTTACGGCTAGTCGTCGTCTTTTTCAACAATAACCAGCGTTCTTAACTCGTAGCTTACCCCTTCACTGGGATCTTCCACATAAATCATAATGCTGTACCGGCCATAGGTGGAGGGGTTTACCGATATGGACGTATCGTCGATGTCGATATCCGCTTCCGCGTCGTCACCGGCGTCGTTGATATCGAGCACTTCCGCGTCGGTTATCTCGCACTCACCGACGTTCCTCAGGCGTATCTTACAGATTTCATCCGCCTCTATGCGGTATACACCGGCAACGTAGGGTTCGATATCCTCTTCTTCCTCTTCCTCGTCGCTGGAGCCGTAGTCGTTGTCCACGCTCACCGTTGCCTTGGAGGACGCGGCCTTGGAGCTGGCCGCCTTACTGGAGGCAGCCGCCTTGGAGCTTGCCGCTTTTGAACTGCTCGCGGCGGGCTTGGAGCTCGCGGCCTTGGAGCTGGCCGCCTGTGAGGAGGATTCCTCTAGGAAGATATCCGCGGAGGAGGTGGAGGTCTCCTCTGAGGAGGACACCTCGCTGCTGCTCTCGCCTGAGCCCGCGCCTTCGAACGAAACCAGCTCGGAAGAAGAGGCCTCCGAGGATTCCTCCGATACCTCCGCCGAGGAGTTGTTCGCGGCCGGAAGGCCATAATTGCACGCGCTGAGTGCAACCGTCAACGCAAGCGCAAGGGCTGCTGTGGCAAAGCGCCGGTATTTGCTCATTTTCATCTACTCCTTTGTTTTTGTGTTCAGCCTGATATCCGCCGCGCACTGCTCACCCACGGCAGCACGCACATCACTTCATATACGCGAATTGGCTTATTCTCTATAAACCGAATCCGGATATACATAATATGTGTATAGTATAGCACAAATTCTTCCGGTGTAGATGAAATAACTGTAAATATTGCTTCCTTATATTCAAGGAACAGCACTTTTGCCTTCAAATCAGAAGGTATAGATGTCTGGCGGCGCCTCTTCCCCGTCCGGGATGTATTCCGGTGCAAGCTCCGGCAGCGTGCGCTTCCCCGTTTCGATGTCGATGGCGTACAGCTCCGCCACGTAGCTGTAGAGGTTCCATTTTGGGTTCTGCGGGTCCTGCTTAAAGCTCTCGAATACAAAGCCCGCCCTTTCATAGCACTTCTGGGCGGCGACGTTATACTCGAATACATTTAAGCGCAGCTCTTCGATCTTATAATGATCTTTTGCAAGGCGAAACAGCGCCTTGATCGCCTCCTGCCCGTAGCCCCTGCCGCGGTACTCCTCGCCCAGCAAAAAGCGGCCCATCGTGGCGCGCAGCGTCTCGCGGTCGATGGCAAACAGCTCGATGGTGCCGATCATCGTCTCGCGGTCGAGGATGATCTCGTACATTGCAAAGTCCGACTGCCTGCGTTTGGAGTAGTCCAGCCGCGTTTTCAGCTGCTCCTCGGTCAGCGGGTAGCTGTACGCGCTCGGCCCCGCCCACTGGCGCAGAAAGTCGATATCCTTCCCCTCGTTCCACGCGACGATATAATGCAGGCTGCTCTCGTGCAGCGGCAGCAGCTCTATCATGCCTCTTCCCTCCCATGTTTCATGTGAAACAATCCGTGCGATTTAATCCTAGACATAGTATAGCGCGGACAGAGAAGCAAGGCAAGCGGTTTATCGTCGCGGATAGTCCTGCAATCCATCCTTCAACCCGTAGGGGCGAATTGGGTTCAATGTCGAAGGGTCTTCGCCTGCGGTCTGACCGCCCGTCGCATAGAATCCACGTCAGACCGCAGGTCTCCCTACTACCCTGCATCTTCCTGTTGCAACGTTATAGGGGACGCGATACTGATGCTCCGCTGTACCACATTATTACATTCTTATTGATTTTAGATTGTCGCTCAGGCCGCGACAGGCCCATCCTTTTCTGTTCCTCTTTCTCGAATAAGAAAAGGAACCCGCCTGTAACGACGAAGCCGTCGCCGAAGGGGCACCAGGGACGCGTAGCGGACGTGGCGTGCGGGAACGGACAATGTAAGATACAGCAGGATTTATAATAAAAGCGCAAAAGGAAAAACCACGGGCGGGAGAACCCCGCCCCTACACCATCACCATGGGCGGTGGGTGACCACGGGGCGTCGAGGTCGCCGCTCCCACAACAGGGCAACAATGCGGTTGAGGGCTGTAGGGGAGGCTACCAGCCTCCCGCGGACTTTATGCAGCGCGGGGTTAGACCGCGAGAGCGCATTGTGCTCCCCTACAGGGGAGGTGCGGTTGGCGCCTGCCTTTAGAATTACAATTTATATCATCATTATTGGGCACAGGGGCAGCCGAGGCGATTGTCAGACGCGAATTTCGCATTTCGCCCCTACACCACCGACGTGGTGTGGTGGGCAACCACGGGCCACCGAGGTCGTCGGCCCCTACAATAGGGGATGTTCCACACAGGAACACGACATATACATTCCACAGGACAGACACACGGGTCTGCCCCTACGGGTGCCTGCCCGTTACGCCGTAGGGGCGAACCTACGTGTTCGCCTTGTTCGGGGGAATGCCGCCCCCTACCATGCGGCAACAGGGTGGTTCGGGTTGTAGGGGAGACCTTTGGTTTCCCACGGATTCTATGCAGCGCAGGGTGGGCAACCTCGGGCGAACACAGTTCACCCCTACATCGTGGTCTCTGTCACGGGCGGGAAGACCCCGCCCCCTACACGGTCGAGGCAGGTGCCAAACGGAACGGCACAGGGGCCGTTCCCTACACAATCATCGCCCCGCAATCTCACCGTGCCACGGTTATTGACCGTGGGCCGCCGAAGTGGTCAGCCCCCTCCCCGCAACGGGAAAAGGCGCGGCTGCTGCCGCGCCTTACCCGATAAAATCAGCCAGGGGATGAGTGAAATATTTTACACCAGGGAAAGTGTAAAACGCATTAACCGTTCGCCGCCGGGGTGAAGAGCCTAGGGGCGGGCTTGCGCGACTGCTTGGGGATGGTGACGATATACTCAATATAGTCGTCCTTCTCCACCTGCTTGGCCTGCGCGTCCACACCCGCCTTCTGCATGATGCTCACCGCCTTGGTAACGGTGTTGATGAAGAGGCGAACGTCCTTCACCACAATCACCTTTTCCTGCCGCGGCTTGGGGATATAGCTGAGCATCTTGTTGATGTACTCCTCGGTCTGGCCCACGTTAAGCCCCTTGAGGGCGATGGTGTCGAGCACCTGACGGCGCTGAGAGGCATCCTCCAGCTTTAAAAGCGCGCGCGCGTGGCGCTCGGTGAGGCGGTACTTGATAATCAGCTGCTGCTCGACCTCGCTCAGGCGCAACAGCCGCAGCTTGTTTGCGATCGTGGACTGCGCCTTGCCCAGCTTTACCGCCGCCTGCTCCTGCGTGATGCCCCAGTCGTTGATGAGCGCGCTGTAGGCCATCGCCTCCTCAAAGAAGGTGAGGTCCTTGCGCTGCAGGTTTTCGAGCACCGACAGCACCGCCGACTGCTGGCCCGTAGTGTCGATGACAATGCATGGCACCGCGGCAAGCCCGATCAGCTTCGCGGCGCGCAGCCTGCGCTCCCCGGCTATCAGCTCATACAGCCCGTCCTTCATGCGCCGCACGGTGAGCGGCTGCAGCACCCCGTTTGCGCGGATGCTCTCGGCTAAGCTCTGCAGCTCGTCGCTATCCATGCTCTTGCGCGGCTGGGCGGGGTTGGGCAGTATATGCTCCGTACCGATCTCAAGCACCTTGTTGATGGTTTTCTCGCGTGTAAACACAGCCATGGATCGACCCTCCCAAAACTGCACTGCTGTTCAAACGTTGTTGTCCTTCATTAAAAATGCAGCCCTACAGGGTTTGTTTCATATGAAACAAACGCCCCTTCATGCTTGTCCACTGCTGCTAGGCATAGTGTAGCATAAAGAAGCGTTATTTTCCATTATTTTCCGTTGTGCGGTTTCGTCGGCTTTCTGCTTGTTCCCCTGTTATTCCACGAGGCTATAGCGGCTTTTTTGCAATCTGCGCGCTTACGCGCGGGTATTTTGGGGAAGTGTGCGAAATCTTTTTTATTACGACAATACTGCGGCGGCTTTCATCCGGTAGCGTAAAGCGCAGTACCTCCTCCACCTTTCCGCCCAGGAGGGCAACGGCGTTCTGCGCGGCACTGAGCTCCTCGTCCACCTCGCCGCTCTTCATCGCGGCAAAGGTGCCCCCCACCTTAACAAAAGGCAGGCAGTACTCGCTCAGCTCGTTGAGGGAGGCAACCGCCCGGGCGGTTGCATAGTCGTACCGCTCGCGGTAGCCGGGGCTTTTACCCAGCTCCTCCGCGCGCGCATGGATGGTGTGCGCCTCAAGCTGAAGCTGCCGGGTCAGCTCGTTTAAGAAGGTGATGCGCTTGTTTAAGCCGTCCGCGAGGGTGATGGCGATATCGGGCCGGACGATCTTCAGGGGAACGGCGGGAAAGCCTGCGCCGGTGCCCACATCGATCAGCCGGGCGCCCTGCGTAAGGTGCAGCTTTACGTTTAGCAGGATGCTGTCGAGAAAGTGCTTCACCGCTATCCCCTCCTCGTCCTTGATGGCGGTGAGGTTCATGCGGGTGCTCCAATCGAGCAGCAGCGTCTTATACAGCTCAAACTGTGCCAGCTGGTCATCGGTAAGCTCTATGCCGTAATGAAGGGCGCTTTGCTTTAAGATGTCGGTCGTCATGCTCATCGTTCTATCTTCCTTTTCCGTGGGTGTGGAGAATATCTATTGTTCTGTAGTATTTGATCGTTTTAGAGAGTAGCCCTTCCCTGCCGCTCCAGCCACACCAGCAGCACCGAGATGTCGGCGGGGCTTACCCCCGAGATGCGGGAGGCCTGCCCGATGCTCAAGGGCTTACCCTTTATGAGCTTCTCGCGCGCCTCCAGCCGCAGGCCGCTGATGTCGCCATAAGGGGTGTCGGGCGAAAGGGGCTTCTTCTCAAGGCGGCGCATCCCCTCCACCTGCGCGAGCTGGCGTTTGATGTAGCCGTCGTATTTGATCTCGATCTCCGCCTGCTCGATGACGTCGTCGGGCAAGGCGGGGCGCTGTGCGTCAAAGGGGGCAAGGCCCTGGTAGGAGACCTGCGGGCGGCGGATGAGATCGGCGAGGCGGGCACCGGTGGTGAGCGGCGCTGTTTCACGTGAAACAAGCAGGGCGTTTATCTCCTCCGAGGGCGGGACGATCACCTTCGCAAGACGCGCGGTCTCCTCCTCTACCCTGCGGTACTTCTCCAAAAAAGCCTCATACCGCGCGCGGGAAACGAGGCCGATTTCATACCCGATGGGGGTTAAGCGCTTGTCGGCGTTATCCTGCCGCAGGATGAGCCGAAACTCCGAGCGCGAGGTCATCATGCGGTAGGGGTCCTGGCAGCCCTTGGTGGTGAGGTCGTCGATGAGGGTGCCGATGTAGGAGCCCGCGCGGTCAAGCAGCAGCAGTTCCTTGCCCTGCACGCGGCGCGCGGCGTTGATGCCCGCAACCAGCCCCTGCGCGGCGGCCTCCTCGTAGCCCGAGGTGCCGTTAAACTGTCCCGCGCCGAACAGCCCCTTCACCTGTTTAAACTCCAGGGTGGGCATCAGCTCCTGCGGGTCGCAGCAGTCGTACTCGATGGCGTAGGCGGTGCGCATGATCTTCAGATTCTCTAAGCCTTCCACCGTTTTATACATCATTACCTGCACCTCCTCGGGCAGGGAGGACGACATCCCCTGCAGGTACATCTCCTCGGTGTCGAGCCCCATCGGCTCGATGAAGAGCTGGTGGCGCTCCTTATCGCCGAAGCGCACCACCTTGTCCTCAATGCTGGGGCAGTAGCGCGGGCCGATGCCCTCGATCTTGCCGCTGTAGAGCGGCGAGCGGTGCAGGTTCTGCTTGATGATCTCGTGGGTGCGGGGGTTGGTGTAGGCGATATGGCACACCGCGACATTGCGCGGCGGGGTCGTCGTCTCAAACGAGAAGGGCACCACCGGCTCGTCGCCCGGCTGCTCCTCCAGCTTTGTAAAATCGATGCTGCTGCGCAGCACACGCGCGGGGGTGCCGGTTTTAAAGCGGCGGGTGGCAATGCCAAGCAGGTTTAAACTCTCGGTGAGATGGGTGGCGGCCTGACAGCCGTCCGGCCCGCTTTGGTAGGCGCACTCGCCCACGTAGATCCTGCCGTTTAGGTAGGTGCCGGTGGAGACCACCACCGAGGCGCAGGTAAACACCGCGCCGAAATGGGTGACCACCTCAAGGGCCTCCCCCTCCCCCGCCCTGCGCACCGCCACCACCTCGGCCTGCTTGATGTCGAGGCCCCCGGTCTTTTCCAGCAGGTGCTTCATCTCGTTGTGGTACTTTACGCGGTCAATCTGCGCGCGCAGGCTGTAAACGGCGGGGCCTTTGCCGCGGTTGAGCATGCGGCTCTGGATGAGGGTCTTATCCGCCATGCGCGCCATCTCGCCGCCCAGCGCGTCGATCTCCCGCACCAGATGCCCCTTGGCGGTGCCGCCGATCGAGGGGTTGCAGGGCATGTTGGCAATCGCGTCGAGTGACAAACTGAACAGGACGGTCTTGGCGCCGAGGCGCGAGGCGGCAAGGGCGGCCTCGCAGCCCGCGTGGCCCGCCCCGATAACGGCAACATCATAGCTTCCGGCAAGGTACTCTACCATAACAACTGCTCCTATAGTATTGTCCGGCTCGCGGGCAGAACAGCGCTCACACCCGAAGCGGACAGAGATAATATTCAAGGGGATATCTGTTAATTTCCTCCATGTCCATATGGCCATATGGGATAGTATAGGTAAAAATTATGAACAAAGCAAGAATAATGTCGATTAATATTGTCCGCAAACACGGGATACAGTATAATAAGCGCAAAAGGGCCGCTTTTGCATGCGCTTATTATACATTTTTGCCCACCGCCTCGCCCCTGCGGGGCAACCGGGCGGGAACGGACGAAGATGCCGGCCAAAACAGCAACATCTCTATCACAGATACGGAGGTTTGCAGATGTCAAGCGAAAGTCTCGCCGCGGTTATGCCGCGCACCGTCAGGATAGATATCCCACGCAAGGCCGCCGCGGGGGCGAGCCCCGCCGGGGAAAAGCAGCAGGCAGAGGAAACACACGACACCGCGAAGGAGCAGTTTCTGGAGCTGTTGACCGGCACGGCGCCCGTTGGCGAAGAGGCGCTCGACGCCTATCTGCAGTCCTGCTTCCCCAAGGCGCGCGGCAAGCTTCACCCGCAGGAGTTCCTGCTCATGCGGTGCATCAAGCAGCTGGCCCCCGATAACCTGCGTCTGGGGGTGCTCTACTACTTCGGGGCGTACGAGCTCTGGATCATCTGCAAGCGCAAGGACTACAGGCTCCTCGAGCAGGCCTCGGAATACCTCATCGAATACGAGAGCGCCATGAAAGCCACCGTCAACTGCATCTGGGTGAGCGAGGAAAAGCTGAGTACTCTTCCGCCGCCGCGGTTTATGATCATCCTTTAACAGGTGAGACGACATGAAGGAATATGAAGAGCACCTTAAAAAGTACCAATACAACAAGGACGTCGTGCGCTTGGGGGAGAATATCCACCAGATAGACTGCGCGCACTGGGAGGTTGTGGCCGAGTACTACGCCTGCATCCACCTCATCGAGGCGGTGCTGCACAAGGAATTTAGCGAGGAGATCGTGCACCACGAGGAGCGCGCCGAGAAGATGCTAAAACACAAGGCGGTGTTTCTCCGCTGCATCCCCTGCTACCGCAGCCTCTCCATCCTCGCGCACACCGCGCGGTACAAGGACTGCGACCTCATCGACGGCGGGGATGTAATAAAGGCGCGGGAGTACCTAAAAAAGATTGAGCGCGAGCTCAAAAGGTATATCGCTTAAAGTTTCATCAGGCTAGATAGGTTGCGGGGGTCGGTCAACAACGGTTCCTGCTGTATTTTTCGTTTAATATATAGTTCCTGTAAAATAATTCTAATACAACTATTTACAATTAGATGGAATAGTAGTATTATTATATCACAATAATTGTTATTTTGATCATATTATTACATTCGTAATCTTGTCATTGCGTACGAATGACAATAATCAACTGGTCTTATAATCCTCCAGATCATATAGGTGTCGACATTGCACCAATGTCCAGCGGTGTGGAAGGGGATTCTGTCTATTCCTTCTACGGCGGCGATATTGTTAAATACCGATTTGATACTAAAGCAGGTTATACCTGCCATATAAACCATGACGATCCTATATCAACTGGCAGTGCAGACGCCTACTTGCTATCAAGATATGAGCATATGTTGGATCCTGATGATTATTCTTGGTTAGATACAGAGGGCAGTGTTTATGAAGGCTCTCAAATCGGCTACATGGGGACTACAGGTTCTACTTCCACCGGTGTACATCTTCATTTTGAAATGCGCGTTAACAATATACCATTTACAAGCAGCAGCGGCTGGTACACAGGGGCTACAATTGATCCGATGATATTCTTTCCTGATTATGCTATATATCGACCTATTCAGGCGCTTCATTTGTCAGACGAAGCACCGTCTATTGGTATAACCAAAAACGGCAGATTCTATGATGCAAGAACATTGGCTGAAATGGATCTTGCTCAGTTGAAAATAAATGGCATAAGCCAGTCTGAAATCAACCAATTGCTACCACGCTTAAAGTTAAATAGAGATTATATAGGAGTCTATAGTATTTTAGCCAATAAATCTGCTCAGTGAACAAATAAAACAAAAGGGGTGTGCAAGCTTGCCCACCCCTTTTTGCTTGGAGGGTGCTCATGAAATATTTTATTGCCATATTTACCGTAATAGTAATAAGCTTAGTATGCCTGACAGGTTGCGCCGACAAGATAGAAGGCTACGATGAGAATTTTTACAGTAACCGCGCCGGTTTTTCATATATGGACGTTGATGAGTCGTCTATCTATTTCAGAAACGTTTATGATGGTAATAAGCTGTATAAGATGGATAAGAGCACCAATGCTGTCTCTTTACTGTCTGATAATCTGGTGGAGGTCTCTGATATTTACGCCGGCAACGGCTGTGTTTACTTCTCCGCATGGAATATAAAAGAAAACGAACGAGACCGAAGGGACATCTTTCAGTACGATTTAAGCAATAACAGCTTCACCTGCCTCGCCGAGGCCGCAATGGCGCCGATCATATCCGGTAATTTGATGTACTTTAAAAATGATGACGCGCCCAGAGATATCTTTGTAAAGAATTTGTCAACAGGAGAGCAAACAACCATTCTGACAAATGGCGATTATGAATTCATAAACATCATAGGGCATAACTTATATGCCGTCTCTGGAAGGAGCACGATTGCCAAATACAACATGGATACCAAGGAGGTAAAAGAGATTCCTACGGAGGGTCCGCCGGATAGGCTGCAATATTATAAGGGTTTCCTCTATTTCTATACATTCGGGGAAAATAAGGCAATATATCGTTTGTCAACATCCGACGACTCCATTGAAAAACTTGCGAATTACAACGACGGTGATTTCTTTTATTCGTCAATGCTGGTGACAGACAGGTACATATTCTTTTTAGGTTGTAAAACGATAGATGGCTATAATACAGATGAGCGCGGCCTGTTTCGGTACGATTTAAAAACAAAGGAGTTTAAGCATCTTATAAAGGAATCTGTCGGTTTGTCTATGACCACCTATAACAAGCTACTGTTTCTTTTTTCTCTGGAGGGAGTATCACGCTACGGCGCCAAAATAACGGTAGTTGATTTTGACGGCAAAAAAACAGATAGTTATGCTGCGCTGACTGCCCCTTTGGTCATACCTGAAAAGGCGGATATAATATCCTAGGGGCAGGATAACAGGCTTTCAAAGCTTTAAGATTCCATTGGGCTGCCATAACCGGCAGCCCAATTGTTATTTACTCCGCCCCGCCCTCGCTGAGCTCCTCCTCCAGCGCCTCCTCGAGGCTTTCGTCCTCGTCGTCGGCGTCGCTGTCGGTATCGGGGGCCTCCTCGTGCTGGGCGCGCGCCATGGATACCAGGCGGGTGTCGCCCTCCACGCGCATCACGCGTACACCGCCCGCGTAGCGGGACTGCACGGTGATCTGGCCCACGGGGATGCGGATGATTACGCCGTCGTTGGTAATCAGGATGGCGTCGTCGTCCTCATTGACGGTGCGGATACCCGCCACAAAGCCCTTGTCGTCGTCCACCTTGTAGTTGATAATGCCCTTGCCCGCGCGGGACTGCTGGCGGTATTCGTCAAACTCGGTGCGCCGGCCCTGCCCTTTCTCGGTAACGGTTAAGAGCGTGCCGTCCTCGCGCACGCGCGCCATGCCCACTACTAAGTCGCCCTCGTCGAGGGTGATGGCCTTCACGCCGCGGGCGCTGCGGCCCAAGGGGCGCGCGTCGTTTTCGTCAAAGCGTATCGCCATGCCGTTGCGGGTGCCCACAATCAGGTCGCTGCGGCCGTCGGTTAAGCGCACCCACGCGAGCTTGTCGTCGTCGTCCAGGTTGATGGCAATCACGCCGCCCTTGCGCGCGGTGTCGTAGTCGGTCACCTCTGTGCGCTTGATGATGCCGCCCCTCGTCACCATCACGAGGTACTTGCCCTCCTCGAAGGCGGGCAGGCGTATCATCGTCTGCACCTTCTCGTCCTGCTCAAGCGGTAAGAGGTTTACGATGTTGGTGCCGCGCGCCGTGCGGGAGCTTTCGGGTATCTCGTAGCACTTGAGGCGGTACACCCTGCCCCTGTCGGTAAAGAACATCACGTAATCGTGGGTCGAGCTGATGAACAGCTCCTCCACAAAGTCCTCGTCCCGGCGGGTCATGCCCGAGATGCCTCTGCCGCCGCGGCGCTGCGCCTTATAAACGTCGGCGGGCTGGCGCTTGATGTAGCCGTAGTGGGTGAGGGTCACCACACAGTCTTCTACGGGGATGAGGTCCTCGATATCCACCTCGCCGCTCACCGTCTGAATCTCGGTGCGGCGCTCGTCCTTGTATTTGTCGCGCAGCAGGGCAAGCTCGTCCTTTACGATGGTGCGAACCTTGGTGATGTCGGCGAGGATGCCCTCCAGCTCCGCCACCTTGCGCTGGATTTCGGCCAGCTCCTCCTCTATCTTGACGCGCTCAAGGCCGGAAAGCTGCCCTAGGCGCATCGCCACGATAGCGGAGGCCTGTATGTCGTCAAGCCCGAAGCGCTCCATCAGCGCAAGCTTTGAGGAGGGGATGTCCTTATTCGCGCGGATGATGGCGAGTACTTCATCAATAAAATCGATGGCGATCTTTAATCCCTCGAGCACATGCTCGCGTTCCTTCGCCCTGCGCAGCTCATACGCCGTGCGACGGGTGATGATCTGCTGCTGGAAGTCGATATAGTGCTGCAGTATCTCCTTCAGGGTCATTACCTTGGGCTGGGTGCCGTTTTCAAGGGCGAGCAGGATCACGCCCACGGTGTCCTGCAGCTGGCTTAAGGAGTAGAGGTGGTTTAACACGATCTGGGGGTTGGCCTCGCGCTTGAGCTCCACCACGATGCGCATGCCCTCGCGGTCGGATTCGTCGCGCAGGTCGGAGATGCCCTCGATGCGCTTCTCCTTCACAAGGTCGGCGATACTCTCGATCAGACGCGCCTTGTTTACCATGTAGGGCAACTCGGTCACCACAATCCTGAAGCGACCGTTCTTCTCCTCCTCGATCTCGGCCCTGCCGCGCAGGGTGATCTTGCCGCGCCCGGTTGCGTAGGCCGCGCGGATGCCGCTGCGCCCCATGATGATGCCGCCCGTCGGGAAGTCCGGCCCCTTGATGCATTCCATGATCTCGTCTAAGGAGGCGTCGGGCCTGTCGATGAGCAGGTTCACCGCCGCCACCACCTCGTTCAGGTTATGCGGCGGGATGTTGGTGGCCATACCCACCGCGATGCCCGTACAGCCGTTTACCAGCAGGTTGGGGAAGCGGGAGGGCAGCACCACGGGCTCCTTTAAGCGGTCGTCGTAGTTGGGCGCGAAATCCACCGTCTCTTTGTCGATGTCGGTGAGCATCGCGGTGCTCATCTTGCTCATGCGCGCTTCGGTATAACGGTAGGCAGCGGGCGGGTCTCCGTCAATCGAGCCGAAGTTTCCGTGGCCGTCCACCAGCGGGTAGCGCAGCGAGAAATCCTGCGCTAGGCGCACCAGCGCGTCGTACACCGAGGCGTCGCCGTGCGGATGGTAGGAACCGAGCACGGCGCCGACGGTATCGGCGCACTTGCGGTACGCTTTATCGGGGCCTAAGCCCTTTTCATACATCGTGTAGAGTATGCGGCGATGCACGGGCTTTAAGCCGTCTCGTACATCGGGCAGCGCGCGCGAAACAATAACCGACATCGAATAGTCGAGAAAGCTCTTGCGCATCTCCTTCTCGATATCGATGGGGATCAGGTTTTTGTTTGCACCGCCTTCGGCTAAAAACGCCGTATCCTTGCTTTCGTCGATATTCTTGCTCATTGAAATGCCACCCTTTTTGCAAGGCGGAAGGGGTTGCCCCCTGCCGCCGCTTATTTTAAACGTAACGATTGCCAATGACCTGTGGTGATATGGGATATATCGGTTAGCGGGCGTGTAAAACGCCCATATAACGCAGATTAGAGATTTCAAAACGGCAACGGAAGCCGATTTGTAGGGGAGGGCGTCCTCGACGTCCCCTTCATGAATACAAAAGGTAGAGCGTCACAGAGGCCGTTCCCTGCGGGGTGAAAACGGGGTTTGTAATGGCGATTCATGAATCGCCTGCGGACATATTGCAGCCCGTAAGATTACCAAGCGCCTCAATGGGGGATTGTAGGGAGACCTTTGGTCTCCCGCGGATTCCATGCAGCGTGCGGTTAGACCGCGGGCGAACACAGTTCGCCCCTACGGGCATCTACTGTCAACGGGCAGGAAGACCCCGCCCCTATGGGGTATCAATCCTTCGCCTTAAAATCATCCTTGAGTTTTTCTATTAGCAGCGCCTTTAAGTCGCGCAGCTCCTGTTCCTCTATCGCCCGCTTGGGGATGCAGAACAGCTTGGTTTTGCGCACGATGAGCAGTATCAGCGCGGCGGTCTCCACCGCCTCGGTTTCGGCGTAGCGCAGCTCGTTCTCGCCCTGTACCTCGTTTACGCTGTAGGTATCCTCATTAAACTCTATCTCGTACCTTAGCGGCATGTCGGACGCCTTCTTAAAGGCGCCGCGCGCCTGAATCATCGGCACCAGCCACACCGCGCCCATCACAAACAGCGAGAGGATGCACAGCATAATGCCCATAACGTAGGTGGGGTCGCTGACCACCGCCTGCAGGTACATCGCGAAGATGAGCAGCAGCACGGCGGTTTGTATCAGCCTCGTGAGCAGGTTGCGGCGGTACTGCGCCGTTTTTACGGCACCGTACACCTCCTGCGGGGTGAGGGTGTAGCTGATAAAGAGCGGCTGGCTGTTTGGTTGCTGTATGAGTTCATCCATGTTGTTTCCTCGTAAAAATGAAGATATGGTCTTTGATGAAAGAATTGGCCGGGATGGCAGAAATCCTATTTAGGATTGTAGGGGGCGACGGCCTCGGCGGCCCACGGTTGATGCACCCATCCACAGGAGACATGTAGGGGAGAAACGCGAAATTCGCGTCTGTCAATCGCCCGCGGTTGCCCTGTCGCCCCATGATAATTGTGTTGGGAACATAACACGAAATGTAAATCGTACGGCCCTTAATGCGACGGAACGGTCAAGACCGTTCCCTACACCATTGACGTGGTGTGGTGGCAATCTGCGGGGCGTCGGGTCGCCGCCCCCTACAATATTGCAACTGGGCGGTTAGGGTTGTAGGGGAGACCTTTGGTCTCCCGCAGATTCTGTGCAGCGTGCGGTTAGACCGCGGGCGAACGCAGACGCGAATTTCGCGTTTCGCCCCTACCGGATTTCGGTGGATGGTCGGAACCAACCGCTAACACCGAGGCCGCCGCCCACTACCAAACCGCTTATATATCCAAATTCACCACATACTGCGCGTTCTGCTCGATAAACTCCTTGCGCGGGGCAACCTTGTCGCCCATCAGGATGGTGAATATCTCGTCGGCTTTGACGGCGTCCTCCATCTCCACGCGCAGCATGGTGCGGCGCTCGGGGTCCATGGTCGTTTCCCACAGCTGCTCCGAGTCCATCTCGCCAAGGCCCTTGTAGCGCTGGATGTCGGCGTTGCCGCCCAGCTCGTCGATATACTGGTCGCGCTGCTTGTCGGAGTAGGCGTAGTGCACCGCCTTACCCTTGCTCAACTTAAAGAGCGGCGGCTGCGCGAGATACACATGCCCGTTCTCTACCAGAGGGCGCATGAAGCGGAAGAAGAAGGTCAAGAGCAGCGTGCGGATGTGCGAGCCGTCGACGTCGGCATCCGCCATGATGATCACCTTGTTGTAGCGCAGCTTGGTGAGGTCGAATTCCTCGCCGATGCCGCAGCCGAGGGCGGTTACCACCGGCATGAGCTTCTCGTTGCCGTATACCTTGTCAAGGCGCGCCTTCTCGACGTTTAACATCTTGCCCCACAGCGGGAGGATGGCCTGAAAGCGGCGGTCGCGGCCGCTCTTGGCGCTGCCGCCTGCCGAGTCGCCCTCTACGATGTAGATTTCGGTGCGATGGTTATCGCGCTCGCTGCAGTCGGCCAACTTGCCGGGTAAGGAGGCACTTTCGAGCGCCGACTTGCGGCGGGTAAGGTCTCTCGCCTTGCGGGCAGCCTCGCGAGCACGCGCGGCGCCTAAGGCTTTATCGTAAATAACGCGCGCCACCGAGGGGTTCTCCTCAAAGTAGGTGAGCAGCTTGTCGTACACAAGGCTGTCCACCATGGTGCGCATCTCGGTGTTGCCGAGCTTGGTTTTGGTCTGGCCCTCGAACTGCGCCTCGGTAAGCTTTACCGAGATGACGGCGGTAAGGCCCTCGCGCACATCCTCGCCGGTAAGGTTCTTGTCGCTTTCCTTTAAGATGTTGTGGCGCTTGCCGTACTCGTTGAACACGCGGGTAAGGGCTGTTTTAAAGCCGGTTTCGTGGGTGCCGCCCTCGATGGTGTGGATGTCGTTGGCAAACGAGAGCACCACCTCGTTGTAGCTGTCGTTGTACTGCATCGCCACCTCGGCGCTGTTGTCGCCCGCCTGCGCCGAAAGGTAGATCACCTCACTGTGCAGCACCTCCACCGCCTTGCGGGTGTTGATGTGCTCCACAAAGCTGCGGATACCGCCCTCGTAGCACAGCTCGGCGGTCTTTTCGGCCTCGGGTGTGCGCAGGTCTTTGAGCACGATCTTAATGCCCGCGTTTAAGAACGCCTGCTCGCGCAGACGGGTAAGCAGGATTTCGTAGTCGAATGCCAGCTCCTCAAAAACCAGCGGGTCGGGCTTAAAGGTGACGATGGTGCCGCGCTCCCTGCTCTCGGCAAACCGCTCGAGGTCGCACATCGTCACGCCGCGCTCAAAGCGCTGGCGGTAGATGCCGCTGCCGTCGTCCACCACGACCTCCAGCCACTCCGAAAGGGCGTTTACCACCGACGCGCCCACGCCGTGCAGGCCGCCCGACACCTTGTAGCCGCTGCCGCCGAACTTGCCGCCCGCGTGCAGGATGGTGAACACCACCGTCACGGCGGGGATGCCCATCTTGGGCTGGATGCCGGTGGGGATGCCGCGCCCGTTGTCGGTTACGCGGATGACGTCCTCCGGCAGGATCTCTACCGTGATCTCGGAGCAGTAGCCCGCAAGGGCCTCGTCGATGGCGTTATCCACGATCTCATAGACCAGATGATGCAGCCCGCGCGGGCCGGTGGAGCCGATATACATGCCCGGGCGCTTGCGAACGGCCTCTAAGCCCTCGAGCACCTGTATCTGGTTTTCGTCATAAACCTGTTCTTCGTTTATGCGCACGTTATCCAATGCTATTACCCCCTGTTTGTTGCTGCGAATGAAGCTTGTATTTGTATCGCGGTGGACGGCCTTACGCGGATGCAATGACCGCGGGGTGTCAAGGACGCTGCCCCAACCATTTTTTCGGGAGCCGACCCCGCCCGTCCGGCCGCTAGATGTTCGCGATGCTGTCGATATAGCTGCTGCGGCGCTTGAGCGTCACCGAGGAGATCTGCGAAACATATACCGTCACCTCGCCGTTCTGGACGCACACGCAGAACGACTTGGGTATTTCCTGGGAAACATTCACCACCCGCCCCTTTTTCTCGGCCTCAGCGAGGTAGTTCTTGGTGTGCTTGGAGATAGTGGCGTTCTCGATATCGAAGATGCCCACGATATCTTCGAGCCGCACCACCGTATCCTGCCCGAGATGAAGATACATGTTATTTCCTCCGTTTTTAGAATGTGGCTGTTCCCCTACAAGGATGCCGACGGTTCGGATTTGTAGGGGCCGGCGTCCTCGACGGCCCGCTGTACAGCGTTAAATGATGGGCGGGAGACCGCCCCTGCCGTGGATTGGAATTTGACACAACGACACAGTGGCCGTTCCCTACGGCGCTACAATGGGGTGTCGTAGGGGCGACGTCTTGTCGCCCGCAAGATTATCGCATGTTTGGACAAAACCGCGGGCGAACGTTGCGCTCCCTGTAGGAACAATTTCCTTGCGGAATGTATCGTAAACGGGCGGGAGAACCCCGCCCCTACACCGTGAAATTGGGCTCTGGCCGGAACGGTCAAGACCGTTCCCTACGGCAATCCATCCGTTTGCTGTTGTTGTATGGCTCCGCCCGCGATGTGGAAGACGGCGCCGTCCTGCAAGGCCGCGCACACGCAGCTGTCGCAGCAGGTGATGAACACCTGTTTGTCCTTTACGTGGTTTAAGATATATTCCTGCCGTTTGGCGTCGAGCTCGCTCATCACGTCGTCGAGCAGGATAACGGGGTTTTCCCCGAGGGAATCCTTTAAGATATTGCTCTCGGCAAGCTTCAGGCTTAACACCGCGCTGCGCTTCTGCCCCTGCGAGCCGTAGGCCTTTGCGGGCAGCCCGCAGATCTCGATCTCGATATCGTCGCGGTGCACGCCTCGGGTGGTAAATCCCGCGCGGATATCCTCGAGCAGGTCCTCCCGCAGCGCCTTTAAAATGGCCTCGTACAGCTCCTGCGTGGTTGGCGCCTCATTTGGCATCAGTACCGAGGGCTGGTAGGTAAGTTTAAAAGGCTCTTCCGGCCCAGCCAGGCCCGCGTAGATGGCCGCCGCCTCCCCGCCCAGCTTTTTAAGGTACCTTAAGCGAAGCAGGGCGATCGACGCGCCCGTTTTGGCTAAGCGGTCGTCCCACAGCTCCACGGTGTCCTGCAGCTCGCTGTGGTAGGGGATGTCCTTTAACAGGCTGTTGCGCTGCGCGAGCGCCTTCTGGTAGTCGCTTAGCAGCTTGATATACATCGGGCGTATCTGCCCGATGGCGAGGTCTATAAACCGCCTGCGCTCGGCGGGGCCTTCGGTGACAATTCCGAGGTGGGAGGGCGCGAACACCACCGCGCAGAACCTTCCCGCCAGGGCGGAGGCACTCTCCTTCTGCGCGCCGTTTAAGAGCACCTCTTTCTTTTTGAGGTCGTAGAGCTTGATATCGGCAGTCTGCTCCCTCTCCTCGCTCTCAAAGGCGAGGGAAAGGGCGGCAAACGGGGTGTTAAGCTTGATAAACTCGTTTTCCTTGGCACCGCGAAAGCTTTTGGCGCCCGTGAAGAGCCAGAGCGCCTCAATCAGGTTGGTTTTGCCCTGCGCGTTGTCCCCACAGATAATATTGACATTTTTAGCGGGTGAAAATACCATCTCGCCGATATTTCTGAAGTTGTGCAGCGTAAGTGTGTTGACTGTCACTGCTTCTCCCCTGCCACGGTAAGGGTCACACCGCTCGCGGTGACGGTGTCGCCCGCGCGTATCTTCTTGCCGCGCATGAGGCATACCTCGCCGTTTACCTTTACCTCACCGCCCTGCACCAGCTCCTTGCCGTGGCCGCCCGTTTCGGTGAGCCCCGCAAACTTTAACAGCTGGTCGAGCTTGATATACTCGGTGTGGATTTTGATCTCCTGTGTCTTCATGGTTTTATCACCCGTTTCGCCGCAGCGGCGGCCTTCAGTAGAGAGAGGACGGGCAATATCTTGCCCAGATCAGGATTTATAGGAAAGGCGGGGAAACCGCCTTCTTATCGAGGTGTGGGGTTCTTTGCAACGGGGGTTGTCGCGCTGGGCAACGAATTTCACCGTGTAGGGGCGAATTGTGTTCGCCCGCCGTTTCATTCAAGGCACGCGGTGATTTTGCGGGAGATCAAAGGTCTCCCCTACAACCCTAACCACCTTATTGGGGGGTTGTAGGGGACGGCGTCCTCGACGTCCCACGGCACAGCGCTTATTGATGGGCGGGAGAACCCCGCCCCTACGACGTGGAATCGGGCGGTCTGTTACGGAACGGCACGGGGCCGTTCCCTACGGTGTTGCAATGGGGCTTGTAACGGCGATTCATGAATCGCCTGCGACGTTTTGCCGACTGCAAGATTATCGCGTGTATTGGGAGGATTTGCGCGGCGTCGGGGACGGGGCGTCGAGGACGCCGCCCCCTACATGATGGGCAACGGGGTGGTGTATGACAGCACGGAACGGTCAAGACCGTTCCCTACGGGTCTCCTTTGGGGTGTCGTAGGGGCGATTATCAATCGCCCGCGAAGATTACCTCATGTTTGGAAGGAAGCACAGTAGAATACCGTTCATCCCTACCGACTACCCCTTCACCCCGATGAAAAGCAGATTGATAACGCCGAATAATAACATATGCGCGGGGTAGAAGATATAGAAAAACCATTTGCCAAAATTATTGTTCTTGCGCGTGCCGTTATAGAGCATTAGCAGCGGGATAACGCAGAACATACCGAGACGCGAAAGCTCCACAATCGGGCTTTGGTGCACGATGAAGTCGCCGAGCAGGTTGTAGAGGATTTTCACCCCAGCGCAGACGGCGAAGGCGATGAGCTGCTTCTTGCGGTCTCCGTGAAAGACGCCGAAGGCCAGCACAAACAGCACGCCGAACAGCGACCAGTCGGACCACAGGGTGGCGACGGTCGCGCCCACCACGGCAAGCGCGCGCAGCATGGGGTTTGGTATCCTGTCCCACGCCCAGAGGGCAAGCAGGCCGCAGAACAGGGTGAAGATCATGTTCAGCGACAGCGGGTAAGGTATCAGCCTGCCGTTTTGAAAGAGTATCTGAAACGGCAGCTGCGAGATCGCCGCGAATATCAAGAGCCGAAGGGCGTATTTCTTCACGTTGCGGGTATAGTGGTAGCCCTCGGCGATAAAAAAGCACATGATAGGCCCTGTGAGCTTGCCGATAAAATGCAGCAGGAGGCCTAAGGGGGATTCCGCCGACGCGACGGCGGGGGCCGCGTGGTCGATTACCATCGCGACAATAGCGATGATTTTTAGGGTGTCCGCCGTAAGGCCGCGGGTGGCGACGCGCTGTTGCATAGGTTACTTCCCTTCGATGACGGTATGGTCTATCTGTAAACTGCCGGCTTCTACCGCATCATCAGCAGGTAAATAAGCGCCAGCACCGCGATGTGTGCGGGGTAGAAGATGTAAAACACCCATTTGCTGCCCCTGCCGCCGCCCCGTCTTCCGTTGTAAAAGAGCAGCAGCGGGATAACACCGAACACGCCGAGGTGGTACAGGTTCGTCAGCCACATGCGCGGGGTATTTGAAAATACAAGGGTCAGGGTGAGCATATAGCAGAGCATCAGCCCGGCGACGGCCGCAAAGGCAATCAGCTGCTTTTTTCGGTTCTCGCGGTAGATGCCAAAGGTGAGCACGAACAGCACCGTAAAAACGGGCCAGTCGGCGAACAGGGTAGCCAAGCACAGCCCGAAAAGGGCGAGAAACCGCAAAAGGATATTGTCGATCTCATGCCACGCCCATAAAGCCAGCAGCCCGCACAAAAGCGAGAAGATCATGTTCAGCTCGGGCGGCCAGTAAACGGGGTTTTCTTCCTTCATGGTAAAGAAAAACTGAAAGGGCAGCTGGGAGATGAGCGCAAAGATTGCAAGCCGAAGGGCGTATTTCTTGACGCTGCGCGCATAGTGGTAACCCTCGGCGATAAAAAAGCACATGATGGGCGCCGTCAGCCTGCCGATGAAGTGCATGAGTACGCACAGCGGGGTATCCTCCGGCACGAAGGCGTAGGCGATATGGTCTATCAGCATGGCGGCGATGGCGATGTATTTTAAGGCGCTTGCCGTCATGCCGCGGTTTTGCGGTAAGGTGACCGTATTCTCTGTCATGGTTTGTCTCCCCGCTGTCGTTATCGGCTGGCTACTGCACGCTGTCGCTCTTGATGCGCACCGGCAGCACGAGGAAGAGGAAGCCGTCCCCCTCGGGCGGCAGGATCTTCATGGGCGAAAGCGGGCCGTTCATCTCCAAAAACACCTCGTCGGTGTCGCAGGCGCGCAGGGCGTCAAGCAAAAACTTATTGTTAAAGCCGATCTCCACCTTGGCGCCGCTGTTCTGGCAGGCCACTTCGTCGTACGCCTTGCCGATGGTGGTGACGCATGAAATCTTGACGAGCTCCTGCTCAAATACGCAGCGGATCGGGCTTTTGAGCCGGTCGGTGATGAGCAGCGACGCGCGCTCCACACAACCGCCGAAGCTGCGCACCGAGACGCGCACGCGGGTGGTGCCTCCCTCGGGGATGGCGTTCTTATAATCGAGGAAGTCGCCCTCCAACAGGCGGGAGATCACCTTATAGCCGTCCACATCAAAGATGATGTGCTTGCGTCCCACATAGATGCTCACCTGCTTTTCGTCCTCGCCGATGAGCTTGGACACCTCCGAGAGGGTCTTTGCGGGCACGATAAAGCGCATCTGCTTGCCGTTTTGCAGCTTTTCACGGCGCATGGCAAGCCGAAAGCCGTCCACCGACACGATATTGATGGTGTTCTCGTCCAACTCGAAGAGCGAGCCGGTTTGCACCGGCCGGGTGTCGGTAACGGCCACCGAGAAGATGGTCTGGTTGATCATGCTTTTAAGGGTGAGCGCGTCGAGCGATATCTGCTCTCCCCCGCCCACCTCGGGCAGCTCGGGGTAATCCTCCGCCGAGATGCCGATGATGTTAAATTCGGTCACCCCGCCGCTGATGACGGTAAAGGCCTTTTCGTCGCTTGTGATCTGCACGCGCTCGGTCGGCATGCGCCTGACCATATCGAGCAGCAGGCGGGCGGAAAGCACGATGTCGCCTTCCTCCGCCACCGCGGCATCCACCGTGGTGCTGATGCCGAGCTCCAGATCGTAGGCCGTCAGGCTTAAGATGGAGCCGTGCGCCTTTAACAGGATGCCCTCGAGCGCAGGCAGCGTGGTTTTGGTGGCCACCGCGCGGGATACGTTGCCGAGTGCCTCGCTCAGGGCGTTTTTGCTGCAGTTTATCTTCATGGCTTGTTCTCACTCCTTGATGTTGATGTCTTAGCCTTAAATGGTTTTCACAGGATACGGTCATAGAAAGGATTGTTAACGGTTAATAAACGGCTTTCAGCCGTCCGCGTTTTTTAAGGGACTTATATCCCCCTTAAAGAGTAAGGTTAACAGGAGTATGGGCATAATGATCGCGGGTTACCGCATTCTAAACGTTTTTTCATCCATAACGGATAGGAGATAATATAAAAAATAGTAGCAGTAGTAGGGGCCGTGAAATTGTGAAAACCTTAAAAAAAGCGCGCAGGTATGGGAAAAAATTAAGATTTTTGTTCGGGCGCGATGGTGAAGCATTTGTTTAGAAGTGAAAACGTCGGCAGGTTTTACACAGAGGTGTTGAAAACTTTGTTTAAAAAGTTGAAAACAAGTGAATAAATCACTGTTTTATGTAAACTAACTGTAACCGTACCCCGCCGACGGATTCAAAAGTGGAATGTTGAGTGTTGAAAACTTTTCGCCCAAAAAAATATAATCAACGAAACGAAGCGGCTAAAAACGCCGAGTTTATGCGGTCTTCAGCTGTCACGGATGTTTTTGAGGATGTCGTCGATCGTCTCTTTGTAGTGCTTGTCGCGCTGCATGCGCGCCTCCACCTCCTTGATGGCGTAGACGATGGTGGAATGGTCGCGCCCGCCGAACTCCTCGCCGATTGAGGACATGGGCATCTGGGTGATCTCGCGCACAATATACACCGAGACTTGACGCGCCTGCGAGATGGTGGCCGAGCGCTTCTTGGAGCGGACCTCCGACGGCGCGATGCCGTAGGTTTTGGCTACCTCGCCGATGATGCGCTCCACCGTAAAGGGCACCGGCTGGTTGTCGTTTAAGATGTCGCGGATGGCGTTCTGCGCGATGGTCACCGAGGGCGGCGTGCCCGCTAAAAGCTTGTAGGCTTTGAGCTTCTTCACGGCGCCTTCGAGCTGGCGGATGTTGGTTTTTAAGCGGTTGGCTATGTACTCCGACACATCGTCGGGGATGTCGAAATCCAAAAGCTCGGCCTTGCGGCGGATGATGGCGATGCGGGTTTCAAAATCCGGCGCCTGAATGTCGGCGAGCAGGCCGCTTTCAAAGCGGGTGCGCAGTCGGTCCTCTAAGGTTTTGATCTCCTTGGGCGGGCGGTCGGACGTGAGCACGATCTGCTTGCCCGCGATGTAGAGGGAGTTGAAGGTGTGAAAGAACTCCTCCTGCGTGCTCTCCTTGCCGCCGATAAACTGGATATCGTCGACTAAAAGGATGTCGGCGCTGCGGTATTTGGCGTGAAACTCGGGCGTGGTCTTGTTTTGGATAGCCAAAATCAGCTCGTTGGTGAACTCCTCGCCCTTGACGTAGATGATGCACTTGTTGCTGAAGTTCTTGCGTATCTCGTTTAAGATGGCGTAGAGCAGGTGGGTTTTGCCCAAACCCGACTCCCCGTAGATAAACAGCGGGTTGTAGGCACCCGAAGGCTTGGTGGCAACCGCCACCGAGGCGGCGTGGGCAAACTTGTTGCCGTGGCCCACGATAAAGGTCTCGAAGGTATATTCATACTCGCCCACCCCGGAGGCCACGCCGAAATCCGCGGGTAAGCGGCTCTGCGCTGCGGGGAGAAGCGTGTCGCTCACTTGTGCTTTGTCGCTGTCGGTAATCACACGGACATCCACGTCAAAGCCCAGAATCTCTCCAAAGCCCTGCTTTAAAAGGCGCACGTACTTTTGGTCGATGATCTTCTTTTGAAAATCGCTTTTTACATAGAGCGTCGCCACATTGTTCTCTAAACTCACCGGCTCGATGCAGCGAATCCAAATCTTGTGCGCAGCCTCGGAAAGGTCGGTTTTACAGTAGTCACTGACCATCTGAAAAACTTCGTCGAAAGATTCCATATCTCTGTTAAGCTCCATTCGCTAAATTTATCGGGGGAACAGAAAGGGTTGTCCGTCGTTTAAAGGGTAAAAGAGAACAAAGCCGCGGCGCAGCGGGCGCCGCAGAAGCCGAGTGCCTCATGCCCATACTTATTCTGCGCCAAAGGCGGGAATTAAAAAAGTGATTTTATCACCTTTTTAAAGAAGAATTAGTATTACAACAAAACAGCGGGCACAGGCGCCGCTGTACCCTGCCAAACGTTAAGCTGTTCAAAACATGCGAAAATCCTGTTGAATAGCGGTGGAAAAAGAAGACCGCTTAAAACTCTCCACCGTTTTAACTGAACCTATTTTATCACAAATGCGACGAATTTTGCAACATTTGCTGCATAGCACGCTACGCAGTGTGGAAAAGTAAAGGGATGTAGAGCGACAAAAACAGCTTTTTGCGACTGTCAGAGCCCTATATATATTTTAATAGTATACTGTCTTTAATTGTAGCAGATTTTCACGCCTTTGAACAGTACGGGTACCTGCTTACCGCTTCCCCCGATTCTCCTTTCTTTACAACAAATTGTATAATTTACTGCCTGCGGATTTTGTGTTACACCATATCTGCGGTTAGCGGGAAAGATAAAAATTTTTCTCCGTTTTACGCCATAAAACCACTCCTTCCAGTTTGTGAATTTTCTGAATATTACTTGACAATTCAAGCATTCGTAGGCTATAATATTACCTTGCAAGGTCTCACCCAAATGGGGCCAAAAACTCGTGGTTTTGCCCAGAAGAAACCGCCGGAATAGGAGAAACCGCAATGTTAAGAACATATCAGCCCAAAAAGCGTCAAAGGTCTGCCGAGCATGGCTTCCTGAAAAGAATGGCAACCAAAAACGGCCGTAAAGTTCTTGCTCGCAGAAGAGCTAAGGGAAGAAAAAGCTTGACGCTGTAATTGCAGGCCACAGTCTTTGTGGCCTTTCTTTTTATGGGCCCGCGTAAAGGGCTCTGAGCCGGGGCATACTCGGCATAGGCAAACTTCATAATACTAATTTTTATTTTAAAAAGTGAAGAAATCACTTTTTAAACCCCGCCTTTGGCGGGAGCAGCAATGCCATGTGTTGCTGCGGAATTAGTATTGTACGACCTCTGCGGCTTAGGGCCGCAGGTTAGTATAAACCGGCAGCCGGCGCAGTTCTGTTGCCGGCTTATAAGGTTTTAACGGGGGCAACCGGCCCCGAAGAGAGGGCTTTTCGCGTAAGATGAAGGTAGTAGAGACGTTTAGCAGAAACAACGATTTTCGCAGGCTGTACGCCCGTGGAAAATCCTTTGTGCATCCGCTCTTAGTTACCTACGCGATGAAGAACAACCGCGGCGCAAAACGCATCGGCATTACGGCGAGCACCAAGGTGGGCAACGCCGTGGTGCGCAACCGCGCAAAGCGTGTGATGAAAGAGGCGTTTCGCCTCCTCGAGCCCGAGCTGCCCGCCGGATGGGACTTCGTCTTTGTGGCCCGCACCAAAACCGCCGCGGCAAAGATGCCCGCGGTAAAGGCGGTAATGGCCTCGCAGCTTAAAAAGGCGGGCGTGCTGTAAAACAATAAAACGCGCTTTTTTTAAAAGCAAAACGCAGGGTGGTTTTACGATGCGGTGGCTTGCTTTAAAGCTGATAACCCTATACCAGCGCTTTATCTCGCCGCTCTTTCCGCCCACCTGCAAGTACTACCCCTCCTGCTCGGCCTACGCGCGGGGCGCGCTCGTGCGCTTCGGGTTTATAAGGGGCAGTTTGCTTGCGCTGTGGCGCATCCTGCGCTGCAACCCACTCAGTAACGGCGGCATCGACTATGTGCCCGAGCGGTTTTTTGACGCCTTTAAGCCCAAGAAGAGGGACAAGCATCCCCACCGTCATCTATAAAATTTGCGAACATCCGACTCCGGCACCGCTGCCGGGGCTTAGATAGAGAGAACTGCAGCGCAGGCTGCTCCATTTGTCATAATGAACTACCGTATTCCTGTTGGGAGGATCATCAATGAATTTTCTGTACACGCTTTTTGGTACACCGCTTGGCTGGATCATGTGGGCCTGCTACAAGGTAATCCCCATCTACGGCATTGCGCTTATCCTTTTTACGGTGCTCATTCGCGGCGCCTTATTCCCCCTTTCCATCAAACAGAAGCGTGCCACCGCAAAGATGGCGCTGTTTCAGCCTAAGATAGCCGAGCTACAAAAGAAATACGCCACCGATAAGCAGAAGCAGCAAGAGGCGATGATGAAGCTGTATGAGGAGGAGGGGTACAACCCCATGGGCAGCTGCCTGCCCTCGCTCATCCAGTTCCCCATCCTGTTCGGCCTTATCGACGTTATCTACCGCCCGATGACCCATCTGCTGCATTTACCCGCAGACATCATCACCAAGCTGACCGATATCGCGAAGGGGCTTGGCGTGAACGTGGCGCAGTATTCGTCGCAGATCAACATCCTCGGCTCCTATGCCGCCAACAAGCAGGCGTATTCCGCCGTCGCGCCCGAATACCTGCAGCAGCTTTCGTCGCTGGACATGCACTTTTTGGGCATCGACTTTACCCAGACGCCCAAGGTGGCCTTGATGCTGGACGGCTCCTTTAACTGGCTCATCCTGCTGCCGATCGCCTCCGGTCTTGCGGCGCTTTTGCAGGGGATCTATTCGCTGCGCGTAAACAAGATGCCCGGGCAGGAAGGCGCCGCGGGCAACACCACCAAGATGATGATGTACATCATGCCCCTTTTCTCGGTGTTTATCGCCTTTTCCTTCCCCGCGGGCTTAAGCTTCTACTGGACCCTCTCCTCCCTGTTAATGTTTGCGCAGGAGTTTATCTTAAACAAGATCTACAACCCCGCCAAGATGCTCGAGGCGATGAAGGCCGAGCAGGAGGCCAAGAAGGCGCTGCGTAAGGAAGCGAAGAAATCCGCGCGCCCCGCGATCACCGGTTCCACCCCCGCCGCGGAGGCCCCCGCAAGCGAAGAGGCCCTCACCCAGAAGGAGCTTGACCGCAAGCGCCTTGCCGAGGCGAGAAAACGCGACGCCGAGAAGTACGGCGAAACGTATGTGGAAGACGACGATTTAAAATAATCCGTCTTTACCGGCGCTATTGCCCATATCCCTTTTTTAGTGAGCATTTCAAACCGCACCGGTGATCGCGCCGGCGTTACCTCCTTTTTTGTATTGCTGTGGAAGAATGAACTGTATGCAGACGGTTGATTATCATGCACGGCGTTGGACGGCTACTTTTACTTGATTTCGCCCTATTGCTGGCGTCCGCCAAGGCCTGCATTTTAATAGTTTTTACGTGATAGTACCGGCCGGTTGCTCCGGCAGAATGGAGGGCTGTATGGAAAAAGAGATTATCGGAACAGGCAAAACCGTCGAAGAGGCGATTGATTCGGCCTGCGAACAGCTTGGCGTAGCCAGAGAGCTTGTAGAGTGGGAGATCTTGGAGCTCCCCAAGAAGAGCCTTTTCCGCTCCTCGCCCGCAAAGGTAAAGGTGGTGCACAAGGTATCGAAGGTGCAGTACGCCAAGGACTTTCTGGTGGATGTGCTGGGGCAGATGGGTCTTTCTCACACCGACATTGCGGTGGATGAAAAGACCGACGGTGTAACCTTCACCCTCGAAGGCGAGGGCCTGGGCGTTATTATCGGCAGGCGCGGCGAGACCTTAGACGCGCTGCAGTACCTGACCGGCCTTGTGGCCAACAAGATAGACGGCGACTACTTCCGCGTGACGATCGACAGCGGCCACTACCGTCAAAAGCGCGAAAAAACCCTGCAGGAGCTCGCGGTTCGTTTAGCGGGCGCCGCAGTGAAGACCGGCCGCAGCTCGACGCTTGAGCCGATGAACCCCTACGAGCGCCGTATCATCCATGCCGCGGTGCAGACGGTGGAGGGCGCCACCTCCAACTCGTTTGGCGAGGAGCCGAACCGCCGCGTGGTGATCTCCTCCAAAAACCCCGTCAAGAGCTTCGCGCCCCGAGGCGGCAACCGCCCCTTCAACAAGGGCCCTCGCGACGGCAGCAAGCCCTACGGCGACCGCAAGCCGTACAACAACGACCGCAGACCGGCCGGCACCGGGGATAAGCCCGCCTACGGCGGTGAGCGCAAGCCCTACAACAACAGTAACGGCGAGCGCCGCCCTTATAATAACGACCGCCCCTATAACAGTGACCGCAAGCCCCCTTATAACAACGGCGAGCGCAGGCCGTACAATAACGACCGCAGGCCGCCCGCGGGCCCCGTGCCCTCGCAGCAGCCCAAGGCGGTTCCCGCCAAGGACGCCGAGGATAAGCCGCTCTACTCCAAGATCGATCTGGATTAATTTTATTTACCTTTTAACCCTCACACCAGCGATGGCGTGGGGGTTCGTTCATCGGACGGGGTTTTCCCGCCCGTGGCAGAAACCACGCCGCAGGGGCGAACTGTGTTCGCCCGCGGTTTTATCCGCAACGTGCGGTGATTTGCGGGAGACCAAAGGTCTCCCCTACAACCCCAACCACCCTTTTGCCGTATGATAGGGGGCGGCATTCCCCCGAACAGGGCGAACATGTAGGTTCGCTCCTACGGCGTAACGGGCAGGCACCCGTAGGGGCGACCCATGTGTCTGCCCTAGAATGTATTAGGGTGTTATTCGGTGGCACATGTCCTATTGTAGGGGCCGACGACCTCGGCGGCCCACAGTCAATAACCATGACGCGGTGAGATACCGCGGGGCGTCGAGGACGCCGCCCCCTACATCATCCCTGTGACGTGGCAGATAACCACGCGCCGCCGATGCAATCTGTACACACATCCCCAGAGCCCCCTACACCTACACCCCCAAAACTACCCCCGGTTGCATAGTTTCACCCTTCTCTGGGGAAATTTTGTTTGAAATCGGATATTCATTTATGTCACCCTATCTTGGAGGTCACATCATGCACAACCAGACCATCGCCGCCATCGCCACCGCGCAGGGGGGCGCCGGCATCGGCATCATCCGCATCTCGGGCGCGGAGGCCCGCGCGGTCGCCGCGCGCGTGTTCACCCCCGCGCACAGGGACAAGAGCCTGCTTACCGCGGCGGGCTATACCGCGCTGTTCGGGCGGGTGCGCGACCAGAGCGGCGACATCGACGAGGCGGTGGCGCTGGTGTTTGCAGCACCCAAAAGCTACACGGGCGAGGATGTGGTGGAGCTTTCCTGCCACGGCGGCGGCTTTGTGCTGCAGCGCGTACTGGCCGCAGTGCTGCAAGGCGGGGCGGCCCCCGCGCAGGCGGGCGAGTTCACCAAGCGCGCTTTTTTAAACGGTAAGCTGAGCTTAACACAGGCCGAGGCGGTGATGGATATCATCTCGGCAAACGGCGAGCAGGCCGCCAAGGCCGCGCTTGCCGCGCACGACGGCGCCCTCTACCGGCGGCTGGACGGCATCATCCGCACGCTGGTGGAGCTTTCGGCGAACCTCGCGGCGTGGATCGACTTCCCCGAGGAGGACGTGCCCGCCGTGCAGCCCGACCACCTGAAGGCGGCGCTCACCGATACCTGCGCTCAACTGAGTGAACTTATTTTAACCTATAATACAACGCGTATTGTCAAAGAGGGCATCCACACCGTGATTGCGGGCAAGCCCAACGTGGGCAAGTCCACCCTGATGAACCTGCTGGCGGGCGAAACCCGCAGCATCGTCACCGATATCCCCGGCACCACGCGGGATGTGGTGGACACCACCGTGCGGGTGGGCAGCGCCCTGCTGAGGCTCTCGGATACCGCGGGGCTACGCGAGACCGACGACCCCGTGGAGCGCATCGGCGTGACCCTCGCCAAGAACCGCCTTGCCGAGGCCGACCTCGTGCTCGCGGTGTTCGACAGCTCCGCCTCCCTCTCGCCCGAGGATGACGAGATGGTGCGCGCCATCGGCAGAACCCCCGCCATCGCCGTCATTAATAAAACCGACCTACCGAGCAGTCTCGACAGGCAGTATATACGGAATAATTTTAAACATATTGTAGAGATTTCCGCCGCCAGCGGCGAGGGGCTGAAGGAGCTGGCGGGGGTCATCGAGGCGCTGTTCGCGCTTGCAAGCTTCGACCCCATGCGCGCCGTGCTCTCCAACGCGCGGCAGCTGGCCTGCGCGCAGCGTGCTTATGCCCTGCTCACCGACGCCCTCGGCGCGCTGGCTCTCACCCTCGACGCCGTGTGCGTGAACATCGATTGCGCGCTCGAGGCCCTGATGGAGCTCACCGGCGAAAGCGTGAGCGATACGGTGATCGAGAGCGTATTTGAGCGGTTCTGCGTGGGAAAATAAGCCCCTACCCTTTTGCATGGTACCGTTCCCCAAGAAAGTTATCAACATTTTTTCAGCCGCTTGTTGAAAAGATTCTGCGTTAAAGCAGGCTGCCGTTGGGTACCCGCTGATTTCGTACAGGGAAATTTGCGGTTGACATGCGGGCGGCAAAACGCCGCCCCTACAGCCTACATGGGCATGCAGATAATCTGCGGGACGTCGGGGACGCCGCCCCCTGCAATAAGGTATCTGCCACAGAATAACGCGGGTGATACGTAACAGGGCAGACACACGGGTCTGCCCCTACAATTAATCCTCCGTTGCGCCGCAGGGGCGAACCCGGGTGTTCGCCCTGTTAAGAAAGTACCCCCATTATGGACAACAGGGCGGTTGAGGGTTGTAGGGGAGACCTGTGGTCTCCCGCGGATTTTATGTAGCGTGCGGTAGGCCGCGGGCGAACAAGGTTCGCCATCGAACGCAGACGCGAATTTCGCGTTTCGCCCCTACACAATCGATGTGGTGTGGTACGTGACCGCGGGGCGGCCCCCTACAAGAAGACATCTGCCACAGGATAACGCGGGTGATACGTAACAGGGCAGACACACGGGTCTGCCCCTACAATTAATCCTCCGTTGCGCCGCAGGGGCGAACCCAGATGTTCGCCCTGTTAAGAAAGTACCGCCCCATTATGGACAACAGGGCGGTTGAGGGTTGTAGGGGAAACCTGCGGTCTCCCGCAGATTCTATGTAGCGTGCGGTAGGCCGCGGGCGAACAAGGTTCGCCCCTACACAATCGACGCGGCGCGGTACGTGACCGTGGGGTGTCGGGGACGCCGCCCCCTGCAATAAGGTATCTGCCACAGAATAACGCGGGTGATACGTAACGGGGCAGACACACAGGTCTGCCCCTACAAATATTTTCCGTTAGCCCCTTAAGGGCGAACCTCTCAGCGGGCGCCCAGAAACTTTTGCCGCGCGGGAATAAATTGCCCGCATTTTGCCACTGCTTAAATAAGAGACATAAACCGTCTTTTTGGAAAGGCAGGGATACCCCATGAAGCTTACCGTAAAATTCGCCCTCACGTTAGCTCTTACGCTTATATTGTTGACGTCTTGCGCGCAGATGCCGTTTATCGGGGCAAGCAGCGACTATAAAGCCATGCCACCCACCCCGCCCTCCTCCACGCAGAGCGAAACCGAGCCGGGGGCGGAGCAGGCGTACTACCTGCTGTTTGAAAAGCTGTGGGCCGAGGACGACGGCCTAAACAGCGATATCCGATATCTGGCGCTCGACCTCTCAAAGGCGAAGCTGGAAAACCCCGACGCGCTCATGGCCCTGATGAGGGACTTCTGCGACCAAAACGGCTATGAGCTGATCACGGGCACCATCGAGGAGCTCACCGAGCAGGGGTATATTGAGCAGCTTTATTTTGAGGACGGCGTCGTGATCTCGTTTGCAGACAGCGAGCTGACCGAAGAGAAGCTTAAAACCGACGCCAGCAAATGGCGCTCCGGCCTGGGTGCTATCGGCGCGACCTATACGGTGGAAAAGAAGAGCGGCGTATGGACGCTTACCGGCGAAGAGGGCAGCTGGATCAGCTGACAACAGGCACAGGGCATGACATCATGGACAAGAAACAGGAGGAACCAACGGAATGAAAACCTGCCCCAAATGCGGCGAATTAAACGGTGACGACCGCACCGACTGCTTTAAATGCCGCGCCGCGCTGCCCGCACAGCAGGCGACGCGCAAGGTGTGCCCCAAGTGCGGCGCTATTTATTCCCCCAAAAGCGAGACCTGCGAGGCGTGCGGCACCCGCCTTGCGGTGTACACCCCCGAAAAGGGGTCGTCAGGCGGCTCCTACGCCGAGTGGTGGCACTATCTGGTGGCCATCCTTTTCCCGCTTATCGGGCTGATCATGGGGCTTGTTTACCTCTCGCGCGGCGACGACGACCTCGGCAAGACCGTGATCATCACGGTGCTGGCGGGCGTGGGCATACAGGTGGTGCTGGGCATCCTGCTCGCGGCGTGCAGCGCGATGCTCTGATAAAATTAAGCGCGGGCTTTGGTATCCGTGCCCCGGCCCGACGAGACAGATTCCATAGTTTCACAAAGGGTGTGACAAGTTGAACAACCTCTTTATCACCGAAGTGCGCCTAAAGGACGAGCCGGAGGAGCTGAAAGCGAGCTATGTGCACGCTCTGCCCGTGGTGCAGAACCTCACCGCCCTCTCCTTTCGCAAGCCCGTTACCTTTTTTGCGGGCGAGAACGGCACGGGCAAAAGCACGCTGCTCGAGGCCATCGCGGTGTGCTGCGGCTTTAACCCGGAGGGGGGCACGCGCAACTTCAGCTTCTCCTCCAAAGACACCCACTCCCCGCTGTTTAAGCGCCTCGCCGTCACGCGCGGGGTGCGGCGCCCCAAGGACGGCTTCTTTTTGCGCGCCGAGAGCTTTTACAACCTCGCCACCGAGGTGGACAGGCTGGACGAGATCCCCACAAGGGGGCCCGGGCTACTCCACAGCTATGGCGGCAGGTCGCTGCACAACCAGTCGCACGGCGAGAGCTTTTTATCGCTCATCCTTAACCGCTTTGGCGAAGACGGGCTGTATATCCTGGACGAGCCGGAGGCGGCGCTCTCGCCGTCGAGCCAGCTCACGCTGCTCGCGCAGCTGCATCAGCTTACGGCTATGGGCGCGCAGTTTATCATCGCCACCCACTCCCCCATCCTGATGGCTTACCCGCAGGCCGATATCTACGTGCTGACGCAAAGCGCCATCGCCCTTACCCCCTACAAACAGACCGAGCACTACCTGCTCACCAAGCAGTTTTTAGACTGCCCCGAGCGGATACTAAAGCTGCTGTTTGAAGAATAGGGATTGTACTCTTTGCGACAATGGTATATTATAGGACGTGAAAGAAACGGCAAAATCCCCTGGACAGCTACCTTGCAAACGGGTATAATGGCATTGCAGCCGATTAGAGGAGGATAACAGCCATGGATAATCAGGAGCTTTTACAGGCCATGAAAGCCATGATAGAACCCATACAAAAAAATATAGCCGACATTAAAGAGCGCACCAGTCGGATAGAAGAACATACTAACCAGATAGAGGAACGTACCAGCCGGATAGAGGAACGCACCATTAGAACCGAAATGATACTTGAAAACGACATCAGGAGGGAACTGAACCTCCTAGGCGAAGGTCAACAAGTGGTCATTGAAAAATTCCGCCAGCTGGATAAACTCACTGAAAAGGTAGAGGACATACAAAACACGGTTGAAGTACTTAAAGCAATCACCGTAAAGAAATAAAAATTCAAACCATACGCCGTCCAGCAGCCACTGGGCGGATTTCCTTTAGTGGAAGGGTTTATAAAAGTCGCAAGATACCCGGTTTATCGTAGAAATGCTATAGAAAAACAGTTTTGCGATAAAACAGTTTTTCAATAGATCACTTTAGAAATTTCATAGCGGAAAGGAAAGGATTTTCTATGTTAAAGTTTGGTTGGAGCACGCTCAAGGTGAAGGATTTGGACGAATCGGTGCGGTTTTACACCGAGGTGATCGGCTTAAAGCTAAACCGCCGCTTTAACGCGGGGCCGGAGAGCGAGATCGCCTTTTTAGGCGACGGTATGTACGCCGGCGACGGTACGTCCGCCACCGAGATTGAGCTTATCTGCGTGAAGGGCAGCAGCACGGTTAGCGTCGGCGAGGATATAAGCTGGGGCTTTGTGGTCGATTCGCTCGACGACACCATGGCTTCTCTCAAGGCGAAAGGCGTTGCGATACACAGCGGGCCGTTTTCGCCCGCGCCGTTTATCCGTTTTATCTATATCCTAGACCCGAATGGCTTTAAACTGCAACTCGCCGAGCACCTCTAGGGCGAAGGCAGGCCTTTGCGCGTCCGTAATGGGGTACGCTCCGTTACGGCACGAAAATAAACGAAAATGACCAAAATCTGTATGAAAAAGCGAAGAAACTTTGAGGATTCCCCTGAAAGCTATTTTTAATCAGATATGCTATAATAACGATAATATTTGCGGGCTGCAGGCTATTCGCGCTGCAGCCTGCTTTTAAACTAAATTCCATTTGAAATGGGGTTAAAATCCCCATTCTAGGCTATAAGCCGCCGAATTACCGTTCAATACTCATACCGCCAAAGGCGGGGATTAAAAAAGTGATTTTATCACTTTTTTAATGAAGAAGTAGTAGTATCTGCAATACGCAGATAAAATTAAAAACTGAAGAGAAAGCATGAGCAGAAAGCAAAGGATATTGAAGCGGGGCCGCGAAAGCGGATACTGCTTACTTTATAAAGCAGGCGGTATCCCCCCTTTTCAGGCTGCCCCCGTTCAGCATGGGATGCTGAAAATTCATTTTATCTCGCTATCGCTTTTCGCACCGCTTTGGAGGACCTATGACCAAAAACCGCCTGCAGGCAGCGGGGCATCTTACCGCCCTGTTTACCATCATCCTTTGGGGCACCACCTTTATCTCCACCAAGGTGCTGCTAAAGGATTTCTCCCCGGTCGAGATTCTGTTTCTGCGCTTTGCGCTCGGCTATATCGTGCTGCTGGCCGTGCATCCGCACATTGTAAAAACCACGCGCTTAAAGGACGAGCTGCTGTTTATGGGCGCGGGTGTGTGCGGGGTCACGCTCTATTTTCTGCTTGAAAACATGGCGCTGGTGTACTCCACCGCCTCCAACGTCGGCATTATCGTGGCGGTGTCGCCCTTTTTTACCGCGATACTGGTGCCCATCTTTTTAAAGGGCGAACGGCCCCACGTGCGCTTCTTTGTGGGGTTCGTCATCGCCATCGTAGGCATCGTGCTGGTGAGCTTTAACGGGCGGTTTGTTTTAAAGCTCAACCCCGTGGGCGACCTGCTGGCGGTACTGGCGGCGCTGGCGTGGGCCTTTTACTCCATCTTCATGCGCAAGGTCGCCGACCTGCCGTTTAACAATATCGCCTGTACCCGCCGCATCTTCTTCTACGGGCTGGTGTTTATGCTCCCCACCCTCCCCTTTATGAATTTTAACATCCGCTTTGACGACATTTTAAAGACCGAGAACCTGTTAAACCTGCTCTACCTTGGCCTGGGGGCCTCCGCGCTCTGCTTTGTCACCTGGAACTGGACGCTCACCATCCTCGGCACCATCAAAACCAACGCCTATATCTATGTGGTGCCCGTGGTGGCGGTGGTGTCGTCGGTCATCATCCTGCACGAGCAGCTGACGGCCGTCTCGGTAATCGGCTCGATGCTGATTTTGGCGGGGCTTATCCTCTCCGAGCAGCGTCAAAAGCCGGTGCACGAAGACCCGCTGCCGCAGCTTCTTGAAGAAGACCCCGAGCCGCAGCCGGTAAAGGACGACGTGACCGTGGGCTCTTAGCAAACAGAATAAGATCAAAAAAAAGGCGGGAGCAATCCCGCCTTTTGTGTTGAATGGAACAACACCATTCTTTTATGGAGCTTTACCTGTGGCCATGTTGAACTTCATCTCACTGCCCTAAGCCGTTTAACCGATATTCCTCAGGAAGAAAACCCTTATCACGGCAAGAGCCGCAACCAGTAAAAACCCCAGAATCAGCGCCGTGATATTCAGTACCTTATAGACATTCTCCTTGCATATCTTATGGAATAGAAAGAATATCCCAATACCAAAAATGCCGCCGAGGGTGTTTGCCATTAAATCCGTAATGTCACTGACCCCAATCGCAAAGATATACTGAATGGCCTCAAAAAACAGGCTTAACAGCATCGTCGGCACAATCAGCGTTACAAAGGTGCGCTTCTTGCTAAGCATGCCGATAAAAACACCAAAAGGCACAAAGACCAGCCCGTTGTAGATAATCTCGTTATAACTGGGCGACCCGTTTAGAATAAGCATTTTGCCAAACGGGATAAGATTAATACCTCTGACGGTTTCTAAGGAGGCGAAGGAGAATCTGGTTTTTAACAGAATGATCCATGAGAGCACCAGCAAATAAAATATGAATAGTGCTATGGTCAATTTTCGTGATTTCATCGAACTATCCTTTCAGGGGCCAGCTTTACTTTTTCTATTATACCATAAATACAGCCGCTTTTGCGGTATAATTGCCTATCGCCGTGGGCGGGGTATTGAAATAGAAAGGTAGAAAAAACGCTCTGCGGTTATTCTACCATATGTCCTGTAGCAATAGAAACGAAAAGTTCTGCCTTTGTCTGCGTCACCCACTTAAAAAGCGACGAAACGGTTTGGAGAGGCGGCAAAGCCCGCCGGGGAGCAGGCAAGAATAAGAGTAGGGCAATATTGAAATAAATGGAAGTATACCCATTCTTTAACCAAGCTTTACCTGTGGTTGCTTTGAATTTTACCTCTCTACCTTATAATAATAAGGTAAGCTTTGGCTTTAAAACGAGACATATGATGGAGGAGAAGTAACCATGAAAAAGATTTTGGCAGTGGCGTTAAGCCTGCTGACGATCTTAGTTGCAGCTGCAGGCTGCGCTCCCACAACTCCCGCTCCGGCTCCCGCTGCGTCCGAGGCGGTAAGTTCCGCACCCGTAGTTGAGACTGCGAAGGCCCCCAAGTATGTGTTCCTGTTCATCGGTGACGGCATGTCCTACGTGCAGGTAAACGCAGCGCAGGTTTTAAACGGCAACAACACTTCCGGCGAGGTAGCCACCAAGAGCCTTAACTTCACCCAGTTCCCCGTAGCGGGCGTTGCCACCACCTACGACTCCACCTCCTTCTGCCCCGATTCCGCCTCCACCGCCACCGCCATCTCGTGCGGCGTTAAAACCCACAGCGGCGTGCTTGGCCTTGAGGTGGACAAGACCACCAAGCCTGAGAGCATTACCGAAATGCTCAAGAAGGCCGGCAAGAAGATCGGTATTGTTTCGAGCGTTACCATTAACCATGCCACCCCCGCCGCCTTCTACGCCCATATCGCCTCCCGCGAGGAGTACTACGACATCGCCAAGCAGCTTGCCGACAGCGGCTTTGACTACTTCGGCGGCGGCACGGTAAACAAGCCCACCGGCGCAAACAAAGACCAGCCCGACGTAATGGAGTACATCGCGAGCAAGGGCTACAAGATTGCCAAGACCAAGGAAGAGATCGAGGCCCTTAACGCTTCCTCCGGCAAGGTATACGCCGTAACCCCCGTAACCGAGGACTCCGGCTCGCTGCCCTACACAATGGACGTTAAAGAGGGTGAGCTGGTGCTCGCCGACTACGTAAGAAAGGGCATTGACGTGCTCGACAACGACAACGGCTTCTTTATGATGTGCGAATCCGGCAAGGTAGACTGGGCGGCTCACGCCAACGACGCCAAGAGCACCATCACCGATGTTATCGGCTTAGAGAACGCCATTCAGGTAGCGGTAGACTTCGCGAAGCAGCATCCCGACGAGACCCTTATCCTTGTAACCGGCGACCACGAGACCGGCGGTATGACCATCGGCTACGCCGCTACCGGCTACAACACCGCGTTTGACATCTTAAGCAAGCAGAAGATTTCCTATGTAGCCTTCGACAGCCTGATCGGCAAGATGAAGGAAGAGAACCCCAACCTCACCTTAGAGGACGTACTGCCTGTTATTAAAGAGAACTTCGGCCTGCTCGCCCCCACCGACGCCGATGTGCAGGCAGAGGCCAACAAGCCCTTTGTGATGGATGAATTCGAGTTTAAAAAGCTGCAGGACGGTTTTGCAGAGTCGATGAAGCCCGCCGAGGAGCGCAGCAAGACAGCGGAAGCAGGCCTGCTCTACAGCACCTACGACCCGCTTTCGGTAACCCTTACCCACATCATCAACAACAAGGCGGGCATCGGCTGGACCTCCTACGCGCACACCGGCGTTCCCGTTCCCGTATACGCCACGGGCGCAAGCGCCGAGACCTTTGCGGGCTCCTACGACAACACCGACATCTTCAAAAAGCTTGTTGAGGTTTGCGGCCTGTAAAGTAATATTCCTTCAAATACTGCGGCGGTATTGTCCGCCCATCGGCAGACCGGACGAGAGTCCGGTTTTGCCTATATAGAGAGGTTTTTTATGAACGAGTTACTAAAACGCATCAACCGTAAAGAGGCCGTATTCGTGCTGGTGTTTGTCTGCGTGCTCGCGGTGCTGTTCTTTATCCCCACGGGGTTTGAGGAGCAGATTTACGTCAACGCCGAAGGCGTACGCGCCAAGGTGCTTAACGTAAACAACGAGAGCGTGTATGAAAACGGCCTGATCAAGCAGGGGGGGCAGGAGTGCACCCTGCTCATCGAGTCGGGCTCGCACAAGGGCGAGCAGACCAAGGGCACCAACCTGTATACCGGCCGGATGGAGTTTGACAAAACCTTTGTGCCGGGCGACACCGCGTGGGTGCTGCTCGAGCGGGACGCAAACAACAACATTATCTTCGCGAACATGATCGAGCACTACCGCATCAGCAAGGAGCTGCTGCTCATCGGCATCTTCGCCGTCTGCATCATCCTCTTTTCGGGCTTTACGGGGGTGCGCACGCTGCTCTCCTTCGCTTTTGCCCTGCTGTGCATCTGGAAGGTGCTCATCCCGCTGATGCTAAAGGGCGTCAGCCCCATTCTGGTGGCGCTTATCGTGGGCAACGTCATTACGGTGGCGACGCTGCTGCTGGTGGCGGGCTTTACCAAAAAGGCGTACGCCGCCATCGGCGGCGCGGTGTTCTGCTCGCTGGTCACCTGCCTGCTCGCCGTCCTGTTCGGGCAGCTGTTCGGCATCCACGGCGCGGTGATGCAGTGGTCGGAGTCGCTGCTCTACGCGGGCTTTGAATCGCTCGACCTCACCGCCATCTTTCAGGCGGGCATCTACCTTGCCTGCTCGGGCGCCATCCTCGACCTTGCCATCGACATCTCGGCGGCGCTGGACGAGGTGGTTAAAAACAACCCCGATATCTCCCGCAAAAGCCTTATCCTTTCGGGCCTGACCATCGGGCGCTCGGTGGTGGGCAGCCAGACCACGACCCTGCTGCTCGCCTACATGGGCAGCTACATCTCGGTGATGATGGTGTACATGGCGCAGGGCACGCCGATGCTCAACATCTTTAACTCCAAGATGATCGCCTCGGAAATCCTGCACACCTTCGTGGGCTGCCTCGGCCTTGTGATGGTGTCGCCGCTCACCTCGGTCATCTGCGGGTTTGCCTACAAGCGCAGGGTTGACGGCAAGAGCGGCGAGGTGACGCTGGCAGCGCCTGCCGACGCCCTTCCCCCCGAGACCCTTGCGGAGGAGACCGGCGCGGGGGTGTAGATATTTTCAGAAATGACATTGCCTTAGGGGGCGGTGCCCCCGACGCTCCGCCGGAGATTTGAATGCGCATGAGAGGGTAGGGGCGGCGTTTTGCCGCCCGCGTGCCAACCGCAAATCCCTGTAGAGGCGCGCATTTTGCGCCCGCGGTATTACCCCAAACCGCCCGCATCCATCCGCAGGTTCAGAGAAATCCACGGGAGACCGAAGGTCTCCCCTACAATCCTCAACCGTCCTGTTGCAGATAACGGGGCGGTACCCTGTGGCACATGTTCTGTTGTGGGGGCCAACGACCTCGGCGGGCCACGGTCGTATGGCGCGCCACAGGTATTCTGTAGGGGCGAACTGCGTTCGCCCGCGGACTAACCGCACGCTGAATAGAATCCGCGGGAGACCGAAGGTCTCCCCTACAACCTCAACCGTCCTGTTGCACATAACGGGGCGGTACCCTGTGGCACATGTTCTGTTGTGGGGGCCAACGACCTCGGCGGGCCACGGTCGTATGGCGCGCCACAGGTATTCTGTACGGGCGAACTGCGTTCGCCCGTGGACTAACCGCACGCTGAATAGAATCCGCGGGAGACCAAAGGTCTCCCCTACAACCCTAACCACCCTGTTGCCGCATGATAGGGGGCAGCGCCCCGACGCCCCGTGGTTGATTTACCTATCCACAGGTAGGATGTAGGGGCGATTCATGAATCGCCCCTACTGGCTGTCTCTGCCACGGGCGGGAGAACCCCGCCCCTACATCGTGGTCTCTGCCTCTGTAGGGAACGGCGCGGTGGACATCTTGAGGTGCGTCGGGGACGTCCTGCATTTAAACAGACACGGGCCGGACCGGTGTGTCCGCCCATTCTTCGCCCCTCGGGCAGGCGTTAAAAACAAAATTTGCTGCCCATAATAAAACCGCAGGCATTGTACCTGCGGTTTTAAACTATAGGAGTAATTGAACGGGTGTGATAAAGCATGCCCCAAGAGGTTATTGCATGACAAACAACGATTATATGGAGCTCAATAAACTGAGCGAGGATGTTGCAAGGGATTTTTACCGTGCGTTTGTACAATACTTCCCCGATATTCAACATGAGCTGATCAAAAACCGGGAACCGAACAGTCTGCACGATTTCGTCGTTAAAATCCCATCTGCGAACAAGGGGTTCGGAGATATTGAAATTCAAATTTCGTTTGAAGAGATTGCTTTTTATATCGGCAAACACTTTCACACACATTATGATATAGATGTTTACCGCACAGAGAGCGAGATCGGCGTGCCTCAGGTAATCGGCGAACTGATCGGCTTGATAGAAGGGATTATGAACGACCAACTGCTATTGCGCGTGAGATTGAACGAGAAAAGGATCATCAGCACGAGTATCGTTACCCTAGAGGCAAAAAACAGGCCGATCTCACCCGTGTTTAATATGGGCGAATATCTGCGAAGCATCTTTGAAATGAGGCCAAGAACCATATTTCTATCCTGGTCTGGGAATATTATAATTGATTTAAACCAACTCCACACAAAAAAGACGAAGGCCCAGTGATAAGTCCTTCGTCTTAGACGCGTTATCCATAACATCCTTATATAATGCTTTATAGTTTGACTTGTTACCGTTCCGCGTTGTTGCTGTCCGGTATATTGGCTTGTTCCTGCGGCGGGTCGGCTGCATCCGCTGCGCGGTGGCGCTCGCACTCCCTGCGCTCCGATTGCTCGATCATCAGCCCCGCCACGACGCTCGCCGCAATGCCCGCAAGGATGATGCCGATCAGGCACAGCAGCTCTGCCACGAACACATCCATCTACACCCACCCTCTCAAAAGCCTGTATGGGGATTTACGAAAGGTTCCGCATCCTTTCACTCCTATTGTATGAACGCGTTATGCGCATGGTGCGCGCGATTGGCTTAATTTTCAAAAATCCATTACTGGGATAAAAGCGCCTCAGGTGGAAAAACTTTAAATGCGCGGCTGAAGAAATCATGTCATACTTATTTCAATTAGAAATGCAGAAAAAATTCAAACAAAAGGCCTCATTTACGCCTTTTGTAAAGAATTTTTACGGTTTATTTCTTATTGGAGTTAGTATTAATATCTTTGCCGCGACATGCAAGGCGAAAGCCACAAGTTATCTTTTGCTCCTCACACACCTTAGGGGAGCGGAAAGGCGTTTTTATGCAGGATAAGATTATTAAAATATTAAAGGTAAGCATTATTCTCGCGCTCAACCTGTGCATCATCGCGCTGGCGGTGTATACGAGCGAAAAGGCCGAAAACGCGGCCGTGGTGCAGACCCTTTCTAAGATCGGCTCGCAGGGCGAAGAGGTAAGAAAGATTCAAACCAACCTCAAAAAATGGGGTTACTATACGGGCGCGGTGGACGGCATCTACGGCACCCAGACGCAGAACGCCGTGAAGTCGTTCCAGAAGAAGAACGGCCTTACGGTAGACGGCATCGCGGGCCCGCAGACGCTGGCGGCAATCGGTATCTCCACCGGTGGCTCGGGCGGCGGCAGCGGCGGTACGGCCGGTACCAGCAAGGATGCGGCGCTTTTGGCGCGCATCATCTCGGCGGAGGCGCGCGGCGAGCCTTACAGCGGGCAGGTTGCGGTGGGCGCGTGCGTGCTTAACCGCGTAAAGCACCCCTCCTTCCCCAATACCCTCGCGGGGGTGGTGTACCAGCCCGGCGCCTTTACCGCCATTACCGACGGTCAGATTAACGAGCCGGTAACCGACAGCGCGCGCCGTGCCGCGCAGGACGCCCTCAACGGGTGGGACCCGTCGGGCGGCGCCATCTACTACTACAACCCCGACAAGACCTCGAACAAATGGATACGCACCCGCCCCGTTATCAAGCGCATCGGCAGCCACCTGTTCTGCAGTTAAGGCGGCGAGCGGTCCATCAAGCGTTAGCCCAACCCACGCTGACAATGGCGTCAGCTGCATATAAGGTGCCCATACAAGGACGTTTGGGTACAGGAAAGAGCGGCAAGGTATTTCTGCCGCTCTTTCCTTATTCTCAAGGGCTGATTGTGTAGGGGCATCGCCCTCGACGCCCCACAGTTTATTTACCGTCTTTAATACGTAGGGGCGATTATCAATCGCCCGCGGTTATCCACCGTTCTACAGTAGTTGTGTAGGGGCGGGGTTTTCCCGCCCGTGGTTTTTGCCTACTGCGCTTTTATTATGATTCCTGCTTTATTTTACATTG
>JAEYNX010000006.1 GCA_023412215.1 Bacillota bacterium | reverse complement strand
AGGGGCTATCTGAAAACTCCAAATTCTTGTCTATTTCAAAAGCGTGTCTTTATAGTTTAGCTATACGTTCTTAATATGAACTTCATGAAGACACGCGCTACACAAGGCATCTTCTGCATCAAAAATGCTCGGAATACATCAAGTATTCAGACATACACAGTATGTCGGTGCTTCTTTGATTTGAATCTGCGCTCGCGTAGCGAAATATCCGGCGATTTTCCGTTTTCAGAAACGCCCTAGTATGATTGTGCGGGCGGAGGGGGCACGGTATGAAGAAAAGTCAGAGAAAAACGAAGTGGCATCACCGGCTTACCCTGTCTTCCAAGCTGGCATTGGCCATCGCGCTTTCGATGGCCGTCGCGCTTACGGCGCTGACGGGCTACACCTGCTGGCGCTCGATAGACGGCATGCAGAAGAGGCAGTCGGCCTCCGAACAGGCGATCATCAGCATGAGGCTCAGCGAGCTCGAGAGCTACTACAACACCTTAAAAAGCTACTCGATCTCCATCCGCAACGACGAGAAGTTCATGCAGCTTATCAGCGTGCCCTCGCGGGATTACAACGGCGGGGTGTATGTACAAACCCTGCTGCGCAACATCTACTATTCGCGTAACGACATCCGTTCGTTTACGCTTTATCTTTTAAACCAAGGGGTAAACTACTCCATTGCCGGGAACTCCGCCGACGTGCGGGTGAGCGAAAACCCCGCGATCTCTGAGATGCCGGGCTACCGCGAGTCGCTGGCCAGTGACGACTACCTTTTTGTCAGCCCCAGCGACGACCCCGACAGCCTGTTTATCCTCACCCGCACGGTAATCGATATCTCCACCAAGAACCCGCTTGCCGTGATCGTACTGAAGGTGGACGACTCCTTTATGCGGGCACTTTCTAAAAGCAGTGCCGGCACGCAGGGCAGCCTCTCGCTGCTCGACGCGGGGAACCGCCTGTTTTACTCCACCGACACCAAGGTGGTAAACGCCACCAACATGATACACCTAAGCCCATATCTGGTCGGCTCGCTTTCCGCCGCGGGCACCGAGGCCGAGATTCTGGGCACCCCTTACCTCATGGCCTACGACACCTCGCCCGCCACCGGCCTTCGTCTGGTGAGCCTTGTGCCGAAGACCGCGCTCTACCGCGACGTGTTTGGCCTGAGCGTGGAGGTCATCTGGCTGGCGCTGCCCCTTATCCTGCTGGCGGGGCTTGCGGCCTTTTTGCTGATGCGCCACTTTACAAGGCCGCTGTACAGGCTGGCGGAGGCGATGGGCAGCACCGCCGAGGGCAAGCCTGCCGCACCGCTGCAGCTTAGCGGCAGCGCGGAGATTGCCCTGCTTGCTGGGCGCTACGAGGCGATTGCCGAGCGTATTGCGGTACTTACAGAGAAGAGCGGCGCCGCCGAACAAAGCGAGAAAAGCGCGCGCCTTGCGGCGCTGGAAGCGATGATAAACCCGTACTTTGTCTGCCACGTGCTGCAGTCGGTGCAGCTACTTGCCATGCGCAGCGGCCAGACCGAGATCCACTCGATGGTGCAGACGCTCTGCTCGATGCTCGATTACTCCATACAGGCCGAGGGGTTGGTGCCCGTCACCAAAGAGGTGGAGTACGTGAAGGAATACCTCTTTTTACAGCGGGTACAGTTTAACGACCATATCGATTACCGCTTGGATGTTGATAAAAAGGCGAAGAGCCTGAACGTGCCCAAGCTGTCGGTACAGCCGCTGGCGGAGAGCGCTCTGATGCGCGGGCTGGAGAACAACTGCGACAACCTCTTTGTGAATATCAAGATTGTCCTGGCGGACACGGTACTGACGGTAACGGTGGAGGACGACGCGGGGATTACACCCGCCCAGCTTGAGGAGCTTAAACGGCAGATCGCGCAGGCGGCGGTTTCGCCCGAGGCAGGGATGGGCGGCACCGGCCTTGCAAACCTTTCCGCCCGCTTAAGCCTGCTGTACGGTACCCGAGAGGCCATCAGTGTCGCCCGAGACGAGGACGGCAAAGCGGTAGTCAGCCTGCGGCTGGAGCTGCAGGAGGAGGAATAATACCGGCACCGAGCTGCAAGGCTACCTTACAAAATAGCGCATATAGTTCCCCAAGCCGCATATGATAGTAAACCGACAAGAACGCCTCCTCGGAGGCGTTCTTTTATGCCAAAAAGCGCCCGGGGAAGCGGCCTTAACAGACCGTTCGGGCCATTATCCGCTGCCAAACCCCATATCGTGCGGCGTATAGAAAAATTAACCCAGCATCAGCGCGTTTCAGTATTTACATTAATTGCTAATCTGTGTATAATGGAAATAGTTGGTATTCGCGGTTTATCAAGAATAGGACGGTTGAAAGGGTATAACAAATAAGGAGTGTGTAAAAAATATGCTGTTGATTGAAAAAAACGAAAGCCTGCCGATCGAATACACCCTGAGTGTGCTGGGGGGCAAATGGAAGATCCTCATCCTTTATTATCTGATGACCGAAAAGGTGCAGCGGTATGGGGAGCTTAAGCGCAACGTCACGGGCATTACACACAAGATGCTGAGCATGCAGCTCAAGGAGCTTGAAAACGAGGGGCTGATCTCGCGGCGGGAATACCGGCAGATTCCCCCCAAGGTGGAATACTCGCTCACGCCCAGCGGCACCACCCTGCTGCCGCTTTTAGAACAGATGTACGACTGGGGAAAAGAAAACATGAACAAAGACAGCCTTGGCTTCGAGACCGCCGTCGAGCGCGATACGCGGATGTACGTCACGTTTTAACGCCGGAGAAGCCGATTTTAAAGGAGCAAAGCCCGAGTATGTGGTTGCACACACTCGGGCTTTTTGGCTGTTTTGGCGTTAATAGGGTACTGTTACTCCAGGATATAGATGTTCACGGTTTTTCTGCCGAACAGGGTGCTCTCGAAATAGGAATCAAACAGCAGGTCCACGTTGATGATACCGTCGCGCAGACCTGTTCCCGTATCGCCCGCAATGCAGTAGCCGTACACAAATTTGTTGTCCGGCGTTGTGATGTACAGTCTGGTGCCGTAGGGGATCACCGTCGGGTCCACCGCGACATAGCCCGTAATGGCGGGCAGGCCGCTGGCGCCCCACATCCCCGGCTTACAGCTGTAAGCGGTGGCAGCCTGATTGGTCAGAACCGTTTTGTAGTTGGTGGGAACCCCGTTTTCGTCGAGCGCAAACTCGGCGGGCAATTCCAGCGGAGACGCCGGAATCTTTGCCCCGCGGAGCATTACCGCGTCTTCGGGCTCCTTGGTGATATTCTCATTGATCACCTTGGTTTCCTTAAGCTTGCCGTCGATATACTTCTCTTCAATGGTGAGAATCTTCTCGCCGTCGTAGCCGGTGGAAAGCCTGCGTGAGGTGCCGCTTCTGATGAGCGGCGACTGCTTGTCTATCACCCGATGCTCAATAACTTCTGTTTTATCATACAGGACATAGTTTACTCTGTTTACTACAATGTTGTCGTTCTCGGTGGTTTCTTTTACCAGCGGAAGGTTTACGAGGTCGTCGTTGTCTAAACTAACGCCGGCCTGCGTGAGCGCGTCACGCACCGTGCCGCCCAGCACATAGATCTCCTGACGCCTGCCGTCGGCCGAAACCGTTACGGGATAGGCGCGGTTGATGGTAATCTCACCGTATTTGCCCGAGAACCCGTCAAAACCGACGCGGTCACGCCCAATTGTCTCAATACCCTGTTCGCTCAGGATGTCGCCGACGGCTGCCTTTTGGGTAAAGGCATAATGTACCGTGCTGCCGTCCCGAATGCTTATGGCGTTGGTCATTGTTGTCATCGTGTAGACCGCGCCCGCCAAGATTATCGCCAAAACACTTACTGCAAAAGCCCTGCTGTTCAAGTAGCGGCTCATCGCCATCATGCTTCGCTTTACAAATATCATTCAATTGCCCCTTCAAAACATGGATTATCAATTGAGTTTTTGATTAAATCTATATAAACAATCGACTCCCCAACTGTTTGAACATTGGGTTTTGATTTGCTTTTCAAATTATATTCGTTGGAAACGTTCTTTGTCAAATTGTCCCCCCCCAAACGAACTTAATCAAAACGCCCCGATTTTTTGCGATAATCTCCAGAGTTTAACATAGATATCGTCGAATGATTGTTTTGTTATGATAAAATGTTCGGAGAAAGCCTGCGTTAGTTGGTTAAATTGCACAAACTTCGCTTGTTGTCATGTTGCACATATGATTACAGATTTTTTACGTAAAAATTAGCAAAAGAACACAGCTCCATAAAAGGAGCAACCAATTCATACCTTTTATTTGGACATAATTTACAGTTCGATTTGGAAAAATCCGTGCTGTAAAGCGGGTTGAAACTGCACAAAATGATAGTAATACAGGCGTTTTGTGAATATGTTTTTGGCAGATTGCACACTTTACATAAAATTGCTGGCGTCGTAGACTGCCGGATACCGGCTGTATGGGCTGTGCATTTTCACCAAAAGATCCGGCGCTCTTTTTCCGCAACTATCAGATGCAAGGAGGAAAACGGGAGGTATTTTTTTAAATTAAAAGGCAGACGGATAAGACCTTGGCGGATTCTATCATTTCAGTAAAGTTTTTAGCCGGGTGCATAGGCCTGTAAAAAAACCGAATACTAGAGGAAGAAATATAAGAAAGGAGATAAGCCATGTCACAGTTAAATCAGGTAGAGCTTCAAAACCTGAGGCACCTCATCGGCTCGCACGAAACCGCGTGCCAGAAGATGAACGCCTATGCGCAGCAGGCACAGGACCCGCAGGTGAAGGCCTATTTTGAAAAATCTGCGCAGGATGCCCAGCAGACCAAGCAGCAGCTCATGAGCTTTTTAAAGTAATACGAATTCTTCATTAAATCCCCGTCTAAAGCGCGGGGAGTCCTAACGCTTTGCGCCATGGCCGCAAGAGTATTAAGCGGTAATCCGGCGGTTAAAAACGGAATTTAGTATAAGGAGGAAAATCGATGCTTCAGGATAAAATGATGGTGAACGACGCGTTGTCGTCGGTAAAGAGCAGCCTTACCTTTTACGCAAACACCATTTCGGAGTGCGCCAACCCTACCCTGCGCTCTGCCATCCAGCAGATACGCAACAGCTGCGAATGCTCGCAGTACGATCTGTATAAGATCGCACAGTCCAAGGGCTACTACCAGCCCGCAACCATGGCCAACGACACTGAGGTGCAGCAGGTGAAAACCCAGCTGCAGGGTTAACGCAGACTATTTTTATACGCACACTCTTTCCATTCCGCTTCTGAGATAGAACAGCCTGAAGCCGCCGCTTTAGGCTGTTTTGCTTTTGAATTAAGCGCACATTTCTTAACCAGTGTAATACGATTATTATACCATTCGAAGCGCTCGGCGTGCACATGTAGATATTTCCACCGCCCTGGTTGCACGCGGCGGGCAGAAGGGCTATACTATTATTATTGGAACAGGTTGTACAACTTCGCACCGGGGGGAATGACGGCGATGCCGAAATCGGAGAACCAGAAGCTTAAGCTGCTTTACCTTCAAAAAATCCTGCTCGAGCAGACCGACGAGCAGCACCCGCTTTCGGCGCAGGAGCTGATAGCCGCCCTCGCCCGCTACGACGTCTTAGCCGAGCGCAAGAGTATTTACAACGATATCGACGCGCTGCGCCGCTATGGGCTGGATATCCCCTTTCAAAAGGCCCGGCCCGCGGGCTATTACGTCGCGGCCCGCCCCTTCGAGCTGCCGGAGCTCAAGCTGCTCGCCGACGCGGTGGCCTCCTCGAAGTTTATCACCGAGAAGAAATCCGCCGAGCTGATTAAGAAGATCGAGGGCCTCGCGAGCGTGCACGAGGCGCGGCAACTGCAGCGGCAGGTGTTTGTGTCGGGGCGCGTGAAAACCATGAACGAGAAGATCTATTATAATGTAGACACCATCCATCAGGCGATTGCGCAAAACCGGCAGATCACCTTTCTGTATTACGAATACAATGTGAATAAAACCAAGAGCTACCGCCACGGCGGTGAGCAGTACCGCGCCTCGCCCTACGCCCTTACATGGGACGACGAGAACTACTACATGATCGCCTACTACGAAAAGTACCCCGCCAGCTTCTCGCATTTTCGCGTGGACAAGATGGAGCGGATCGGAATGCTGGAGGAGAAGCGGCTCTCGCCCCCCGACCGCAAGGCGTTTAACCCCGCCGAATACGCCAAGAAAGTATTCAATATGTTCGGCGGAGAGGAGGAGCGCGTCAAACTGCAGTTTGACAACACGCTTATCGGCGTGGTGATCGACCGCTTCGGCAAGGAGGTTTCGGTTTACCCCGCGAATGACAAAAGCTTTATCGTGAACGTGGACGCGCTGATAAGCCCCACCCTGCTCGGCTGGCTGTTCAGCTTTGGGGAGAAGGTGAAGATCCTCGAGCCGCTAAGCTTGATTGAAAAGCTGCGCCGTCAGGCCGCCGAGAGCCTTGCGGCATACGGAAAGGATATTATTCAAGCCAAATAACATATAGTTTAAAGCCAAAAAGGTCTGTTCATCGTTTTTTGCGATGAACAGGCCTTTTTGCGTGTGATAAGTACGGTTTATGGTACACCCTCTTCTATATAATAAGGATGTAAAACGAAATACTATTATTTTGAAAGAGGTGTTGTGATTGAATTACAGTATTCGATATGTGGGCGGGCATGTAGAGGTGTTTGACGCGCAAGGCAACTTCCTGTTTTCGGCCGACACCGAAGCGGAGGCCCGAAGCGAGCTGCGGGAGATGGAGGCGGCGTAAGCGGGGCGGCGACCTATCGATTCTGCCCGCAGGATCGATGAGAGCGCGGCGGCGATTCTATAGAAGCTTATCATAGTTATTCTTACTTATACCATATCAATATAAGAGGGGCCTCCCTGTTACAGCTTATTCTAATTCTCTGCAAGCGCTCATAAGCTGGCTTTAAAGGGAGGCTTTTCTATGGACTGTCCATTCGATTGCGAACGCTTCAGACGCTACAGCGTCGAACTGCCTTACCCACAAGTCACCATCATAAAGCCCAACAGGCGGTATGCCGCCATCATATCCGGTGCGTTTGGCAGCAAAGGCTCGGAGATGACGGCGATCACGCAGTACGGCATACACCGGCTGTTTTTGCAGGGCTACCCCGAGGCGTTTGACGCATACAAATACATCGCGTCGGTAGAGATGACACACTGGCAGCTGCTCGGGGGCTTAATCAGAGACCTGGGGCTGGAGCCGCGCTTTTTAAGCTATGAGACAAACTGCTACTGGAACGGCAGCTTCCCCGCCTACCGGCGTGCATACCATGAAATCCTTGAGGCGGACGTTGAAGGCGAGTATGCCGCGATAGAGCATTACACGCGAATGATCGGCCTCATCGACAACGAGGAGATCCGAAGCCTGTTCCGGCGCATCATCCTTGATGAAGAGAAGCATATTGAGATACTCACGGGGCTGTATTGCGGCAATCAATAGATATCTTCTTATATGGAGCCTTACAAAAATAAAAATAGCCCAAGGCCGCGATGAACAGGTGATAAGTAAGGTTTATGGTACGCCCTGTTCTTAATATAAGAAGTAAAACAAAGCTGTATAATTACAGTAAGTTATAATTTTAGTTTAAAAAATTTTAAATAAAAAGTATATTACAAGTATCTTGTTAAAAAGAATACGCCTTTTCTTAAATAACAGTGCAAATAATCAGCGCTAATTAAAAACAAATTGCTTTACATCGAAAATACTTGCTGGTTATTAAAAAAATGATATAATATTTTTAATAACAAAGGATTAACCGCTTATATATTTGTACAAGCAGGCAAGGGTTTTCGATGTACTTGTGTTTAGGCTTGAATAAGCATTCTTGAAGAAAACAGCCCAAGGCCTTGCGGCCTTGGGCTGTTGTATTTGAAAAAACTATCTCTTGCTAAACTGCGGAGCACGACGGGCGGCTTTGAGGCCGTACTTCTTACGCTCTTTCATACGAGGATCGCGGGTGAGGAAGCCTGCGCTCTTTAAAACAGGGCGAAGCTCGCCGTCGTTTACCTGCAGCAGCGCTCTGGCAACACCGTGACGGATGGCACCTGCCTGGCCGGAAACACCGCCGCCTGCTACGGTGCAGATCATGTCAAAAGCGGCAACGTTGCTTGTAAGGGTTAAGGGCTGACGAACAATCAGCTTGAGGGTCTCAAGGCCGAAGTAATCGTCGATGCTTCTGCCGTTTATGGTAATGTTACCGGTGCCCTTGTAAAGTCTTACTCTGGCAACCGAATGCTTTCTTCTGCCTGTGCCGTAAAGATAAGGTTTTGACTCGTACATTCTCACTGCCTCCTTCCGATTATTCCTGCACCCAAGCCACGGGGTTCTGTGCCTGCTGGTTGTGTTCCGCGCCCTTGTAAACGCGCAGACGCTTTAAGCAGGTGGCACCCAGCGTGTTGTGGGGCAGCATACCCTTTACCGCAAGCTCCATGGTGAACTCGGGCTTGTACTTGAGCATGTCTTTGTACTGGATTTCCTTTAAGCCGCCTACCCAGCCGCTGTGATGGCGGTACATCTTCTGTACACCCTTCTTACCGGTGAGAATCGCCTTCTCGGCGTTGAGGATGATCACGCTGTCGCCGGTGTCGATGTTCGGGGTGTAGATGGGCTTGTGCTTGCCGCGCAGGATGAACGCAGCTTTTTCAGCCGTACGCCCAAGGGGCTTGCCGGCCGCATCAAGAATATACCAGGTGCGTTTAATATCGTCTGCCTTTGGCATAAAAGTTGACATGGTTTGTTCCCTCCATAAACTCAAAATCACAGGGTATAGCGGGTCTGGCTATACCGCAGTTTCGCCCCAAGGCCGCAAGTTGCCGTTTGGGCGGGTGCCGCCGCACCCATTCTCTGTGCGACGGTCAACATGAACTATTATATCGTGCGTTTTTTGGCCTGTCAACACGCGATGTCGTTTATTTTAATTTATTATATGGTTTTCGCTATCAATCTTATTCATTTTCGCGATATCTCTCTGTTTCTTGCTTGTCATTTCATTATTGAGGGGCAGAAGTTGCCGTGCCGAGGGATATAGGCCGCGGGGTGAGCAAAGGCGCGGTTGCGGTATTCGGGTGGCGAAATATCGCCGCTGTGCCCAAAATCGGGTGTAGGGGCGGGGTTTTCCCGCCCGCGGTTGGCCTGCCGCCTCGTGGTATCTGGGTAGGGGCGATTCGTGAATCCCGAGGCCTCATGCCCTACCACCGTGATTGCGTAGGGAACGGTACATACTGCGTCTTTACTATACTTACTACAATATTGTACATTGCCGGTTCCCGCACGCCACGTCCGCTGCGCGTCCCTGGTGCCCCTTCGGCGACGGCTTCGCCGTTACAGGCGGGACACTTTTGTTGTACGACAAAAGTACCCAAAAACGTATCGGGGGCAAGCCCCCTGAACCCCCGCGCAGCCAAGCAGGCGGGGAAGATGGATGCCTCTAATTTAGCACCCTCGTGCAAACATGCAACCTATGGTTGCTTGGCACATGCGGCCTCAGTCTTAGGGGGTCGCCGTTCGTAACCCCTCGGGGTCTCTGTCTAGGATATTGCTGCCGCCTGTTCGACCGCGCTGCTTCCCACTGAAGATTTGCAGTAATCCAACTGAGAGTGGCGGCTTACGGATGCGGAAAACGCATTTCTTAGATTGAGTGAACGAGGGCATAGATGCAAACTGCAGTTTGCATCTACAAAAGCATGACCTAAGGCTGGGGCCGCATGTCATGCTTTTGCCGAGTTTTCTGCGATAGTGTATCAGTTTTCCCTCCGCATCCGTAAGCCGCGGGGTGCAGGGTACTCCCTGCTTCGCCGCTACTCTTTCCCGAACAGGAAAAGTAGGGGCCCGTCGCGGCCTGAGCGACAATGTAAGACACAGCAGAATTCATAATAAAAGCGTAGTAGGTAAAAACCACGGGCGGGAAAACCCCGCCCCTACAAGGAGAAATCCGGCTCCAGAGGGAACGGCACGGTGGCCGTTCCCTACACAATTACCGTAACACGATGGTCAAGTGTGGGCCGCCGAAGTCGTCGGCCCCTACAATGCAGCAACAGGGCGGTTAGGGTTGTAGGGGAGACCATCGGTCTCCCGCAGATTCTTTCAGGCGTACGGTTAGGCCACGGGCGAACACAGTTCGCCCCTACACGATTCCCATGGATGGACGGAACCAACCACGGGGCATCGGGTACGCCCCCTACAACATGGCAACAGGGTGGTTAGGGTTGTAGGGGAGACCATCGGTCTCCCGCGGATTTTATGCGGCGGGCGGGGCAGCGCGGCGTAGGTGAAAGCGGCCAAGAGCAGTGGCAGCAGGATATCGCTATAGCGATGTTCTTACAATGTAGAGATATAGGTGGGTTGATATGTTTGTCATCCACATCCCATTTATTATAGTATAGTATCCTTCTTGTAAAGCACAGAAATATTTCCATTCGCGATATTGACAAGCGTAAGAAACTGTATTATGATGATTACAAAATCAATGACTATGGAGTCAACAAAAATGAGCAAGACGAACCGGCAGCTGCAAAAAGAACAGACCAAGGCCCTGCTGCTTCAAACGGCGCGGGAGGTGTTCGCCGTGCGCGGCATCATGAACACTCGCATGTCGGATATCGCGCAGGCCGCGGGCGTTTCACACGGCACGGTGTTTCTGCACTTTGCCACGCAGGAGGCACTGGTCACCGAGGTGGTGGAGGATTGCGGCAACGAGATGGCACGGCGCACCCACGAGCTTGCCCAAGGCAGCGAGGGGCTTGGGGCAGTGCTAAGGGCGCACCTGAGCAGCATCGAGGCCTTCGAGCCGTTCTACACGCGGCTGGTCATCGAAAACCGGCTGCTCCCCCCCGCCGCGCGCGATGTGTGGGTGGGCATCCAGTCGGCGATCTCGCTGCATTTCAGCGAGGCTGCGGCCGGTGAGATTGCGGCGGGCAGGGTGAAGAACATCCCCCCGCACCTGCTGTTCAACACCTGGGTGGGGCTCTTGCACTACTACCTTGCCAACGCCGACCTGTTCGCCCCCGAGGGCGATGTCGTGAAGCGCTACGGGGATGCTTTATTTAACCACTATATGCAGCTTATCAACAGTCAGGCAGGTGATGGAACATGAGCACGTTATCCGCATTGCCCAATGTGGGCAGGGTGTTGGAACAGCTGCTTACCGAAGCGGGCATCACAACGCCGGAGCAGCTGAGAGCAACCGGCGCCAAAGAGACCTTCGTGCGGGTGAAGCTGATAGACCCTACCGCCTGCATTCACATGCTGTACGGGATTGAGGGCGCGATAGAGGGCGTTAAAGACAGCGCCCTACCCGAAAGCACCAAGCGGGAGCTGAAAGACTTTTTCCGGAGCCTGTGACGGCGCATTCACCGTTTTCCCGCGGCGCGCCGCTTTTAAAAGCTGATGAAGGGCTGTACAATACCGGTTTCCCGCGCTTTCATAAAAATCAGTATGGCAAGGCCGGAGATCACCTTGTAGGAGGCAAGTTGGATGGAAGCGGAAAGAAAGACGCTCAAGGCGAAAGTATGCTACGGGCACCTCGGCGGCACGCTGGGCAACCGCCTGTTTGAGGGCCTGCTGCAGCTTGGCTGGTTTGAGCGGGACGGCGAAAAGGCCACCGTTTACACCCTCACCGAGCGGGGCAAGGCGGGGCTAAAAGCCCTTGGGGTGGACATCTGCGAGCACGGGCGCGGCGTTTAATGCGCACTTTCCGGTTTAACGATATATTGGCTTATCGATGATACCATAGGATAGAGAGGATGATTCACATGTCAAACAGCAATGGCTTTGAGGTATTTCAGCAGGAGGCACCGGAGGTGGCCGCCGCCTTTAACGGGCTGATTAGCGCCCTCTGCGCCTCCGACGCGCTGGACGCCAAGACCCGCCAGCTGATCTATATCGGCATCAAGGCTTCGCAGGGGGATACCGGCGCCGTGGCCGCTCATGTGCCGATGGCAAAGGCGGCGGGCGCAACGAGAGAAGAGGTCCGCGATACGGTCCTGCTCACCCTCACCGTCAGCGGGGTAAAGGGGGTAACCAGCTGTCTGGTGCCCGCACTGGACGCGTATGAAAATGTTTCAATAGGAGGATAGTCAAGATGAAAACCTGTATTGCCTGCGGCATGCCTATGGCCAAGCCCGCCGATTTCGCGCAGGGCGACGAAAGCAAGGAATACTGCGTCTACTGCGCGAGAGAGAACGGTACCATGCAGTCCTACCCCGAAAAGCTGGAGGGCACCATCCGTTTTCTTGTGAGAACACAGGGGCTGGACGAAGAGGCCGCGCGCGGCGTCGCGGTGCGCACCCTCGCCAAGCTGCCCGCGTGGCGGGATAACCCCGAGGCACAGGCGGGGCTTGCATAATCTTATCATGATGTTACACCGAGCGCGTAAGTCTGCGTCTATCACAGATCGCTGGCCTATCGACAGGGCGAACACACGGGTTCGCCCCTACGGAATTCCATATCGATATCGCAGGGGCAGGCCGAGGTGTCTGCCCTGATTGTTTATGTCCGCTTATGGTTTTAAGGGGGTAGAATCCCAGGCTTGCCCCCAAGATGAGACTAAATATCTCTAGGTGGGCGACACACACCTTCATTTAAATGCGGCGGTACCCTGTCCTCACAGCGTGAACAGTTCGGCACAGGCGAAGCATTTTCGCCTGTGCCTTTTGCTTTATCTATACAGGGCCTAAAAGGGTATGGAGGCTTCAAAAGAATGATAATATTTTAACAAAAATCCTATAAAGAATACCACGAAAATGCGAGAATCTGGTTGAACCTTCTATTGAACGCGGCGAATAAACATGCTACAATGAAAATTGCGTAAAGAAAAGGATAAGAATTTGAAAAACGCAGGTAAACAAACTGTAAACAGGAAAGGCGCGGATCATTGAATGACAATTTCTCTTGGCGAATTTGTGTCACAAATCCTCACAAACCCTGCGCTACTTATTACCGTGCTGCTCACGCTCGGCGTGATCATGGTAAACGGCTGGACAGACGCGCCCAACGCCATTGCCACCTGTGTCTCCACCCGCTCGATGAGCCCGGGTGCGGCGATCTTAATGGCGGCGATCTGCAACTTCTTTGGCGTGTTTATTATGACCATGGTAAACGCCACGGTTGCCCAGACCATCTACAACATGGTGGATTTCGGCGGTGACCCGCACAACTCGCTCATTGCGCTGTGTGCGGCGTTGTTTGCCATTGTGCTGTGGGCAACGGTGGCGTGGTGGTTCGGCATTCCCACCAGCGAGAGCCACGCGCTTATTGCGGGCATCTCGGGTGCGGCTATCGCGCTGCAGGGCGGCCTTGGCGGCATCAACGGCGGGGAATGGATGAAGGTTATCTACGGGCTGGTGCTCTCCACCCTGCTTGGCTTTGGCATGGGCTGGATTACCGTAAAGCTTACCGAGCTTATCTGCCGCCGCATAGACCGGCGAAAGACGCTCGGCTTTTTTAAGGGCGGACAGATTGCGGGCGCCGCCGCCATGGCGTTCATGCACGGCGCACAGGACGGCCAGAAGTTTATGGGCGTGTTCTTACTGGGCATCTTCCTTGCACAGGGCAAGGCCGACGTAAACACCTTTACCATCCCTTTGTGGCTGATGGTGCTCTGCTCGGCGGTCATGGGCCTCGGCACCTCGATTGGCGGCTACCGCATCATCAAGGCCGTGGGCATGGACATGGTAAAGCTTGAAAAGTATCAGGGCTTCTCGGCAGACCTTGCCGCGGCGGGCTGCCTGCTGCTCTCGTCGCTCACCGGTATTCCGGTAAGCACCACGCACACCAAAACCACCTCGATTATGGGCGTGGGCGCGGCGAAAAGTATCAAGAGCGTGAACTGGGGCGTTGTAAAGGAAATGGTGCTCACCTGGGTGCTCACCTTCCCCGGCTGCGGACTGATCGGCTTTTTGATGGTACACCTGTTCATGTGGCTGTTTTAATTCAAACCTAAACCGTAGAAGGAGAGGAAAAGCGTTATGGCGAAGAACGACAATAACTATTTCGAGATATTTGTGAAGATGGTAGGCTACTCCTGCGAGGCCGCGCGCAACCTGCACGACACGTTAATTAACTTTGACGCGGAGACGCTGCCCCAGAAGATGCAGTACCTGCACCACATCGAGCACACCGCCGACCTTGAGAAGCACGACATGATGGGCAAGCTGGTAAAGGAGTTTATCACCCCCATCGAGCGTGAGGACATCATGGCGCTTGCGCACCAGATTGACAATGTAACCGACGCCATTGAGGATGTATTGATGCGTATCTATATGTACAACATCAAGTCGATCCTGCCCGAGGCGCTGGAGTTTACCGAGACGATTGTAAAGTGCTGCGACGAGCTTAAAAAGATGATGCAGGAGTTTAGCCACTTCCGCAAATCCGAGACCATCCACACCCATCTCGTACAGGTGAACTACCTCGAGGAGGTGGGCGACAAGCTCTACACCGAGGCGGTGCATACCCTCTATTCCACCAATCACACCGCGATGGAGATCACCGGCTGGACGGAGACCTTCGAGCGCCTTGAGAAGTGCTGCGACGCCTGCGAGGATGTCGCCGACGTGGTAGAGAGCGTTATTATGAAGAACTCCTAACAGATTTAGAATACATTCACATAAATCGATATAATCAGCGCTTCCGCATTTTGAAATGTGGGGGCGCTTTTTATCGTGATCAAACTTTTCGCTACAGCCGAGCCTGTTTTATAGCAGCGCCTAAAGGTATATAAGATTTAAGACAGCAATACTCACCCCCCTACCCCCTCTCGCACCCCAAGTCTTATGAATTTGTTAGGCTCTTTGCGCGAAAGGGGGGTAAGGTTGCGCTGGGGGCTTCGCCCCCAGCGCTGGTTGCCCCTCCCGTTTAGGCGCGCTTGAATAATTTTACAGGTTGCAGAAACGGGAGGGGTTGGGGGTGGGTAGTCTGAGGGTAGAGGTAATAGGTAACGCATTTATAGAACAAGCTACCTGACGGGCATCTATTGTAAGGTGTAAACTGCCGCTTCACTTGCCCCGTAAAAACCATTTATGGTAACCTTGAACTTTCTGTAAACACTCTTGACAATAATTTTTATTAGATGTAGGCTTTTATACTACATTCACTTTGAAATGGAAATGAAATTCCCATTTCAAACACGCCGTTTCTATAACGGCGTGGGGCGGCTAAAAGCCGCCGAATGATCGTTCAATACTCATTTTGTAGCAACGCTTTGCGTTGCTGCTCCCCCGCCAAAGGCGGGGGTTTAAAAAGTGATTTTATCACTTTTTTAATGGAAATTAGTATTACAAGCAATCCATCTATTTGGTGGAAAAGTAATTCAGGGGGCAGTATAAAAAGGAGGGCAACGGCTTGATAAAACTGCTGAGATATGTTAACAAATACTGGCTTTCTGCCGTTTTGGGGCCCCTCGGCCTGATTGGCGAGGTGCTCTTGGAGATACGCATCCCGCTCTTGATGGCGGAGATTGTGGATAAAGACATCGCCTCACGGGACATCGGCGCCGTGCTGCGAACGGGCGGGGTGATGCTGTTAATCGCACTGCTCTCGCTTTTGTGCGGGGCGCTTTCGGCATACTTTACGGCCAAGGCCGCGATGGGCTTCGGCAGCGAGATCCGGCGCGCCTTATTTAATAAGGTGCAGGAGTTCTCGTTTGCGAACATTGATAAGTTTACCACCGCGTCGCTGGTGACGCGCCTTACCACCGACGTGACCAACACGCAGAACGCGTTTATGATGACCATACGCCTTTTAGTGCGCGCGCCTGTGATGCTGGTGAGCGCCACCGTCATGGCCTATGTCATTAATAACCAGCTGGTGACGGTCTTTGTGGCGGCGATCCCCTTTCTGGCCATCTGCCTCGGCATTATCGCGTGGGTGGGCTTCCCGCGCTTTACCGTGATGCTGGCAAAGTACGACAAGCTCAACGCCTCGATACAGGAGAACCTTGTGGGCATCCGCGTGGTGAAGGCGTTTGTGCGCGCGCTGCATGAAAAGGAGAAGTTTGGGGGCTCCAACGACGACGTGATGTACGCCCAGCGCAGGGCCGAGCGGGCGATCATCTTCGCCTTCCCCGTGATGATGGTGACGATGTTCACCTGCATCATCGCAATCCTGTGGTTCGGCGGCAACATGATCATCGGCGGCACCATGCTTACCGGCGAGCTGATCAGCTTTATCACCTACGTCACCGAGATACTCATCGCGCTGATGCTCATCTCGATGGTGTTTGTGATGCTCGTGCTCTCGCGCGCCTCCATCAGCCGCATCACGGAGGTATTAAACGAACAGACCGAGATCACCGACCATCACGCCGACCGCGCGCTGAAGGTGGCGGACGGTTCCATCGAGTTTAAAAACGTGTCCTTCCGCTACAACAGGTCGTCAGACACCAACACCCTTGAGGGGATAAACCTGACGATCCGTTCGGGCGAGACGGTGGGCATCATCGGCGGCACCGGCTCGGCGAAAACCACGCTGGTGCAGCTCATCCCCCGCCTGTACGACGTCAGCGAGGGGCAGGTGCTGGTGGGCGGGCACGATGTGCGCGAATATACCCTGAGCACCCTGCGCAACACCGTGAGCATGGTGCTGCAGAAAAACGTGCTGTTCTCGGGCAGCATTGAAGAAAACCTGCGCTGGGGCAACCCCGGGGCGGACGAGGCGGAGCTTAAGCGCGCCACGCAGGCGGCGCAGGCGCACGACTTTATAGAATCCTTCCCCGCCGGCTATCAAACCGACCTCGGGCAGGGCGGCGTGAATGTGTCGGGCGGGCAGAAGCAGCGGCTGTGCATCGCGCGGGCACTGCTCAAAAAGCCGCGCATCTTAATCTTAGACGACAGCACCAGCACGGTGGATACCGCCACCGACGCGAGGATACGCAAGGCGTTTGCCGAGGAGCTGAAGGACACCACCAAGCTGATCATCGCGCAGCGCATCACCTCGGTGTGCGACGCGGATAAGATCGTGGTGCTGGACGACGGCAAGGTTTCCGACATCGGCACGCACGACGAGCTGCTTGCCCGCAGCAAGATCTACCGCGAGGTTTACACCTCACAGCAGAAGGGGGTGGCGGAGTAATGGCGGAAGAACAAAAAAGCAACCCCTATAAGCCCAAGAATATGCGCAAGACCTTCGGGCGCGTGCTGGGCTATATGCTGCGGCAAAAACTGCGCCTGTTTTTGGTGGTGCTGTTCGTCGCCTTCAGCGCGGTGACCGGGGTGGTGGGCAACTACTACATTAAACCCATCATCAACGAGGGCATCCTGCCGCTGGTGGGCAAAAACCCGCAGGGTGAGGACTTTCTGCCGCTTATCAGGCTGCTGGTGATCGCGGGCTCGGTGCTGCTTTCGGGCGCTTTGGTAAGCTATATATACAGCAGGCTGATGGTTACCATCTCCACCTCCGCGCTCAACGCCATCCGCAGGGACCTTTTCAACCGCATGGAGGACCTGCCCATTCAGTATTTCGACACCCACACCCACGGCGAGCTGATGAGCCGCTACACCAACGACGTGGATACGCTGCGCGAGGCCATCTCGCAGGGCGGCACGCAGATCATCTCCTCCTTTATCTCGTTGGTGGGCACCTTTATCATGATGCTGGTGCTAAACCCCCTGCTCACGCTGCTGATCGTCCTCATGCTGGTGGTGATGCTGTGGGTGGTAAAGGCGGTGGGCGGAAAGAGCGCCGCCTACTTCAAGGCGCAGCAGCAGGCGGTGGGTGCCGCGAACGGCTATATCGAAGAGATGATCGAGGGGCAGAACGTGGTGAAGGTGTTCTGCCACGAGGACGCCGTCAAGAGGCGCTTTGCGAGCTTAAACGACGACCTGCGCAAGGCCTCCACCAACGCCAACACCTACGCGAGCATCATCATGCCCATCATGGGCAACCTTTCGCACGTCAACTTCGCCCTTACCGCCGCCGCGGGCGCCGTGATGGTGATCAAGGGCCTTTCGGATATCGGTTCGATCGCCTCGTTTTTGCAGTTTACGCGCTCGTTTTCCATGCCCATCGTGCAGATTTCGCAGCAGTTTAACGCCCTGCTGGCAGCCCTTGCGGGTGCCGAGCGCATCTTTGAGATCATCGACGAGACGCCTGAGATCGACGAGGGCTACGTAAGGCTGGTCAACTGCACCGAGGACGAGAAGGGGACTATCGCGGAGGCCGCCGCGCACACCGGCATGTGGGCGTGGAAGCACCCGCACCACGACGGCACGGTAACCTACACGCGCCTGCTGGGCGATGTGCGGTTTGAGAACGTCTCGTTTGGCTACGAGGAGGGCAAAACGGTGCTGCAGAACGTTTCACTCTACGCAAAGCCGGGGCAGAAGATCGCCCTTGTAGGCTCCACGGGCGCGGGCAAAACCACCATCACCAACCTGCTCAACCGCTTTTACGAGATCAGCGACGGCAAGGTGCGCTACGACGGCATCAACATCCAGAAGATCAAGAAGGACGACCTGCGCCGCTCACTTGCCATGGTGCTGCAGGACACCCACCTCTTCACCGGCACCGTGCGCGAGAATATCCGCTACGGCAAGCTGGACGCGACCGACGGCGAGGTGGAGGCCGCCGCGCATCTCGCCAACGCGCACTCCTTCATCAAGCACCTGCCGCAGGGCTACGACACGATGATCACGGGCGACGGCGCGAACTTAAGCCAGGGCCAGCGGCAGCTGATTGCCATCGCGCGCGCCGCGGTGGCCGACCCGCCGGTGCTCGTCTTAGACGAGGCCACCAGCTCCATCGACACCCGCACCGAGTATCTGATTGAAAAGGGCATGGACGGGCTGATGAAGGGGCGCACCGTGTTTGTGATCGCGCACCGCCTCTCCACCGTGCGCAACGCGGATGCCATTCTGGTGCTGGAGAACGGCGAGATCATCGAGCGCGGCAATCACGACGAGCTGCTGCGCCAAAAGGGCCGGTACTACCGGCTGTACACGGGGCAGTTTGAGCTGAGCTGATACGGCTTGGTATTGCAGGATAAGGGGCGGGCCTTCTGCCCGCCCCTTTACGTATTTAATGATGCTTGCATATTAATAAAATTGAGTACAATAAACAAAAGAAAAATGCTTGACATAATACAGGTGCTGTGCTATTATAATAGGGCACTCTAGGCAGGAATGGTTCTAAGCTTTGAGTGGCCGAATATTTTATATCGCGGAGTGGAGCAGTTGGTAGCTCGTCGGGCTCATAACCCGAAGGTCGTGTGGTTCAAGTCCCACCTCCGCAACCAGTGAAAACCCGCAGAGTTTACAGCTTTGCGGGTTTTATCATTTCCTTACATATTTCGTGGAATCATTGATTTAGTGCACAAGCTTAAAATTTAAGAGCGGGTACTATCCATTATGGACGGTACCCGCTCGATTGGTTTTGGGTATCCTTTAATCGTCCTATATCCTTGGTTTGGGCATGTATTGTCTTAAACCTTTCATATTGACATCACGGGAGCACAAACAGATTGCAGGCAGCCGCTAAGGCGGCTGTTTTTCATGTCCTGATTTCCTTACTGCTCGTTTTCAGGGAGTAAGAATACCAAGGCATAGAAACAGCTGCTTTAGCGGCTGACGAATTAGGATTACCTTCCATACAGACTGCCTGTATGCTAACCACAAAGGGCAGTCTAATACTACTACTGTACTGTGGCGTCATCTATTAACAGTGCAAGGGCCTCATATGGCCGCATTGTTATGTGCTTCGACGGGCGCGTGTCGGAATAGTTTGCAATATAAATTTTTGCATGCTCCACATCAATATCGTTCGGTAACGTAATAGAGGCCGGCTGAGCGCTGAAATTCAACATGACGAAGAGCTTTTGAGCATTTAACGTACGCAGATAGGCATAAATCTGTTCACTATCCTCAAAAAACTCGGTAAAGTCACCGTATACAATAATGGGATGCGCTTTGCGCAGTGCAATCAGCTGTTTGTAATAACTGAAAATCGAGTTTTGTTCTGTAATTTGGCTTTCGACATTGATGCTTTTGTAATTCGGGTTTACACTTATCCATGGCGTACCAGCAGAAAACCCTGCGTTCTTTTCCGCATTCCATTGCATGGGGGTACGCGCATTGTCGCGGCTGCGGTAATGGATTTTCCGCATAATCTTAGCCGGTTCTTCCCCCCTAAGGCTTTGGTTTTCATAAAAATTCAACGTTTGAATATCACGGTAATCGGAAATTTGCGCGAAGGTGACGTTGGTCATACCAATCTCTTCACCCTGATAAATATAGGGAGTGCCTTGCAAGGTGTGCAGCATGGTTGCGAGCAGCTTTGCGCTTTGGCTATGGTAAACGCCATCATCGCAGAAGCGTGATACACTGCGGGGTTGGTCATGGTTGCTTAGATAGAGGCTGTTCCAGCCTCGATTATAAAGTTCACGCTGCCATTTGCTGATGATGCGTTTAAATTGGGTAAGCTTCCACGGTACAATGTTCCACTTATTGCCGTCGGCACTGTCCACCATCATGTGCTCAAACTGAAACACCATATTCAGCTCGCCGCGCTCCTTACCCACGTACCCAAGCGCTAACTCCGGGGTGACATTGGGGGTCTCGCCCACTGTCATGATATCGTAACCCGCAAGGACATTTCTCCTGATCGTCTGCAGATATTCATGGACGTGTGGCCCGTTCATGTAAAACTGGCTCCCTCGTACAAGCCCGCTTACGTTGGGCACAGACGGGAATCCGGGCATTTTTGAGATAAAATTAATAACATCCATGCGAAAACCGTCGATTCCGCGGTTGAGCCAGAATCGGCAGATGTCCTCTACCCCGGTGCGCACCATGGGATTTTCCCAGTTAAGATCGGGCTGCTTTTTGGAGAAGATATGAAGGTAGTACTGTCCAAGCTCCTTGTCGTATTGCCATGCAGAACCGCTGAAATGTGATTCCCAGTTGTTGGGCGGCTCATTTTCATTACCATCCCGCCAGATATAGTAATCATGATAGGGATTATCCTTTGCCTTTCTGGCTTCGATAAACCACGGATGCTCATCCGACGTATGGTTCACGACTAAATCCATTACAAGACGCAGACTCCGCTGATGCATTTCAGCAATCAGACGGTCAAGGTCTGCCAGCGTGCCAAATTCCTCCATGACATCACGATAGTCGCTGATATCATATCCGTTGTCCGCGTTGGGAGATTTGTAGACAGGTGAAAGCCAAATCACATCTACTCCCAATTCCTTGAGATAATCCAGTTTAGAAATCAGCCCCACAATGTCGCCGATTCCATCCCCGTTTGAATCCATAAAGCTGCGGGGATATACTTGATAAACGACCGCTTCTTTCCACCATAACTTCTCCACACAAGCACCCTTTCTATTGTCGACAGATTTCTTACTATATTATATAATAAAGCAAGCTGTGTGCCAAAAGCAGAAACGATTTTATAATTTACATAGGCAACTGTCTCTTATAGTCATTCCATGTGCTACCCATTCATAGTAAGTGCGCCCATTAGGGTTACCAAGAGAATAAAAGTGCAGTTTTTCTCCATAAAATTAACGAAGAAGGTGACAAGCCTTGCCTGCAAGGGTCTAGGCGGCACGCAAAACTATTCAAAACCAATGTCTTATAATTGTGTAAAACAGCAAAAATATATCTGAACTGAAACAGTTGAAACGTTTTATGTTTCATATGTCTCCGGCAACATCGCTAATATAGTACCTATTTATGGTTGGTGCTTTGTATGTTTTGTACCCATCAATCAATACAGCAACCATCATGTGCAACATGCACACATATTATTGCTGAGATATGTATATTTAGTAGTATTTGCTCTTAGCCGAAGTCGAAAGTGACTTTTGGCATGGCTTTTGCTCATACAACAGTGGCAGTGATCACAGGCAAGCCAAACGGAGAAAAGCCGGATTTTAAGCAGTACACTTTTTTCCGCAATCAATGGTACGGCTCTGAAAACAAAGCGGAGAATAGCTCTTCGGTGAGCGCGCGCCGAAGAAATAACACTTTTACACTGCTGTAAATATTTCAGATGGTGGCAACCGTGCCAGACAGCGAATTTGACATGATCCGTTTAGCCCTCGGTGTAAGACTGATCAACATCAAAATTATTACTTGGAGGAAATGTATGAAAATTCGAGTTAAGAAAGCGCTGGCGTTCGCTTTATCAGTGGTAACTGTGGCTACCCTTTTTGCAGGCTGCACTACTTCTTCCGCTCCAGCGAGCAGCGCCTCCGACGCTACATCCGGCACTGCATCCAATACACAACCCGCAGAGCAGGTTACCTTAACCTATTATTATGATGCGGCATTTGCAGACTCTACCAAAAAGGTTGTTGCTGATTTTGAAGCAGCTAACCCGAATATCAAGATTACATTGGTTGACCTGCCTGCCGAATCGGACAAGAAATTACAGACCATCAGCACCGTATTACAGGCACAGGATTCATCCATGGATGTTTTTGAAATGGACACCACTTGGCCGCTCACCTTCGTTTCCGCCGGCTGGACAGAACCGGTGGATGATATCTTCTCGGCCGATGAATTAAAGACGTTCTTTAATGGCCCTATCGAAGCAAACACCTATGACGGCAAGCTCTATAGCGTACCCCTTTACATGGATGCCGGAATTCTGCTTTACCGCAAGGATTTATTGGACAAATACGGCTACCAGCCCCCAAAAACGTGGGATGAGCTTGCTCAGATTTCCAAAGACATCATGAGCAAGGAGCCTGAAATCACCAATGGCTTTTCTTCCGGCTGGAAGCAGTACGAAGCGCTTACCTGCGCGGCCATGGAATTCGTTTGGGGCTACGGCGGCAACGTTCTGGATGACGGAGGTAAGGTTGTAATCGATTCGCCTGAAACCATTAAGGGTCTGCAGAGGATGCAGGATCTTATCTTGGTAGACAAGATTACCGACCCCGGCATCACCGGCTATAAATGGTCGGCTTCCCGCGTGCCGTTCTATTCCGGCAATACCCTGTTCATCCGCGACTGGCCTACCGCCGTTGCAGGAGCAAATGACGCTGAAACCTCCAAGGTTGCAGGTAAGGTTGCAATCTGCCCCATCCCCGGCGGTAAAGATGCTGCCACCAACTACAACACCATGGGCGGCTGGTCTGTCGGCATATCTTCCTTCTCGAAAAACAAGGACGCCGCAAAGATCTTCTTGAAGTACCTTAGCAATGTAGAATCTCAAAAAACCCGAGCATTGCTTATGGGCCTGATGCCGGTATCCCCTTCTGTTTATGACGACGCTGAAGTGCTGGCTAAGTTCCCCCACTTCACGACCCTCAAAGCGGTGGCTAAGATGTCTAAGGCCAGACCCAAAACAGCGTATTATGCAGAGCTTTCCGCAGTTCTTCAACAGGGTTTTGCAGCTGTACTCGCCAATACAGCCACACCCGAGAAAGCGGTACAGGACATGAAGCCTCAACTTGAGGAGATCATGGCCAGATAGGCCGATATTCTTGTGTTGATACGCGTCGCCAGACGCGTATCATCCCCTCGCAAATTGATTTACAAGCGAAGGGTTGGAACAATAGAATATGAAGTAGCAGGAGGAACCAATGAATACCAAGGAAAGACGACGGGTAGCATATATTTTTCTGATCCCTTCGCTTGTAATCATCGCGTTATTTGTTGCATACCCGGTACTTAATACAATATACAACAGCTTTTTGTCTTTGCGCATTCAAACAATTCGACTGGGCGGAAAATTTGTGGGATTTGATAATTACATTAAGCTATTTTCGGACCCACTGTTCATACAGTCGCTGAAGTTTACCGGCGTCTTCACTGTTGTATCGGTGGTGCTGGAGACCGTACTCGGTATGGTCTGCGCATTGATCATGAACCGCAACTTTAAAGGGCAGGGGCTTGTGCGTGCCGCAATCCTGGTGCCGTGGGCTATTCCCACCATCGTTTCGGCGCTGATGTGGCAGTTTATGTTTGCGGAATCTTTCGGCGTTATCAACTATCTGCTGATGAACTGGGGGGTAATCTCCGAGCCGATCAAGTGGATTACAGGCAGTACAAACGCGTTTTGGTCTATCATAATTTCAGATGTATGGAAAACAAGCCCGTATATGTCGCTGCTGCTGCTCGCAGGGCTTCAGACTATCTCTGCAGAACAGTATGAGGCAGCGTCCATAGATGGCGCGAATGTGTTTAAGCGGTTTTACTACATTACGTTACCAATGCTTAAGCCCGTTCTAATGGTATCGCTCCTGTTCCGTACCATTCAGAGCTTTAGAATCTATGACCTTGTGGCAGTGCTCACAGGCGGTGGCCCCGCAAACTCCACACAAAGCCTTACACTATTTACTGTAAGGAATTATTTCCAATTCGGAGATCTCGGTTATGGCTCCGCAGCGGCAATGGTAACCTTCGTCGTTTCGATGATTATCGCTTTGTTCTTCGCCGATGGCATTAAAACAAAAATGGAGGTGCCTAAAGGCCGATGAGCAGCAATAAAAAGAAGATTTTTAGTAACATCGGGCTGTATGTCTTCGTTGTTGCTTTTGTGGGCGCGATATTACTTCCGTTTGTATGGCTGGTGCTCGGTGCGTTTAAGAACATGCGCGAGCTGTTTACCATGCCCCTGGTTATGCTGCCCGAAAAGCTGCGTTTTGATAACTTCTTTAAGATCTTTGAAATGCAGCCGTTTGCAAAATACATTCTTAACAGCCTTGTAATCTCGCTGCTGGCAACGGGGTTTGTTATTATCGTTTCCAGCATGGCAAGCTACTCGATTGCGCGCGTTGATATTAAGGGGAAAAAACTGGTGCTCGCGGCTCTGCTTTCGGTGACGCTGCTTCCCCCTGTTACACTGCTAAACCCGATTTATCAGATGCTAGGCAACCTGCACCTACTAAACACTCACCTTGGTCTGGCGCTTTCCATTGTGGCGGTAGAGCTGCCCATGGCGGTGTGGTTTTTAAGCGGGTTCTTTCAGAGTATCCCTCTCGCGATGGAGGAAAGCGCTATGATTGACGGTGCAGACATGTTCACCATGTTTACCCGCATTCTTATTCCGCTCATCGCACCCGGTATCTTCACTGTGAGCATTTTGGTGTTTATAAATTCATGGAATAACTATTTGTTTGCACAGGTGTTTAACCCGTTGGAAACCGCAAGAACCGTTACCGTTGCCCTTACTCTGTTCCAAACCGAGTACTATGTTCCATGGGAGCTTCTTTCAGCTGCTTCGGTGGTTGTGACCGCGCCACTCATTATTGTTGTTTTGCTGCTGCAAAAAAAGATTATCTCCGGCATGATGGACGGCGGCGTAAAGGGCTGACACCTGCGCGAAGAGTATCCGTCAGGGATTATAACGGAAAACTAGTTTCACTATATCGCACCGGTAAGGGAAGAGACGCGTTTCTCTTCCCTGTTTTTAAGGAGGATTTTCTCATGACAGAGCGTTTGACGCTAAGTGGCCTGCTTGCGCGCTACCCCGCATACGACACAGCGGCGGTAGACGCGTCCTTCGCCCAGGCACTGCAAGCGAACCATCAAAAGATTGTGGTTTTGGATGATGACCCTACCGGCATTCAGACGGTACATAATATATCGGTTTACACCGACTGGACGGAAGAAACCATTAAACAAGGACTTGCGGAACAAACCCGCATGTTTTTTGTGCTCACAAACTCCCGCAGTTTCACCGAGGAACAGACCCAAAAGGCTCACAAGGAGATCGCACGCGCAGTGATGCGTGCAGCCCAAAAAAGCAGAGAGCCCGCGCTCATCATCAGCCGCGGAGATTCTACCCTGCGCGGGCATTACCCGCTGGAAACCGAGGTTCTGCGCTGCACGCTTGAAGCGGAGGGGCACCCGCCGTTTGACGGAGAGATCATTCTGCCTTTCTTCCCCGAAGGGGGCCGATACACCGCAGACAGCACTCATTATGTTAACCTGAACGGCTGCCTGACCCCTGCCGGAGAAACCGAATTTGCACAAGACAAGACCTTTGGCTATCGCAGTTCCAACCTGTGCGATTGGGTGGAAGAGAAGACCGCCGGGCGCTGCAAGCGCTCCGAGGTCACCTGTATTTCGCTGGATGAACTGCGCCGCTGCGATTATGCTTCCATAGAAAATAAACTGGCCGCCGTAAGCCATTTCGGCAAGGTGGTGGTAAATGCCCTCGATTACGACGACATTACCGTGTTTGCAACCGCTCTGCTGCACGTTATTGCACAAGGCAAATACTTTTTGTTCCGTACGGCGGCTGCGTTTGTAAAGGTGATAGGCGGCATTGAAAGGCGTTCGCTGCTTACCCGCAATGAGCTTATCGCGCACGATAACCACCATGGCGGGCTGATTATTGCAGGCTCCTTTACCAACAAGACCACGGAGCAGCTTAAGCTGCTCACAGAGCTTCAAGCCGTGGAGCAGGTTATATTCGATCAGCATCTTGTACTGAACGATGCCGCATTTGCAGCTGAACAAAAGCGGGTTACGGGCCTTTGTGAAAGGCTGATAGAACAAGGGAAGACCGTAGTGGTGATGACACGCCGCGAACGAATCGACATAAACACCGGCAACCCGGAGGACGAACTGAATATCGCCGTGAAAATCTCCGGCGCACTTACCGGGATCGTGCAAAAGCTGAGTGTCGAGCCGCAGTTTCTCGTTGCAAAGGGGGGCATCACCTCCAGCGATATCGGCGTAAATGGGCTTGGGGTAAAAAGAGCCCTCGTACTCGGGCAGATTCTACCTGGTATTCCGGTATGGCAGACGGGCGGAGAAAGCCGTTTCCCGGGCATGCCCTATATTATCTTTCCGGGTAATGTGGGAGATCCGAGCGACCTTCGCAGGGTGGTAGAGGTCTTTTTGGAGAATATCCAGCACTCCTAGAAGCATTCCTTTTTAAATTGAATTTAGTATAAGCGGTTTGCTTACACGCGGCAGGCGGAGGTTTTGCCCAAATTCTCCGCGTCTCGGCGGCAGTCGGCGTATTTTCACCATGGGGGAATCGATCATGCAGTTATTGCTTGTCTTAGGGGTCGGCGCAGCAGGAGGCCTTACGGCTCGGGCACTTAAAATACCTGCCGGAGCTATGATTGGCGCCATGATAGCCACGGCGATTTTGGGAGTGGCAGTGGGGAATCTTACATATCCTCCGAACCTTCGCGTATTAACACAGGTGCTTTCCGGCCTGATCATAGGGTGCCGGTTTGCCCGTGCCGACCTTGTGCAACTGCGCCGAATGGCAAAACCGGCGGTAATACTGATTGCCATGCTCCTGTTCTTTACCGTATTGTTTGCGCTCTTAATGATAAAAACCACTTCCCTGGACTGGATGACCGCGCTGTTTTCCTGCGCGCCGGGAGGCGTTTCCGACCTTGCGCTGATTGCGGGTGAGCTTGGCGCAAACCCGGAACAGGTAACGCTGCTGCAGCTGTTTCGTTTTGTGTTTGTGGTTTCGTTCTTTCCGCCCTTTTTAGCCCGCCGGTTTCTTACGCCGATGCGCGCCGCCGGGAAGATACAAAGCACGGACATAAACCCCTTGCCGGAACCTGCACACATAGCATCCCCCCTAAGGATGCGTAGTATATGGCTTGCCTTTTCGGTAGCAGTGGCCCTTGTGGGCGGCTATAGTTTTAAAGCGCTTGGCGTTCCTGCGGGAGCGATTATAGGGGCGCTGCTCTTTACTGCGGCGGCAAATGTTGCGACACAAAAAATCCATGTTCCCACTATGCTGCGGGATGCAATTCAAATCCTCGCGGGATGCTATATCGGCAGCCAGATTACGCGGCACACCCTGTTCTCGATTGAAAAACTGTTTCTGCCAATGCTGCTCATCCTCATTGCAGTGTTTTTTATGTCGTTTATTACGGCATGGGTGCTCCATCGTGTCACCGGCCTTGAGTTTATCACCTGTCTGTTTTGCGGTATCCCCGGCGGTATTGCCGAGATGGGTTTGATAGCCGATGAAATGGGGCTGGACACCCCCAAGATCGTTTTAATGCATACCTGCCGGGTAATGGCCGTTTTATGTATATTCCCCGTCATCGCCCGGTTGCTGAGTACGCTGTAAGATGCTTAAACCTATATTTGAAAAGGGGTTATAACAAAAGCTCGGAAGGCTTTTGTTATAACCCCTTATTATTCGCGTTGCGCGGCAAACCACACGCGCAACGACTGCCGTTTCTTGTTCCGACAATACTATATCGCCAAAGAGTACGGATGTGAGCCGAGATATCTGCGTTTGGATGCTGCCGGTATCTTCATCTCGTCGCGGTATTTTGCCACCGTTCTTCTTGAAACAATCATGCCGGTAAGGCTGAGATAATCGCAGATGTTCTGGTCGGAAAGCGGCTTGCTTTTGTTCTCGTTTGCGATTAAATCGCTGATCTTATGCTTCACAAACAAGGAAGAGAATACCTCATCCTGCGTTGCGCTCTTCACCTTACCGGTAAACAGCGACCGGATGCTGACGGTGCCGTACCGGCACAGGATGTATTTATTTTGAATGGCTCGGCTGATGGTGGATTCGTTGAGCTCCAGTTCCTGCGCGATATCCTGGATAGCCATCGGGCGCAAAAACGTTTTGCCCTGCTGAAAGTAGTCGGGCTGCATTTCAATAATTTTCTCCAGCACACGGGTAATGGTTTTTTTGCGAAAAGTAAGCTCCTGTATGAAGGCCGCCGCCCTTTTTATCTTCGCCTTTAAGTATTGCGCTGTAGCCGGGTCGTCCGTCTGCCCTGCCAGCGTTAAATAGTAATTGTTGATAGACAGGCCGAAAAGGGGCTGATTATTCTGCTCAACAATCAACCGTCCGGTGTCGTCGGCTTTTACGGTTGCCTCGGGAATTACAAAAAGCTCCTCTGCATGGGTGTGAAAGCCGCTGGATGGAACCGGGTTCAGCCGGCGAATGCGGCAGCAGTATTCCTGCGCGAGGGGTGTAGAGATATTTGCCCTTCTGGCAATCTCCTGTACTTTGTTCTCGGCAAGCAGTTCTATACACTGGCGGACGATTTGAAGGAGAGCGGGAGGGCAATCGGGCTGCCGCAGAAGCTGCAGGGTGAGGCATTCACGCAGGCTGCGCGCCCCTACCCCCGCAGGCTCCATTTGCTGTACAATCTTCAGTGCGTTTTCCGCCTCCTCGGTAGGCAGCCTCAGAGTATCTGCCACCTCTGGTACATCGATAATCAGATAGCCTCTTTCATCGAGGTTGCCGATGATGTACCAGCATATCTTTGCGGTTTCGGGGCTTATCTTAAGCTCAGAGAGCTGGTTTAGCAGCAGTTGGGTAAAGGAAACGGCCTCTGTAAGAAATAAAAACGGGTCATAATCATCCTTGCCTGTATAGATGCTGGAATCCGAATGCCTATTAAACAGCTTATAATCAGCAAACTCATCGTTCGGTTTGCTGCCGCTGCTGTAATCCGCGCCTATACTCATAGGGGTTTCGGCGAAATGGTAGCCTTCATCTATCTCCAGCACCGGGTTTTCCATTACTAATTCTTCAACCTTTTTCTGAAGCTCCGTAAGCGGCATCTGCAGGACTTCTAACGATTCCCTCATGTCCGGCGTTAAGATCAGCTTTTGCTTTTGGCTCTGGTTTTGAATAAGCATGCCCGTATTTGTAAGATTCATAAAATCACCTTCGATATACTTACCGGTTTACTTTCTTCCCGACTTCCAAACATCATCAGCTGCCGATATTGGTATGCATGGTGTATCGACCACGTTTTGAAGATTAGTCACCATAGAGAAGGCTTAAAACCGTAACCAGCCGCAAAGGGCAATGCTACTCTCGCCTTCCTTCGTTTACAGTGTTGGATGCCATACGGCTTACCATAACAACGGCATTTTCAAATGAGGTGGTTTTCGCAATGCATTTTCCTGCAATGTCATGGGCTGTACCATGTGCGCAGGTGGTAACCGGCAGGGGGAACCCGCCGCCGATGGTAATGCCCTGCTCAAAGCCTCTCAACTTCAGTGCAATCTGTCCCTGATCGTGGAACATGGTAACTGCGGCATCAAATTCTCTGTTAAAGGCTTTGATAAACAGGATATCCGACGAATATGGGCCGCTGGCCTGTATACCCGTAGCTATCGCTTGTTTCACCGCAGGAACAATCAGTTCAATCTCCTCTGCCCCGCAGAGGCCATGTTCTCCTGCATGCGGGTTAAGAGCCGACACCCCGATTCTCGGGTGCTCTATACCCGCACTTATAAGGGTGTCGTTTGCCAAAATGATAGAATCGACTATTTTGGCTACACTTAATTCCTCCGCCACGCAGCTAAGCGGAATATGGCTGGTTACGCGCGTCGTCCAAACATCGTCTACCATGTTGATTTCTCCGAACCTCGCCGTGATGTTAAACAACATCGCCATCAGCTCCAGCTCACTCGGCGCGGGGCTTCCGCCAAGCTTCATCGCGCTTTTATTAAACGGGGCAAAGCAGATACCGTCAATCTTACCCTGCTTAAACAGCTCCACTCCTATTTTTATCATCTCTACGCACGCAGCGCCGCATTCAGGGTTAACCTCTCCCATCGTAATTTTTTGCGGGTCGATGTTTTTCAGGTCGAGAATCGGCATCCCTTTGCCCCAGTCGGCTTCATCTATGGCTGTAATGCTCGAATAGGGCGTTGTGGTACCGATAATCTTAAGCCCCATTTCAAATACACGCGCGTCGCCAATTAAAATCGGACGGCAATATCGGCTGAAAAATCCGTTTACAGCCAAACGCGCCACAATTTCCGGGCCTACACCCGTGGCATCCCCTTGCAGGATTGCGATAATTGGTTTTTGATCCATCTTAACATTTCTCCTTTGTTGCGCTTCTCATTCCAAGTAAAACATCTGTCTGCTTTAGTAAGAATGCAAAAACCATGCCAACTGAAGGAAAAATGCAAAATTCGTGTGCCAGTTCTGCCCTATAGGTTAAACTGCTCAGAAGTCACTTATTCATATCATAATTTTTGCGCCGCACAGAGGGCAGTTTAAAAACGTCTGCGCGCTTCTTTTTGGCGGTGTTTGCAGCGGGGGGCAGTTTTTGTGTGAACATCTGCAGACACCCCATACTTCATGCAAACACATGAAACAAAAATGGTTCACGTTGACGTTTTCTTGTTCATCTGGCGCCAAAGTGTGGAACGGCTGATGCCCATCTGCCTTGCCAACTCTCCTTTTTTAATCCCCATCTTTTCCACCATATACCGTATCTCTTGTTCGGTATCCGCACGCAGAGGCGGATAGCTTTCTTTTTGCTCAGCTTCAAGGCGTAATTCTTTCACACTTTCTGCATCGATGGTATCACCTTCGCACAAAACCACCAGCTTTTCGCAGATATTGCGCAGTTCGCGCACATTCCCCGGCCAGCTATAGGCCTGCAGCAGCGCCAGAGCCTCGGGAAGGATTTTTTTAATATCCGGCCTCATGCTCTTAATGTTGCGCTCAATAAAGTTCTGTGCCAGCAAAGGAATATCCTCCGGGCGCTGCCTGAGCGGATAAAGCCGGATATCCAAAAGATTTAACCGATAATACAGGTCGGGGCGAAAATCGCCGTTTCGTACCCTCTCTTCAATCTTGATGTTGGTGGCTGAGATAACCCGCACATCCACCGGGATAATCTTATCATCACCAATGCGGCGGATCTCCTTCTCCTGCAGTACACGCAGCAGCTTGGCTTGAAGGGTAATGGGCAATTCGCCGATCTCATCCAGAAAAATAGTTCCTTTGTGCGCAAGCTCAAAGAGCCCAGATTTTCCGCCGCGTACAGCGCCGGAAAAGGCTCCCTCAACATAGCCGAACAGCTCGCTTTCAAGCAGGTTTTCGGGCAGAGCGGCACAGTTTACAGCTACAAAAGGCTCGGAACTCCTGCTGCTCGCACTGTGAATGCTGTGGGCAAACAATTCTTTGCCCGTGCCGGTTTCTCCGATAATCAGAACATTGGAGTCAACCCTGCTGTATTTGCAGGCCTCTTGGATGTTTTGGCGTATCTGCCTGCTTTCACCTAAGATGTCGGGGAAATGATACTTTGCCACCAACCCCTTTTTGCTTAGCTCGTTGCGGATCCTGTTTTCCGCTTTCTGTATCTGGTCTGAGTTCTGGATTGCAAACAACAGCCCGCGGCACTCACCGTGAACCAAAATTGGCGTACTTTGTGCCATACACAGCCGCCCGGCAATCTTGGTAACCCATTCAAAGGCATGCGTATCCTTAATGTGCTTTTTCCATTCCGATTCGGGGAAGAAGCCCTCCACCGGCATGCCTACTGTTTCTCCTTTTATCTGAAACAAGGCCATTGCCTGTCGGTTCATCTGCGTAACGCGTCCGTTTTGGTCTATTGCCACGATGCTGTCACGGGTACTATCCAGCACCTTTTCCATGAGGGTGGTTTTTGCACGCTCCTGTTCGAGGATACGTACCGTACTGACCGCCTCGCGTACCGAATGCTCCACCGCCTCTTTGCCAACACGGATACCGACAAAGGGTATCTCCCGTTCCCGGCAGATCATAAAAGCGGTTTTGCCGCCAACAAAGGCCTCTACACCCGAGAAAAGCCCGTCTTTAAGCGCTTCAACAATATCTGTTTCCTGTTTTACGGGGTATTGGCATAATTCTGTTTGAGTCATATCCCCGAGCAGGCTGGTGTTACACAGAAATGTGTCGGTAGAAAAAATACCAACCTTTCTTGCGCCATATTTTTTTTTGCATTCCATCACCGCCTGATAAAGATCGTAGACGGTTGTTTCAATGTCAACAACATGCACTTGAGGCAGCTTTTCGCGGATATCCATTGCACCAAGGCCTCTCGCAATAACCACTTCCGACCGTATCTTGCGAATAAGCTCCTGCGACCTGCCCACGTAATTGCTTATTTCAAGCTGAATATTGTCGTATCCAAGCTGTTTTAAGGCACTTTTAAATTCATCCTGCAATTCGATTTCGGGAACATTAATAAAAATCGTCGTCATTTTATATCCCCCTTTGTATATTTTTTAGAATAGCATATAAAATGACGCATTGCAACAAAAACGTTTTAAAATGAGACTTAAATTGCTTTGTATCGCAAAAGAGGTCTATGTTCTGGTCTGCGGGTTGACCCAAGAAACCCATGCGCTTGTACGGTTTTACCGGTTGGCATGAAATTTGCTTATAAAATGCTATAAGGAATGAATTCATAGAAACCGGAGAACGAACATGAACATAAGTTTTTTAGGAACAGGCGCCATGGGCAGCGGAATAGCCCATAATCTGTTAAAGGCGGGATACAAGCTCACTGTATGGAATCTTCATGACGCAAGCTGGAACAATGTGCTCGAACTGCAAAAACAGGGCGCGCGGGTATGCGAAAAGCTGGAAGACGCCGCGAGCGACGCCGATATGATCGGTATCTCCCTGACCGCGGACGCCGCGTTAAAAAGCGTGTGTGCACAGATTTTGCCTGTTGTACGCCCGGGCTGCATCCTCTTTGATTGCAGCACCGTTTCCCCCATCACCTCGCAAGAGATGGCAGTATCCTTTGCCGAACGGCAGGCGTACTTTTTAGACACCCCCGTGAGTGGCGGTATGGAGGGTGCCGAGGCTGGAACCCTTACGGTAATGGTGGGCGGAAACCAAGAGGCTTATGAAAGAGCCAAATCGGTTATCGGCGCTTTTTCATCTTACTTTTGCTACATGGGGCTGTCTGGGGCCGGCGAAGCCACAAAACTTATCAACCAGCTTCTCGCCGGTGTAAACCAGGCCGTGGTGTGTGAAGCCATGACGATTGCCGAATACCACGGGTTAAACATGGAGCTTCTCTACGAGGTACTGGTAAATTCATGGGGTAACAGCCGCATGCTGGAGCGTTCCGTGATGAAGCATATTGTACCTAATCACTACGAATCCGCTGCCCGCCTGCAGCTTATGCTTAAAGACCTGCGGCTTTCGCTGCAGATGTCTCAGGATATGGGCTGCGTCGCCCCCATTACCGAGGTGGCGACAGGTTTTTATCAAAGGGCCTTTGAGCAGGGATTGGGCGCGCTCGACCATAGCGCTATTATCCAGGTAATGCTGAAAGAAAACAAAAAGCAATAACAGAGGGGGATACAGATGCAAAGCGAGCAGATTTTCTTAAACCCCGAAGAGTTTTCGATTAACCGTTGCGCTTACAAATCTATGGGTTACAGCGATGATGATTTGAAGCGCCCCATTATCGGCATCGCCAATGCCTGGAGCACACTGGTGCCCGGGCATTTCAATCTGAGAGAACTTGCTCAGCATGTCAAGCAAGGGATCTACCGCGCGGGCGGAACCGCAGCGGAGTTTGGCGTAATCGGAGTATGTGATGGAACGGCGCAGGGGCACGACGGCATGCATTATGCCCTGCCTTCACGCGAGCTGATCGCAAACGATATTGAAACCATGGCAAAGGCGCACGCGCTCGACGGGCTGGTATTGATGGGTTCGTGCGATAAGATTGTACCGGGCATGCTGATGGCTGCTGCGCGTCTGGACATCCCCTGCATCTTCCTGCCAGGGGGGCCGATGATGGGAGGAGTGGTGTTTGACGGAAGAAAAGCCGACCTTACATCCACTTCCGAAGCGGTAGGTATGCTTAAAAACGGGGCCATCACCATAGAGGACTTAAACAATTTAGAGGAAACCTGCACCTCTTCCTGCGGCTCCTGCTCGTTTTATGGCACGGCAAACACCATGTGCTGCGTCGCTGAGGCGCTGGGCATGTCTTTACCGGGCTGCGCGCTTATACCCGCTCCCCATCCTGACAGAATTCGCATTGCGCAGCAGACAGGCCAAACCATCTGCGAGATGGTGCGTAACAAGATTACAGCGCGCAGGATTATTACCCGAGAAGCCATTGAAAACGCCATACGGGTATGCCTTAGTACCAGCGGCTCCACCAATGCCGTGCTGCATCTTTCCGCCATTGCCTATGAAGCAGAGCTTCCCATAAGGGTAATCGATGCCTTCCGAGCATTAAGCGCGGAAACCCCCATACTCGCAAAGGTAAACCCCGCAAGCGAATACGATATGAACGACTTTTATCTGGCAGGCGGCATACCGCGTGTCATGCAAAATCTACTGCCCCTGCTGCATACAGAATGCCTTACCGTAACCGGAAAAAGCATTGAGGAGAGCATAAGGGACTACCGTTTTAAATACCCGGCCAATACCCGGATTGTTCGCACGCTGGACACCCCCTTCAGCGTGACGGGCGGGCTGGCCGTACTAAGCGGGAGCCTTGCTCCCAATACGGCGATCTCAAAGCCCGGTGCTATCCACCCTTCGGTTTGGCAGTTTACCGGCACCGCGCGGGTGTTCGACTGTGAAGAGGATGCCGAGCAGGCGATTCTTGCAAAGCAGATTACCGAAGGCACGGTAGTGGTTATCCGTTATGAAGGCCCTAAGGGGGGGCCGGGAATGCGCGAGATGTACAAGGCAATGAAGTATTTAAACGGGTTGGGGCTTGCAAAATCCACCGCGCTGGTGACAGACGGGCGGTTCTCGGGTACCAATAATGGGTGCTTTGTTGGACATGTTTCCCCCGAGGCGGCAGATGGTGGACCGATTGCCGTTGTACAGGACGGTGACCGTATCGAGATTGATGTGATCGAAGGAAAGCTAAACCTGCTCATTCCTGATGAAGAGCTCACACGTCGCTTGGAGGCTTGGAAACCGAAGGATGGAAAATTCTCGCGCGGGTATCTTTCCATCTATTCCAAGATGGTTTCTTCGGCGGATACGGGTGCCGTGGTTAAATATGAATAAATGCGTGTAGCAGAAATGGAGTATGAACAATGGGTCAAAAAATTAAAGTTGGTATCATCGGCCCGGGAAATATCGGAACCGACCTGATGTATAAGGTGATACGCAGCCGGAATCTTGAAATGTCTTATATGTCGGGAATTATTGAATCAGAAGGGATTTTACGCGCCGCAAAAATGGGATTTAAGACCTCTACAAGGGGGGTACACGCAATTGTTGAAGACCCCGAGGTAAAGATTGTATTTGATGCTACCAGCGCATCGGCACACCTTGTGCACGCTCCGCTGCTTAGGGCCGCGGGGAAGCTTGTAATAGATATGACCCCCGCAGCGGTGGGCCCGTATGTGGTACCCTGTGTGAACCTCGACAAGGTAAGCCACAATGACAATTTCAACATGGTAACCTGTGGGGGGCAGGCTACAATCCCCATCATTTATGCAATCAACCGTGTGGCGGACAGCAGCTATACAGAGATTGTCGCCTGCATCTCTTCAAAAAGTGCAGGCCCGGGTACACGTTCCAACATTGATGAATTCACTGAAACAACCTCAAAGGCGATAGTAACCCTCGGCGGAGCCGATAAGGGCAAGGCAATTATCGTACTCAACCCGGCAGAGCCTCCCCTGATGATGTCGAATACCATCTATTCAATCGTTAAGAATCCGAACGAAAAGAAGATTATCGACTCTGTTAACCAAATCGTTACCGAGGTGCAAAGCTATGTACCGGGGTACCACCTCAGGGTACCTCCCCTTGTGGAAGGCAATAAAGTAACTGTTATTGTACAGGTGGAAGGCGCAGGAGATTTCCTACCGAGATATTCGGGCAACCTTGACATCATCAATTCCGCCGCAATAGCGGTTGCAGAGAAGCTGGCGGTGGATCTTCAGGCGAAATAATGTTTGTAACAATAGCAGGAATGGGGTTTAATATATGGTTAAAAATTCGCAAAAAATTAATCTGGTTGATACCACACTGCGTGACGGCAGCCATGCGGTAAGTCACAGCTTTACAACGGAGCAGGTCGCCGCCATTGCGGGCGGGCTCGACAATACCGGTGTAAGCATTATAGAAATCAGCCACGGTGACGGTATTGCCGGTTCCTCCATTAATTACGGAATGTCGGGTACCAATGAACTGGAGTTGATTGCCGCTGCCAGCGGCGTGATTAAGAATGCAAGGCTGGGTGTTCTTCTTCTGCCCGGCATCGGCACCATCGAAGACTTAAAGCGGGCACAGGAACGCGGTGCGAACGCCGTTCGCGTGGCCACCCACTGCACTGAAGCCGACGTGGCCATTCAGCATATCCGTTACTCTGAAAAATCCGGCATGATGGCGGTAGGCTTTTTGATGATGGTTCATATGGCAACGCCAAAAATGCTGCTGGAGCAGGCAAAGATTATGCAGGACGCGGGTGCGCAGTATATCAACCTTGCTGATTCGGCAGGGTATTTGACGCCTGACGACGTCAGCGCCCGGGTGAGCAACCTCTGCGAGAATCTAGACATCCCCGTGGGGTTTCATGCGCACAATAATCTGGGGCTTGCCGTTGCAAACTCGCTTGCCGCCGCTCAGGCGGGTGCAACATACATAGACGCTACCTGCCGAGGTCTTGGTGCCGGAGCCGGAAACTGCCAACTGGAGGTCATCGCAGCTGTGCTTGACCGTCTTGGGTACTACACCGGCATGGATATCAATTTTACTATGGATCTGGCCGAGGAGGTTGTCGAGCCTATTATGCAGCGCCCGCAGATTATACGTACCGCGCCGCTGATGCTGGGGTACTCCGGGGTATATTCAAGCTTTCTACTGCATACCTATCGCGCCGCTGAGAAATTTATGCTGGAGCCAAGAGAGATACTCGTGGAGCTGGGTAAGCGAAAAATGGTTGGCGGGCAGGAAGATATGATTATTGATGTGGCCTATGAGATGTCGCGAGCACGACAATAGTCTATCAAAAGTCTGTGCCAAAGCTTAAAGAACAAACTACCTGACCTTTATTCAAAAGGCTTTTTTGGGTGCATATTTAGTGCACAGCATTATCAAAAGTTGCACAAAATTATAAAACTTTATCAAATGTTATAATTAAGAAACCTCATGACATCGACGATGTTTTACAGTGCACAACCCAAGAAAAGTATTACGGGCAACTCATAACCCGAAGGTCGTGTGGTTCAAGTCCCACCTCCGCAACCAGTAAATCCCCGCAAAGCTCATAGCTTTGCGGGGATTCTTATATCTACTCTCAAACCCTGCACGCCCCCGCATCTCGGTTCTCCTGCAGCCCCATGAAAACCGGCTGGCGCAGGCCGCCGGGCTGCAGGCGCGTATATCTGACGGCGCAAACCAGCTCTGGCTTGAGCCATACCGTTTGCGGGCTTTCCCCGGCAAACAGCGGGTACGCAACCCTTTCGGCCTCTTGGATACGCCGAAACGCCTCGCCGGAAACGTCCGCCATCACAGAACCGCAATCAAACAGCACGCCGTGCGCGTCAAAAGCGCCGAGTATCAGGCTCACGGCATCGCCCCCCTTAAAGGCATATCCGCATACAATAAAATCGTCGCGCGAAATATTTTTAATCATCACCCAGTCTTTCGTGCGCTGATTGCAGGAATACCGGCTCTCTTTGTGCTTGGCGACAATGCCCTCCAATCCCCGCCGCTTTGACAGTTCGTAAAGGGCCGTCCCCTCCCCTTCAATATAGGGCGCGACTGTCAGCCGCTCATTTTCAACAACGGTTTCGGACAATAAACGCTTGCGCCGCAAAAGCGGCAGATGAGTGGTCGGCTCGCCATCCAGATACAATATATCAAACGTCACAAAGGTGATAGGATTTTGTGGTACTGCTGGTTTGAATCCGTCGGACAGTAAGCTGCGTCGTTGACGCTCAAAGGAAACCGGTGCGCTGTTTACCGTATTCGACAACACGCCGTCGAGGATACACGGGTGCTTTACCTGCCGGTGGATGCCCGTGAGCTCCGGCACCTTCGTCGGCAGCATCCCAACGCTGCGCTCGCTCCGCAGGTCGGTGGAGTCGCTGACCAGATACGCGATGCAGCGCATACCGTCCAGCTTCAGCTCGTAGAGGTAGCTCGGGTCGTCGAAGAGAGACTCTTCTGTGCCGATGAGCATAGGCCTTATGCTTTTGTCGTGAAGGATATCCATGGTTTAAGTACCTTCCCTTCTGAGAGATGGTTAATTATCAACTTGCGCCGGCCAGATAGCTGCTTTGTTTACTATTCTGCCCGCAGGACAAGAGAAAACCCGCAGGACGCTGCCGTTCTGCGGGTTTAGTGTTGCTTGAGGCTATAATGCCTTGCTCCGTGGCTGCTCCGCCGCACGCGCCTTGAGGTAGAGGCGCAGCACTCCTTTTACCTTGGTTTTGGGCGAAAGCTCCATGTCCCTGCCCGCAATCTCGCCGCGTTTTAGCATCGCCTTCACCTTTGTTCGGGAGATGCCAAGCTCCTCGCTCATCAGCTTATCCAGGCGGATGCCCAAATCGTATTCCGAGACGATCTCTATACCGTCGGCCTCTTCAGGCAGCGAGGTCTTTTCGACCGTATACGCGACGTCGTCATACGAAACCACCGCCTTGTTCTTACCGAGGGTAGAGGCGTCGCACGCATAGTACATCGCGGTGGCGGCGTCGTTGCTTAAAAACCGCTGATACAGCGCGCTGTCGAGCTGCCGGGGCTTTACCCTCGCGAAGAGCTCCATGTTCCAGGTGGTGTCACAGGTCTGGCACTTGTAAATCAGCCACACATCCAGATGGTTTCCGCTGGCGTTTACGCGGAATTTATGGCTGCACACAAAGCGGCTTTGTCCGCCGCATTTGCTGCAGGCGCGGATAACCGCGGGGGCGGTTTGGGGGGTTATAATCCATCGTGTCATGGTTACAGCTTCTTTCCAAAGCTGTATAGGGCTTTATTCAGTTAAAAAATCCGTACACAAAAAGGCCATGCGTTATCCCAAAAATTAAGGAATAAAGCATGGCCTGATAAATCATCCGATCGGATATCCTCCGATCGCGTGTTTATAGACAGGGATGTACGCACGAACAACCCATGATACAGCTTTTACTTAATTTTTGAAGCGCACAACAACAAAGCCATCAAATAATGACTGATGTATTGTTATGCAGATTTATTCAAAAATTAAGCACGCGATGGCATTCGACGGCCTCCCAATCGTTAATCAATTGGAATTATACCATATTTTATGGTAAAGTCAACCGGAAGTGAGCCAGTAATTCTTTAAAGAGCTTGGTACCCATTATACCCCGTAATACGCCCGATACCACGTCACGAAGCGTGCGAGGCCCTCGGCGATAGGGGTGCTCGGCTTAAAGCCAAAGTCGCGTTCAAGAGCGGATACATCGGCGCAGGTTTTGTACACGTCGCCCGGCTGCACGGGCAGCAGCGTAAGCTGAGCCTTTTTGCCCAGGCAATTTTCCAGTGCACAGATAAAATCAAGCAGCTTTTCGGGGCGATTGTTACCGATGTTGTACACTCTGCAGGGCGCGGTGTCCTGTGAGGTTACAGGCGGGCTGTCGAGCATGCGCAGGATGCAGGCGACGATATCGTCGATGTAGGTGAAATCGCGGTACAGGTCACCGTGGTTGTACACCGCGATAGGCTGCCCCGCGAGAATCTGCTGGGTGAAGGAGAAGTAGGCCATATCCGGCCGGCCGAAGGGGCCGTACACCGTAAAGAAGCGTAGCCCCGTGCAGGGGATGCGGTAGAGGTGGCTGTAGGTGTAGGCCATCAGCTCATCCGCCTTTTTGGTGGCGGCGTAGAGGCTGACGGGAGTGTCGGTTTTATCCTCCACCGAAAAGGGCACCTTGGTGTTGGCACCATATACCGAGCTGGAGGAGGCGTACACCAGATGCCTTACCGGGTTCGCCCGGCAGGCCTCAAGGATATTCAAAAAGCCCGTGACGTTGGACTGGAGGTAGGCGTAGGGGTTCTCAATGCTGTAGCGAACGCCCGCCTGCGCGCCGAGGTTGACAATAGTCTCGGGGCGATAGTCGGCAAACAGCGCGTCCACCGCGGCCTTATCCGCCAGGTCGCCCTTCACAAAGGTAAAGGAGGGGTAGGTCTCAAGCTCTTTCAGGCGCGCCTGTTTCAGCGAAACGTCGTAATAGCTGTTGAGGTTATCAAACCCTACCACCCGGGCGCCCGCCCTAAGGAGCGCGCGTGAGAGATGGTAGCCGATAAACCCCGCGGCGCCTGTTACCAGTATGATCTTATGAGCGATAGGCGGGTTTAGTTCCTGCATGACGGTACTCCTTTAAAGGGCAGTATGCGCTATATGAGCACGCGGCCGATGGAATAGTACTCCACCCCGGCGTCTTTCATCGCCTGCGGCGGGTAGATGTTGCGCCCGTCGTACACAAGGGGGGTGCGCATCCGCTTCTTGTAGGTTTCGGGCCGGATCGCCTGGATCTGCGGCCATTCGGTGAAGATGAAGCAGACGTTGGCCTGCTCGAGCGCCTCCTCGGGGGAGGAGACACAGGTGACGCCGGAGGGGAAGTGCTTTAAAAAGTTCTCTCTGCCCACGGGGTCGTAGGCGAACACCTCCGCGCCGTGCTTAAGCAGCAGCGGGATGTTGTCGAGCGAGGGCGCCTCGCGCAAATCGTCGGTGCCGGGCTTAAAGGTAAGCCCCAGCACGGCAACCTTGAGGCCGTTTAAGGTGATCAGCCGCTTGGAGGCCTTCTCAAACAGCTTGAGCTTCTGCTCGGTGTTGATGTCCACCGCGGCCTCTACCGTGCGCAGGTGGTAGCCGTGCTGGCGCGCGAGGTATTTAAGCGCCTTGGTGTCCTTGGGGAAGCAGCTGCCGCCGTAGCCCACGCCCGCGTTTAAAAACTTTGCCCCGATGCGCGCGTCGTAGGACATGCCCGCCGCGACGTCTTGAATATCGGCTCCCACCAGCTCGCAGAGGTTGGCGAGGTCGTTCATATAGGAAAGCTTTAGGGCCAGAAAGTCATTGGAGGCGTACTTAATCATCTCGGCGCTTCGGCGGTTCACCGACACGATGGGCAGGTGAAACGGCTCGTAGATCTCGTGCAGAAGGTACTTTGCGTACTCGCTCTCGGTGCCGATGATGATGCGCGCGGCGTGGAAGGTGTCGTGCACCGCCGAGCCCTGCGCGAGGAATTCGGGGTTGCTGGCCACCTCCACCTTTACGTCGTTTACGAGAAAGTCGTTGATGAACTGCTCCACCTTGTCGTTGGTGCCTACGGGCACGGTGGATTTTACCACCACCAGGCAGTCCTTCTCGATGGTCTCGGCAATCTGGCGCGCCACGGTGGCTATGTAGGTGAGGTTGGCCGAGCCGTCCGGCTGCTCAGGGGTACCCACGCCGATGAAGATGGCGTCCGCATCGCGGTAGGCGGCCCTGTAGTCGGTGGTATAGTGCAGCCGCCCCGCGGCGTTGTTCTTTTGCATAAGCTCCTCGAGCCCCTGCTCGTAGATGGGCGAAACGCCCGATTGCATGAGCACTACCTTTTTTTCGTCGATATCCACGCAGGTGACGTCGTGCCCTACCTCGGCAAAACACACACCCGCAACCAAGCCGACATAGCCGGTGCCTGCGACGGTGATTTTCATGGTATGTTACCCCGCACATAATTGTTAAAACAGATTCATAAAGCATGTTGCAGCTTCAACGGAGGCGGTAGCTGCTATGAAGTCTTTTTTAAGTACTGCTATCAATATGATAGCATGAAATTATGCGGGAACAATGCACTTTACTATATTTTTACATCCTCTTGACCTGCTAAGTTCAGGAGGAGAATGGTGGAATATATTGGAGCTCTGACACCACATGGTGTATATTTTGTTTCCGTACAGACAGCCTACCCCCGCATGGCCTTACCCTCAAACGCCGCGCGGCGGCGAATATCCTGCATGAGCGCCGAGAAGGCCGGCAGGTCCAGCGACTGCGCGCCGTCCGAGAGCGCCTCGGCGGGGTTCTGGTGCGTTTCTATCATCAGGCCGTCGCTGCCCGCCGCCACCGCTGCGCGCGAAAGGGCGGGTACCAGGCTGCGGATGCCCGCGGCGTGGCTGGGGTCTACGATCACGGGCAGGTGGGATTTCTGCTTTAAAAGCGGCACGGCGGAGATATCGAGGGTGTTGCGCGTCATGGTTTCGTAGGTGCGGATGCCGCGCTCGCATAGGATGACGTTTTGGTTGCCCTCGCTCACGATGTATTCGGCGCTCATCAAAAACTCCTCGATGGTGTTGGCAAAGCCGCGCTTGAGCAGGATGGGCTTCTGGCATCGCCCCAGCTCGCGCAAAAGGTCGAAGTTCTGCATGTTGCGCGCGCCCACCTGGATGATGTCCACCTCGTCAAACAGCGGCAGCTGCGTCTGGTTCATGATCTCGGTCACGAGCGGCAGGCCGGTCTCTTTCTTCGCAGCAAGCAGCAGGCGGATACCCTCCTCCTGCAGGCCGCGGAAGGCGTAGGGCGACGTGCGCGGCTTAAACGCCCCGCCGCGCAGCAGCGTCGCCCCGGCTGCCCTTACCGACTTTGCCACGGCAATAATCTGCTCCTCGCTTTCCACCGAGCAGGGGCCGGCGATCACGTGGAAGAACCCCTCGCCGAGGGTGGCCTCCCCCACCTTGATGAGCGTATTGTCCGGGTGCACCGTGCGGTTCACCGCCTTGTATGGCTCGGTCACACGCCTGCCGTAGGCCACGATGTCGTTGGTCTGCACCATAAAATCCACATCCACCTTGGCGGTGTTGCCGATTAAACACACCACCGTGTGCTCGGTGCCGACGCTTAAAAAGGTGGAGAGCCCCTGCGCCTCGATGCGCTTGACGAACGCGTCAATCTGCGCCTTGGTGGCGTCGGGCTTTAATACAAAAACCATATGGGGTACCTTCTTTCTGATGAAACGGCGGAGGCCTTGCAGATATTTGCTCCCGCACGCCGTGGACGCCGTCCTGTGGAATTGTGTAGGGGGCGGCGTCCCTGACGTCCCGTAGTTGCCCACCATCACCATGGTGCGGCGGGTGGCCGCATGGCGCCGAGGTCGCCGCCCCCTACAACATGGCGACAAGGTGGTTATAGGATTGTAGGGGAGGCCATTGGCCTCCCGCGGATTTTATCCAGCGTACGGTCAGACCGCGGGAGCACATTGCGCTCCCCTACAGAGGGTTGTGGTTAGCATAGGGGCGGGAAAACCCCGCCCCTACACCCCACCCATGGTCATTCGGAGAATCTGCGGGCCGTCGAGGACGCCGCCCCCTACCATGAGGAGATGTACCACAGAATACGGCGGATACATCCATACCGGGGCAGACACATGGGTCTGCCCCTACAAACGTCTGCCCGTTACGCCGTAGGGACGAACCCGTGTGTTCGCCCGTGGTTTCAACCAGAGCGCGCGGTGATTTTTGCGGGAGACCCAAGGTCTCCCCTACAACCCTACAACCCTACAACACGGGCAACAGGGGTGTTGTAGGGGGCGGCGTCCCCGACGCCCCCTGTATTTACGTGGCTGTCGGCGGAGAATGTAGGGGCGATTATCAATCGCCCGTGGACAATTCCCCCTAATCTCCCGCGATGGCCTGCTTCATCTGCCGCACATAGGCGCGCACCGGCTCGATGCTGTTCTCCCCGTACTGCTCGACAATTTTAACAATCGCGCTGCCCACGATCGCTCCGTCGGCCTTGCCCGCGATCGCCTTGGCCTGCTCGGGGGTGGAGATGCCGAAGCCCACCGCGCAGGGGATGTTCTGCGCGCTCTTTACAAGGGCGACCATCTCGCCGATGTCGGTGGTGATTTCGCTGCGCACGCCCGTGACGCCGAGGGAGGACACGCAGTACACAAACCCCTGCGCCTCCTTTGCGATAGCGGTGATGCGCTCCTTGGAGGTGGGCGCAATCAGCGAGATGAGCAGCACGCCGCTCCGCTCGCAGGCGGGCAGCAGTTCATCCTTTTCCTCAAGCGGCAGGTCGGGCACGATCACCGCGTCTACCCCGCACACCTTGCACTGTGCCATAAAGCGCTCGGCGCCGTAAACGAAGATGGGGTTTACATAGGTCATCATGGCGAGGGGCACGTCGGTTTTTTTGCGCAGGCGGCGCACCATCTCAAAGATTTTGTCGGTGGTGGTGCCGGATGCGAGCGCGCGCTCGTCGGCGCGCTGGATGACTAAGCCCTCGGCGATGGGGTCGGAGAACGGGATGCCCAGCTCTATCAAATCGGCGCCCGCCTCGGCCATGGCGAGCACCAGCCGCTCGGTGGTTTCGAGGTTCGGGTCGCCCGCCGTCACAAACGGGATGAACGCCTTGCCGAAGGCGAACGCATTCTGCACTCTATTCATGAAGGTTCACCCCCCTGTACCGCGCGATGGCGGCTACGTCTTTGTCGCCGCGCCCCGAGAGGTTCACGACGATGATCTTATCCTTACCCATGGTGGGCGCGAGCTTGCGGGCATAGGCCACGGCGTGCGCGCTCTCGATGGCGGGGATGATGCCCTCGGTTTTTGAGAGGTACTCAAACGCCGCCACGGCCTCCTCGTCGGTGATAGGCACGTACTGTGCGCGGCCCGTATCGTGCAGGTAGGCGTGCTCGGGGCCGATGCCGGGGTAATCCAGCCCCGCCGAGATCGAGTAAACGGGCGCGATCTGCCCGTATTCATCCTGGCAGAAGTACGACTTCATGCCGTGGAAGATGCCGAGGGTACCGTTGGCGAAGGTCGCGGCGTTCTTGGGGTTATCCACGCCTAAACCCGCCGCCTCGCAGCCGATGAGCGCCACCGAGGGGTCGCCAAAGAAATCATGGAACAGCCCCATGGCGTTGCTGCCGCCGCCCACGCAGGCGAGCAGCGCGTCAGGCAGGCGCCCCTCAAGGGCAAGCATCTGCGCGCGCACCTCCCGCCCGATGACAGCCTGAAAATCGCGCACGATGGTGGGGAACGGGTGTGCCCCCATCACCGAGCCGATGACGTAGTGTGTGTCGTCGATGCGGCTGGTCCACTCGCGAAAGGTCTCGTTCACCGCGTCCTTTAGGGTCATGGTGCCGCTCGTTACGGGGTGAACGGCCGCCCCCAGCAGCTCCATGCGAAAGACGTTGAGCTTCTGGCGCTCGGTGTCCTCCTTGCCCATGAAGATATCGCACTCCATCCCCATCAGCGCCGCGGCGGTGGCGGTGGCGACGCCGTGCTGCCCCGCGCCCGTTTCGGCGATCAGGCGGGTCTTGCCCATCCGTTTCGCGAGCAGCGCCTGCCCGAGCACGTTGTTGATCTTGTGCGAGCCGGTGTGGTTTAAATCCTCGCGCTTGAGGTAGATTTTCGCGCCGCCGAGGTCGCGCGTCATTTTCTCGGCGTAGTAGAGCAGCGACGGGCGGCCAGCATAGTCTTTCAACAGTGCGGCAAGTTCTTGCCCAAAACTTTCATCCTTCTTATAATGCTCATAGGCTGCCTCCAGCTCTATGAGGGCGTTCATGAGGGTCTCGGGCACATACTGCCCGCCGTGGGAACCAAAACGTCCCTTTGCCATGAATCTATCCTTCCTTTCCGACGCGGTGTGTTTGTGCGCCGATACATTTGGTTTTGTGGGGTTTATCTATCCGTTGAATTTGATATTGGGGGCATGTAATGGCGAAGATACCACCCGTGGATGCGGGGGGGAACGAGGGCGGGAGAACCCCGCCCCTACGCATTCGCCGTGGGTGTGCGTGTGTAAACCACGGTGTGGTAAAAGGGTGGCCGTAGGGGCGGCTATCAGCCGCCCGCGGATATTCTGCGTGTGTGCGGGTGGCTGCGTGTGTGCAATGCGCGCCCCTACAGGGACGCACAAACATGCCTACATCCCTGTGGCGCTATAACACATCCCGGAACGACACGGTGGTCGTTCCCTACGTGTTTGCCGTGGGTGCGATTGAAACCATGGGGCGTATGGTGAGGGGGTGTAGGGGCGGGGTTCTCCCGCCCGCATATCCCGCAGTAGTATTGAACACGAATACAGTGGATGCGGCCCGATGTGTACGGCTGGATGTCGGGTAACCGCAAGGATCGCCCCTACAAAATCCGCCTTTATCCCCGCCCGCGCACCATCGCTACCAATTCGGCAATTTTGACACTGTCCTTCACCCCGTCGCTTTCCGCGCCGCTGCTGATATCCACGGCGTAGGGGTGCCGGGCAAGGGCGGCGGGCAGGGCCTGCGCGTTTAAACCGCCCGCGAGGAAAAAGGGCTTTTCGAGCGGGGGGATCAGCGCGTAATCAAACGTCCGGCCGCTACCGCCGTAGGCGTTCGGCGCGTAGGTATCGAGCACCAGGCCGTCGCAGGGCAGCGCTTGCGCGGCAAGAATATCCGCCGCCGACTGCACGCGCACCGCCTTGATAACGGGGGCGCCGGTGAGCTGTTTGAGCCTTGCGATGTACGCTACGTCCTCGTCGCCGTGCAGCTGGGCGATATCGATAACCCCTTCCTCGCACAGGCGCGCGACCTGCTCGGCAGGCGCGTTGACGAACACCCCCACCGCCGCGATGCGCGCATCCAGCGTCGCCTTGAGTGACCGCGCCTGTTCTTCCGACACCCTGCGGCGGCTTTCGGCGAACACAAAGCCGATGAAATCGGGCAGCGCCGCGTTCACCGCCTCGATATCCTGCGACCGTGATAAGCCGCAGATTTTAATCTTTGTCCTGTTTTTTGGGGAAAGAGCATTATTCATAAGATATCCGCTCCCTTTTAGTTGCCTGATGCATATGCAGGGTTAATCTGCGGGGTGTGCAAGAAATTACGTTGTAGGGACAGGGCTTGCCCCTGTCCGCATATTAAAACCTACCCGGGATTCAGATTGGGCGACCGCAAGGGTTGCCCCTGTGGGGAACGCAGATGTTTCTCGCCTAGGGACCACGGGGAGAGAGGTTTACCACGGGCGAACACAGTTCGCCCCTACAGGAAACGTGGTTATTCCTTGCGCGGATGGTTAACACGCGGGGCGTCGGGGACGCCGCCCCCTACATGTTGGCCGACGATGGCGTTCGAACGGGCACTCCCTTTAAGGCATTGAGCATGGCTCTCTTATCGGGGCTTCGCATCAGCGTCTCACCGACCAGCGCCGCGTTTACCCCCGCGTCCCGCAAGCGGGCGATATCCTGTGCGGTTTTGATGCCGCTTTCGGCGATAAACAGTACCTCGGGCGGCACCAGCGCGCGCAGGCGCAGGCTGGTTTCCAGGTTCACCTCAAAGGTTTTGAGGTTGCGGTTGTTTACCCCCACGATCCTCGCACCCGCATTAAGGGCGCTTTGCACCTCGCCCTCGGTGTGCGCCTCGACGATGGCGCTGAGGCCGAGCATCTCACACACCGCAAGGGAACGCCGGAGGGTGGAGGTATCGAGCAGCGCACAGATGAGCAGCACCGCGTCGGCGCCGATAATCTTGGCCTCGTAAATTTGGTAGTCATCCACCGTAAAATCCTTGCGCAGCACGGGGACGGTAACGGCCTTGTGAATCTCGGTGAGATACGCGTCATTGCCGAGGAAATACTGCGGCTCGGTGAGCACCGAGATGGCGGCGGCCCCCGCCTGTTCGTAGTCCCGCGCGATACGAACGTAGGGGAACTCCTCGGCAATCACGCCCTTGGAGGGGGAGGCCTTCTTCACCTCGCAGATGAAGGCGATATCGCTCCCTTTGAGCGCGGCCTCAAACCGGAAGCGGTTTTCCTGCGGCTCGGCCTTGGCGAGGGCGAGCGCCTTTTCCCGCACCACGTCAAACGGTACTATCTGCTTTGTGCGCGCCACGCGTTCTTTGGCGGACTGCGCGATGGTATCGAGTATCATATGAACATCCCTTCTTGGATTAAAAGAATCATCCTGCGCGGTAGGTAGGGGCATGTGCTGTGCGTCTTGGGGTTAATCCTGTTACATCTTCCGGACGGACAGTGGCAAGCCCTGTCCCTACGGCCTACAAAAATGCTTGGGTTGGGAACGCGGGTGGGAGAACCCCGCCCCCTACGGTACGTCAACGGGTAGGATGTAGGGGCAGACCCATGTGTCTGCCCTGTGTAACGCCCGTAGACGCGCGCGCCCCAACAACGTATGGCTGTATCCCACATCACGGAACGACACGGGGGTCGTTCTCTACGTGTTTGCCGTGGGGGTTGATAGAATCATGTGGGCGAACACATGGGTTCGCACCTACGGGGAATGTGGGAATGGGACGGTTGAAATCGTGGGACGGTAGGCTTACCGCGGGCGAACACAGTTCGCCCCTACAGGACGTATAGATACCAACCGTAATCGTATGATTCCTAACGCGTATGGCTAAACCGCGGGAGCGCAATGCGCTCCCCTACAGGGTTACGGGGACGTCGTAGGGGCGGCTATCAGCCGCCCGCGGTTTAGCGCTGTTCTGCGGGCGATTGACGAACGCGATGTTTCGCGTTTTGTTCCTATAGAAAATGTGCGAGCGGTGGGCTTACCGTACCGCCCCCGCCGCCTGTGTCGCGGCTACAAAATCGTTGAGCTTATTAAGCGCCGCGCCCGAATCAATGAGCGAGGCGGCAAGGGCAATTCCCCCGGAAATATCCTCCACCTTGCCCGCAAGGTAGAGGCACGCCGCGGCGTTTAGCAGCACTACGTTGCGCTTGGGGCCCTTTTCGCCGCTCAGGATGCCGCGGGCGATCTGCGCGTTAGCCGCCGCGTCGCCGCCGGTGAGGTCCTCGCCTTTGCACAGCTCAAGGCCGTAGGCGTTGGGGTGAAGGGTGTAGCTGTTGAGGGCGCCGTCCTTTACCTCGCACACCGCGGTGGGGGCGGTGAGGGTGATCTCGTCTAAGCCGTCGCCGCCGTACACCACCATGGCGCGCTTGACACCGAGGTTTGCGAGCACCTGCGCGAGCGGGCGCACCAGCTTTTCGTCGTACACGCCGAGCAGCTGCAGGGTGGCCGCCGCGGGATTGGCGAGCGGGCCGAGGATGTTGAACACCGTGCGCGCGCCCATCTCCTTGCGCACGGGCGCGGCGTACTTCATTGAAGCGTGATATACAGGGGCGAACATAAAGCAGATGCCGGTCTGCTTAAGCACCTGCGCGCTCTGCTGGGCGGTGAGATCGAGCCTCGCGCCCAGCGCCTCGAGCACGTCGGCGGCGCCGCATTTGCTCGACACGCTGCGGTTGCCGTGCTTGGCTACCGGCACGCCCGCCGCTGCCGCGACAAACGCCGAGACGGTGGAGATGTTGAAGGTAAAGGCCTCGTCGCCACCCGTGCCCACCACCTCGAGCACGTCGCCCTCGTGGGCGAGTTTGGTACAGTGCTCGCGCATCACGGCGGCGCAGGCGGTAATCTCCTCGATGGTCTCGCCCTTCATGCGCAGAGCGGTCAAAAACGCCGCGATCTGGGCATTGGTCGCCTGCCCCTGCATGATTTCGTCCATGACCTGCCGCGCGGTTTCGTAGGGAAGGTCTTCCCTCTCCATCACGGTTTTCAGCGCCTCTTTAATCATCATAATCACCATGCCTTTCAATGAAAATTTATGTCGGTAAGAATCTTGACGGGGTGTGTAGGGGCGGCTATTAGCCGCCCGAGGATATTTTTGTGAATATGGTTAAAGCCGGGGTTAACAGAACGGTTGTAGGGGCGAACTGTGTTCGCCCGCGGCTTGGCACCATGCTGGAATTGGGGCGTTAAATTAGGGGCATCGCCTGACGTGAAATCTACGAATGCGATATTTTGCGTTCCGCACCCTACGATGGGGTTGCGGTGGGCCTAGGGGCGATTGATAATCGCCCCTACAGGACGGGTGGGCTAACCGAATGCGCTACCCCTGTTCGTGCACCTGTGGTTTAAACCGTGGGGCGTCGGGAACGCCGCCCCCTACGATGGGGGCACGGGGTGAACGCGGGCGGGAGAGCCCCGCCCCGAGCGTTTGCCGTGGATGTGTGCGTATAAACCACGGGAGGCAAAAGGAGGGGGGTAGGGGCAGACCTGCGTGTCTGCCCTGTACGATGTACGCGGATATGCGTCCAACATCCGTATGATGGTGCCTCGCATCACGGAACGGCACGGAGGCCGTTCCCTACGTGGTGCCATGGATGCGGTTAATCCGTGGGGCGTCGGGGACGCCGCCCCCTACGATGGGGGCACGGGGTGAACACGGGCGGGAGCACCCCGCCCCTACGCGTTTGCCGTGGATGTGTGCGTATAAACCACGGGAGGCAAGAAAAGGGCGGTTGTAGGGGCGGCTATCAGCCGCCCGCGGATGTTCCTGACGCATATGGTTAGTCGAAGGGTACGTACCCAACATCCGTATGGTTGTGCCTCGCATCACGGAACGGCACGGAGGCCGTTCCCTACGTGGTGCCATGGATGCGGTTAATCCGTGGGGCGTCGGGGACGCCGCCCCCTACGATGGGGGCACGGAGTGAACACGGGCGGGAGAACCCCGCCCCTACGCGTTTGCCGTGGATGTGTGCTTATAAACCACGGGAGGCAAGAAAGGGCGATTGTAGGGGCGGCTATCAGCCGCCCGCGGTCTTAGCGCTATTCTGCGGGCGAACACAGTTCGCCCCTACAGGGGGGGAGCCAACCGCCTCCCGCATATTTACATTTACAGCCCCAAGAAATTCCTCATAATAACCTCCCCCTTAGGGGTGAGGATCGATTCGGGGTGAAACTGCAGGCCGTAGACGTCGTGCTCGCGGTGCTTCACCGCCATGATCTCACCGAGCTCGTCGGTGGCGAGCACCTCCAGTTCCTCGGGCAGCGTGCCCTGCTTTGCCACCAGCGAGTGGTAGCGCGCGGCCTCGATCTGCCCGGGCAGGCCCGCAAAGATGGGGTTTTGGTTGTTGATACTAATCAGGCTCTTTTTGCCGTGCATCAGCCTTACCGCGTGGGCGATGGTGGCGCCGAACACCTCGCAGATAGCCTGATGCCCGAGGCAGACGCCAAGGATGGGGAACTCGCCCGCAAGCTTCCTAATAACCTCCTCGCACACGCCCGCGTCCTTGGGGTAGCCGGGGCCGGGGGACAGGATGATGTGGGAAGGGGCGAGCGCGCGGATTTCCTCCACCGTCAGCGCATCGTTGCGCACCACCTTTAAGTCTGTGGTGATGCCGCCCGCGAGCTGCACCAGATTATAGGTAAAGCTGTCGTAGTTATCGATTAAAAGGATCATCAGTCTTCCACCTCGCCTGCTGTAAGAATGGCGCCTATTACCGCCTTCGCCTTGTTGCCCGATTCCTCGTACTCCAGCTCGGGTACGCTGTCGGCCACGATGCCGCCGCCCGCCTGCACGCACACGCGGTCGTTCTTGCGCACCGCCATGCGGATGGCGATGCAGGTGTCGAGGTTGCCGGTGAAGTCGAGGTAACCGAGCGCGCCGCCGTAGATGCCGCGCGCCCCCTTCTCCAGCTCCTCGATGATCTCGCAGGCGCGTATCTTGGGCGCGCCCGAAAGGGTGCCTGCGGGGAGGATCGCCTCGATCGCGTCGCAGGCGTCGTGGGCTTCGCTGATATTCCCCTCCACGCAGGAGGTGATGTGCATGATCTTGGAGTAGCGGTGTATCATCTTGTAGCCGAGCACCTCCACCGAGCCGAAGCGTGAGACGCGCCCGAGGTCGTTGCGCGCGAGGTCTACCAGCATGTTGTGCTCCGAGAGCTCCTTTTCGTCCGCCAGCAGCTCCTTTTCCAGCGCCAGATCCTCCTGCGTGGTGGCACCCCTCGGGCGGGAGCCCGCCACGGGGAAGGTGGAAAGGCGTCCGTTCTGCAGCCGCACCAGCGTTTCGGGCGAGGAACACATGATCTCCACATCGTCGATGCGCATAAACACCATGTAGGGAGAGGGGTTGGTGGTGCGCAGCACGCGGTAGGCGTTCATGAGGCTTACGTGATAGGCGCTTTCAAACCGGCGGGAGATCACTGCCTGAAAGATGTCGCCGTCGACGATGTACTCCTTGGTCTTCTTAACCATCGCGCAGAAGGCCTCTTTGGTGACGTTGCAGGTAAACTCCGCCTTGGGGTCGGCCTTGCTCTTGGGCAGCGGGCGGGTGTCGAGGATGATGCGCACGATGTTTTCGATCTCCTGCACCGCCTTGCCGTAGTTTTCCATCACATGCTCGGTGCTCATGTTCACCACCACGCAGATCTTCTGCTTGAGGTGGTCGTAGGCGATCACCTTGTTAAAGAGCATGAGGTCGTAGTCATTAAGCTCGTCGGTGGAGAGTTTTAGGGTCGGTTCGGCGTAGCCCATCATGGCGTAGCCGAAGTAGCCGACAAACCCGCCCGTGAAGGGGGGCATCCCCTCCAGTTTTGGGGCCTTGTACCGCGCAAGCAGCGCGCGCAGCACCTCAAGGGGCTTTTGAGTTTTCACCGTTTCGGACCTCTCCCCCTCGACGGTCACGGTGCCGTTTTTGCAGGTGGCGCGCAGGATGGGGTCAAACCCCAGAAAGGAGTAGCGGCTCCACCGCTCGCCGCCCTCTACGCTTTCGAGCAGGTAGTAGCGCTCGCTAAACTGCGCGATGCGGCGCAACAGCGAGATGGGGGTCGCCACATCCGCGAAGATCTCCTTGCAGATGGGGATGGTGTTGTAGTCCTTGGCGAGCGCCGTAATGGTTTCGCAGCTGGGGGTAATCATATCAGCTCATATCCTTTCCCTTGCTAAAATATGTTCTTAAGGCCTTTCGGTTTGATGCCGGTAAGAGGAGCGGTTGTAGGGGCGGCTATCAGCCGCCCGAGGCGATAACAGCCATTGCGGGTTAAAACCGTGGGCGGATAACAGGCAGTTGTAGGGGACGGCGTCCTCGACGTCCCGTTTATGATTGCGAAAGGCGGAACGACACGGGGGCCGTTCCCTACGAGTTCATTGTGGATGCTATGTCGAGCATTGGTAGGGGACTCACGGAACGGTCAAGACCGTTCCCTACGGCGTCGTCTGCAAATTGTAAATCGGGCTCAGGGTAAACCACGGGGCGTCGGGGACGCCGCCCCCTACAATGGGGTTCGCGGTGGGTCTGCGGGCGATTGATAATCGCCCCTACGGGCACATCAACGGGTAGGATGTAGGGGCAGACCCATGTGTCTGCCCTGCGTAATGCCCGCAGACGCGTATACCCCAACATCCGTATGGAGGTATCCCGCATGGCGGAACGGCACGGGGATCGTTCCCTACGCGTTTAACATGGGACGGGGGACTCCCTTCCCCCGAAATATGAAAAGGGTGGCACCGCAGCAAATAAAAAAAGCCTTTGCCCCTAAACTGGGACAAAAGCTTAACTTCTGCGGTACCACCCAAATTGATGATGTAAATCATCCACTCGTCTCGCATACCATCATATGCGCCCCTGTGGTAACGGGTGGGGTTCCCGTCGGCGCCTACTGCCGCGCGTTCGCGCGGTTTGGGGCCGCCCTCGCAAGCCCATTCAAAAAAAACTGTGCTGCCGCATTCACACCATCTAGCGGCTCTCTGGATACACCCGACTTTTTCTACTACTCTTGCTCAAAAGTTTTGCTGTTATTTTAAGGTCATTATAGGATATTCAACTGGGGTTGTCAAGGGTTCTGGAAAATTTAATGGTTTAAAGTGATATCATAGTCTTGTGCCAAACAAAAAGATTTTTAGCATAGACTATGCAACTTTCCCCTTTTCCCCGCGCTGTATTGAAGGATATTTATCGCAGGCGCACGCGCCCGTGCGGGAAAAGAGCAGGAATGAAAGAGAGAAACGACACTAACGCTAAATCAATTACAGAAAAATTTGGTGATTCTAATCGGAATCGGAGCATTTTTTGTTGCTTTTAGAAAAACTGGTGGTATAATTTAGGCACAAGAAGAACATATACCGACTAAATACACCACAAAGGCTTCGGTATGCTTATTTGGGTGGTGTATTCAATGAATAAAAAGGAAGATAAAGATAAGGAGGATACTGCTATGGCTGTGCTTTCAAGACCTATCAATATGGCTTTTGAACTTGCCTCTGACAAGGTGCAGGAATTTTTAGCCGACAAAGATAACAGTGGCCTAAAAAGGGCCTTGGCTCGTTCCTCAAAACAGGGTAAGGCTGAGCCGCAAAAATTGGATAAAGAAGAACGATAATGATTGCATACGGTGAAGAAATCGATTTTAAATTATCCTTGTTATCCCCTAGTAGCGTAGAGTTATTAGGGGATTTTGATTGCGGTAATGGGGTTATTAATGACTATCTTAAAAAAGACAGTTGCGGCGACGGCGGCTGCGTTACGTATTTGGTTGTTGATAAAGCCACCCGGAAGATAATAGGCTTTGCTTCGCTGGCTTGCTCAGGTATCCATTACTGCATAGGCAGCTATCGGCACACGCTGCCTGCTATTGAGATAAAATACTTTGCGATTACATCAGGGCTACATAAACTGCCGCAGGATAGAAAAGAGAAGCACTACTATTTCAGCGACAGGGTGCTCTGCGAGTTGATTCGCTGTTGTAATGATATAACAGAACGTATAATAGGCGCGGAGTATATTGTTTTATACTCTGTGCCCGAAGCGGTTTCGTTCTACCGTAGAAACGGTTTCAAAGAGTACGACAAATTCATGAACTCAGATAATATTCGCTTTTTGGAAGGCTGTACACCCATGTATCTTGTTCTATAATGATAAAAGGATAGAATATACTTTATTCAAAAGGGCAGCGCCGCAGGTTCCCCTGCGGCGCTGCCTTCTATCGAGAGATTATACTATTTGTAAATCTGAACACGGATAATACCCTCGATGGCGGAGAGCTTCTTGGCGCTCTCTTCGTCGAAGTTGCCCGAGATGTCGAGCAGCGTGTAGGCGTTGTCCTTCTTGGACTTGTTGATGAGGTTGTCGATGTTGATGCCCAAGGTAGCCATCGCCGAGGTGATGGAGGTGAGCATATTGGGGATGTTGCGATGGATAACGCCGACCCTCACCGCGGTGGAGCGGGGCATCTCGACATTGGGAAAGTTTACAGAGTTGGTGATATTGCCGTTTTCGAGATATTCGATCAGCTCGTCGGCGGCCATGCGCGCGCAGTTATCCTCCGACTCGGGGGTGGAGGCGCCAAGGTGCGGGATGGCGAGGATACCGGGGTGGCCGATCATCTTGGCCGAGGGGAAGTCGGTTACATATACGCGCACCTGCTTATCCCCGAGGGCGGCGAGCATATCGTCGTCCACCACCAGGTCGCCGCGCGAGAAGTTTAAAATGCGCACGCCGTGCTTCATGCGGGCGACGGAGGCGCTGTTTACCAGCCCCTTGGTCTCGGGGGTAAGCGGCACGTGCAGGGTGATATAGTCGCAGTTTTCGTAGATTTCGCCAAGGCTCTTGGCGTGGTGGATGGTACGGGAAAGCCCCCAGGCCGCCTCAACCGACAGGTAGGGGTCGTAGCCGTAAACCTCCATGCCGAGGTCCTCCGCCGCGTTGGCTACCAGGATGCCGATGGCGCCGAGGCCGATAACGCCCAGCTTCTTGCCCATGATCTCGGGGCCCACGAAGTCGCCCTTGCCCTTCTCCACCTGCTTTGTGATGTCGCCGTCGCTCTCTTTGAGCGTCTGCACCCACTGCATGGCGGGGAAGATCTTGCGGGAGGAGAGCAGCAGCGCCGCAAGCACCAGCTCTTTTACCGCGTTTGCGTTGGCGCCGGGGGTATTGAACACCACGATGCCCTTCTCGGTGCAGGCCTCTACGGGAATGTTGTTGGTGCCCGCGCCCGCGCGCGCAATCGCCTTTAAGCCTGCGGGCAGCGTCATCTCGTGCATCGAGGCCGAGCGAACCAGCACCGCGTCGGGGTTCTCAAACTCGTCGGCGCAGCGGTAAAGGCCGCCGTCGAAGCGGTCTAGCCCCACGGGGGAAATCTTATTCAATGTAAGGATATTGTACATGCTGTAGTCATCCTTTCAATCATAAATTGTAGGGACAGGGCATGGCCCTGCCACGTGTATGTGCGAGGTTTTTACGGGGTATCGGGATGCCCCTGCGATAGAGGCAACGGGGTGGTGTGTGCGGGGAAACGCGGGCGGGAGAACCCCGCCCCTACGGTATGTCAAGGGCAAGGTGTAGAGGCGAACGGTGTTCGCCCGTGGATATTTCCTCACGTGAATGGTTATACCGTTACCCTGTGTAATACCTGTAGACGTGCGTGCCCAGTATCCGTATGGCTGTGTCCCGTATGACGGAACGACACGGGGGTCGTTCCCTACGTATTGCCGTAGGCGCGGTAAAAAACGCGGGGCGTCGGGATGCCGCCCCCTGCGATAGGGGTAACGTGGCGGTATGTTCGGGGAAACGCGGGCGGGAGGACCCCGCCCCTACGGTAATCCACGGGTAGGGTGTAGGGGACGGCGTCCCCTACGTCCCGATAATTCTTGTAAAATGCCAGTCGTAAATATTAACCGCGGGCGAACACAGTTCGCCCCTACGGGAACGTTATTACGGGAACGCGCGGATTATTTATTCTCTTCCTCAAACTTCTTCATGAAAGCCGCCAGATCCTTCACGCCCTGCTCCGGCATGGCGTTGTAGATAGAGGCCCTCATACCGCCCACCGAACGGTGGCCCTTGAGGTTTACAAAGCCCGCGGCCTCCGACTGCTTGCAGAACTTCTTATCGAGTTCCTCGTTGCCGGTGACAAACGGGATGTTCATGAGCGAGCGGAACTCTTTCTCCACCGTGCCCTTAAACATGCTGCTGGAATCGAGGTAATTATAGAGGAGTGCAGCCTTGTGCTCGTTTACTTCCTTCATCTTCTCAAGGCCGCCGATCTCGTCGCGAATCCACTCGAGCACCAGCTTGCAGATGTATACGGCGTAGCAGGGCGGGGTGTTGTACATCGAGCCGTTCTCGGCGTGAATCTGGTAATCGAACATCGTGGGGGTAAACTCGCGCGCGTGGCCGATGAGGTCTTCACGCACGATCACCACGGTGAGGCCGGCGGGGCCCATGTTCTTCTGCGCGCCCGCGTAGATAAGGCCGTATTTGGAGACGTCGATCGGCTCGGAGAGGATGCAGGAGGACATATCCGCAATTAGCGGCACATTGCCCGTCTCGGGCAGCTCGGTAAAGCGCGTGCCGTAAATGGTGTTGTTTAAGCAGATGTGGAAGTAGTCCGCGTCCTTGGTAAAGGTGGCGGGGTCCAGCTTGGGGATATAGGTAAAGGTTTTGTCGGCGCTGGAAGCAACCGCCTTGCAGCTGCCGTAGCGGGCAGCCTCGGAATAGGCCTTTTTCGCCCACTGACCAGTGATGACAAAGTCGGCCTTGCCGGAACCGTTTAACAGGTTGAGCGGTACCATAGAGAACTGTGAGGATGCGCCGCCCTGCAAGAACAATACCTTGTAGTTGTCGGGAATAGAAAGCGTTTCGCGCAGAAGGCTTTCACAGCCGTTTATAATCTCTTCGTACACCCGAGATCGATGTGACATCTCCATTACGGATTGGCCGCTGCCGTTGTAGTCAAGCATCTCTGACGCAGCCTTTGCTAAAACCTGCTCGGGCAGCATGGACGGACCTGCTGAAAAGTTATAAACTCTCATCTTCAGTAACCCCCTATTGGTCAAATATTTTGTATCCCTGTTTGCGTCGGACAAAATATTGAAGGTAGATGGCCGCGCGGACGGTAACCGCCCCCTAAGCCGTATGCCTGACAATTATTTGTCAAGCGCAATACCTATATTTTATCACACTACAAGGGCAAACTGCTAGTGCATTTTTTATAAAAAACCGCCGAAAATCACTTTTGGTATAACTGCACAACCCCTGTGCCGGAATGCAGGGGTTTGGTGTCGTATTCTGGCATAATAGACAAAATATAATACTGATTTAACCCACTGCTGTAGGCGGAAAACAAAAACGTATTCAGAAAAGGATATAACCCATTTTTAAACAAAACTTAGTATAAGGGCAGCTTCGTCCATGGGTTTGCGGCCCTTCGGCAAATAAGGAGACAGCCGGATTTTCTCAGCTTACGCCCTCCGAGGCGTCCTTTAAGATGCCCGCGAGCTTCTCCATATCCACGCCCGCGTCGGTGTCGTTCTTGGACTTGTTCAAAAACGCGCCGAGGCGGTTTAAGCGGATGATGGGCAGGCTGTTTGCCACATAGAGCGTCAGCTTCTTCTGCGAGTTCTGCACGACGTTGATCGAATCAAAGTTCAGCTTGTAGATGCCCTTTGCCGCGAAGGTCTGACGCACGGCGTCCGCCTTTTCCTGCAGGTCGAGCGAGAGATTGGGCAGCATCTGCTTTGCGCCCTTCTTGGGCACGAAGGCCCATTTCTTATCGTCCACGGTACCGTACAGCTCGCCGGTTAAAGAGTGAGCGTCCACGATGATTACGCCGAAGATGCCGATGAGCACGTGGCTGAGCTCCTTCACCCCGTCGCGGTAGGGCAGGCGCAAGTCGGTGAGCACCTTATACTGCCGCAGGCGCGCATAGCCTCTCAGCTTCGCGGTAACCTGGTTCTTAAGGTAAACGCCTTTGCTCTGCAGCACCGCCTTGCGGATGATCAGCGCCAAAACCGCCGCGAGCACCACGGCGGTGATGATAATTACATAAACAAACCATTCCATATGTAATGTCATTCCTTTTCATTAATTTAATGGGGCGAGAAATCCGCCTGCCTGTGAGGGGTATGTGCCGTGGGTGGCGCATAAGCATCGGTTCGCCCTGCGGTTTACCACAGGGGTTTGCGGTGGATGTGCGGGCGATTAACAAACGCGAAATTCGCGTTTCGCCCCTACATGAACAATAGGGCGCGATGCGCGAGCCAGGGGGCGTGTATAGGGTGGTTGTAGGGGCGGCTATCAGCCGCCCGCGGCAATAAATATACGCTGTTTGACTTCCTCATTGTCATTCATCTTATCATATCACATTTGGGTTTAATTTTTCACCCTGTTATGGTATAATTTTTTCGGAATTAAACGGAAATTTCTTTGGAAAACCGCCCATTAAAGTGGCTTTATGATGAATGAAGCGTGAAGATTTGAAAACGATAGAGGATAGAAAGGCAAGGGTTGTGTGAATGAATGAACAAAAGCGGCAGCAGCTGAATAAACGGGTGGGGCTTATCGACGAGCTGCGCGGGCTTTCGATTGTGCTGATGGTAGTATACCACACCTTTTTTGACCTTGTATACATCTTCGGGTTAAATATCCCCGCCTTTAACAGCGGCTTTTTAGACTTTCTGCAGCAGTTCTTCGCCGGGCTGTTCATCGTTATCTCGGGCGTCGCCTGCCGTTATTCCAAGAATAATCTCAAGCGCGGTGCCCTCTGCTTCGGCATCGGCATGGTGCTTACCCTCGTCACCTACTTCTTTATGCCGGGGGAGCTGATTCTGTTCGGCATCCTGCACTTCATGGGTGTTTCGATGATGCTGTACGGCCTGCTGCACAAGGCGCTGGACAGGCTTAGCCCGTGGCTCGGCATGGCGGTGATGGCGGCCCTGTTCATTATCACCTACAAAGCGCAGAGCGGCTTTCTTTTATGGCTGCCGCTGCCGCAGGCGCTGTATGAGACAAGCTACCTGTTCCCGCTCGGCTTCCCGCAGAGGGGCTTTTTCTCGGCGGATTACTTCCCCCTGCTGCCGTGGGTGTTTTTGTTTTTTGCCGGTTCCTACCTTGGCGTATACGTTAAAGAGGGCAAAATGCCCGCGTTCTGCTACAAAACCCACCTGCGCCCGCTGGCCTTTGTGGGGCGGAACACACTGGTGATCTATGTGCTGCACCAGCCTGTAGTATATGGGGTACTCTACCTCGTCTTTAGTTTCATAGGAAAATAAACAATAAAGGAGTTTTACCGATGAAACAAAGACGTAACAGCCTGCCCCTGCGCATCCTCTGCATTGCAATGGCAATCGGCATCCTATCGTTTGCGCTGTGTGTTTTTATCACGAAGCTGAGCTATGACAAGAAGGCGGCGCAGATAGAAGCCAATGACGAGCAGCTCTCTCAAAACAGCGCTTACGCGCAGTACATACCGCAGGTAAAGAGCCTGATCGTGCAGGAGATGCGCAAGGCCGGGTTACCCGGCTACGCCATAGCCATCGTGCAGGGCAACGAAACGGTTTATCAGTCCGGCTTCGGCTACGCGGATGTGGGGACAAGGCGCAAGGTAACTGCGCAAACCCTGTTTCAGCTCGCCTCCAACAGCAAGGCCTTTACGGGCTTGGGGCTGCTGTGCCTGCAAAAAGAGGGCCTTGTGGACCTCAACGCGCCGGTTACCGACTATCTGCCGTGGCTTACCATGAATTATCAAGGCAAACCGGCCGCCGTTAAGGTGTCGGATTTTATGCATCATGTGAGCGGAATTTCCCCCAGTACGATCTCGAAAATACCCGCGGACGATAAGCCGGGTGCGATAGAAAGAACGGTGCGCACGCTTATCGGCGCTGAATTAGTGAGCGCGCCGGGGCAAAAATACCAGTACGCGACCATCAACTACGACGTGCTGGGGCTGCTCATCGAGAAGCTCTCGGGCATGACCTACGAGGAGTATATAGCGCAGAACGTCCTCTCCCCCATGGGCCTGACCGATACCCATATGGCTCGGGACTACAGCCCCGACGCATTGGCGACGGGGTATAAGCTGAGCTTCGGCACCCCGAGCGTGTATGAGGCACCCATCTACGACGGCAACAAACCGGCGGGGTATATCGTCTCGCACGTAAACGATTTGGCGCGGTGGCTGAAGATTCAGATGGGTACCGAGCCGACCTCGACGTTTGACAATGCGCTGATAGAGGCGTCGCGTCTTCCCAATACGAGTGTGGAGCCGATGGCAGAGGGGTTTTATTACGCAACCGGCTGGAGAATTTCTACCGGTACGCCTACCGAGATAGCGCACAGCGGCTCCAACCCCAATTATTCCTCCAATCTCGCGTTTTTACCCGAACAGGGGCTTGGGGTTGTGGTACTGTGCAACAGCAACTCCTATAACACCTCTATCCTTGCCATGAAGATCATGGATATCCTCGCGCAGCGCGAAAATACGGCGCCGGCTATTGACGACTTATACCAGACCATCGACCTATACTGCAGTATCGCCGTCGCGGTATTATTGATTTTATGCTGTATGCTGCTCTACTCGCTGTTTAGGGTGATACAGGACATATATAACCATAAAAGAACGCTTAAAATAGACGCAAAAGCAGCGGTGAAAGCCGTTGTTGCGTGCGCGACTCTAGCTGCGTTTATTGCCCTGCTGCTGATGGTTCCGAGCCTCGTATTTCAGGGGTCGACCTGGGGCTTTGTGTTTGTCTGGTACCCCAATACGGTCGAGATTTTGGTGTTTACCCTGCTTTCGGCGCTGATACTCGCCTTCTTAGCCGTCAACCTGCGGGTGCTGTTCAGAAGAACAGGGATAAGAACCGAAAAACGGATTTGAAAGGGATGAACCGATGCGCGTACTCATAGATGCCGACGCCTGCCCCGTAACCGACATCGCTATACGCGCCGCGAAGGCGCGCTCTCTTAAGACAGTGTTGTTCTGCGACACCTCGCACGTGATGCAGAAGGCGGGCGCCGTCACCGTGACGGTGGATAAGGGCGCCGACTCGGCGGATTACAAGCTGGTTTCCTATCTTCAGAAGGGCGACGCGGTGGTGACGCAGGATTACGGCCTTGCGGCGATGGCGCTCGCACGGGGCGGTAGGCCGATAAGCCCCAGCGGGATGCGCTACACGGATGAGAATATCGGCAGCCTGCTGGAGAGCAGGCACCTGGTTAAAAAGCTGCTGCGGGCGGGCAAACGCGTCAAGGGGCCGCCCAAACGCACCGCCGAGCAGGACGAGACCTTCAGGCAGGCGTTTGAACTGCTGTTAGATGAGACAATTCGCCAAAATTTCAGTTGAAAAAACGTCTTACCTTCTCTATAATAGAACATAATGCGGTTTTTTATCGGCGATGCAGATATACACGAACAAACGCAGTACTCAGCGAAGGAACACACCAAATCGAATGCTTGAAAAACTAAAGGAGTAGTGAGATCATTGGGTATTCTAAACGATTTCAGCTTTTTAACGGAGGGTGTCAGGTACTTCTTTACGACCGGTGACGGCTGGAAGATGATCGTTATGTGGATCGTGGGCGGGCTGCTCATCTATCTGGCGATTAAAAAAGACTACGAACCGGCATTGTTGCTGCCCATGGGCTTTGGCGCCATTCTCATCAACATCCCCTTCTCCGGCCTGATTGACCAGATGATGCCCGGCATCGGCGAGGTGCACGGCATTCTGGACTGGCTGTTCGACATCGGCATCGAGGCCTCTGAGGCGCTGCCGCTGCTGCTGTTTGTGGGTATCGGCGCGATGATCGACTTTGGCCCGCTGCTCTCCAACCCCAAGATGTTTTTGTTCGGCGCCGCGGCGCAGTTCGGTATCTTCCTCACCATCGTGATGGCGGTGCTGTTTAACTTCGATTTAAAGGACGCCGCCTCCATCGGCATCATCGGCGCGGCGGACGGCCCCACCTCTATTCTTGTTTCGCAGATACTCGACAGTAAGTTCATCGGTCCTATCGCGGTGGCGGCCTATTCGTATATGGCGCTGGTGCCCATCATCCAGCCGCTCGCCATCAAGGCGGTTACCACCAAGAAGGAACGCCAGATCAGAATGCCCTACAACCCCAAGAGCGTTTCCAAGACCACTAGGATACTCTTCCCCATTCTGGTTTCGATCGTGGCGGGCCTTGTTGCCCCCGCCTCCCTCTCGCTGGTGGGCATGCTGATGTTCGGCAACCTTATCCGCGAGTGCGGCGCGCTGGACCGTCTCTCTGAGACCGCGCAGAAGGACCTTGCAAACCTGATCACGCTGTTCCTCGGCATCACCATCGCCTCGAGCATGAAGGCCGAGAACTTTGTTTCGCTGCAGACCTTGCTCATCATGGCGCTGGGCCTCGTTGCCTTTGTGTTCGACTCGATCGGCGGCGTGCTGTTCGCGAAGTTCTTAAACCTCTTCTTAAAGAACAAGGTCAACCCGATGATCGGCGCGGCGGGCATCTCGGCGTTCCCGATGTCGGCGCGCGTGGTGCAGAAGATGGCGCTCAAAGAGGATAACCAGAACCACCTGCTGATGCACGCGGTGGGCGCGAACGTTTCGGGCCAGATCGCCTCGGTTATCGCGGGCGGCATTATCTTAAACATTGTGCCTTCCATGATTAAATAACACTGCACGCCTGTTCGTGCTATGATATTAGTGTAAGCCTTTTGGGCTTGAAAGGATGTAGAATATGGGCTTGTTGTCTTTACTGGCTGCGGGCACGTCTGCGGCGGGTTATGCCGTTAATATGTCGGACCTTGCGAATTCCGGCAAGATCATGCTGCTGGGGATGTGCGGCATCTTTGTGGTCATCATCATCATCTACCTGATCGTGCTGGGGCTGACCAAGTTCTTCCCCGAGAAGAAGGACTAAGACCCTTTAGGTTTATATCCCGAACGGCACGGGAGTTGTTCCCTGCACATTCGTTGTGGGCGCGGTAAAACCGCGGTACGGGGAAACGCGGGCGGGAGAACCCCGCCCCTGCGGTGCATCACCGGGTGGTTGTAGGGGCGGCTATCAGCCGCCCGCAGGTATTACCCGGCACCGATGGTTCGATCGCGGGGGCGCGATGCGCTCCCCTACAATCGTAATTATACGCCTGTCAACATCCCTTTTGGGAAACAAACAAGGATACAATAATTTGAAAGATCATCTTTCAAATTTAAAAGCGGATTGAGAGGATTAAGCATATGGGTGAGCAAAAAAAGATGGTTGAGGCCATCACCTCTATGGATGAGGACTTTGCAAAATGGTATACCGACATCGTGAAAAAAGCCGAACTCATCGATTATTCCAGCGTGCGCGGCTGTGTGATCCTGCGACCTTACGGCTACGCCATCTGGGAGAACCTGCAGCGCATCTTTGACGCGCGGTTTAAGGAGACGGGGCACGAGAACGTATACCTGCCCATGTTTATACCCGAGAGCCTGCTGCAGAAGGAGAAGGACCACGTAGAGGGCTTCGCCCCCGAGGTGGCGTGGGTAACCCACGGCGGCGGCGAGAAGCTAAACGAGCGCCTGTGCGTGCGCCCCACCTCCGAGACGCTGTTCTGCGAGCATTACGCGCATGTAATCAACTCCTACCGCGACCTGCCCAAACTTTACAACCAGTGGTGCTCGGTGGTAAGGTGGGAGAAAACCACCCGCCCCTTTTTGCGCACCACGGAGTTTTTGTGGCAGGAAGGCCACACCATGCACGAGACCGAGCAGGAGGCGTGGGAGGAAACCGAGCGGATGCTGGGCGTTTACGCCGATGTTTGTGAAACATCACTGGCCATCCCCGTGGTAAAGGGGCGCAAAACCGACAAAGAGAAGTTTGCCGGCGGTGTGGCCACCTACACCATCGAGGCGATGATGCACGACGGCAAGGCGCTGCAGAGCGGCACCTCGCACTACTTCGGGCAGGGCTTTGCCAAGGCGTTTGACATTCAGTTCACCGGCCGCGACAACACCCTGCAGTACCCCCACCAGACCTCGTGGGGTGTTTCAACCAGGCTGATCGGCGCCATCATCATGACGCACGGCGACGACAACGGCCTCGTTCTGCCCCCCGCCATCGCCCCCATTCAGGTGGTGATCGTGCCGGTGGCGCAGCACAAGGAGGGCGTGCTTAAGACGGCGCGGGCGCTTGCAGAGCGCTTAAAGCCCATCTGCCGCGTGAAGCTGGACGACAGCGACAACTCCCCCGGCTGGAAGTATGCCGAGTATGAGATGAAGGGCGTGCCCCTGCGCTTAGAGATCGGCCCGAAGGATATCGAGCAGGGCCAGTGCGTGCTGGTGCGCCGCGATACCCGCGAAAAAACCTTTGTACCCCTAAGCGAGTTGGAGACGAAGGTGCCCGAACTGCTTGCGGCACTGCACAGCTCCATTTATGATAAAGCGCTTAAAAACCGCGAAAACAGAACCTTTACCGCGAACAGCATGGAGGAGTTAAAGAAGCTTGCGGCTGAGAACAACGGCTTCTTTAAAACCATGTGGTGCGGTGATGCGGCCTGCGAGGAGCGGGTGAAGGAGGAGGCGGGACTCACCTCGCGCTGTATGCCGTTTGAGCAGGAGCATCTGGGCGATACCTGCGTTTGCTGCGGCAAGAAGGCCGAGAAGATGATCTACTGGGGCAGAGCCTATTAAACCGAACCCTGTGTGTGCGACGCCGCTCTTTGAGCGGTGCATACAGATAACAGATACGCATACGGCGGAAGGCAGCTGCAGGGACGGGGCTTGCCCCTGCCCGCAGTGCTGACGTATATGGCATACTGATTATCGGTTGCCGAAGAATAGTGTTCCCCCCTGCCGCACGGGGCGGCAATGACGATGCTATAGAAAAAAGAAATGAGACAACGTGAGCTGTGAAAGGAGCAAAAAACCGCCCGAAGGGTAATGGTCGGAGCGTCGGTTTTTAATCGGTCTTTGGCAAGGTTAAACCTTACAAGGCGGAACGCATGGTACAGCTAAAACACGGCGCATTGACGCCGGAAACATTTGCGCACCTCACCCAAAGCGTGGGATGGGAGGTGCCGCCGCGCGAACAGATAGAAGAAGCGCTTGCGCACTCGGTGCTTACCGTGTGCGCCTTCGACGAAGGCAAGGCCGTAGGCATGGCAAGGCTGTGCGGAGACGGGTGCCTCTCGTATTTTCTCGAGGACGTTGCCATCCTGCCCGAATATCAGGGCAAGGGCATCGGCAAACGGCTGGTTGGGGACATCATCGCGTTTATAAAGGAGCGCGAGCATTCGGGCTGGAAGGTACGGCTCGAACTGATAAGCGCCTGCGGCAAGGAGCAGTTTTACAAGCAGTTCGGCTTTGAACAGCTTCCCTGTGAGGAGGATGGCTCGGGGATGTTCTTAACCTTGGAAAAGTAGTAAGTTAAGATAAACGGCAGGCCATCCTTAAGCAAGGTATCCTGCCGTTTAACTTTACCTATACTGCACCAGAACAACAAGGAGGGAATTAAAGATGAACAAGCCTATTCGGGTTGCCATTTTGCTGTATGATGAGGTGGAGCTGCTGGACTTTGCGGGGCCGTTTGAGGTGTTCTCACTGGCGGAGGACCCGCAAAACGGGCAGAAGGCCTTTTCAATTTTCACGGTAGCCGAAAGGCCGGGTATGGTTCGCGTCAGAAACGGGCTGCTTGTGCAGCCGCAGTACAGCTTTAAGTGGGCGCCGGACTGCGATCTGCTGGTTGTCCCCGGCGGGTACGGCGCGGAGCAGGTGGAGCTGTACAACCACATCGTCACGGGCTTTATCAAGTCAAATGCCGAGAAGGGCGCGGTTGTCGCCTCGGTGTGTACGGGGGCGTTTTTGCTGGCGCAGGCGGGGCTGTTGCAAGGCCGCACCGCCGTCACGCACTGGATGGATGCCGACCGTCTGGAGCGCGAGCACCCCGAGATCACGGTGAAAAGGGATGTAAAGTACGTGGACGAGGGGGAGATCCTCACCAGCGCGGGCATCTCGTCGGGCATTGCGCTGTCGCTCTACCTTGTAAAAAGGCTGGTGGGCGAAGAGGCAGCGCGCAAGGTCGCGCGGCGCATGGAGTACGAATTCAACCTGTAACGGGCTTACAGGCAGAGGCAAGCGGGCAGCCGGAGGTATCCGGCTGCCCGCTTGCTGTAAAAATGGAGATATAAGTAATACAAACACCCGAAAGTGAGAAAACAGTGCATTAAAAGGTGAGGTTGTCTCTAAAGAAGGGCAGAAGCTGGTTGCTCACGCCGCTGGGGGGAACGACATGCCCGCCCTCAAAGGCGACAACCGAGGGCTCGATGCCGTTTTGCTTTAAGAGGCCAATGAAATACTCGCAGCCCTCGGGGATCCAGCGGTAGTAGTCGCTGTGCCCGTAGCTGATGCCGATGCCGTGCAGCGGAGTGCCCTTGGCAAGGTAGTCGTCGAGCTTTTTATCCCAGTTGGCGTAGCCGTCTACCCATTTATCCAGCAAGGCGTTGTCGGCGTCGGTGCCGTCCCGTTTGGGCAGGATGCAGAAGGGGGATTCACCGTCGGGGTCGGGCGCGAACGCCTGCCCGTAGGCCTTCATGACCATGGAGTCGGTCTTCCAGCTGTCCAGCACGGTATCAAAGCTGCTGGTTTTGGCGATGCCGGGAGACATGGCGTAGATTGCGCCGTAGATATCGGGGTGCCTGAGCGCGAGGTAGATGGCACCGAAGCCGCCCATCGAAAAGCCGCAGATGCCGCGCGAGGCGGGGGTGGCAAGGGTACGGTAGTTGCCGTCGATGCAGTCTACCACCTCCTGCGTCACGTAATCCTCAAAGTTGCCCGTCACGGGGGAGTTGACATAGAAGGAGCCGCCCGACTTGTTGTTGCCGTTTACGCCAACGAGGATGAACTCGCCTTTGCCGTCGGCAAACAGCTTATCCAGTTCCCGCCTGGCGCCGCCTACAAAGGAGCGCTCCGAGTCGCCGAAGCCGTGCAGGTAGTACACCACGGGGTAGGCTTTATCGCCGGCCTCGTAGGAGGCGGGGAGGTAAACGGTTAACACACGCTCGGTTCTTTCCTCCAGCTTGTTGCTGGCGATAGCCTTGGAGGTGAGGGTAACGGATTCGATCTTTGAGGCGGGCCCGCTGCTTTCGGCCGAGGCGCTAGAGGAGGATGCGGGCTGGCTCTCCTGCGAGGAGGAGGATACAACCGCTTCCTCCGACGAGGAAGAAACGGCGGCGGGCCGGCCGCAGCCGGCAAAAGCGCAGAGCAGGGTGATGATTCCGATAACAGCGCAGATGCGTTTGAACATGAAATCAGTCCTTTCAGCGTTTGACGAAGATATCTTCTTAGTTTATACTAAATTCGGCAGAGAAACGAACAAATCTTGCGCATCGGTGTTTTTGAAGGGATATCTTTCACGCCGGTTTGTGTGCCGCGCGGATATGGAGGAAGCCTATGAACCATGCCAGCCGTGAACTGATCGAGCAATCGGCGGAGTACATTGAGCAGGGCCTGAAGGAGCCTATCTCACTCGACGAGATGTCGGCGAGCCTCGGGCTTTCCAAATACCATCTGCACCGGCTGTTTAAGGGCGTGACGGGCCTGCCGCTGATGTACTACGCGCGCGGGCGCAAGCTTTCCGCGAGCCTTTTCGAGCTGCTTGAGACCGACCTCACCATGCTCGGCATCGCCTGCGAATACGGCTTCGAATACGAGCAGACCTACGAGCGCGCCTTTAAGCGGCAGTTCGGCGTCAGCCCCGCCACCTTCCGCCGCACGCGCGGCGAGCTTGCGGTGGTGAGCCGGTTAGACACAAACCTGCTTGCGGACGTCGCGCAGGGGGTGCTCACCCCGCCGCGGTATGTGCTGCGCAGCGGGTTCACCTTGGCCGGTGTGCAAACCTTTATCGTGCACGAGGAAAACCGGCAGACCCTCTCGGCAAACGCCTTCGGCAGGGCCTTTTTTGAGCAGGTGAGCGGTGCAATCGAGGGGGTCGCCGATCCGCTGGTTTATTACGGGCTGTGCAGCCACAGTGAAAACCCCGACTACGGCAACGACTACATGCCTTCGGTGGAGGTGGCAAGGCCCTACCCCGCCCCGCCGCCTATCCTGTGCCGCACGCTGCCCACCACGCATTACGCGGTATTCCGCTATGTCGGGCTGCACGCGCCCGAGGAGCTGACCATCCGCTGCTTAAACGATATCTATGATTCCATTGACCATGTGTGGCGCGTGCGCACGCAGATGGTGCAGTCGCAGCCCTACCATTTCGAGCGCATGGACCTGCGCCGCTGCTCGCAGAGCTACTGCGAGGCGGATATCTTTGTGCCGGTGGTGGGATAATACTCTTTTTTGAGCGGATATAAGCGACGGGTATAGAGATAGAAGGAGAACAGGGTTGATACAGTTACAGTAGAATGTACTCACCCCGCAGGAGTTTTGCGCGCTCACAAGCAGCGCGGAGTGGGGAGCCGCGCTGCCCGAGCAGGTGGCCTTGGCGCTTAAAAGCTCGCTGCTCACCGTGGCGGCGGTTTGCGACGGAAAGACGGTGGGCATGGGCAGGCTGTGCGGCGACGGCGCGCTGTGGTATTTTTTAAAGGATGTGGTGGTGCTGCCCGAGTATCAGGACAAGGGCGTCGGCAAAGACATCGTGCGGCGGTTAATGGACTGTGCGCAGCAAAGGACGCCACAGGGGTGGAGAACCAGTGTAGAGCTGATGAGCGCCCAAGGCAAGGAGCCGTTTTACCGTAAGCTCGGCTTTGAGGCGAGAACGGGCGAGCCATACGGCGCGGGGATGACGTGCTGCCTTTACGGCAAGGCGGCGGCGGCGGATTCATCCGCAGGCTGATGTTTCTTGTCTGCCCGTCTCGCCCCTTGCGGGCAACCGGCGGGAAGGACGATTTTCCCGGGAAACGCGCTTGCGTTTTCTGGTATCCTAAGCGCTTTGGGGGGTAAGCAGACAAGGGGCCCGTTTTCTGCGCTTATGATACGTTTATGTCTACCCGCCTCGCCCCTGCGGGGCAACCGACGGGAGGGACGATTTTCCCGGGAAACGCGCTTGCACTTTCTGGGAAAATCTGCTACGCTGTTCATGATAACCGGAAGCTGACTTCACGAATTGTTGACAGGAGGGCTTGTGCCATGGTGAAGACCTACTCGTTTCTCAGCGGGTTTGTGCTGCGCATGATCATCGGCAACGCGGCTGCGGCGGCAGTATTGTTCCTTTTAGGCTTCGGTGCCGCGTTTTCCATGTTGAACATGCTGACAACCTATATTGCAGTGCTGTGGGTGGTGCTGAAGCTTTTGCAGGCGCATTTTCCGGAGAAAACCTTGGACATCCCTTATACCGCGGGCACCAGGCGAAAGATGAAGATCGGTTTGATTGTTTCTGTTGTGGTATCTGTCGGGCTGCTTGCACTCAATATCCCCGGCTTTTTTAGCCCGAACTACTCCCCGATGCACGAGGTTTCGGTTTCAGGGCCCTTCTTTAGCGACCTGCGGCTGTCAAGCGCGCTGTCGCCGCTTACCTTCCTGCCGGTGGCGGTTGTCCTCCTGCTGGCAAACGGGTATGTGCGCTGGTTTTATCATCTGGCGCGCGTCAGGCGCATTCGCGTTGAGGAACCGCAGGCGAGAGCGGTGGAGGAGAGCCCGAGATAACGTTTTGTATTCTATTTAATAATGAGAGGGGCACACCGTTTTGGGTGTGCCCTTTTGCGCTGATATGGCCCAATGGGTAATAGGCTAACGGGATATTCTGTGTTTTGCCCTTGTGAATTATAACACTATCATTGGGAGTGGGATAAAACGATTATGTAGAATAAATGGATAAAATATTATATATTGACATCAAAACAACCATATTATACAATTATCGGGAATATGGGAGGGATAAGACATGAAAAGAGTATTTATATTACTTGTTGTTTTGATTTTTTGTTTATGCTCGTGTAAGGCCGCGGCTGCGAATACAAATTTAGGACACCCCCCCGCAGTATCGGCATCGGCAGAATCGGCACCCGAGGAATCGTTGCCAGCCGAATCATTGCCGGCGGGGTCGGCACCGGAGGTGCAGACGAAGATTATCCAGACGTTTGTTGACAGTAAATTGTTAAACAAAAAGATGCCGATCAATGTTTATCTGCCCACAGGTTATACTAAGGAGCAAGAATATCCGGTTTTGTATTTCCTGCATGGCGATGGGGCCGTAAGCGATGACGATGTCTTTTCACTTCTGGGCATGGACGATGCGGCTGAAAAGCTGATAGCCGCGGGAACAATTAAGCCGGTGATTATTGCATCTGTTCATATTGACAGAAGCTATGGCGTGAATTCGGCTGAAAAGCCGGATATCGTGTATATTCAAGATCAGGGTATCAATGTTGGTATGTACGAAAGCTATGTGACTACAGAGGCGGTGCCTTTTATTGATGTGAATTACAGTACGGTTTCGTCAAAGGAAGGGAGGTATATTGGCGGGATATCCATGGCTGGCTTTGCGGCTTTGCATATTGCGTTTAGGAACACGGAACTGTTCAGTAAGGTTGGCGGGCATAGCCCTGCTGTTGATAGCGCAATAATTCCTTACAAGCTTCTGTTCCCAACCGCAGATGCCGTTAACGAGGGAGACCCCAATAAAATATCTCAAATCAAAGATCTGTCGGGACTGAAGATTTGGCTTGACTGCGGGGATAAGGATCCCTATTGCCAAAACGGCACCGAAATTTTGCAGAGCATTTTAGAGGCAATGAATTGGGACGTTGAATATCTTGTTGGCAGTGGCGAGCATAATAACGATTATTGGCAGTCTAATCTTGAAAAATATCTGGCTTTTTATAATTCCTAAGGCCTAGGTGAAATTTTCCAGAATGGCGGTGGCATGGTGGGGTAACCGCGGGACGTCGAGGTCGCCGTCCCCTACAATGAGGAGATATACCACAGAATAATGCGGCGGATATATCCACCGGGGCAGACACATGGGGCTGCCCCTACAAACGTCCACCCGTTACGCCGTAGGGGCGAACCCGTGTGTTCGCCCGGCCAAGAAGGCGCGGCCTTGCACCTGTCGCAAACCGTACAGGATTTGCGGGGCGTCTGGGACGCCGCCTCTACACATTCATCGAAGGTTTGTTGTTATAATAAGTGGCCGTTTGTTTGCATAATTAAAAGGAGCGCACCGCTTGGGTGCGCTCCTTGAATAAGTTATAGGGCCTTATTTCTTCTCTTCGTCCTTGTGCTCCGCATCGCCCTGTGCGGGGGGAACCACCGGCGGGAATTGCTGGAACGCGGGGGAATGGTACGGGGGCGCCGCCGCCTGTTTGGCCTGCTGCTTTTTCACGGCGCGGCGGATGAGGAACACCGCCAGCAGGATGATGGCCACCCATACGACGATGTAGGGCAGGTTTACCACGAACCAAACCACGAAGTTGCCCGCGCCGTCGCGGATGTCGAGCCATGTTTCCTTAATGCCCACGCCGATGCGCTGGCCGATGGTCTGCGGCTCGGGCTGCTGCGGGGTGAAGCGCTTCACCTCGGTGATGTTCACAGTGACGGTGCTATAGTCCACCAGGCTGTCATAGCGGCGCAACTCGCTGCTGAAGTTATCCAGCTGGTAGCGCACCTCCGAGAGGCGGGATTCGAGCGCAACCACGCTGTCGAGGCTCTCGGCCTTCTCCAAAAGCGCCATCAGGCGCTCATACTCCACCTCCAGCGCCTTCTTGCGCGCCTCGGTGTCGGCGTAGGTTAAGGTGATATCCTGGCTGTTTTCGTCCTTCTGGGTCACATTGCCCAGCGTGCCGACGAGCGCGGTGAAATCACTGAGCTTATCGGTGGGTACCCTCACGGTGATGTAACCGTTGCGCCCGGGGGTGTAGGGCTCGTCGATCTTTTGGTTGATGCCGAGGCCGCTTACCGACGAGGCCTCGATGTACCCGCCGTACTTTGCGGTGTTCTCCTGCAGGGAGGCAATGAGCTTGTCAAACTCCAGCGTCTCGATCATGATGTTGACGGTTTTGATGATCTTGCGGTTTACCCCGGCTGTTGCGGCGCTCTGGGCCTCTTGCTCCAGCGTAGCTTCGCCCTTGCCGTTAACGCTGTTGTCGCTGGAAGGCGCCTCGGCGGTGGAGGGCATCTCCTCCTTTGCGAAGCCGCCCAGCGCGGTAGAGGCGGCAGCGTCGGCCGGGGAGGTGGCAGCAGTATAGCCCTTCTCGTCGGCGAGACTGTCCCGCGCGGCGGGAGCGGCGGATGGCGTGGAGGCGCTCGCGGCGCAGCCTGCCGCCATGATAAGACAGATGGTCAGCGCCGTTGCGATGCAAAAAAAGTGTAGCAGCTTGCCGTTACGCTTCATGATAAATCACAGTCCTTCCTCGTTTTTGGTGAGACGACGTATGCGAATACATCGGAGTCGCTTGCACCATGATAGTGGCAAAAAGGCGCCGGTTTATTGCACGCGCAGAAAAAGAAGCGGCCTTGGACGCAAAAAAGGCAGTTTTATTGAATAAATGTATTGCATGGAGGCTGTTACATATTATACTACATTCCATTTGCAATGGGGATAATATCCCCATTGCAAACAGCCGTTTGTATAACGGCGTGGGCGGCTTTTTGCCGCCGAATGACCGTTCAACACTTATTTTGCAGCAACGCAAGGCATTGCTGCTCCCCGCCAAAGGTGGGGGTTAAAAAGTGATTTTATCACTTTTTAAATGAAAAATAAGTGTTATAATAAGTATATCATGGGTTGTCCTCAAAAAACAGCGGCAGTGTTTTGTGAATAATGCACAGAATGGAACTGGAAAATGTTTGGCTTCATAGCGATTACAGAGAAAATGAAAAATACCGCAATCCTGCGGCATTTCTGAAGAAAAAAGGGCTTGCAATCGGGCCCCGAGTATAGTATTATAATTGAGCGTGACTGCACAGATATGCGATGAAGCGAGAGGTTGCCGCACAGGTTGCGGGTAATTTTCGCGGAGTATGTCCGATTTTAAACCGGGCGACACGAATATGGAACACACTGCCCGCTTGCGGGGCTGCTATGGGTCGTTCTCATAGCCTGTGGCGTTTTTATGGCCTTTACGGTCGTGTCCGGACAACTTGAGCGTCAAGTTTTCCGGATTTTTAAATGCCCAGTCGCGATACACACGGCTCGGTGTTCCGTTTTTTCATGGCGTCGCTCCCAACGGAGAACAAAAGCTATAGGAGGCGATGGTAAATGGCAGTCAAGGAAAAAATCAGGGTTAGAATCAAGGGTTACGATCATCAGCTCGTAGACCAGGCCGCGGAGAAGATTGTTGAAACCGCAAAGCGCACAGGTGCTCAGGTTTCGGGTCCCATCCCGCTGCCCACCGAGAAAGAGATTGTTACCATACTGCGCGCCGTACACAAGTACAAAGACAGCCGCGAGCAGTTTGAACAAAGAACCCACAAGAGACTCATCGACATCCTGCGCCCTTCCAACCAAACCGTGAAGGTGCTCATGGATCTCGAACTCCCTGCCGGCGTGGATATCGAGCTTAAGCTGTAACAGCCTGCTGTGATTAGTTTAAGAGACGATGTTTTCCGTGCAGGTCACGTTGAGGGGATCCCCTTCAACCAATAACCGTAGGAGGTAGGAAAGAAAATGGTAAAAGCAATCATCGGCAAGAAGATTGGCATGACCCAGATCTTCGACGAGAGCGGCAACGTTATTCCCGTAACCGTCGTAGCCGCGGGCCCCTGCGTTGTGGTGCAGAAGAAAACCCTTCAGAACGACGGCTATGCCGCGGTTCAGGTTGGCTTCGGCGACATTTCCGCAACAAAGGTAAACAAGCCAAGCAAAGGTCACTTTGAGAAAGCAGATGTCGCTCCTAAGAGACATCTCAAGGAATTTAGGTTCGAAGATCCGGATGCTCTTAATGTAGGCGACCTGATCAAGGCTGACACTTTCGCACAAGGTGACAAGGTAGACGTTTCTGGTATCAGCAAAGGTAAAGGCTACGCCGGTACCATCAAACGCTTTGGTAATCATAGACTGAAGGAAACCCACGGTACCGGCCCTGTTCACAGACACGCCGGCTCCAACGGTGCCAACAGTGACCCTTCAAGAGTAATGAAGGGCAAGAGACTGCCTGGCCACATGGGCGCCGAGAACGTAACCGTTCAGAACCTCATCGTGGTTAAGGTGGATGCAGAGAATAACCTCATTGCGCTGAAGGGTGCGGTACCCGGGCCGAAGAACGGCATCGTGTACATCACCGACAGCGTGAAAAAGGCGTAAAGGAAGGAGAAAGTACAATGCCAAAGGTTGCAGTATATGACATGGCCGGCAAGAAAACGGGCGAAATGGAACTTTCCGACGCTGTTTTCGGCTTAACGCCTAACAAATCGGTTATGCACGCGGCGGTTGTAAACTATCTTGCCAACCAACGCCAGGGCACACAGTCTACCCTCACCCGTACCGAGGTACGCGGCGGCGGCCGCAAGCCTTGGCGCCAGAAGGGCACAGGCCATGCAAGACAGGGCTCCATCCGCGCTCCGCAGTGGCGACACGGCGGTATCGCCCTCGGCCCCAAGCCGCGCGATTACAGCTTCTCCCTCAACAAGAAGGTAAAGAGGCTGGCGCTCAAATCGGCTTTCTCAAGCAAGGTGCTTGACGAGAGCATGATTGTTTTAGAGAACATTTCACTTTCCGAGATCAAAACCAAGAGCGTAGTAACTATGCTCAAAGCGCTGGGCGCCGAGAAGAAGGCCCTCATCGTTATGCCGGCTACCGACATGACCGTGGTAAAGAGCGCAAGGAACATCCCGGGCGTGAAAACCGCACTTGTAAACACACTCAACGTATACGACGTGCTCAACTGCGACAAGTTCATTGTCGTAAAGGACGCCGTTGCGAAGATTGAGGAGGTGTACGCATAATGGAAAAGACCGCACACGACATTATCCTCCGCCCGGTAATCACCGAGGCGAGCATGGCGGGCATCAACGACAAGAAGTACACATTCGAGGTTTTAAAGACCGCAAACAAGATTGAAATTGCCAAAGCCGTTGAACAGCTTTTCGGCGTGCAGGTTGCAAAAGTAAACACCATGAACGTAAACGGCAGGCTCAAGAGAATGGGCGCGCATCAGGGCTACACCCCCAGCTGGAAAAAGGCTGTTGTAACCCTCACCGAAAAGAGCAAGGGCATCGAGTTCTTCGAGAGCATGATGTAGAAACGTCATTCTGTAGGGTCGAGTCTTGACTCGACCGCTGTACAGACCGCTGCTCGACCGCAGAACGGTGTTTGACTGTTGGAAAACGGAACGGTCGAGACCGTTCCCTACACCATACGGCACAACGCTTACGATTTCATGGACTGCCGCTTTCCGAAATGTTTTACGCCATGGCGCGTTAAGCAGGGAAAATGCAGGCACAGTATGGGGCATAAAGCCTCGCAAAGCCAAACACAAGGAGAGTGAAACCGAAATGGCTATAAAAAGCTACAAACCGACAACCGCCGGCAGACGTAAGATGACCGTCATCGATTACTCCGGCCTGTCGAAGGTGGAGCCGGAAAAGAGCCTTGTTACCACCATTAAAAAGAATTCCGGCAGAAACAGCTACGGCCGCATCACGGTACGTCACCGCGGCGGCGGCGCTCGCAGAAAGTACCGCATCATCGACTTTAAGCGTGATAAGTTCAACATGCCGGCTCAGGTGCTCACACTGGAGTACGACCCCAACCGTTCCGCACACATCGCCCTTTTACAGTATGAAGACGGCGAGAAGCGCTACATCTTAGCGCCCAACGGCTTAAAGGTTGGCGACACCGTAATGAGCGGCCCTGCCGCCGATATCATCCCCGGCAACGCGCTTCCCTTAGTAAATATCCCGGTAGGTACCTTCATCCACAACGTTGAGCTCTATGCGGGCAAGGGCGGGCAGCTTGCGCGTGCCGCCGGCAACATGGCTCAGCTGATGGCGAAGGAAGGCAGCTACGCAATGATTCGTCTGCCCTCGGGCGAGCTTCGCAGGGTTCCTGTGGACTGCATGGCGACCATCGGCCAGGTGGGCAACATCGACCACGAGAACGTAAACCTCGGCAAAGCGGGCCGCAAGCGCCACATGGGCTGGCGTCCCACCGTACGCGGTTCTGTAATGAACCCGAACGACCATCCGCACGGCGGTGGTGAGGGCAAGTCGCCTATCGGCCGTTCCGGCCCTGTTACCCCGTGGGGCAAGCCCGCGCTCGGTTACAAGACCCGCGCGAAGCACAACAGCTCCGATAAGTTTATCGTGAAGCGCAGAAATGCCAAATAGGTACTGCGAAAGGAGGCAGATGAATAATGGGTAGAAGCATAAAGAAAGGGCCTTATGTTCAGCCGGTGCTGTTAAAGCGCATAGTTGCTATGAACGATGCCGGAGAGAAAAAGGTTTTGAAAACCTGGAGCCGGGCCTCCACAATCTTCCCGGAATTCGTAGGGCATACACTAGCGGTGCACGACGGCAGAAAGCACGTGCCCGTATATGTTACCGAAGACATGGTTGGTCACAAGCTTGGTGAGTTTGCCCCCACAAGAACCTTTAAAGGCCATGCGGGTTCAAAAACCACATCGGCCAAGAAGTAATTGAGGGGAAGGAGGATTACAAATGGAAGCAAAGGCTTATCTGAGATATGCCCGAGTATCCCCCCGCAAGTTTCAGATCGTGCTGGATATGATTCGTAACCAGCCCGCTGACATCGCGATGGCGATTTTAAAGAACACCCCCAGAGCTGCCTGCGAGCAGGTGGAGAAGCTCTTAGGATCGGCGATTGCCAATGCGGAGAACAACTTCGGCATGGATAAAAACAACCTTTACGTATCGGAGTGCTTCGTTTGTCCCGGTCCTACCCTGAAGAGGATCAGTCCCCGGGCACAGGGCAGAGCATTTCGCATACTCAAAAGAACATCACACGTTACAATCGCTGTGAAGGAAAAGGAATAAGCTGAAAGAGGAGGTAAACTATGGGCCAGAAGGTTCATCCACACGGCCTCAGGGTCGGTGTAATTAAGGATTGGGATTCCCGCTGGTTTGCTAAGGACAACGCTTTCGGCGATATCCTCGTTGAGGATTACAAGCTGCGCAAGTTCTTAAAACAGAACCTGTTTTTAGCTGGCGTGCCCCGCATTGAAATCGAGCGCAACGCCAATAAAGTGAGAATCAACATCCACTGCGCAAAGCCCGGTATGGTAATCGGCAAGGGCGGAGCAGGCATTGAAAAGCTTCGCGTAGACTGCGAGAACCTTATCAACAAGGGCAAGAAGGAAAAGCAATCGGTAGCGCTTAACATCGTGGAGGTAAGACAACCCGATTTAAACGCACAGCTGGTGGCCGAGAACATCGCCGCTCAGCTTGAACGCCGCGTGTCTTTCCGCCGCGCATTAAAGCAGGCGATCGGCAATGCCATGAAGAGAGGCGCGAAGGGTATTAAAACCGCCGTGTCCGGCCGTTTGGGCGGCGCGGAGATCGCGCGCAGCGAGCACTACCACGAGGGCACCATCCCTCTGCAGACCATCCGTGCCGATATCGACTACGGTTTTGCCGAGGCGCACACCACCTACGGCCGCATCGGCGTGAAGGTTTGGATATACAGGGGCGAGGTACTGAATGATGTAAAGAGGCCCCGGAGGGAAGGAGGTAGCAAGTAATGCTTCTACCGAAACGTGTAAAATATCGTCGTGTGCACAGAGGCCGCCTTACCGGTAAGGCCCTGCGCGGCAACACTGTATCAAACGGCGAATTTGGTTTACAGGCTTTAGAGCCGGCGTGGATTACTTCCAACCAGATTGAGGCTGCCCGTATCGCAATGACCCGTTACATCAAGCGCGGCGGCCAGGTTTGGATTAAGATTTTCCCGCACAAGCCGGTTACCGAAAAGCCGGCTGAAACCCGAATGGGTTCCGGTAAGGGCAGCCCCGAGTATTGGGTTGCCGTTGTAAAACCCGGCAGGGTAATGTTTGAAATCGGCGGTGTGTCGGAAGAGATTGCCAGAGAAGCAATGCGTCTTGCCAGCCACAAGCTGCCTATCAAATGCAAGTTTGTTACCAAGGAAGGAATGGGTGGTGAGCAATCATGAAGGCTGTTGAGATTCGCAAACTCTCTGCAAACGAACTCGGCGCAAAGTTAATAGACCTTAAGGCCGAGCTTTTCAACCTTCGCTTTCAGCACGCCATCAACCAGCTTGATAATCCGCAGCGCATTAAAGCAGTAAAACGTGATATTGCCCGCATTAAAACCATTATCAAGCAGAGCGCCCAGAATGGTGTGCAGTAATGGAAGGGAGGATTAAGCTGTGAGCGAAAGAAACCTCAGAAAGACAAGGGTAGGCAAGGTTGTGAGCAACAAGATGGATAAAACCATCGTCGTTGCCATTGAGGACAATGTAAGACACCCCCTTTACAAGAAGATTATTAAGCGCACTGTGAAGCTGAAGGCCCATGACGAGCAGAATGCTTGCGGCATCGGCGACAGGGTGGAGATAATGGAGACTCGCCCCCTTTCTAAGGATAAAAGGTGGAGGCTTGTCGAGATTATCGAGAAGGCCAAATAAAGAGACCGACTATATTGAATTTCAGTTCTTAGTTGGAAGGAGGAACGCACTGTGATACAGATGCAGACCTATCTCAAGGTGGCCGACAACACCGGTGCCAAGGAGCTCATGTGCATCCGTGTGTTGGGCGGCTCCCGCAGGAGATATGCCAATATCGGCGACGTTGTAGTGGCTTCGGTTAAAAAAGCTGCTCCCGGCGGACTCGTAAAAAAAGGCGATGTAGTAAAAGCGGTTATTGTTCGCTCGGCAAAGGGCGTAAGACGCAACGATGGCAGCTATATCCGTTTTGACGAAAACGCCGCTGTTATAATTAAAGAAGATAAAACCCCGAGGGGGACACGTATCTTTGGGCCGGTGGCTCGTGAGCTTCGCGAGAGAGAATACCTGAAGATATTAAGCCTTGCCCCCGAAGTGCTGTAATGGGAGGTGCTCTGAGAATGAATCAGCTTCACGTTAAAAAAGGTGATACAGTCATGATTATTTCAGGCAAAGACCGCGGCCAGAAGGGTAAAGTGCTTGAAGTAAGCCCGAAAGAGGGCAAGGTTATTGTTGAGGGGCACAACATTGCCACCAAACATTTAAAACCTCGCCAGATGGGCCAGGCGGGCGGCATTGTAAAGGTAGAGTCTCCGCTGTACGCCAGCAAGGTAATGCTGGTTTGCCCCAAGTGCGGCAAACCCACCAGACTTGCTCACAAAATCTTTGAGGACGGCACCAAAGCCCGTCTTTGCAAAAACAAAAGCTGCGGCGAAACTTTTTAAGTAAGGAGGAAGAATCATGGCAAGGCTTAACGAATACTACGCAAAAGAAGTAGCACCGGCTTTAATGAAGAAGTTCGGCTACAAAAGCGTCATGCAGATCCCTAAGCTTGAAAAGGTCGTTATCAATGTTGGTTGCGGCGAAGCCCGTGACAACGCAAAAATGATCGATGCAATCGTATCGGACTTAGGCAAGATCACCGGCCAGAAGGCGATCGTATGTAAGGCCAAGAAATCTGTCGCCAACTTCAAGCTTCGTGAAGGCATGAATATCGGCGCCAAGGTTACCCTTAGAGCCGACAGAATGTACGAGTTCGTAGACCGGTTTTTCAATGTGGCGCTTCCCCGTGTTAGAGACTTCAGAGGCATCAGCGTAAACTCCTTTGACGGCCGTGGAAACTACTCCGTAGGCCTCAAGGAACAGCTTATTTTCCCTGAGATTGAGTACGATAAGATCGACAAGGTCAGAGGTATGGACATCAGTTTTGTCACTACCGCAAAGACCGACGAGGAAGCCCGTGAGCTGTTAGCACTGATGGGCGCCCCGTTTGCGAAGTAAGGAGGGGTATTTTCAATGGCTAAGACGTCAATGAAAGTCAAGCAGCAGAGAACACCTAAGTTCTCGTCGAGAGCTTACAACAGGTGCAAGATCTGCGGCAGACCGCATGCTTACCTTCGCAAGTTCGGTATTTGCCGCATTTGCTTCAGGGAGCTTGCACACAAGGGCGAGATTCCGGGCGTTAAAAAGGCTAGCTGGTAAGCACCAAGCAAAGGAGGTTGAAGGCATGCAAATCACCGATCCTATCGCCGATATGCTCACGCGCATCAGAAACGCGTGCACGGCAAAGCATGACACGGTGGATATCCCCGCATCGAACATGAAGAAGTCGATCGCCCAGATTCTTCTGGAAGAGGGATACATCAAGAGCTATCAGGTTACCGACGATGGCAAGCAAGGCATTATCCGCGTTGTACTGAAGTACGGCGAAAACAAGTCTAAAGTTATCACTGGGCTACGCAGGGTTTCTAAACCCGGCCTGCGCATATACACCAGCTGCGAGGACATGCCGAAGGTTTTAAAGGGCCTTGGCATCGCAATTATGTCTACATCCAAAGGCGTTATGACCGATAAGAAGGCGCGCACTGAGAAGGTAGGCGGAGAAGTCCTTGCGTATATTTGGTAAGGAGGTGTACCGCGAATGTCTCGTATAGGAAGAAAAGAAATCGTCATTCCTCAGGGAGTTGACGTAAAGGTTGCAGGCAGCACGGTTACCGTGAAGGGCCCGAAGGGAACACTCGAAAACACCTTCAACTCCGCTATTTCTTTTGAGGTGGCAGAGGGCAAGATTCACGTAAGCCGCGCAAGCGAAAGCAAAGAACACAAATCTTTACACGGTTTAACCAGAACGCTGGTTGCCAACATGGTAAAGGGTACAAGCGAAGGCTTCTCCAAGGAGCTGGAGATTAACGGTGTAGGTTACCGTGCGGCGAAGCAGGGCAAAAACCTTGTGCTCACCCTCGGCTACTCGCATCAGGTGATTGTTCCCGAGATTAACGGCATCACGGTGGATGTTCCCGCCCCCAACAAGGTTGTTGTGAACGGCGCCGACAAGCAGGCCGTTGGCCAGTATGCCGCCGAGATTCGTGAAAAGCGTCCGCCGGAACCTTACAAGGGCAAGGGCATCAAGTACGTGAACGAAGTCATCATCCGCAAAGAAGGCAAGGCCGGCAAGGGCGGCAAGAAGTAATTAAAGGAGTGAATAGCAATGGTATCTAAGCCAGATTCCAATAAGTCCAGGCTTAAAAGGCACCGCAGGGTTCGTGCCAAAATCAGCGGCACAGCACAGCGCCCGCGCCTGAGTGTATTCCGCTCTTCTAAGCACATCTATGCCCAGCTGATCGATGACATTACAGGCGCAACCTTAGCCGCGGCTTCCACCCTCGACAAAGAGTTTGAAGGCGCAGGCGACAACAAGGATGCAGCCAAGAAAATCGGCGAGCTGCTCGCAAAAAGAGCAACCGGCAAGGGCATTGAAACCGTTGTATTCGACAGAAGCGGATACATTTATCACGGCCGTGTGAAAGAGCTGGCTGAAGGAGCCCGCGAAGGCGGCCTCAAGTTCTAAAGGATAGGAGGTATACTTTTGGCTAGAATAGACGCTTCAACGCTTGATCTGAAGGAGAAGGTCGTTTCCATCAACCGTGTATCCAAGACGGTAAAGGGCGGCCGTATCTTCAAGTTCGCAGCCTTAGTGGTTGTCGGCGACGGCAACGGCATTGTAGGCTTCGGGCTTGGCAAAGCCTCCGAGGTGCCCGATGCAATCCGCAAGGGAATTGAGGACGCAAAGAAGAACCTGATTAAGGTTTCGCTCAAAGGCACCAGCATACCGCACGAGGTAGTTGGTGAGTTTGGCGCAGGCCGCGTGCTGATGAAGCCCGCTGCCCCCGGTACCGGTGTTATCGCCGGCGGCCCGGTGCGCGCCGTGGTTGAAACCGTAGGCATTAAAGACATCAGAACCAAATCGCTGCGCTCGAACAACCCCTGCAACGTAGTAAGCGCCACCATCAACGGCCTGGCATCGCTGCGCAATGTAGACGAGATCGCCGCTATCCGCGGCAAAGCAGCTAAAGAAGTATTAGGCTAAGGGAGGAAAGAGTTTTATGGCAAGTCTTAAAATAAAGCTTGTGAAAAGCCTTGTTGGCAGAAAAGACGACCAGATTGCCACAGCTCATTCGCTCGGCCTTCGTAAAATCGGAGACGTGACCGAGCAGCCCGATAATGAGCCTACCAAAGGTAAAGTCACAAAAATATCCCACCTCGTCGAGGTAACCGAAGCGTAAGCAAGGAGGTGCGAGTACAATGAAACTACACGAGCTTTCACCGGCTCCCGGCTCTACGAAGGAAGCCTTTCGTAAGGGCAGAGGCACCGGTTCGGGCAACGGCAAAACTTCGGGTAAAGGCCATAAGGGCCAGAATGCCCGTTCGGGCGGCGGCGTAAGACCGGGTTTTGAAGGCGGCCAGATGCCCCTTTCAAGACGTCTGCCCAAAAGAGGTTTTGTGAATATCTTTGCCACAACGTATGCGACCATTAATGTTTCCGACCTTGACAAGTTTGAGGACGGCGCGGTAGTAGACGCACAGGCACTGAAGGAAGCAGGACTTTTAAAGAAGACACTGGACGGTGTTAAAATCCTTGGCAACGGAGAAGTATCCAAAAAGCTTACCGTTAAGGCTGCTGCTTTCTCTGGTTCCGCAAAAGAGAAAATAGAGAAGGCAGGCGGGAAGGCCGAGGTGATTTAGGATGTTTGAAACCTTAAAGAATGCGTGGAAAATCGATGATTTAAGAAGAAAGATCCTATTCACACTTTTCATTTTAGTTCTTTATCGGTTAGGATGCGCCATCCCGGGGCCGTTTATTGATCCTTCCGCGCTTGCCAACATGGTGGGCGAGGGCTCGGTGTTCGGCTTCTTAGATGCCATCAGCGGCGGCGCCTTCGGCGACGCCACCATCCTTGCGCTGGGTGTAATCCCTTACATCAACGCACAGATCATCATGCAGCTGTTGACCATTGCCATCCCCGCCCTTGAAAGGCTTGCCAAAGAGGGCGAAGAAGGCCGCAAGCAGATCAACAAGATCACCCGTTACGCGACGGTTGGCCTTGCGCTGGTTCAGGCCTTCGGCTATTACCTCGTACTGAGGAACCAGCAGAACGCCCTGCTTTACACCACCGGTTTTTCCGGTGTACTTACGACGGTAGCGCTCATCTTCGTATTTACGGCAGGCGCCATGCTTGCTATGTGGCTGGGCGACCAGATCACCGAGAACGGCATCGGAAACGGTATTTCGTTTTTGATCTTTGCCAATATCTTAGCGAGGCTTCCTGACGAGATTAAGAAGTTCTATGTATACCTGCAGTACGCGCAGAACGGCATGTTCCAGTACTACTTCTACGTGCCGCTGATGATTGCCGTAATGCTTGGCACCATCGTCATGATCGTGTTCATGAACAACTCCGAGCGCCGCATCCCCGTGCAGTATGCAAAGCGCGTGGTGGGCCGCAAGATGTACGGCGGGCAGAGCACCCATATTCCCATCAAGGTGAACATGTCGGGCGTACTCCCCATCATCTTCGCAAGCTCCTTCTTGGCGCTGCCCACAACCATCCGCCTGTTCGTCACCCCTGCACCCGGCTCGTTTTGGGAGAAGTTCTTTGAGGCGTTCAGCTCGCGTTCGCTTATTTACGGCGTGCTGTACTTCTTACTGATCATTGCGTTTAACTACTTCTACGTGGCGATCCAGTATAATCCCATCGAGATGGCCAATAATCTTCGTAAAAACAACGGCGGCATCCCCGGCATCCGTCCGGGCAAGCCTACCTCCGATTTCATCGGGCGCGTTGTTTCGCGCATCACCTTCATCGGCGCCATCTTCCTTGGCGTGGTGGCTACTTTGCCGATCGCCATCGGCGCTATCACCGGCATGAGCGTTTCGCTCACCGGCACATCGCTCATCATCGTATGCGGCGTTGCGCTTGAGACCGTGAAGCAGCTGGAGTCGCAGATGATGATGCGTCACTACAAAGGTTTCCTTGAATAAGCATTTTGCAGACAGGAGGCGGTTATATCATGAACCTGATACTTCTTGGCGCGCCGGGTGCCGGTAAAGGCACACAGGCGGAGATTATCTGCGAAAAGCTTTCGATCCCCACCATCAGCACCGGCAACATCATGCGCGAGGCCATCAAGAACCAAACGGAGCTCGGGATGAAAGCAAAATCGTATATCGACTCGGGCGCGCTGGTGCCCGACGATGTCGTGATTGCCATCATCAAAGAGCGCCTCGCACAGAGTGACTGTCAAAACGGCTTTATCCTTGACGGCGTACCCCGCACCGTACCCCAGGCCGAAGCGCTTGACCGCATGGGTGTGGTGATAGACAGGGTGGTAGACATCGATGTTGCCGACGAAAAGATAGAAAAGCGCCTTTCCGGCAGACGGGTATGCGAAAAGTGCGGGTCCTCCTACCACGTGGAGTATAAGCCCTCCGCGAAGGAAGGGGTATGCGACAAGTGCGCGGGAACTCTGGTTATCCGCAAGGACGACCAGCCCGAGACCGTGCGCGAGCGCCTGCGCGTTTATCATGAGCAGACCGAGCCGCTCAAGGAATACTATGCAAAGCAGCATAAGCTTTGCACAGTGGAGGGACAGGAGGAAGTGGCCGATACCACGGCGCTTGTCCTAAAGGCGCTGGGTATTTAGCCATGATTGTTTTAAAAAGCAAGGCGGACCTTGAGGCGATGCAGGTTGCGGGCAGACTCTCCGCACAGGCGCTTAAGCTGGGCGGCGAGAGCATTGTCCCCGGCATGACGACGAAGGAGCTGGATCGGATCATCCACCGATTCATCGTTTCAAACGGCGCAACCCCCAGCTTTCTGGGGTACGGCGGCTTCCCCGCGAGCGCCTGCATCTCTTTGAACAACGAGGTCATTCACGGTATCCCGTCGGACCGTGTCATGAAGGAAGGCGACATTGTAAGTATTGATGTCGGCGCCTGCATTGGCGGCTTTCATGGTGACAATGCGGCGACCTTTCCGGTAGGAAAGATAAGCGAATCGGCGCAAAAACTGCTTGATGCAACCAAGCAAAGCCTGTATGAGGCGATTAAAGCTGCTAAACCCGGCGCGAGAATCGGTGATATCGGCAGTACTGTGCAGCAGTACTGCGAATCGCGCGGATACGGGGTGGTGCGTGAGTATGTTGGGCACGGAATCGGGACGCACCTTCACGAGTCGCCGGATGTGCCGAACTACGGCGCTGCGGGCAGAGGAACCAGATTGCTCCCCGGCATGACCATAGCGATTGAGCCCATGATCAACGAAAAGGGAGCGGGAATAAGGGTTCTTTCCGACGGCTGGACGGTGGTAACTGCCAGCGGAGGGCTGTCGGCGCACTTTGAGAACACCATCGCGATTACCGACGATGGCCCTGTGATCCTCACAACGCCCTGACCGAGGAGGATGCAAAGTGCTGATCGAAAAAGGAATGATTGTAAAGTCTGTTGCGGGACGCGACCAGGACCGTTTTTATGTGGTGCTTGACACCGACGGTGTAAAGGCCACCATAGCGGACGGCAAGGTTCGCCCCCTAGAAAAGCCAAAGCAAAAGAAATTTAAGCATCTTGCCGCGACAACCGCGCGGGCGGATACGGAGAAGATTTCTACCAACAGACAGCTCAGACAGGTGCTTGCCGCCTATAACGGCAGGCGTGAGGAGAACATCGGGTAAGGAGGTATTTGCTTGTCAAAAGACGACGTAATTGAGGTTGAGGGCACGGTACTTGAGGCGCTGCCGAACGCAATGTTTCAGGTCGAGCTTCAAAACGGTCACAAAATACTGGCCCATATCTCGGGAAAGCTGCGCATGAACTTCATACGCATCCTTCCGGGCGACAAGGTTACGGTCGAAATGTCGCCGTATGACCTTTCGAGAGGACGCATTACATGGCGGTCCAAATGAGTTGCCGAAAACGGCGGTTCACAAGTCGAATAAACAAAGCGCACACCGTGCTTAAATGGGGCGTGGTATGCAAGCAAGGAGGTATTTCACATGAAAGTAAGACCTTCCGTTAAGCCCATTTGCGAGAAATGTAAGATCATCAAGCGCAAGGGTCGCATTATGGTGATATGTGTTAACCCCAAGCATAAGCAGCGTCAGGGCTAAACGTAAAACCAATATAATGGAGGTGCAACAGTAAATGGCGCGTTTATCCGGTGTTGACCTGCCCAGAGAAAAGCGGGTCGAGGTTGGCCTTACCTATATTTATGGTATCGGGCCGACAAAAGCGAAGGAGATTATCGCCGCGACAGGTGTAAACCCTGACGTAAGAGTTAAGGATTTAACCGAGGACGATGTTTCCAAGCTTCGCGATTATATTGACAAGAATCTTGAGGTTGAGGGCGACTTACGTCGTAATGTTGCACTCAATATCAAGAGATTAATCGAAATTGGCTGCTATCGCGGCGTACGTCACCGCAAGGGCCTGCCTGTAAGAGGCCAGCGCACCAAGACCAACGCACGTACACGCAAGGGTCCCGCAAAGACCATAGCCAACAAGAAGAAGTAACTAGGGAGGATTTGATTCGATGGCAAAGCAACAAGTTGCAAAAAAAGCGGCGCCTCGCAGACGCCGTGAGCGCAAGAATATCGAGCGTGGCGCCGTTCATATCCAGTCCACCTTCAACAACACCATTGTCACCATCACAGACGTGCAGGGCAACGCCATCTCGTGGGCAAGCTCCGGCGGCTTGGGCTTCAGGGGTTCCAGAAAGTCCACTCCGTTTGCCGCTCAGTCCGCTGCAGAGACCGCAGCCCGCGCCGCGATGGAGCATGGCTTGAAAACCGTAGAGGTTTTTGTGAAGGGCCCGGGTGCAGGCCGTGAGGCTGCTATCCGCGCGCTGCAATCCGCGGGGCTTGAGGTTAGCATGATTAAGGATGTTACCCCCATTCCGCACAACGGCTGCCGCCCGCCAAAGCGCAGACGTGTATAATGAGCAAACAGGAGGTGTAACCAAATGGCAAGATATACCGATGCAGTATGCAGAATGTGCCGCCGCGAGGGCCAGAAGCTGTTTTTAAAGGGCGAGAGATGCTACACCGATAAGTGCGCTGTAACCCGCCGTTCCTATGTTCCCGGCCAGCACGGCCAGGCTCGTAAAAAGAGCTCGGAATACGGCATTCAGCTGCGTGCAAAGCAGACGGCCAGACGCTACTACGGCGTGCTTGAAAGCCAGTTTGCGAAGTACTTTGAGATGGCCGAGCGCCGCCAGGGCATGACGGGCGAAAACCTGTTGAGAATACTCGAGAGCCGTCTGGATAACATTGTTTACAGGCTTGGGCTTGCAAACTCCCGTGCAGAGGCAAGGCAGCTCGTGCTGCATGGCCACTACACCGTAAACGGCGGCAAGGTAAACATTCCTTCTTACCTTTTGAAGGTTGGCGACGAGATTGCCGTTACCGAAAAGAGCAAGAGCAGCGATAAGTTTAAGAGCATCATCGAGAAGAACGGCGCAAGACCCGTTCCCCAGTGGCTCGACTTAAACCGCGACGCGCTCAAGGCGAAGTTTGTTACCATGCCCAACCGCGAGGATATTGATCTGGATGTTGCTGAACATCTTATTGTCGAGCTTTACTCCAGGTAACAGCGAAGATATAAAATCGGCAAGGGAAAGCGTATTAACCGGCAGGCTTATGTCTGCCTGATAGGAGGGTTTTAGATGATAGAGATCGAAAAGCCAAAAATCGACACGGTTGACCTGCAATCGGACGGTTCTTATGGTATGTTCGTTGTAGAGCCGCTGGAGCGCGGCTTTGGAACAACACTTGGGAACAGTCTGAGGCGCGTGCTGCTCTCCTCGCTTCCTGGTGTTGCCGTCACATCGGTAAAGATTGACGGAATACAACACGAGTTCTCCACAATTCCCGGCGTTAAGGAAGATGTAACCGAGATCATCTTAAACATCAAAGGGCTTACCGCGAAGCTTTACGGCGACGCGCCCACCACGGTTTACATCGACGCAGAGGGCGAATGTGAAGTAACTGCCGGCAGCATTAAAGCAAACTCCGAGGTTGAGATCCTTGACCCCGCGATGCACATTGCGACACTTGCCGCGGGTGCTAAGCTGTATATGGAAATCACCCTCGACAGGGGGCGCGGGTATGTTCCGGCGGAAAGAAACAAGCAGAACCTGCAATCCACGATCGGTGTGATTCCGGTGGACAGCATCTACACGCCCGTGTTAAAGGTAAACTACAATGTGGAGAATACCCGTGTAGGCCAGATTACCGACTATGACAAGTTAACGCTTGAGGTATGGACAGACGGAACCATCTCGGCGAAGGAAGCCGTATCTCTCGCAGCCAAGGTCCTCAACGACCATCTCAATCTGTTCGCTGACCTCTCGGATGAGGCATATCATACCGAGATTATGGTCGAAAAGAGCGATAGCGGTATTGAAAAGGTTCTTGAGATGACCATTGAGGAACTTGACCTGTCTGTTCGTTCCTTCAACTGCTTGAAGCGGGCAGGCATCAACACGGTGCAGGACCTCATCAACAAGAGTGAGGAAGACATGATGAAGGTTCGCAACCTTGGCAAAAAATCGCTTGAAGAGGTAGTGCTTAAGCTTCAGGCGCTCGGGTTTAACCTTAATAAAGAGGAAGACTAACCCGCTTTTACTACAGGCACAACGAAACATTCATTAACCAGGTAAAGGAGTGAATTCGATGCCCGGTACCAGAAAACTCGGCAGAACTACTGACCAGAGAAGAGCCATGTTAAGAGCAATGGTAACCTACCTTTTGGAAAACGGCAAGATAGAAACCACTGTAACAAGGGCGAAGGAGGTTAGGGCGGTAGCCGAGAAGTTAATCACAATCGGCAAAACGTCTACCCTCCACTCCAAGCGTCAGGTTTATGCCTTCATTACCAAGGAATCGGTGGCAAAGAAGGTTTTTGACGAGATAGCCCCCAAGTATGCGGATAAGAACGGCGGCTACACCCGCGTCATCAAAACCGGCCCTCGCCGCGGCGACGCAGCCGAGATGGCAATTATCGAACTGATCTAATAAGTTTACGATAGTATGCGTTCGCGAACGCAGAAGGAGCACTCCTGAAAAGGGGCGCTCCTTTTTTCGGGTCTAATCGCATCTGAAAATGCCCAAAATCTTGTCCATATAGACTTGATTTGTAACTTAATCATTATTATTTAAATTATGGATGTAAGTATGATAACGTTCCAGAATATGTTAAGTGCCACTGGCTTCCTTGGCCCGGTACTCTCGTAACATTTGTAAGGTACAGGTCACCACTTGCAGTGTTACCTACAGGAGAAGTTTCAGTATACCAAACTGATTGGGGCCAATCTTCAAAACTAGGGTTTGGATATTCATGTATGGCAAAAATAGTTATAGTCTTTTTATATGTAGCACCATATGAAAACGGTTCTATTATTTCATTTTCATCTAAATTTTCGTTAAAATATGGGGGGATAATAAAATTATAACCGTTTACTATATCATCTTCTGTTAGCACTAAAATATCTTTCGGCCCCGAGATATGAATTGTGGGAGTATTGTCTACTATGTTTTGATCAATCGCAAAAACAGGCGTAGTTAATATTAAAACCAATATAACGATGATCAAGTTAATAACAGAAATCTTTTTTCTCACAATACGCACTCCTTCTTATAGCATAATTCATACAACCCAAGCACTTAATGTTCCTTGGTATAATACCGTTTTTTGCCCTGTAGCAGGATAATTCAATAAAACTTCGCTTTCATAGAGTGTACCCTTCAGAATTATGGGATTACCATTAGAGTCATTACTTCCGGTATATTGTTCTACGAAAATATATGATGGGTGCGTCTCATTTATATTATACGTACGTTGACGCTGAGCTTCTTCCTGATACAGCCAAAACGGAGTTATAATAGTATCCTCTGTATTATGAGATTCAGATGGAGCTCCTAATGCAAAAGTTGAAACAGGAATACAAAGCATAAATACAATTGCCAATATGAGCGAAATGAATCCTTTTCTTTTCATAACTTACTCCTTTTCTTTTTGGTTTCATTAACTTACTTCTTATTCAATTAATTTTAATTATCTGTCTCCTTTAGCCTAACATCAAAGGTAGCCCTTTGTATTTTAGAATTAGTATTATCTGATTCTTTTATAAGAATAACTATGCTACCAATACCGGCATTCTTTGCTGTTACGATGCCCTCATTACTTATGGTTACAACATCCTTGTCTTCTGAAGAAAATGATATTATGGGTTCCTTGTATCCAGTATAAGTGTATTTTAATTCAGTTTGTTCACCTATTTCTAGAATAGAATCATAGTCTTCAGCAATTTCTATTGAGTAAATCTCAGAATCAGCAGCAGAAGATGTATTACTTAAACTACTAGCTTGTGAAGACTCCTGATTTAATTGGCTAAAAGAGGAGTCTGGATTTAATTGGCTTAAGCTACCTTGATTTGCGCAGCCCACTAAAAAACAGAATACAAATAAGATAAATGAAATTTTCACTATTATTTCCCCCTGAAACTCATTATATTACAATTACATATTAGTACAGAATCCTAGTAGTTGCAATAATTTTCTAAATAATTAATGAACTGCTAACATATGTAAATTTGATGCTAATCACTAAAGCAGCAGGTTATGCTTACTACTTTCTTTACAATACCAATGTAAGGCGGAATTTGAAACTCAAAGAATAATATAGCCCCCAAAGAGGGTTGTATCTGGCAAAACGCGTTAATAAATCTATTGTTACTTTTATGGTTATGCTTACTCCAGCGGAAGGTCAAATTCCGACACGGTATAGTCGGTACGTTTGAGGAATACATGAAGGTGAATAATGTTAAATAAACATCGAAGTACAGAAGGAGCACTCCTGAAAAGGGGCGTTCCTTTTTGTGCTGTAAAGAGATTGCAGGGGGCGATTTAATGCGTCCGGCTTATATGCGGCAGGGTAAGGGGCTTTGCTTCTCCCGTCGGGTAAGGGTGGAGTAACCCCGGGCGTGCACAGTACGCAGGCGCATAAAATGCGCAGACGCACACAGTGCGTCTATGCAAGAAATGTATTGTAGGGACAGGGCGGAGGTATGGCGAAAAGTCGCGGGCGATTGATAATCGCCCCTACGACTACACTCCTTTGGCGCAGGATAATATGCGGGACGTCGAGGACGCCGTCCCCTACATTTTTAAGGCAGCAGCGGCACACAGGCCGTTCTGCACGATAGGCGTCATCGATACAAATATGGAGGTGCACGAGGGGGCGAGGCCCCCTCGTTTCTATTCCCCCTCCCATTTTGCGAACCTGTTAACAGGCAACAGTTGAAAATGGGAGGGGCAGGGGGTGGGGATTATTAAATCTAAAGAAAAAATTCTATTTTCCCCATAAAACTATGCAACTCACTCCCCTTTCGGCCCTATAGATGAAGGAAAGCGGAGGTGATGAGCATCAAAAACAGTGACTATAAGCCCCTTACCCGACGCGAGGAGTTTTTTTGCTGGCACTATGCCGCGACGCAGAACGCAAGAGAGGCGGCGGTAAAGGCGGGGTTTAACCCGCTGCTGGCGGAGTATTCGGCGGCAAGGCTGCTAAAAAAGGCGGAGGTTTGCGCGCGTATCGGCGAGCTGACGGAGCGGAAGGGAAGTGCCAAGAATGTGCGCAAGGGGTTGGAGCGGCTGGCCTTCGGCAGCATTGCCGACGCCGTTAGCCTGCTGCTTGCCGAGGACGCGGGCGCCGTAAACCCCGAAAGGCTCGACCTGTTCTCGATTGCCGAGATCAAGCGGCCCAAGGGCGGCGGGTTTGAGATTAAGTTCTACGACCGCCTAAAGGCGCTCGAGGCGCTGGCAGCGCTGGAAAGCGAGCAGAAGGCCGACGGGGCCGCGCCCTTCTACGCCGCCCTCGAGAAGGGGGTAAGCGCCCTGAATACCCACGGGGAGGATGACGAAGGCGTGCGGTAGGGGCGAACCCGCGTGTTCGCCATGCAATTTCGCATTAAAAGAAGGGAGTAGGTTGAAAGATCAATCTTCCAAACCGGGGTCTTGTGCTTTTTTGGTTACAAACCTAAATCCGCTGAGACCGGATCTAGGTTTAACCGGAATTTCGGCAAGCCGAAACCGCACAACTCCCAGAAAGGAATGTCATAAAAATGGCTACAGCGTTTACCCCCTTTTCAAAAAAGCAGCTGATGGCCCTGTCGTGGTGGTGCAGGGGCAGCCCGTATGAAGGCAGGGACGCGATCATCTGCGACGGCGCGGTGCGCAGCGGCAAGACCCTTTGCCTGTCGCTCTCGTTTGTGGCGTGGGCATTCTACACCTTCTCGGGCAGAGATTTTGCGCTGTGCGGTAAAACGGTGACGTCGCTGCGGCGCAACGTGGCGGTGCCGCTCATGGGCGTGCTGCGCGAGCTGGGCTTTCACTGCGAGGAGCGCGTGAGCAAAAACTACCTCGACATTGTTTTTGGCGGGCGGCACAACCGCTTTTACCTGTTCGGGGGCAAGGATGAATCCTCGGCGGCGCTTATACAGGGCATGACGCTGGGCGGGGTGCTGTTCGACGAGGTGGCGCTCATGCCGCGCTCCTTTGTGGAGCAGGCGCTGGCAAGGTGCTCGGTGGAAGGCTCCAAGTACTTCTTCAACTGCAACCCCGAGCACCCGCACCACTGGTTTTACCTTGAGTGGATACAGAAGGCCGACGAGAAAAACGCGCTGTTCCTTCACTTTGAGATGAGCGACAACCCCTCGCTCTCGCCCGAAATCCTCGCGCGGTACCAGTCGCTTTACTCCGGCGTGTTTTACGAGCGGTTTGTCAAGGGGCGCTGGGTGGTGGCGCAGGGGCTGGTGTACCCGATGTTTGAAACCGCCCTACACGTCTGCCCCGCGCCGGAGCGCTGCGGGCGGTATTATATCTCCTGCGACTACGGCACGGTAAACCCGTCCTCCTTCGGGCTGTGGGGGGAGGCGGAGGAGCACTGGCACCGCGTGCGGGAGTATTACTTTGATTCACGGCGCGAGGGCTTTCAAAAAACCGACGAGGAGCACTACGAGGCGCTCGAGGCCCTCGCGGGGGCATGCAGCATTGCCGGCATAGTGGTAGACCCCTCGGCGGCGAGCTTTATCGAGACCATCCGCCGCCACGGGCGCTTTCAGGTTATCAAGGCGAAGAACGATGTGCTCAACGGCATACGGCGGGTGTGCGACGCGCTGAAGGGGCAGGAGATTCTCTTTGACTCCGGCTGTAAAGACAGCATCCGCGAGTTTGCACTCTACCGCTGGGAGGAGGGCACCGGGCGGGACGCGCCCATCAAGGAGAACGACCACGCGATGGACGACATCCGCTACTTCGTGAGCACGGTGCTGGGGGGCGGAGAGGACGATTTCTTTGTCACCAGCGCGATGAGAACATAGGTTTGCGTTGTTAGATGTCTGTAAAAAGCAAGAGAGGCTAAAAGACGGAACGGTCAAGACCGTTCCCTACAGGATGTTGCAACTGAATAAAGGAGGTGAGAGATTGGGGCTATTTAAAAAGAGGGCGGCGGAGCAAGGCGATACGGAGGGGTACTCGGCGGTGCAGACGGCGCGCGGCGGCGCGGTGAGCTTTGGCGCGCTCGACCGCTACGTGCCGCTTGCCGCCCCCGAAAACGCGCTGTACGACGCCATCCGCGAGGCGGTGCCGGTGGTGGACGCGGCGATAGAGAAGATCGTACGCCTAGTGGGAACCTTTGCGCCCGCATGCGGGGACAAGTCGGCCGACCGCGCGCTGCAGCGGTTCTTTGACAGTGTGCCGGTAGCGGGCGGCGGCGAGGGCATCTATGCCTTTGTATCGGCCTACCTCGACTCGCTGCTCTGCTACGGCAACACGGCGGGCGAGATGGTGCTTTCGCGCGGGCGCGACCGCATCGCGGCGCTCTACAACGCGCCGCTCGAGGGCCTTGAGATTTTGCAGAACAAGGGTACCCTGCGCACCGAGCTGTGCGTGCGCGAGGGGCTTGCCCCAAGGCCGGTACAGCACCCCGAGCTGATTGTGCACGCGGTGCTGAACCCCAAATGCGGCGAGGTGCGCGGAACATCGCTGTTGCACAGCCTGCCGTTTGTGTGCTCGGTGCTCTTAAAAATCTACAACAGCATCGGGCAGAACTTCGAGCGGGTGGACAACCTGCGGTTTGCCGTCACCTACAAGCCGGGCGAGAGCGCGCCCGACAAGGCCTTTGCCAAGGAACGCGCCCTGCAGATAGCGCGGGAATGGGCACAGGCCATGAGCAGCGGCAGCGGAAAGGTCAAGGACTTCATCGCGGTGGGGGATGTGAGTATCAAGGTGATCGGCGCCGACAATCAGGTGCTCGACTCGCAGGTGCCGGTGCGGCAGATGCTCGAGCAGATCGTGGCGAAAACCGGTATCCCGCCGTTTATGCTGGGCTTAAGCTGGAGCACCACCGAGCGCATGAGCGCCCAGCAGGCGGACATGCTTACCAGCGAGCTGGAAAGCTACCGCAGGCTGGTTACCCCGGCAATATTGCGGATTGCGCGGCTGCACCTGCGGCTGTGCGGCATCGCCTGTGAGCCGGGGATCGTGTGGGAGACCATCAACCTGCAGGACGCGGTGGAGGAAGCGCGGGCAAGGCTGATGCTCGCACAGGCAAAAAAGCTTGAAAAGGAACTGTAAAGGGGGGAGATTTACGGAAAAGCGATACACAGTCAAACAAGTCGCGGGCGGGATGATTGCCGGCGGCGGGGAACTGGCGGAGATTAACCGCTACACCTTACGACCCCTTGCGGCGGAGGAGGTGTTCGTCTTCTCGGTGGTGCTGTGCGATAACGAGATCGACCGCGACGGCGAGCGGTTCAGCATCCCCGCGCTCGAGGTGGTGGCAGGGCTGTTTTTGGGCAAAAGCGGCATCTTTGACCACAACCCCAAGGCCGAGCACCAGACGGCGCGCATCTTCCGCTGCGAGGTGATTCAAGATGCCGCTCGAACCACCCAGGCGGGCGAGACCTACCACGCCCTTAAGGCGCGCGCGTATATGCTAAGAAGCGAGAAGAACGCATCACTGATCGCCGAGATCGAGGCGGGCATTAAAAAAGAGGTGAGCGTGGGGTGCGCGGTGAAAGAGGTTCGCTGCTCGGTATGCGGGCAGAACCTTCTGCAGGGCCCCTGTGCCCACAAGCCGGGTGAGGCGGTAAACGGCGGTGTCTGCCACCGCATCCTCGATAAGCCCACGGACGCCTACGAGTGGTCGTTTGTGGCGGTGCCCGCACAGCCGGGCGCGGGGGTATCCAAGGCCTACCGCATGGAGGAAGGAGAAATGGGAATGGAAGAGGTCTTTAAAAAGCTGGGCAACAGCGCGCTGACCGCAGAGGAAGGGCAGGCCGTCAAGGCGCATCTTCTTACGCTGGAAAAGGCGGCGGCCTATGGGAGAGCCTACAAGGAAGGGCTGGAAAAGGAGGTGCTGCGCCTTGCGTTCGCGGCGCGCCCCGAGGCCGACTGTACAGTGCTGAAGACCGCCGTGGAGCGCATGGAGGTAAACGAGCTGGCAGAGTTTAAAAAGCTGTTTGAGGCCGACGGGCAGAACTTTCTGGCCTGCGAGCCGCAGCTGGCAAGACCCAAGGCAGCAGCCAAACCGGAAAACACCGAATTTAAAATCTAGGAGGGGTATGTAATGACCATTTCGTTTGAAGGGATCAACGAGCAGCTTATTACCTTTGAGGCCGCCGAGGGCACCCGGAAGGGCGACCTGGTGGCGATGTCCGGGAGCGGTGCGGTGGCCAAGGCTGCCGACGGCAAGGCGATTGTTGGCGTGGTAAAAACCCTCCGCGGCAGCCTTGCGGGCGTGCAGATAAGCGGCTACGCAAAGCTTGCGAGCGCCGAATCCATTCCCGTGGGCTTTGCAAGCCTAGTGAGCAACGGGGCAAACGCGCTTAAGGCAGGCGGTACGGCGGGCAGAAGCTGCCTGATACTGGAGGCCGGTAGCGCAGGGGGCACCGTCGGCGTGCTGCTTAACTAAAGAGCGGAATAAAGGAGGATAACAAATATGGCAAACTACGATACCGTAAGGCTGGAAAAAGGCATGTATCAGGTGGCGGGCAAGGGCTTTGGCCGCGTTTTGGAGGAGCTCGACCCGTCGGAGGGCTATAAAGGCACCGCGCTCGAGGGCTTGGACGCCTACCAGCGCCAGCTCAAGCGCTTTGACATCAAGGTGAGCGGCTGCGGCAGCGACGTGGTGGAGAAGTTTTTTGCCACCGCCGACAGCTCGGCGCTCTTCCCCGAGTATGTAACGCGCGCCGTTAAGCAGGGCATCGCGGAGGCCAACGTGCTCGATAAGATCATCGCCACCAAGACGATGATCGAGGGGATGGACTACCGCAGCATCACCTCCAGCCCCGACAGCGACCGCAAGGCGCTTAAGCCCGTGGCGGAGGGTGCGGTTATTCCTGAAACCACCGTCACCACGCAGGAAAACCTCATCAAGCTGTTTAAACGCGGCCGAATGCTCGTCACCTCCTATGAGGCGGTGCGCTTCGCGAAGCTAGACCTGTTTACGGTCACGCTCAGGCAGATCGGTGCCTACATCGCCGCCGCGCAACTGGACGACGCGGTGAAGGTGCTCACCGACGGCGACGGCAACAATAACCCCATCACCGCCATCAAAACCGGCGTGGCGGGCGGCATCACCTACGAGAGCCTGGTGGCGCTGTGGGAGGCGTTAAACCCCTACAGCCTGAACACGCTGGTGGTCTCCCCCGCCGTCATCGCCAAAATCCTGTGCATCGACGAGCTGAAGGACGCCATCGCGGGGTTAAACTTTCAGGGCACCGGCAAGCTGGTTACTCCGCTGGGGGCGAACATCGTCAAGGCGTCGGCCGCGGGCGGCAGCGTGATCGGCTTGGATAAGGGCTTTGCGCTCGAGATGGTGTGCGCGGGCGACGTGAACATCGATTACGACAAGCTGATCGATCGCCAGCTGGAGCGCGCGGCGGTGACCAGCATCGCGGGCTTTGCGAAGATATTCGCCGAGGCCTCCAAGAAGCTGGAGCTTGCGGCGTAAAATCCTGCCGCAATGGCGGAACCGGCAGGCCCGAGGGACTAAAAATCCCTCGGGTAACTCCGCAATAAGGCTGCCCGCCCTATAGACGCGGCTGCAGGGGAGCGCATTGCGCTCCCGCAGGCTACCGAGGGTAACAAGAGCGGGCAGCTTTAAATATAGCATAACAAAGGGAGGGAGCCGATGGCAGAGACAGACGAAATCCTGCGGCAGTTCGCGCTGCTGGCGGGCATCCCCGAGGAGGAGGCACAGCAGTACCGGGCGCTTGCAGAGCTTGCCGCGGCGGAAACGCGCAACAGGCTTAAGCCGGGGTGCGACAACGAGGCAAACGGGCGGCGCATCGCCTTGCTGTGCGCGGCAAACGTCCTTTGCCGGTATGTGCTGCTCACCGGCGCGCAGGGCGGCGGCACGATGAAGCTGGGGGATGTCTCGGTAACCGCAAGCCCCGAGCGGGAGCAGCAGGCCGCACGCAGGCTGCTGGAGGAGCTTACCGGCGCGTGCGCGGATATTTTAACCGACAGCGGCTTTGTGTTCGGGCAGATGGACGGGCAGGTGTGCCGATGAACGTCACCCGTTTTTTAAACCGCTTCGGACGGGAGGCGATCGTCACCTGCGCGGGCGGCGAGACGGTTCTCGTAAAGGCGGTGGTAACGCCGCTAAGGTATAAAAACAAGATGTACCTAGAGGGCGAGTACTCCCCCGCGGGCTACGTAAACGGCGGGCACAGCCTGTTGATCGCGCGGTATTTTACGGGCGAGGTTATACCGGGGTGCGCGGTAACGGTCTCCGGCGCGCGGTATGTGGTGAAGAAGTGGGAGGTGCTTTACCTCGGCGAGGCGCCCCTGTTTGTCTGGGGCGTGGTACAGCAGGCGGCGAAGGAGGGGGCGTATGGGGTTCTTTGACGGGCTTAAGCTGGGGCTTATCTCCGCCCTCGGCGAAACCCTGCGGGGGGTGACCGTTACGGGCGAGTACCAGCCTTCGGAGCGCGAAAACCCGCTTGCCGCGCGCTGCCTCTGTGTGGGCTTTGACGAGATTACAGCCGACGCGGGCAGTGTGCAGTACCTTGGGCGGCAGAGCGAGGAGAGCGGCGAGCTGTACGGCAAGGGCGTGACCGTCACGGTGAGCTTTAAGGTGTTTGTGCCCGTGAAAGAGGGCGGCATCGCCTGCCACGAGGTGTTTTCGCAGCTCGCCGAGACGCTGCTGCTCACCGGGACCGGCTATCGCGTGCAGCGCCTGCGGTGCGGCGAGATCCGCTTTGAGCGGGCCCTGGGCGCCTACACCCTCACGGCGCTGGCCGAGGTAAAGGCCACCGCCCTGTGCGGGGATGATACGGGCGCTGCTATCGAGCAGGTGGAAGTGAAAAGGAGGGTGAACTAGCATGAGTACGGTTTCTGCGGAAAGGCCGGGCGTGTTTTCGCGCTACACGGTTATCGGGTCGCTCGGCGGCGGGGCCGCCGCGAGGGCGGTCGGGGTTATCGCGGCCTCCCCCACGGGGGAAGGGCAGACACTCAAGCATTATACCAAATTAAACGACGCGCTTGCCGAGTATGGCGACACGAGAAGCTCGATGCTGGCGGCGCTCATCAAGATACTGATGATGAACGGCATCAGTGACATCTACGCCGTTTCGGTGGGCGGAGAGCCTGTGCAGGAGGATTACTTGGCGGCCTTTGTGCTCTTGGACGGGGTGCAGGGCATCAACGGCGTGGTGTGCGATGCGCCGACGCTTGCTATTATGCAGGCGCTTGCCGGGCAGCTGCGCATAACCTCGGAGAGCGGGCGGGAGCGCATCGGATTCTTCGGCATCCCCGCCGATGCGCTGCCCGAGCAGGCGGCGAAGGCTCTTAACTGCGAACGGGTGTGTCTCGCCTTTCCCGCCGTAAGCTTTGAAGGCGGCGGTGTGCAGAGCGGGGCGTACCTCGCCGCCGCCTACTGTGCCGCCGCGCTGCGGGAGGAAGACCCCGCCGCGAACCTGAATCTGGCGGAGGTGACAGGCGCCTTCACCTTCCCCGCGCCCTGTGAGGAGGAGCGGCTCACCGGGCTGCTGCAAGCGGGGGTGAGCGCGTTTGAGGCATCGGGCGACAAGGCGGAGCTTATCCGCGCGCTGACGACCAAAACCGGCGAAAACGGCGTGCAGGATTCTTCGCTGCGCGAGCTTTCCACCGTGCGGATCATCGACGACGTAATCCCCGGCATCCGCGCGCTGCTAAAGGCGCAGCTGCGGGGCACCAAGAACACCGCCTCGGCGCGGGACGCCATCCGCACGCAGGTGGCGTGCGAATTAAGCCGAAAGTGTTCTTGGGGCATCATCGACAGCTTTGAGGCGCCGGTGGTGAGCGTGAAGGAGAACGAGCCGACGGTGTGCGTGGTGGAGCTGGCGTTTGCGGTGGTGTACGGGCTGCACCGCATTGATATCGTGGCGCACGTCAGTGTGTAATACCTATTCTGCAACAGTGCAAAGCGTGTTGCAGAATAGGTATAAACCGATAGAAGGAGGATAAGCCATGAGTGGTTCGGGGTTCCCCACCAGCAAGGACATCTACCTGGAGGTAAACGGCAGGAAGCTGGGCGTGGTGGAAAGCTACAAGGCCAAGGCGGTGCGGGAGAGTAGGTATGTCGAGGCGTTCGGCGAGCAGGAGCCGGTGGGCACCGTCGCGGGCCGGGTGCGGCATGTCATCGAGCTGGGGCGCATCTATGCCACCGACGCGGCGGTGCGCGACGGCATCAACTTTTTTGAGCTCTCAAACTTTAACCTGGTCATCGTCAAGCCGGACAAGCGCGTGGAGCTGGTGTAGGAGGGGTGCGATGAGAAGTATTGCGGTTACGTTTGAGAACGCGCCCGCGGAGCTTGCCGAGCTTTCGGCGCGGCAGGCGCTTATTGCGGAGCAGGAGGGTCAGGCGCTTGCCCAGAGCCTGTGCGCGCAGGAGGTGCCGGCAAGGCCCGCCAAGGCGGTGGCGCATAACGCCGCGCTTTGCGCCTATAGCCTGCGCCAGAACGGCAACAGGCTGTTTGCCTCGGCGGCACAGGCGCTGGACGGTTTGAGCCTTGTGCAGCTCGCCGAATATACGCGGCAGTACCGCGAGGCGTTTTTGCAGGAGCAGGACTGCGACGAGTGCGGGATAAACGAGCGGTTTATATTAACCCAGCGGGAGGAATAAGAGATGGGACTGTTTGAGGCAGCCATCCAAAGGAATATCGAGGCAGCCGAGGGGGCGGGCGGGGCTGAACGCGTGCTTCCTATCCAGCGCGCTGAAAGACGGGAGGCGGAAACACCGCTTGCTGCTCCGCCCAGCCGAGAGGCAGAGCGGGGCGAACCGGTTTTTCGGTTTAACACGCAGACATCCCCCGTGTTTGAGGAGCCGTACACCCTGTTTGAGCGGCAGCCACAGCGGCTCGCGGAGGAGAAGACCCCGGCAGCGGTATTGACGACCACCGCCGCGCAGACGGCAGAGGCGGCGGTAAGGCTCATCAAGCGGGAGCTGCTGCGCGCCGCCCGCCCGCTTAACCTATGAACAGGGGGAAAGTATGGAAAAGCTACGCTATAAAGACTACACCTTTCACGTAAACCCCCGCAGGCTGGAGGTGACGGGCGAGCGCCGGCTTGCGCGCGCGCAGGCCCCCTTTGCGGGCGAGGCGGTGTACGACCTCGGGCCTAGGGCCGCCGCGGTGTACGGCGAGGGGGAGTTCTTCGGCGCAAACGCCATGCAGGAATATCTCAGGCTGGAAGCCGTCTACCGTCAGGGGGAGGCGGGGCTGCTGTACCTGCCGGGGCTTAAGCCGTTTATGGCGCACTTTGCGCTGTTTAAGGCCATCGGCGAGCCGGGGCGGGAGGGGCTTTCATACGCCTTCCGCTTTGTGGAGGCAACCCTGCAAACGGGCGGCGCGTCGGCGGCAGGGCAGCTCAGGCACATCGTGCGGGAGAACGAAACGCTGTTTGCCGTCGCGGCGCGGTACAATACCACAGCGGCGTCGCTCCTGCGCCAGAACCCCGCCGTCGACTCCCCCAACCGCCTTGCTGCGGGGCAGGTGCTCACCGTCACTGAAGGGGCTGCTTTTAAACAGGGGGGCGGGGTATGTTAAGGCTTGCGGCAGAGGGGACGGACGGAACCGCTCTGGAATTTATTAACCCGCTTTCGCTTGAGCTGAACAAGGCGTACGGCACCCCCTGCCACCAGCTTGTGATCTCCTTTGCACTGACGGGGCCGGTCGGCGAGATTGCGGCGGTGACGCTTTACAGCGATGCCGACCGGCTGTTCCACGGCATTGCCGACCGGCAGCTGACCGCCATGGACGGTAAAGGGCTTACCCTCACGCTCGAGTGCCGCAGCCCAGAGGCGCTGCTGGTGGATAACGAGGCGCTGCCGCGGGTGCAGTACTACGCCAAACTCAGCGCCGTCGCGCGGCAGCAGGCAGCCCCCTACGGTATACAGGGGGTGCGGGGCAGTGACCCCAGCCTTTCGCAGTATACCGTTTACAAAGGCACCTCCGTATGGAACACACTTGACCGTTTTTGCAGGCAGACGCTGGGGTACTCCCCGCGCGTGGACAATGACGGCTGGCTAAATACCGCCCCGCCGGGCGCGGGGCGCGTGATAAGCGTCTCCAACCTTATACCCAAGGCGTGGAGCTACCTCAGTATCCGTAAAGAGCTTAACCGCTGCGAGGTGCTCTCGGAGGTGCGGGTAAACAACCGCTACGGCAGCTACGCCACCAGGGGGGTAAACCCAAAGGCACTGGGGGTACAGCGCATGTGGCTGCTAAACCCCTCCGGCGAGTGGGCGAACCTGCCCAAGCAGAGCGCGCAGGAGGCCATCCGGGCGTCGATGCTTGAGAAGGAGCGGTTTATCGTCACCCTGCCCGCCATCGCACGGTGCGATATCGGCGATGTCGCCGAGCTGCCCGACGAGCCGTTCGCGGTAAAGGGGTTGTTTATCGGCGGGATTACCTACGCCTTAAACGAGGGCGGGCTGTTCACCACACTGGAACTGTATAATAAAGAGTATATTTAAACTGAAGATAGCCTTATGGGAGTAAACGATATGAGAGTAAGCGATTATTTTGTGCCCGTGCGGGGGCCTGCCGCGCAGCTGGCCACGGTAACGGCCTCCCGCGCGGGGGTCGTGTACCTGCCCGCCGACGGGGAGCAGGTGCTGCTGCTGCCGTTTGAGGACGGGTATGTCTGCGTGGGTGCCCTGTGCAGAACCGAGGGCTTAGCCGCCGGCGAGCTGGTGCTGAAAAGTGCGGGAGGGGCCTGCATCAGGCTTCAGAACAACGGCGAGGTGGTCATCAATTCCCTGCGCATCACCCCCGACGGGGAGATTCTCAGCGAAAAGGGGGGCGGCTGATGGATACCTTATTAAAGGACGGCGACTTCTTCCTCAACGAGCGCGGGCGCCCCGTGGCGGTGCAGGGGGTGGCCGAACTGATTCAGAGGGCGCTCTTGCGGCTTACCACCAAGAAGGGCGCCTTTGCGCTGGATACCGCCCTCGGCAGTGAGCTTTACAGGCTGCGCGGCAGCAGCGGCGAACAGTTGACGGCGCTCGCGCGGGGGTGTGTGGAGCAGGCACTGCTGCCCGTAAACGGCCTCACGGTGGAGGGGGTGGCGTGCAGCCCTACCCCCGAGGGAGGCGTGCAGCTGGACGTTTACCTCAGAGCAAGCGGCACCCAGAGCCTTGTGAGCCTCGCGGTGTAATACTAATTCCGATAAGAAATATCACGTAAAAATTCTTCACAAAAGGCATAAATTCAACCTTTTGCTCGAATTTTTCCTATATTTCTAATTGAAATAAGTATAAAGCGGAAAGGAGCGACGCTATGGCGGATTATGACACGATAGTAAAGACAATGACCGACAAGTTCACGGCGCTCTCGGGCATCGTGCCCGACGCGGCCTCGGACATCGGCATACGCTTAAAGGTGCTGGCGGCGGAGGTTTTCTCGCTCTTAGCCGAGCTGGAGGGGCTTCGGCGGGAGCTGTTCCCCACCACGGCGCAGGGCGGGAGCTTAGACCTGCACGCCCAGACGCGCGGGCTTGCCCGCAAGGAGGCCACGCCCTCGGCGGGGGTGCTGCGCTTTCTGCGGCAGACCCCTGCGGTGTATGAGCTGACTATCCCCGCGCACACGGTGTGCCAGACCGAGCAGGGCGGTGTGCATTGCGAAACCACCGCCGACTGTGTGCTCAGTGTGGGAGCGCTTTACGCGGATGCCCCCGCGCGGTCGGTGGAAACAGGCGAGGGGGCAAACGTTGCCGCAGGGCGGGTGACGGTGTTTTCCACCGCCGTGCAGGGGGTGTATGCCGTCACCAATCCCGAGCCGTTTACGGGCGGCAGCGAGGGCGAGGAGGACGACGCGCTGCGCACGCGGCTGCTGGCCGGATACCGGACCATCGCCAACGGCACCAACGCGGCGTTTTACTACAACGAGACGATGAAGTACGGGTTTGTGCACTCGGCGAGCGTTCTCCCGCGCGCGAGGGGCGTCGGCACGGTGGACGTGGTGGCGGCGGGCAAGGGCGAGGCGTTATCCGCGGAGCAGATGGCGCTTATCCAACAGGGCCTCGCCGAGTTAAAAGAGATCTGCGTGGATGTGCAGGTGATCCCGCCCGTGCGGCACCCCGTGGAGGTGGCCGTCGCCGTCACGCCGCGCGACGAATACGGCTTCGAGGGGGTAAAGGCGGCCGTCGAGGCGTGCATTACGGGGTATCTTGCCGAGAAGACGATCGGCGCCCCGCTGCACACCGCCGAGCTGAGCAACCTGGTGTACGGCCTTGCGGGGGTATATAACCATCACCTGACGCTGCCCGGGCAGGATATTCCTGCCGCACCCGACGAGCTGATCACCCTCGGGGCGCTCACGGTCACGAGGCTTATGGGATGAGGGGGACGGTATGAACTGTTTCGAGAGCATGGTCGCGCTGCTGCGGCCCCGTCGGGGCATACTCCTTAAAACCCGGCAGCCTTGTGTACTGCGAGCTTTTAAGCTACTACGAGGGGCTTAAGCTCATCGAGGAGGAGCTTTCCGCCCTGCGGCGGGAGGGCTTTATTCAAACGGCCGAGGACTACGGGCTGCGCTCGCTCGGGCTTGCCGCGAGCATCACCGAGGACACCGCCGCGCAGACGGTGACGGTGGATGTACAGGCCTACACCGGCACGCTGCAGAACTACGAAGATGTGCTTAGAAGGGTGTGCGACATCCTGCCCGCCCATGTGGGGATAAGGCTTAACATGGGCAGTGTGACGTGGGACCTTTTCGATGCGCAGGAGCAGAGCTACGACGAGCGCGATGCGGCGGACCTTACGTGGGACGCGTTTGAAAACAGCGCCGTTACACCGATTTAAAAGGGGGTAAAAGAATGCCGAGCAGCTATAAAACCGAGCATCTGGGGCTTAACCGATGGATAGGTTCCGACAAGCCCAAGCGCGCAGACTTTAACGAGGACAATATACTCATCGACACCGCCTTCGCCGAACATCTGGCGGACCATACCACACATACTACGCAGGAGGAGAAGCAGCTTTGGAACACACCGTTTGCGGCGGGCAGCTACGCGGGCAATAACGCCGCCGCCAGAACCATATCCCTTGGGTTTACCCCGCGCGCGGTGTGTGTAAGCGCCGTAGGGGTTGCACCGATAGGTATGAACCTGAACGGAGAGGTATTCGTACGCAGCGGCTTCGCCACCGCCGTTGGCTCCACCAAAGCCGTTGAGCTGACCCAAGGCGGCTTTTTGGTGCACAACGCCACCAATGCCCCGCCGGACGGCGAAACCCCCAGGCTGAACATGAGCGACATTACCTATATCTATCTTGCGTGGAAATAGCGGCCGCGGTGCCCCGTCAATCCCGTGCGATTTAAACAGGGGGCGTACCTTTTGGCAGGGCGAACACGCGGGTTCGCCTCGTATGGCGTAAGGGGATGCACCCATAGGGGCAGACCGGTGTGTCTGCCCTTGTGCCTATCAACGGCATTATTTTGTGGTAAATCTCTATTGTAGGGGGCGGCTTCCTCGATGCACCGTGGCTGGTTCCGACCATCCACGGGAAGCAGATAGGGGCGAGCTGTGTTCTCCCGCGGTCTAGCCGCACGCTGCATAAAATCCGCGGGAGACCAAAGGTCTCCCCTACAAACCTAACCGCCCTGTTGCCACATGCTAAGGCCGACGGCCTCGGTGGCCCGCGGTCGCCCACTGCGTCACGGTGATGATGTAGGGAACGGCCCCTGTGCCGTTCCGTGTAGAGGCAGAAATCACGATGTAGGGGGCGGCGTCCTCGACGCCCCGTGGTTTGATTCCGACCATCCACGGGAATCAGATAGGGGCGAACTGTGTTCGCCCGTGGTCTAGCCGCACGCTGCATAAAATCCGCGGGAGGCCAAAGGTCTCCCCTACACGGTAAAGGCCATTCCCTACACGACCACCGAATTGTGGTGGATGTCCGCAGGACGTCGAGGTCGCCGTCCCTTACCATAGGGGAATGTGCCACAAAATAACGCGTACGATACTGTCTAGGGCAGACGCACAGGTTTGCCCCAGCGAATATCCACGAAAACAATACCGCCAATACATAAAGCAGACACCCGATGATTTTTCATCGGGTGTCTGCTGCTGTATCTATATTGTATAAAAGAGTTGATTCTATACAATAAAAGGCCAGCCTACGCCTGCACTAACGCGGCAGCGGTCTTCTCAAGCGACGCAAGGTCCTCGATGTTGTAGGCGCTTGCGCCCTTGAGGGTCTTCTTCACAAAACCGGAGAGCGTTTTGCCGGGGCCAAGCTCCAAAAAGGCGTCCATGCCGCCGGCTGCCATGGCGGCAAGCTCGTCGGTAAAGCGCACAGACGACACCACATGGCGCGAGAGGTAATTAGAAAGGCCGTCGATTTTCTCAAGATGCGCACCCGTGATATTTGAATAAAAAGGTACCGCAGGCTGACAATAGGATATATCGGATAAAAATGCCTTCAGCTCCGCCGAGGCGCCCTCCATCAGCTTGGAGTGAAACGCCGCGCTCACGCCAAGGCGTATCACCCTGCCGCCGTTGGCGGCGAGGGTGTCTGCCGCCAAACGTGCCGCCTGCTCCTCGCCCGCGATCACCGTCTGCGCGGTGCTGTTAAAGTTTACGGGTACCACATAGCCCTCGCAGGCGGCGCAGGTTTCGGCGATCTCCCCCGCCGAAAGGCCGATGATGGCGTACATGGCGCCGCCTTCGCTGTCCGCCGCGCGCTGCATGGCCTCGGCCCTTTTGGCGATGATGCGAAAACCGGTTTCGATATCGAACACCCCGCAGGCAGTAAGCGCCGCGTACTCTCCCAAGGAGTGCCCCGCGCAGCAGGCGGGGGCGATGCCCTTTTCTTTTGCCGCCGCAAGGCAGGCGAGCGACATGGCATAGATCAGCGGCTGCGAAACGGCGGTTTTGGCAATATCCTCCGCGCTGCCCTCAAACGAAAGGGTGGCGAGGTCGTAGTTTAAGATGCGGCTGCCGGTTTCATATACCTTCTTTACCGCTTCGAAGCTCGAATAAAGCTCCAGCCCCATGCCGGGGTACTGTGAGCCTTGGCCGGAGAACAAAAAGGCAATATTCATATCGTATCCTCCTGTTTTATGTGCATTGAGCACAAGTTATATGGACGCTCTATTAACTTTAAGAACGAATCGTGAACTATATGTCTAAAAATTATGAATTAAAGCCTCGGGTTTTACAGTTCGTTCATTGACTTTTACGGTTGTAATTTCTACAATTGGGGTAATATATCCGTGGGCGCGCAAGAAACGCCCCGCTTCCCTTAACTTTATACCACAGAATGATTATGATGGCAAGCGCAGAAAAAATTCCTCGCTTTGTACATTACCGGCCGGTAAATGTGTAGAGACGATTATCATTTTAACCAAGCCTTTTCATGTTTGTACAAAAGCGATGAAAGGGCTTTGGTGCAGGGAAAGGAAACGATCATGAACAATACAGGCCTAAAGATCTTGGCCACCGGGGCATTTCTGCCCTCGATAGAGGTGGAGAATGAGGATTTTACGAGGATCGTAGACACCTCCGACGAGTGGATCTCCAAACGCACGGGCATGAAAAAACGCTACCTTACGGCGGGCGAGCCCACCTGGATGATGGGCGCCACGGCGGCAAAGCAGGCGTTTCAAGAGAGCGGCCTTGCCAAAGAGGACATCGACCTTGTGCTGTTTACCACTATCTCGGCGGATTTTTATACCCCGTCGATGGCCTGCATCGCGGCCAAGGAGCTGGAGCTGCCAAACGCCGTTTGCTTTGATTTAAACTGTGCCTGCTCGGGCTTTGTGTACGGGCTGGACATGGCCTACCGCTACCTTTCAACCGGCGGCGCGCGCAATGTGCTGCTGATCTCGGCGGAGGCGATCTCCCGCGTGCTGGATTATACCGACCGCGCCACCTGCGTACTGTTCGGCGACGGAGCGGGCGCCTGTGTGATCACTGCCGGCCAAACCCCCTTCGCCTCTGTGCTCGGCTCAGATATCTCGGGCACCACGGCGCTGTATGCGCGCGCGCCCAAGGTGACTCACCCCTTTGTAAACGACGAAAACCGCGTGACTGTGGACGACGGCTTCGGCGACAAGCCGGAAAAGCTCTTCATGGACGGCAAGGAGGTGTACAAGTTCGCGACCAGGATCATGCCCTGTGCGGTGGAGCAGGCCTGCGCAAAGGCGGGTATCGCGGTGAACGACCTCGCCATGATCATCCCGCATCAGGCAAATATCCGCATCATCGAGACCGCAGCGCAGAAGCTTAAGATCACCGAGGATAAAATCTACTGCAACGTCGATAAATACAGCAACACCTCGAGCGCCACCATCCCGCTGGCCCTCGACGAGCTCAACCGCGCGGGCCGCTTAAAACGCGGCGATAAGCTGTGCATGGTGGGCTTTGGCGCGGGGCTTACCTACGGTGCTGTTGTGGTTGAATGGTAATCTTAATGCGCATGTAATGATTTATCTTTCATGTTTTTCTGCCGTTCAATGCTCCCTCGGCGCAGCCCCATCGCATTTTTTGAGGTGTTTCGCGCAGGGCTTTATTTAAACTGAAAGGAAATGGTTTAGATGATAAAAACAAGGCTTACCGAGCTTCTGGGGGTGCAGTACCCCATTATTCAGGGCGGCATGGCCTGGGTGGCCGACGCCTGCCTCGCCTGTGCCGTGAGCAACGCGGGGGGGCTTGGGCTTATCGCCGCGGCGAACGCGCCCGTTGAGTATGTGAAAAACGAGATCCGCAAGGCCAAGGCCCTTACCGATAAGCCGTTCGGCGTGAACATCATGCTGATGTCCCCCTTTGCCGCCGAGATTGCGCAGCTGGTAGTGGACGAAGACGTAAAGGTGGTTACCACCGGCGCCGGAAACCCCGGCAAGTATATGGAGGCGTGGAAGGCAGCGGGCATCAAGGTGATCCCCGTGGTTCCCTCTGCGGCGCTCGCCAAGCGCATGGAGCGCAGCGGGGCGGACGCGGTGGTGGCCGAGGGCTGCGAGAGCGGCGGGCATATCGGCGAGCTTACCACCATGGCGCTGCTGCCGCAGGTGTGCGACGCGGTGAAGATTCCCGTCATCGGGGCGGGCGGCATCGCGGACGAGCGCGGGTTTGCCGCGGCGCTGATGCTGGGGGCGCAGGGCGTGCAGATCGGCACGCTGTTTTTAGCCTCGAACGAATGCAACATCCACCTAAACTACAAGACCATGGTGCTGGAGGCCAAGGATACCGACACCGCGGTTACGGGCCGCTCGCTGGGGCACCCCGCGCGCTCCCTTAAGAATAAATTCACGCGCAACATGAACGAGCTGGAAAAATCCGGCGCTACCCTCGAGGAGCTGGAGAACGCGATGGCGGGCTCGCTGCGCAGGGCCGCCGTGGAGGGCGATCTGGAAAACGGCGCCTTTATGGCCGGGCAGGTTGCAGGCATGGTAAACGAGATAAGGGCGGTAAGCGAGATCGTTAACAGCCTTATGACCAAAACCGAACAGTACATCAAGGGCTTTGGCACCACGGGAGGTGTTTTGTTTGAGTAAAACAGCCGTTATTACCGGGGCAAACCGCGGTATCGGCGCTTCCGTTGCACTGGAGCTGGCCGGGCAGGGCTTTAACATTGCGCTGGCCTGCCGCAAGGCCGAGAGCGGCAACGCGGTAGCAGAGCAGTGCCGCACCTTTGGCGTAGAGGCCGAATGCTTTAGCTGCGACGTCGCCGACTTTACCGCCTGCGGGGAGCTTACCGACGCCGTAAAGGCGCGCTTCGGCACCATCGACGTGCTGGTAAACAACGCGGGCATCACCAAGGACGGCCTGCTTGTGCGCATGAAGGAGGAGCAGTTCGACGAGGTGATCCGTGTAAACCTCAAGGGCGCTTTCAACATGCTGCACCATGTGGCCGCCGTGATGATGAAGCAAAGGAGCGGGCGCATCATCAATATCTCCTCCGTCGTGGGGCTGTACGGCAACGCGGGGCAGGTAAACTACGCCGCCTCGAAAGCGGGCATCGTGGGCATGACCTATTCCGCCGCCAAGGAGCTTGCGGCGCGCGGCATTACCGTGAACGCGGTGGCGCCCGGTTTTATTGAAACCGACATGAGCGACGCGATCCCCGAAGGGGCCAAGGAGAAGATGATGTCCTTAATCCCCATGGGGCGGGGCGGCAAACCCAAGGAGGTTGCCTCGGTGATTGCCTTCCTTGCGTCCGACGCGGCGTCCTATGTTACGGGTCAGGTTATCGCCATCGACGGCGGGCTGATGATGTAAGCACAATTTAACTATAAAAAGTATTGAGTGAAGAGATTTAACCAAGACTGGTTAAAAGGGTTGGTGAAGAGAATGAGAAGAGTAGTAATTACCGGCATCGGGGCGCTTACCTCGCTCGGTGCCGATACAGACGCCTTTTGGGAGAGTATCAAGGCAGGCAGGCACGGCATCTCGGCCATAGAGAACTTCGATACCGCCGAATTTAAGGTAAAGCTCGCCGCCGAAATCAAGAATTTTGACCCGACGGCCTACGGCGTCGAGAAGAAGGAAGCGCGCCGCATGGACCGCTACTGCCAGTACGCGATGGCGGCCACCAATATGGCGATTGCCGACTGCGGCACCGAGTTTAAAGAGGACGACCCCTTTCGCGTGGGCGTGATCGTCGGCTCGGGCATCGGCGGTATGCAAACGAACAGTGACGAGCACTTTAAACTCTTTGAGAAAGGCCCCAAGCGTATTTCACCGTTTTATGTGCCCATGATTATCGCCAATATCGCGGCGGGCATGATCTCGATGCGCTATAACTTTAAGGGCAGCGCCACCTGTATTGTAACGGCCTGTGCCACCAGCGCCGATTCGGTGGGCGCGGCGTTCCGTTCCATCAAGCACGGGTACCACGACGTGATGATCGCGGGCGGCTCGGAGGCCGCCATCATCCCCATCTCGATTGCGGGCTTTGACAACATGATGGCCCTCTCCAACGCGACCGACCCCGACAGGGCCTCCGTCCCCTTTGATAAGGAGCGCGACGGCTTTGTGATGGGCGACGGCGCGGGTGTGCTGGTGCTGGAAGAGCTTGAGCACGCTAGGGCGCGGGGTGCTAAGATCTACGCCGAGCTTGCGGGCTACGGCTCCACCAACGACGCGTACCACATCACCAGCCCCGACCCCGAGGGCGAGGGCGCCTCGATGGCGATGAAGCTCGCCATGCAGGAGGCGGGTTTATCCCCCGCCGAAATCGGCTACATCAACGCGCACGGCACCTCTACGCCGCTTAACGACAAATATGAAACCGCCGCCATTAAAAAGGCGATGGGCGAAGCTGCCGCCATTACGCCGGTCAGCTCCACCAAGAGCATGACGGGCCATATGTTGGGCGGCGCGGGCGCGGTAGAGGCGATCATCTGTGCTTTGAGCCTGCAAAACGGCATCATCCCCCCCACCGTCGGCTATAAGGTGAAGGATGAGGAGTGCGACCTCGATTATGTGACCGAGGGCGCACGCAGGGCGGATATTCAGGCGGTGCTTTCCAACTCGCTGGGCTTCGGCGGGCACAACGCGACACTCTGCCTTAAAAAATACGAAGGTGAACGCTGATGAAGATAACAGAGCTCTCGGTTGACCAGATTAAAGACCTGATGACCCACTTCGCGAAGAATGACCTCACCAGCTTTTCGCTGCAGGACGGTGACTTTTCGCTTCATCTTGAAAACGTGCATGGCACAGTGACGGTACAGCAGCCCTGCGCCCCTGTTCTTACAGCGCAGGCTCCTGTATCCGCCGAGGCGGCCACACCCTGCCCGCCCGGGCAGATTATGAAATCGCCGATCGTCGGCACCTTTTACAGCGCCGCTTCACCCGAAAAGCCCCCCTTTGTAACCCCGGGGCAGAAGGTGAAGAAGGGCGACGTGCTCTTCATCATCGAGTCGATGAAGCTGATGAACGAGATTCAGTGTGAATGCGACGGCATGGTGGGCGAGCTGCTGGTGGAAAACGGCCAGACCGTGGAGTTCGGCCAGCCCATCCTGACGATTCTTTAAATCCTCCACAGGGTTGTAGGGGCAGGGTTTGCCCCTCTCCGAAATCCGCAATGCAGGGGCGAACTGTGTTCGCCGGCGGACATCAGATACGGCGGACAACGGCAAGGGTTGGCGCTGCACAGACAAAAAAATATACATCCCCCGATAGAACCCATTCTCCCGAATACCGATCAACGGAAAGGTATGATGATATGGCACTGATGAATCAGGAACAGATTAAAGAGATATTGCCCCACCGCGACCCGTTTCTGCTGCTCGACGAGGTAGAGGAGCTGGAGCCGGGCGTGCGCGCGGTGGCGGTAAAGCATATAAAAGAGGACGAAGACTGGTTTCGCGGGCACTTCCCGGGCCACCCCGTGGTACCGGGGGTTTTGATTGTGGAGATGCTCGCGCAGGCGGGCGCCGTGTGCGCGCTTTCGCTGCCCGAGAACAAGGGGCGCATCGCCCTGTTTACCGGCATCAACGACGTCAAAATACGCCGTCAGGTGCTGCCGGGCGAGACCATCAGGCTGGAGGTAGAGCTTGTGAAACTGCGCTCGCAGGCGGGCGTGGGCAGAGCCACCGCCTCGGTAAACGGTGAGCGCGCCGTCACCGGCGAGCTTACCTTTATGTTCTTAAAGCAGTAAATGCAACGATAGTGGAAGGCGGAAAGACGATGTTTCGTAAGGTGCTGATAGCCAACCGCGGTGAGATTGCCGTGCGCATCATCCGCGCGTGCCGCGAGCTGGGTATTCAGACAGTGGCGGTATTTTCCGAGGCCGACAGAGGGGCTTTGCACGCACAGATTGCCGACGAGGCCATCTGCATCGGCCCCGCGGCCACCAAGGACAGCTACTTAAATCAAAAGGCAATTTTGGCGGCGTGTGAGGTGACGGGTGCCGAGGCACTGCACCCGGGCTTTGGTTTTCTCTCTGAAAACGCCGCGTTTGCGCGCATGTGCCAGAAGTGCGGGGTAACCTTTATCGGCCCTCCGCCCGAGGCGATGGAGTGCATGGGCGATAAATCCAACGCCAAGCAGACGATGAAGAACGCGGACGTGCCCGTTATCCCCGGCTCGGAGGGGGCTGTTACCTCCCTAGCGCAGGCCAAAGAGGTGGCGCGGGGCATCGGCTTTCCGCTGCTCATCAAGGCGGCGGCGGGCGGCGGCGGACGCGGCATACGCATGGTTTTAAGCGAGGCGGAGCTGGAGGCGCAGATGACGGCGGCCGCCAGCGAGGCACTCGCCTTCTTTGGCGACAGCTCGGTGTACATGGAGAGGTTTCTCGTAAACCCGCGCCACATCGAGATACAGGTGCTGGCGGATGCACACGGAAACTGTGTTTACCTCGGCGAGCGCGACTGCTCGCTGCAGCGGCGCAACCAGAAGATCCTTGAGGAGGCGCCCTCCCCCTCCCCGCTCATGACCCCTGCGCTGCGCAAGGCGATGGGCGAGGCGGCGGTGCGTGCGGCCAAGGCGTCGGGCTATGTCAACGCGGGCACCATCGAGTTTTTGGTGGATAAGGACGGGGCGTTCTACTTCATGGAGATGAACACCCGCATACAGGTGGAGCACCCCATCACCGAGCTAGTAACGGGGGTAGACCTCGTTAAGAAGCAGATACTTATCGCAAACGGCGAGCCGATGGGCTTTGCGCAGGAGGATGTGCAGCTGAAAGGCCACGCCATCGAGTGCCGCATCAACGCCGAGAGCCCCGAAAAGGGCTTTCGCCCTTCGCCGGGCAGGATCATCTCCCTGCACATGCCGGGCGGCCCGGGCATCCGCATCGACAGCGCCGTCTATCAGGGCTACGAGATCACCCCGCACTACGACTCGATGATCGCGAAGCTGATCGCCTACGCGCCCACCCGCGCCGAGGCGGTGCGCAAGATGCGCTGGGCGCTGGCCGAGTTTATCGTGGACGGGGTGGATACCAATATCGATTTCGAGCTGTCCCTGCTTAAAAACCCCGACTTCGAGGCAGGGGAGTACGATATCGGCTATATCGGCAGGCTGCTGGAGAGCAAATAATATTCATGATGTAATTGCGTAGGGGCGAAACGCGAAATTCGCGTCTGTCAATCGCCCGCGGCGTGGTACAAATACCGCGGGCGGCTAATAGCCGCCCCTACCACATCCCGATTGTATGGCGTAGGGGCGGGGTTCTCCCGCCCACGGTATCTCCGCTCGGGCACGGCAATAGCGTGTAGGGGGCGGCGGCCCAGATGCCCCACGGTTTTGTACTGTACCTCAAAAATTGTATTAGTAATAATTTTCACATTGTCGCTTAGGCCGCGACGGGCCCCTACTTTTCTTGTTCGAAAAAAGTAGGCAAAAGCGAAGCAGGGAGAACCCTGCACCCCGCGGCTTACGGCTGCGGAGGGAAAACTGATACACTACCCTAGATAACTCGGCAAAAGCACGACATGCGGCTCTAGCCTTAGGTCGTACTTTTGTAGATGCAAACAAGTTTGCATCTATTCCCT
>JAEYNX010000009.1 GCA_023412215.1 Bacillota bacterium | reverse complement strand
TACGGCTGCGGAGGGAAAACTGATACACTACCCTAGATAACTCGGCAAAAGCACGACATGCGGCTCTAGCCTTAGGTCGTACTTTTGTAGATGCAAACAAGTTTGCATCTATTCCCTCGTTCACTCAGTCGTAGAAAGGCTTGTTCCGCATCCGTAAGCCGCCACTCTCTTTTAGATTTGTACTAATCTTTAGATAGAGAACGGCGCGGTCAAACAGGTGGTAGCAAAATCCTCGATAGAGACCCCGAGGGCATAAAACGCATAGCGTTTTACGAACGGCGACACCTTGAGCCTAGAGGTGAATGTGCGCCGTTCGCCGAGGGTACTGAATTAGAGGTATCCATGTCCCCCGCCTGTTTGGCCGCGCGGGGGTTCAGGGGGCTTGCCCCCGATTCGCTTTTGCATACTTTTGTCGAATAACAAAAGTATACCGCCTGCCGGTGCGGGAACCGGCAATGTAAAACCTTGTAGCGTATATGGCTAAAGAGTAGTATCTACGCTGTGTTGCCCTACTTCATAATTTGTCTCACACCAGGGAGGTGTTGAGATTGAAAATGAATTTTTCAATCTTATGAAAAACTGCTGTCGGGGCATAGCCCCTCCTGCAACGGAGACCGTTGCATCGCACTTTTTCAAGTAAGGATTTATGCCTTTCCGGCTTTAGCCGAAAGCATAAAGCCGGAAAGGCATGATCTATATGCTGGAGGATCTGTTTCAAAAGGTTAAAACAAGGCTTGCCGAAGAAACCTCGCCTGAGAGCAAGCTGCGCGGCAGAGACAAGGTGAACATCCCCTCGGGGCTGCTGTTCCAGTGCCCGCGCTGCCGCTCGGTGGAATTCATGGAGGATTTCGAGAAGGCAGGCAAGGTGTGCGTGAAGTGCTCCTACCACGCGCGCCTGAGCGCCGCCGAGCGACTGGCCGCCACGGCGGACGCGCAAAGTTTTATAGAGTACGACAGGAATATGGTAAGTAAAAACCCCATAGATTTTAAAGGATACGAGGCCAAGCTTCAGGAACTGCGGAGCAAGACAGGCCTAAGCGACGCCATCGTCACCGGCGAGTGCACCATCAAGGGGGAGCGCTGTGTGCTGGCGGTGATGGACTCCCACTTTATGATGGCCTCGATGGGCTCGGTGGTGGGCGAGAAGATTGCGCGCGCCTTTGAGCGAGCCACCGAGAAGAACCTGCCCGTTATCATCTTCGCGGCCTCGGGTGGCGCGCGTATGCAGGAGGGCATCGTCTCGCTCATGCAGATGGCCAAAACCTCGGCGGCGGCGGCGCGCCACTCCCGCGCGGGCAACCTCTATGTCACCGTGCTCACCGATCCCACCACGGGCGGCGTAACCGCCAGCTTCGCGATGCTGGGCGACATCATCATCGCCGAGCCGAAGGTGCTCGTCGGCTTTGCGGGGCGCAGGGTGGTCGAGGACACCATCAAGCAGCACCTGCCGGACGAGTTCCAGTCGGCGGAGTTTCTGCTCTCGCACGGGTTTGTGGATATGATTGTGCCCCGCGCACAGATGACCAACACACTCGCGCACATCTTAGCGCTACACAAGGGGGGTGAGCAGTTTGAAAGATAAATCTTTCAAACCTCGGTTTTGTGCTTTTCGGTCAGGGACCGAAACCGCACAACTCCCGGAAAGGAAAGGATGATCATGAGTAGACTAACCGCATGGGAACGCATTGAGATTGTAAGAACCCCCGGCAGGCCCACGGTGAAGAACTATATCCCGATGATCTTCGACGGCTTTACCGAGTGCCACGGCGACCGCCTGTACGGCGACGACGCGGCCATCATGGGCGGCATCGCACGCTTAAACGGCAGGCCCGTGACGGTGATAGGCCAGGTGAAGGGCAAGAACCTTGAAGAAAACAAGCAGGCAAACTTCGCCATGGCGCACCCGGAGGGCTACCGCAAGGCGCTCAGGCTCGCCAAACAGGCCGAGAAGTTTCACCGCCCCGTGATCTTCTTTATCGACACCCCCGGCGCCTTCTGCGGCGTAGGAGCCGAGGAGCGCGGGCAGGGTGAGGCGATAGCCAGAAACCTGTTTGAGCTTTCCACCCTCGCCACCCCCATCGTTTCGGTGGTGCTGGGCGAAGGCGGCAGCGGCGGCGCGCTGGCCCTCGGCGTATGCGACGAGCTGGCGGTACTGGAAAACGCGGTTTACTCGGTGATATCACCTCGCGGCTTCGCCAGCATACTATGGAAGGATGCCACTAAAGAGCGCGAAGCGGCGAATATCTTAAAGATCACCGCGGAGGATATGCTTAGGCTTGGCATCTGCGAACAGATCATCAGCGAGCCCATCGGCGGCGCGCATATCGACCCCGCCTACACGGCACAGAATATCAAGACATACTTGGAAAAATCCCTTAAAAATTTTTCTGAAATAACTCTTGATAGTTTGCTGACAAATAGGTATTATAAGTATAGAAAAATCGGCGAATACACAGAATAGGTAGTAGCGGCGCCATTTTTACTCAGGTTGCCATGTCACCGGCTGTACAGCTGCTTTTTATCAATTATATTAAAACTGGGAGGATATTTTATATGGTATACGAAAAGGTAAGGCAAATCATCTGCGACCAGCTTGATCTTGAAGAGGATGTTGTAACCATGGAGGCGAACATTCTTGAGGATCTTGGCGCCGATTCGCTGGATGTTGTAGACCTCGTGATGTCGCTTGAGGAGGAGTTCGATATCGAGATCCCCGACGAGCAGGTTGAGAACATCAAATTAGTAAGCGACATCGTAAAATATATCGAATCCGAAGTATAATACTTGTTTAAATAGGTTTTAAAGGGCGGGAGCAATCCCGCTCTTTTTATGTCTAAAGCTGTTCTTGCTATGACAAAGCCTTAGGTGCGCTTGGGGTTGTGCGTAAAAGACCTACCCGGTTTTGACCCACCCCCAACCCCCTCCCATTTACGGGCATACTTTGGTAAACGTGTCTGCATGAATGGGAGGGGGAAAGAATGCCGGGGGCTTCGCCCCCGGCGCTCCTTGCCTGCTTCGCAGGCCAAGGCAAAGGGCCGTGCCCCCGCTCTAATTGTCATTCCGGGGCACTGAGTTTATGTAGCGCTTACGTCTGCGCTTGAGGCCTCTGAGTGCGGCTTACACAGGACGTGAAGAGGAAGTACGCTCATTAAGCAATCGTTATAAATACGAGCACTACATGCCGTTTACTAGCGGCGTTTGTGCGTACTCAGACGTGAGGTTTTCGGGGCGCAGCGGTTTTTCAGGTAGCATACCTTCGCGAAGCCAGGCGCGGGGTGGGATGGGCAACAGAGCACCCGTGCTGATGCCCACCCCCAACCCCCTCCCATTTACGGGCATACTTTGGTAAACGTGCCTGCATGAATGGGAGGGGGAAAGAATGCCGGGGGCTGCGCCCCCGGCGCTCCTTGCCTGCTTCGCAGGCCAAGGCAAAGGGCCGTGCCCCCGCTCTAATTGCGATTTTGGAGCACTGAGTTTATGCGCTCATGTCTGCGTTTGCAGGCCGGTGAGTGCGGCTTACACAGGACATGAAGAAGAAGTATGCTCATCGAACGTTCGTTATAAACATAAGCAATACCTGCCATCTGCAAGCGGCGTTTGTATGTGCTCAGGCACAAGGTTTTGGGCAGCAGAATGTTTATTGCCGAATGGCGGACAACCGGCCGTTGCCAAGCTGGCGTTAGCGGTTTAGCGGCATATTACGCGCCAGCGAATTTTTACAGGCAAACGTACTCTTGCACAGCAGGCGCGGAGTTCTGGGGGCGCAGCCCCCAGAACTCTTTCCCCCTCCCGTTTATTGCAGCTCGGGGTTAAGGAATCTCCCGTAAACGGGAGGGGGTAGGGGGTGGGTTTTAACCTTGCCTTGCCACCTCTATTAAGGCATCTTTATCTTGTGATTGAGCGACACAATATGTAGTAATGAGGCAGCCCTATCAATGTATCCTTCCACTAGCTGTGCCGAACAGACCATTCGACACGACACCTCAACACAGTATATCATTGAACAGCTGCATTTGTTTTCCGGCTGATTACAGGATTGGTACGTAAATCCATAAATACAGGAAGCAATTGTTTATCGGTAATTTTAACCTGATAATTGATAAATATTTATTGACAAACGATAAATACTATCTTATACTAAGGCTTGAAGAGAGATATCGGGCTAGAAAACCTGATATTCAAAGAATAATATTTTCAAATTCGTATAAAGGCGGATTTGCGCGTGGAAAGGCATCATCGCTTGTCGAGTGCAAGTGTTCATTGCGCAGCGAATATGAAAGGGAGAATGCAGGGATGAAACTGAAGGTCTTGGGCAAGAACAGCCTGTGCGCGGTCATGGAGAAATTGTGCCTCGTTTTAATGGTACTGGGCGGAGGCATCGTCATTTTTTTGCCGTTTGTGCTGAATTCCTATTACGCGCTGGTGCGCTACCCGAACCCCGACACGGTGCGCCTGCCCATGCTCACGGTGCTGTATGTTTCGGGGGTGTGCGCCTTTGTGATCCTGCTGCTTTTGCGCAGGCTGCTTAAGAACGTAAACACCGAAAACCCCTTTACCGAGCAGAACGCGCGGCTGCTCAAGCGCATCGGGTACCTGTGCCTGCCGATAGCCGCCGCCTATTTCATCGTTATGCCGTTTCTGCCCTCGGTGCTGGTGCTCTGCGTGGCGCTGGCCTTCACCTTTATCGCGGCGCTGATTGCGGTACTTGCCGAGCTGTTCGTGCAGGCGGTTTCTTACAAGCAGGAAAACGACCTCACGATATAGGTGCAGGAGAAAGGAACAAACCAATGCCGATCGTAGTGAATATCGATGTGATGATGGCGCGGCGGAAGCTGAGCGCCACCGAGGTTGCGGAGGGCGTGGGCATCACGCTCGCAAACCTCTCCGTTTTAAAGAACAACAAGGCTAAGGCGGTGCGTTTCTCCACACTGGCAGCCCTGTGCAAGGTGTTAAACTGCCAGCCCGCCGAGCTGCTTGAATACGTTCCCGATGAGAAGGAGGAGTTATGATGAACGAGCAAAAGATAACGCAGTCTCCCCAGAGTACTATTCCCCCCGTTGTGAGTAGCCCGGGCGTGATGATGCCGACACCGCGCAGCCGGAGCGAATCGTACCAGAAGGCGCTTGCGGTGGCGCAGGGCGAAAAGGGGCTTGCGGCCACCATCTTTTCGCTGGTGTTCGGCATGCTGTTTACCGAGACGGTGTTTTTAGGGGCAACAGGCATCAGCGTAACGGTGCTCACCCTGCTTTACTGCGCATTCATCCTGTATTATTTTCACGAGAAGGGCGAAAAGCTCAGCCGGGCGGGCGTGGCGCTCACCCTGCCGGCCGTCGTGATCGCCGCGGGGTTTGGGCTGCATTTCAACCCGATCGTGCAGCTCATCACCATCCCCGCACTCACGGCGCTGGTGTTTGTGCAAACCATGCTGCTAAGCGGCTGCAAGGTGCGCGCCCTGCTTTCGCTCGATACCGTGGTCAAGGCCCTGCGACATCTGCTGGCGCGCCCCTTAAGCTTTCTGGATATGCCCTTTAGGAGCCTTGCGGCGACGAAAAAGATCAAATCCAAGGCCGCGAACACCGCGCTCAAGGTTGTGGCGGGCCTGGCGCTGGCGCTGCCCCTCGGCGGTCTGCTGCTGCTGCTCTTCGCCAGGGCCGACAGCGTGTTTGAAAGCGGGTTAAACTACGTGATGCAGTCGCTTAACATCAGCTTCGGCAAGCTGATAGCCGACGTGCTGTTGGGGAGCACGGGCGCGATCTTTTTAAGCGCGCTCTTTATCGCGGCCAAGGCGGGCGGCAAGGAGCAGCTCAAAGAGCGAACCGCCCCGCGCTTTCTCGATAAAACGGTAGCCACCGCCTTTCTGGCGATGGTGAATGTCATCCTGCTGCTGTTTGTGGCGGTGCAGTTCCAATACCTGTTCGCGGGTAACACCGGCAGGACGATAAGCGGCCTTACCTACGCCGAGTACGCGCGCAAGGGCTTCTTTGAGCTTGCGTGGGCGAGCGGACTCTGCTTTGCGGCGGTGATGTTTATCCTTTTCTTCTGCAAGAAGGGGGAGAAGGCGCTGTCGTTGGCGGTGCGCATCCTCACCGCGCTCATGTGCCTGTGCAACGGCGTCGTGCTGGCCTCGGCCATCCTGCGCATGACCCTGTACGTGCAGGTGTACGGTCTGAGCATCAAACGGGTGTTCACGCTGTGGTTTATGGCGGTGGTGGGGGTATGCCTGCTCTGGCTGCTGCTGCAGTGCGTCACCGAGCGCGTAAACGCCCTGCGGCTGATGGGCGGTACCATCATTGCGTTTGTGTGCGTGCTCTCGCTCTTTAACGTGGATAGAACCATCGCAAGCTATAATATCGGGCGCTACCTGCAAAACCCCGAAGCGACGGAGCTGGACGTGGGCTACCTAAACGAGCTTTCCTACAGCGCCCTGCCCGAGGTGGCGGCACTTTATAACGGCCTGAATGCCGAGGCACAGCCGGCGCTGCGCGCAAGCGTGGGTGAGGAGCTTACCCATATGCGCGAGATGTACCGTGTAAGCCACAAGGTGTACGGCTTTACGGCCCAAAGCCCCGAGCTTTCAAGCTACCTGAACTGAAGAACCCAAAAAACTTTTTAGAGCCTTTGTAAGCCGCGCAGGAATTAAATCTCACGGCAGTGAATAGGAATATAGACAGAGCATACCATAATGTTTATTCTGCAATAATGCAAACGTCTGCAGGGGGAGTGCCTGCACAGCAAATAGGCGTTAAAAGGGAATGGGATTCAGGTTTATGACGAACTGGTAACAAAACGCAAAAAGTTTTATGTAAAGTTGGTAACTTCGTGTTTTTTGCAGCAAAACCGGCGGTCGGGAGCACTGTAATAGTACCTGAATTGTAAACGCTTTGTTGTTGAATGCCCGGTGCGGGCATTGTATAATAAAATTACGCTAAAACAGCAAAAGACGTTAAGCCTTCAGGAATAACAAGCCATGCCACGGGCATGGAATCGGGGGTATTATGAGCAAAGAAACAGAGCGCTCGAGTACAGCGTTTCAGGCGTTTGATGCTGAAGCCGCCCACAAGGAGTGGCCTGCCGCGGTAAAGGTGATTGTCACCGTTTTGGTTGTGACAGGGATGATATACATCTTAACGGAATGTGTAAAAAGCGGTTTGTGGTTTGTCAGCCTTGGGGTTGCGGCCTTAACGGTGTGTGCGGCATTCGGGGTGCTGCTCATCTGGCTCAGCAACAAGGTAAGCCGCAGCAAGGCGTTTGAAGTGACTGTCGAGGAGTTTCACCGGTAAATGAAAGGCACGAATGCCTTAAAAAATAGTTGTTGGCAGCAAAAGCGGGTAAATGCATACCCGCTTTTGCTGTTTTTTGTATTAAAAGGCGCTGTAAGAGCAGCAGTACCCTTACGGCGCCTTAAGTGTAAACACTGTAGGAAAAAGATTTTTGCATATTCCCCGTTTTTGCACTGTCTGGGGCAACGGTATGCGTATCCAGCGGTCGGGCGAATGCCATCGACCGCTTTCGTCTTCGGGGGTGACAGGAGGTTTTCAGAGCCGAAGGCGGAGAAAACCGACGTCAAGAGGGGGCAGCGCCCCCTATGAAAAAATCACGTTTAAGCAATTTGGCTCAAACGTGATTTTTGGAGGTACCACCCGGATTTGAACCGGGGAATAGAGGTTTTGCAGACCTCTGCCTTACCACTTGGCTATGGTACCATACCACAAGTATACTTACGCAGCGCGGCAAATATGCGTGCTGCCGCTTTGATAGAATAAAGACCAATGCACCGGCGCAACGCCGATATCATTGGTCTTTTTGTGGAGCGGGTTACGAGGTTCGAACTCGCTACCTCCACCTTGGCAAGGTGGCGCTCTACCAAATGAGCTAAACCCGCAAAACCTGGTGCTTCCGGTCGGAATCGAACCAACGACACGAGGATTTTCAG
>JAEYNX010000001.1 GCA_023412215.1 Bacillota bacterium | reverse complement strand
TATCAGAGCCGGACTTGAAGAGGTGAAAAACGCATGCCTAAAGGCGGTTCCGGGCTGCCGTGTAGCAAAGGATCAATTCTCGCGCATCTATGATCTGGCCATTGATTTTAATGAGGATCCGCCCTATCTGGGGCTTGACGCGGCACAGGAGATTAAAAATGTATGTGCCTCCTTTGGGGCTCAGGCCAAGATAAGCTCTATCCATGTAAACGCGTGGTTCGGTGATTACGACAAACTGCAGATGACGAGGCTGTTTTTAAGCGAGGTGCTCAAAGAAGAAAACATCTTGGAAAAGTGCATCTTCTTCGGCGATTCGCCGAACGATGAACCGATGTTTTCGTTCTTCCCCAACAGCTGTGCGGTGGCCAATATTTTGCCGTTTGTTAATAAGATACACCAACTGCCGGCTTTTGTTACCGACCATGAAGGTGGAAAGGGCTTCAATGAAGCGATTACCCGTATACTTCTGCACAAGTGATATAAACTACGTTTCAGGAATATCCAGATGCATACCGCTTAATAGATATATGTAAAAAGGCATGAGAAACAACTCATGCCTTTAGCGCATTATGCTCACAATGGTAAGTAAAAGCAACGAAGAATTATTGTTAAATGAAATACAAATACTGCGGCACAGAGTAGTGTTGCAAGCCCTTTTGATATTTTCATGGTTTTTCGAACACCTACAATATCTCCGAAATTACCAATGCTTCCGCCTAGATAATATAGACTGTCTACTGCTAAAAAATAATCGAAAAGAAACACAAGACGGTTTTTAACAAATTATTTGAAACTACTAAATATGCCCCAGTAAATAAATATCCCAGAATGGTTGTTGTTATAAAGCCAGCTCCAGCTATAAATACCCACTTTCTGTTTATGTTCTCAGAACTAAAATCCGGTTCATTTTCATAAAACACCCGCGTTCCCCCATGATAGGTAAGCCAATGAATATACATTACTTTTTCACCGCACAATCGCGCAGCAATCACATGGGAAAATTCATGTATTAGATGCTGAACACAAAGGGCTAAAAATGACAATCCGAGTGCAACCAAATATCGAATGATGATCTCCTCGCTTCTGCATATGACATAAAATAAGGTCAGCTTATCAAAAATAAGTTGGCATATTCAATATTATGGTAGTGGGTATTTTAAGACCGTCAAACGTACGATCATGAAAAGTTAAATTCGCATCATAAACCTATAAAACTAATTAATATCAATCTTCTGTATCAATAGTAAGGCCTAACTCTTTGCGGTATTCTGACGGGCTTTCTCCCACATACTTTTTAAATTTTTTATAGAAGTAATCGATGTTGTTATAGCCTATGCGCTCTGAAATCTCGTATACCTTATATCTATCCTGCTTGAGCATTTCTTTCGCGTTTGATATCCGCACCCGATCCAGATAGGAGTTAAAGCTTTCCCCCACATTGCTTTTAAAAACCTTGCCGAGATAAGCACTGTTGTAGCAGAACAGCTCCGCCAGCGTTTCAAGCTTCAGGTTTTTATCATAGTTTTTGTTGATATAATGAATCACCTTATCGATCACATGGTCTCGTGAAAAGTTCCCGATGGCTGTAATGGCGACCTCTACCTTCAGCTTGAGGTAATCTTCAATCTCATAGAGTCTGGTAGTGGAACGGATAGCCGCAATCAGCGCCGTATCGCTTTCAAAAGAAGTGCTTAACTGCCGGTAGTTTGCAAGTATGCCGTGCTTGAGCTGTATCAAAATACTGGATAACAGGCTTTTAATGTCGGCGGGCTGAACCTTCATCACGCAAAGTCTGGCGCAGAGGGAACGGATCAACTCCGCCGCACGGTCGTTATTGCAGGTTTCTATCAACGACAGGATGCGTTCGATGTATTGCTCGGTATCAATATCACTTACCGAATCGCGTGAAAACTGCTCCGGGGCGGTATCCGGCTGCTGCGCAAAGCAGATACCGGCGGGATAAAAAAAACGCCGCCGCATAAGCTGTAAAGCGTCATGATAAGACAGATGCAGGTCTTGCGGTGTAGTCACAACCCTTCCGTGCGCGGCAAATATCCCTTGGCAGTGAAACTGGGCAAAACGGCGGTTGATATCGCGAACCATTTCTTCCTCCGCATGAATCACCCGTCTGCCTTTTAGCAGGCAGATGCTGCGGTCGTGCAGTTTAAGCAGCTCTATCTGCGCCTTGTCGGCACAGGAAAACGGAAATAGAATTTCTGTTATGTTTTCCTGTTCATAGCCCTCGCTCTCGGCGGCGATGACGCGGTAGCTATCGGAAGCAAAGCCAATGCTAAAATACCTGTCTGCTTTTTGGGGCAGCGCCTGTTCTCCCTCATCCACCTTTCCTTCCAGTATTTCGGCCAATACCACATCGCGTGCCCGTTCGATATAACGGTTCACGTCCACAGTGTTCTGCAGTTCAAGCTCAATATCCTTGCGGATATTCTTCACGGCGTTTTCAAGTTCGTCCTCATCTATCGGTTTTAGCAGATAATAGTTCACACCAAACCGGATAGCCGATTGTGCATATTTAAAATCTGAATACCCGCTTATGATAATAATCCGCCCGCGGAAGTTCTGCTTTTTGGCCTGTTCGGCTACATCAAGCCCGTGCATCATCGGCATCTTAATATCCAGCAAAACCAGTTCAGGTGAAAGGGAAAGCATCTTCTGCAGGCATTCGGTGCCGGTCTCGGCTTCGCCGCAGACGGTAAAGCCAAGCTTATCCCATTCAATGATAGACCTTAAGCCTTCCCGCACAATTGGTTCATCGTCGGCAATTAAAACCTTCATGGAATAAGCTCCTTTCCTTTTTCTGAATCTGTAGTGTCATGGCTGTAGGGCAGAACTGCCGTAACACAGGTGCCCTTATCCGGCTTACTGATAATCTCTATGCCATACGGTTCCCCGTAAAAAAGGATGATGCGCTGGTAGATATTATAAAGCCCGATACTGCCGGCTTCGGAGCCGCTTTCTCCCTTCATGTGTTTTAGTAAGCCTTCCAGCTCCTGAGGCTGCATGCCAACGCCGTTATCGGAAACCGAAACCAGCAGCCGCTCCTGCTCACGGAAGATTTTTATTCGGATAAATCCGCCGCTGATCTTATTCTCCAGCCCGTGAATAATCGCATTCTCAACAATCGGCTGAAGGAGTAACGGAAGAATCAAATATTTTTCGGTGTTAATCTCTTTCTCCACCACAATTTCATAGTCCAGCCGGTTGTTAAACCGCAGCTTTTGAATCTCCAGGTAGATGCCGACATACTCCAACTCCGAGCTCAACGACGTGGGCCTGCCGCCCTTTTCGAGCACATGGCGCATCGACTTTCCCAGCAGCTTGATTGCGTTGGCAACCTCTTTATCCCCTGCGCTATGTGCCTTCATGCGGATAGTCTCAAGGGTATTATACAGAAAATGCGGGTTAATCTGGCTGGCGAGCATTTCAAACTGGATTTCCTGCTGGTGATTGATGAGTTTTTGCTGGGCGATATGGGCATTGTAAATCTCCGCGTCCATCTGCTTGATGCTCTCAATCATCGACTTCAGGTCGGTAAACAGCTCCACCAATTCATCATTGCCGTTAAAATCGTCAATAATATTAAAATCACCGCAGCTTACCTTGTGCATCTCGCTGCGCAGAACATTAATGCGGGAACTGAAGGTTTTTGAGAATATGGCCACCATTCCAACGGTTACAAGCAGGCTGAATGCAACGATTGCAATGCAGATGAACGTGATGCTGTTTGAGGAAGGAAGGGCTTCATCATCAATGGTGATAATATAGATATTATCGTGGCTGCCGATCGGCGTAAGCGTTGATATCTGAAGCAGCTCGTTTTTGCCGTTATAGTTGTCGATGCCGGAATACCGGAAATGCTCGGATTTATAATCGATGGTGATATCGGGCATTTTCCCGTTGTTGCTGCGGGTGGCGGTGTAGAATATGGGATTGTCATTAATCGATATCTCTGTTTTTAGCGGGCTTGTGTCGATCCGGGATTTTAAGAAATTAGGGTTTACGCCAATCGCCAAAACCATAAACTGATTGGTTCCGAACACGGGTATTTTGCGAACCAGCATGAGCTCGGAGCTTACGGTGCCGTACCGGCCTTTCTGCTCCACCGTCATCCACAGGTAGCTTCCCACGCTGTTCGCGGCACGCTGATACCACTCCTGGCTGCGTATTTCCTCCGTTGTGCGTACAAACGGGCCGTAATCATAGACGGAGTTGTTATTTACATATAGCTTCATGCTGGAAATTTCGGTATAGTTTACGGTATAGTAGTTGATTTTTGTATAAGCGCGGCACGCGGAATAGGAATCCTCCAGTGCGGGGTAGTAGTTCTTGACAATCTGCTGCAGCTGGTCATCGGAAAAAATATCGTCGGTTATCTTGGTGAGCGTGGTGGTGACGTCAAGCATTACATTACGCACCCTAAGATTGTCGGCTGTTGCCTGTGAATAATGGTGCTCCAGCAGCATATGCCGGGTATTGAGAATGAGGTAAGATCCAACGATCAGTATCGGCAGTAGCCCTGCCAAAAAATAGACCATATAAAGCTGTTTGCTGATTTTAAGGCTGTTTATGAGCCCCTTGACCTTACCGAAAATATCCACCCGTTTCACCTGAATTCATTATAAGATGAAATAATATAGATTACCGGGCTCAATCGAGCAGAATCTTATATACGATGGGGTAGTCGCTCTTAAGCGTTTTGGCGGTAACCGTCAGGCCCTCGCTGCTGCGCTGCCACTGCGGTTTTTCCTCAAGCCCCAATACGGTAACATCCTGAATTACACCGTGGAACGACGGATGTTCCTGCTCGGTTTTGTCGGCCAGTGATTTTATCAGAAGGCTGCCGTTCTCGGGGCATTTCAGCACAATGGCATACAGGCAGGAGCCTTTTACCGTAAAACGTATGTCCCTGGAGGTAAACGGGGTGGCACTTCCCTCGGTAAACATGCCCTCCAAAACCTCAGTCGGGCCTTCCCCAAAGCGGCGCCAAGGCTTGGTGCCATGTATCGCCTCGCCGTTAACCTCCATCCACTTCCCAATCTCTGTTAAGATATGCTCATCCTCGGGCGGGATGGAGCCGTCGCCCTTCGGGCCGATATTCAGCAGCAGGTTGCCGTTTTTGCTCACTACATCGGCCAGATCACAGAGAATCTCTTGTACCGGCTTATAGTCGTTGTTTACCGTGTAGCACCAGGAGTTGCGCGCCACCGAGGTGCCCGTCTGCCAGGCATAGGGGGTGGGGGCGGCCAGCTTGCCTCGCTCAATCTCCACAATACCGGTACCAAACATCATGGCATCGTGCTTGTAGTTGATGATTACCTCCTGCCCCCACCGCTCGGCGCGGTTATAGTAATAAGCCGCCAGCTTTTTAAGGTAGGGCTTAAAGGCAACATGCTGAATCCACCAGTCAAAATACAGCCCTCTTGGGTGGTAGCGGTCAATAATCTCACAGGTGCGCACCAGCCAGTCCTCCAAAAACTCCTGCGAGGGGCTTGGGCTGTCTATGGAAAAGTTATCGGGTTCGGGCATAGCGGGCCAGTAAAAGTCGCCCCTTTTAAGCGGTTCCTTGATGTCGCTGTCAAATTCCTTGCCGTGGCCCATAAAAAACCAATGCTCCGCGCGGTGTGAGGAGGTGCAGAACTGCAGCCCTTCCTGCTCTATGGCCAGCTTCAGTTCTCCCAGCAGGTCACGCTGCGGGCCAACTTCATAGGCATTATAGTGTGAAAGCTCGCTTTTGTACATCTGAAAGCCGTCGTGGTGCTCCGCCACGGGGTAGACATAACCGGCTCCCGCCTCGCGGAAGAGCCTTGCCCACTCGGCAGGGTTGAACCGCTGTGCCTTAAACAGCGGAATGAAATCCTTATACCCAAACTCTTTCTGCGGGCCATAGGCTTTTATATGGTAATCAAACGGCTTCATACCCTTAATGTACATGTTGCGGGAATACCATTCGTTATCGTAGCCCGGCACTGAATAAAGCCCCCAATGGATGAAAATACCGAAGCGGGCGGCAGAAAACCATTCGGGCGTTTTATGGCGGCTTAAGGAATCCCAGTTATCCTTATAACTGCCGTTCTCAATGACTGTGTCAATCTGCTTTAAATACTCCGCGTAAGTCATCGGTTTGTCCTCAGCCTTTCATCAAATAGTATCCTGTGGAATTGTATTACAGCGATTTCGCCCAGCGCATGGCCATCGGTACCCAGGTTTGACAGTCCGTTTCAATGCCGTAGCCGTTTTCGCAGGAGGTCTCCTCGTTCGCCAACGAAAGGCCATGCCCGCCGCGGGGGTAGATATGCAGCTCCAGACAAACCCCGCTGCGCTTAAGGGCCTGCGCAAACAGCAAAGAGTTCTCGCAGGGAACACAGTCATCCTCCCATGTATGCCAAAGGAAGGTAGGCGGCGTAAGCGCGTTTACGCGCTTTTCCAGCGAAACGTATTCCAACAGTTCGTCATAACGGCTGCCAAGCAGACAGATAAACGAGCCGCGGTGTGCGAACTCCCCGGAGGTGATAACGGGGTAGGAAAGCAGCAGGCCATTGGGCCTTATGTGTGCGCTTTCCGTATGTAGGAGCTTAGAAAGGAACGGCTCGTTCCAGAATACACCTAAGCTGCCCGCAAGATGCCCGCCGGCGGAAAAGCCCGCTATAATAATCTTATCGGCATCAACATGCCATTTTTTAGCGTTGTCACGTATGAAGCCCACCGTATACGCCAGCTCGGCCAGCGCAGTTGGAAAAACGGCGGGCTTTACGCTGTAGCGCAGCACAAACGCCTGAAAGCCGTTTGCGGCAAACTGCAGGGCAATCGGCTCTGCCTCGCGGTCGGAGGTCATTTCGTAGCCGCCGCCGGGGCAGATTACCACCGCGGGGCGCAGGCGCTCCGGGCGCATCTCGGGGGAGTTATCGGTTATGTAGGTCTGCAGCCATGGGCTGTAACCGCCGTTTTCAAGGCCCATGGAGGCATAATCAAGGCTGAGGTTTATCATTTCGGTTATCATTGTATTCTACCTTTCCGTTGTTCAATAGCTTCTGTGTCAGCCCAGAATGGCCACATCCTTGGCGGCAAGGGTAATCAAGCAGCCGGGCCGATAGGCTTTTCCGCTTAACAAGTCGGTATATGCCTTATCCAGCAGCACTTCCTTTACCTCGTCGTTGTGATTGAGCAGGAAGGTAAACTCCCTCCCGTTGCCCGTACGCCGTGTGGCTTCAACGCCGTCCGATGTGGTGAGTACCGGTTGAATTCCTTTTTCGGCACAGAGTGTACCTAAAAAATCTTTATAAAAACCCTCCGACGAAGCAGTGGCTATGTAATAGGCCTCACCCGCGCCATAACGGTTCCTTGTAAGCGCGGGCATCCCGGCATAAAAATCTGAGCGGTAGGCGGCCAGTACTTCGGCGCCCTCAGGGTGTAGCAGGTCGCACAGCAGGCCGGCAGGGTAATCATTGCCGAGGTATTGAAAACCGTTCTCCTTGCCTTTGGGGAGCACATCGGTTTCCTCCACCCATATGCCCAGCAGCTCGCGGAGCCTGCCGGGATAGCCGCCGATATCCACGCGGTCGTTTTCATCCACGTATCCGCTGAAAAAGGTGGTTATGAAGGCTCCACCCGCTTTCACATAGCCCTTTAGCTTGGTATTATAATCCGGCTTCACCATGTAAAGCACAGGGGCAATCACAAGCTCATAACCGGTAAGCGCATCCTCCGTGCCGATAATGTCAACCGGGATGTTCAGCCTGTGAAGCGCCTCATAAAAACGGTAGAATTCGTTTAGGTATTTCAGCTCACAGCTCGGGCCCGCGGAATATTCTATCGCCCACCAGTTGTTCCAGTCAAACAACAGCGCCACCTTTGCATCGCACCGGCTGCCGAGGGTGATGCCGCCCAGTTTTTCAAGCTCTGCGCCCAGGGCGGAAATCTCGCGGAACACCCGTGTATTCTCGCTGCCCACATGATCGACCACCGCACCGTGGTATTTTTCGCAGGCGCCGACACTGCGGCGCATCTGAAAGAACATTACCGTGTCGGAGCCGTGCGCTACCGCCTGATAGCTTAAAAGCCGCATCACTCCCGGACGCTTTAAGGCGTTGTACGGCTGCCAGTTGGTTACGCTGGGGGTTTGCTCCATCAGTGCAAACGGCATGCCGCCCTTTAGCCCTCGGATGACGTCGTGGCTCATGGCAACACGCGCGGGCGGGTCGTCGGGGCCGGGGTAATTATCCCACGAGGCAAAGTCAAGGTACCTGCTCCAGCGCTGATAGTCCAGCGGCTTGTAAAAGCCCATGAAGTTGGTTGTCACCGGAATATCGGGCGTGATGGCCTTTACCGCGTCGTACTCCAAACGGTAGCAATCCATCATGCTGTCGGAGTTAAAACGTGCGTAATCAAGCGAAATACCCTGAAAGGTAGTGCGGTTCTGCCCGCAAAAGTCAAAGTGCTCGCTCAACAGGCTTGCGGGAACAATTTCATCCCAGTCGTAGAAGGTATGGCTCCAAAAATCGGTGCACCAAGCCTCGTTCAGGGCGTCGATGGTCTTATATTTCTCTTTAAGCCATACACGAAAGGCCTTCGCGCAGTTTTCGCAGTAGCACGTACCGCCGTATTCGTTGGAGATATGCCACGCAACGATATTATCGTAATACCGGTAACGCTCGGCCAGCTTGCGTGCGAGCAAGACGGAATACCTGCGGTAAACCGGGCTGTTGGGGCAGGAGTTATGCCGGCCGCCGAATTTACGCTTTATGCCGTTAAATTCGGTGCGCAGAATTTCCGGGTGCTTTTTAGCCATCCAGGCAGGGTGCGCGGCTGTGGAGGTGGCAAGGCACACCTTCAGCCCGTTTTGTTTTACAAGTTCCATCATCCGGTCAAGCCTAGAAAAGTCGTAGGTATCTTCGTCAGGCTGCAGATTGGCCCAACCGAAAACGTTTAAGGTTACAACATCAATGCGCGCGAGTTTAAAAAGCCGCATATCCTCTTGCCAGAACTCTTCAGGCCACTGTTCCGGATTGTAGTCGCCGCCATAGAGAATCTTCTGAACATTAGTGCTGTTTATCATATAGCTTTTTCCTCCAGACATGCGCAGACTATTTTCAGCGCTATTGTATCATAGCAACAAAACCAATTCAATCAGACACCTTTATTTTTTGCTATTATTTAGTCATTTCGTTGTTGTGCACAATAGACCTTCAAAAAGATTTATATCATGTTTCTAATGAAAGCTCACTCGGTACGACAAAGTTTAAAGGGCAAAATTGCCGACTAACGACGGCTTATGCCTTGACCGGCCCCAAATTCTCGGACATTCCGGGCATAAATTTTTTAGTAATGGAAAACCGAATGTTAAATTATTAAGGTTAAACCTGTCTAGTTTCTACGGTAGACAGGTTAAAAAAGCACCATTATAATGATTGAGAATAATACCCTTTACATAAGAACCCCTAGTATCAAAACCATTCTTTTAAGTAAGACGCGAAGATTAATTCCCTGCATTGCTAGGCAGCAAAGAGCGGACAGAAAAGTAATTTTAACCGCCCGCACTCGGCGGAGCCGCGCATCTATTAATGCAATTTAGCCATAGACAGATTAAGGAGGGGTAACCATGAAATTTACAGAAGGCTATTGGTGCCTGCGTGAGGACGTGGCGCAGCATTACGCGGAGACGGCCTACGATATCGAGGCCTTCAGCGAAGGCATGCGCGTGTATGCGCCCTGCCGCGTAATCCACCATAGGGGAGATACCTTAAGCATTCCCATGATAACCGTCGAGTTCACGGCACCCGCCGAGGGTGTGATTAAGGTGCGCGCCTTCCACCACGCGGGCTACAGCAAGCAGGAGCCCCGGTTTGAAAAAAACGAGACCCCCGTTCCCTTTACGGTAAATATCACCGAAGCCGAAGCGGTGATGACGGCTGGCAGGCTGAGCGTACGTGTGAATAAAGAGAAATGGGGCTACCGCTTCGAGTACGACGGAAGGGTACTGACCTCCAGCGGCTGGCGCGGCCTTGGCTATATGGAGGCGCGGCGTGAGAACTCCTCCATGAACCCCGGCGACAGCTACCTCAGAGATGTCAAGAAGCCCTATATGATGAGTGAGCTTTCGCTTAGTGTAGGCGAATGCGTTTACGGGTTTGGCGAGCGTTTTACCGCGTTTGTTAAGAATGGGCAGCAGCTTGATACCTGGAACGAGGATGGGGGGACCTCCTCGCCTGTCTCGTATAAATGCGTGCCGTTTTATATGACCAACCACGGCTACGGCGTTCTGGTTGACCACACCGATAACGTTTCGTTTGAAATCGGCAGTGAAAAGGTAGAGAGCGTCGGTTTCTCGGTTTCCGGTGAGGAGCTCAACTATTACTTTATCTACGGTGCCTCTCCGCGCGAGGTGCTGCGGCGTTATACGGCGCTTACCGGCAGACCCGCCCTTCCGCCTGCCTGGTCGTTCGGGCTGTGGCTTTCCACCTCTTTTACCACAAGCTATGACGAAGAAACCGTGACGTCGTTTATTGAGGGGATGGCCGACCGGCATATTCCGCTGCATGTATTCCATTTTGACTGCTTTTGGATGCGTGAATTCAACTGGTGCGATTTCGCGTGGGACCCCCGCACCTTCCCGGACCCAAAGGGGATGCTTGCACGGTATAAGCAGAAGGGGCTTAAGATAGACGTGTGGATTAACCCATATATCGCGCAGAGATCCCCGCTTTTTGCCGAAGCCGCCCTGCAGGGTTACCTGCTGATGCGCGCCGACGGCAAAGGGGTGAAGCAGCTCGACCAGTGGCAGGCCGGTATGGGGCTTGTTGATTTTACAAATCCCGATGCCGGCAAGTGGTTTGCCGGCAAGCTGGCGGCGCTTGTGGATATGGGCGTTGACTGCTTTAAAACCGATTTCGGCGAGCGAATACCCACAGACGTAAAATACTTTGACGGTTCTGACCCAAACTCCATGCACAACTACTACACTTACCTGTACAACAGGTGCGTATATGAGGCGCTGCAGGCCAAAACCGGTGAAGCGGTGCTGTTTGCGCGCTCCGCTACGGCAGGCTGCCAGAAGTTCCCCGTGCACTGGGGCGGAGACTGCAGTGCCAGTTACCTTTCCATGGCCGAAACCCTGCGCGGCGGGCTTTCGTTTGCGATGTCGGGCTTCTCGTTCTGGAGCCATGATATAGCGGGGTTTGAGCAAACCGCTTCGCCGGATTTATACAAGCGCTGGGCCGCCTTTGGGCTGCTCTCCACCCACAGCCGCCTGCACGGCTCCACCAGCTACCGCGTGCCGTGGCTGTTCGACGACGAGGCCAGCGAGGTGGTGCGCCGTTTTATCGAGCTGAAATGCCGTTTAATGCCTTACCTGTACGGCATGTCGGTAGCTGCACATGAGGAAGGGGTTCCCGTCATGCGCCCGATGGCGTTTGAATTTCCCGAAGACCGCGCCGCCGATTATCTTGACCGCCAGTATATGCTGGGCGACAGCCTGTTGGTTGCGCCTGTTTTCAGCGAAGACGGTGTGGTTGACTACTATCTGCCCGCGGGGCGCTGGACCCATCTGCTTTCCGGCGAGATTCGTGAAGGCGGCCGCTGGTATAAAGAGCGGTACGACTATTTCTCGCTGCCGCTCTATGTTCAGGAAAATGCCCTGCTGCCTGTCGGCAGCAACAGCCAGAAGCCGGATTACGATTATGCGGCAGATGTGGAACTCCACTGGTATGAGCCCCGCGACGGCCAGACCGCCTTGTGCCGCATCCCCGATCTTGGCGGCAATATCGTCCTGACTGCCGAGGCAAAGCGTTCGGACGGTGACGTGACGCTTTCGCTCTCCGCGCCGCTTGAAAATGCAGCTCTTGTGGTGCATGATCAAGGAACTGTACGGCGCGAACCGATTACCGCGGTTCATTTATCCATGAAGCTATAGCAAATTAAGAAAAATTTGCTTTAAGGAGATATTCCTGCGCTATGAACAGTTGTGAAATTAAGGAACAAATCTGTGAAATCTGCCACCGTATGTGGCAGCTGGGGTGGGTGGCCGCCAACGACGGCAATGTGTCGGTTTCTATGGGGGACGGCACCTTCTGGGTAACCCCTACCGGAATGAGCAAGAGCTTTATTACCCCCGAAAGCCTTGTAAGAATCAATGCCCTCGGCGAGGTTGTCGGGGGCGCGGCAGGGCTTGCTCCCTCCTCTGAGGTGAAGATGCATCTGCGCTGCTATAAAGAGCGTAAGGATGTAGGGGCGGTTGTACATGCCCACCCCCCAACCGCAACCGGTTATGCCGTAGCACATGTCCATATGGATGAATACACCATGATCGAATCTGTAATTGCAATCGGCTCGGTTCCGGTTACCCCTTACGGCACCCCGTCTACAGAGGAGGTTCCCGAGGCGATTACCCCCTATCTGCCCGACCACGATGCGTTGCTTTTGGCAAATCACGGAGCCTTGACGGTTGGCCGCGATCTAATTACCGCCTATTATCGCATGGAAACCTTGGAGCTTTGGGCGAAAATCAACCTTACCGCCCGCCTGCTGGGAGGGGCCAGGGAGATTGCCCGCCCGGATATAGACCGGTTATGTGCCATGCGAGCGGGTTACAAGGTGACGGGCAGGCATCCGGGCTATAAAAAATACCCCAAAATCGATCAGTGAAGAAGGGTGACGATTGATGAGCGCAAATGCCGGACGTGTTTTGGCCTTCGACTTGGGAGCTTCGGGCGGCAGGGTGGTGCTTGCCGCCTATGACGGCAAAGAGATTACGCTTGAGGAGATTCACCGGTTTGCAAATGACCCGGTGTTAATAAACGGTACTCTTTACTGGGATATCCTGCGGCTGATGCATGAGGTTAAAAACGGCATTCTCAAGGCACAGCTCGCCGGCGGCTTTGAAAGCCTGGCGGTAGATACCTGGGGGGTTGATTTCGGTCTGCTGGATAAGGACGGCCGTCTGCTCGAAAACCCGGTGCACTACCGCGATAACCGCACCGCGGGGATGGTGGAAGAGGCCTTTAAGCTGATACCGAAAGAGCGGTTTTATAACACCACCGGCAACCAGTTTATGGAGATCAACACCGCCTTTCAGCTGCTTTCGCTGGCTAAAAACCGGCCCGAGCTGCTCAGTCGGGCCGATAAGCTGCTGATGATGCCCGACCTGTTTCATTACTTTTTAACCGGCTGTGCCATCAGCGAACGGTCTATCAGCTCCACCACTCAGCTGTTTAACGTGGTAGAGGGGAGCTGGGCGTATGAGGTTATTGATAAACTGGGGCTTCCGAAGCGCCTGTTTGGGGAAATCGTGCCGCCGGGAACGGTTATCGGCACCCTCTCGCCATTCCTGTGCGAGGAGCTGGACTGCCCGGCGGCAAAGGTGATTGCCGTTTGCTCGCACGATACACAGTCTGCTGTAACGGCGGTTCCCGCGCCGGACGACGATTTTCTTTTCATCAGCTGCGGCACATGGTCGCTGTTGGGCACCGAATGCCCGGCGCCTATTGTCAATGAGCTTTCCGAAAGGTACAATATTACCAACGAGAGTACCTACAGCGGCAAAACTACTTTTTTAAAGAACATTATCGGGCTTTGGCTGCTACAGGAAAGCCGCCGCCACTGGTCACGCCATGGCAGAGAGTATAGTTTTTCAGAGCTGGAGATGCTCGCGCTTGAAGTAAAGCCCTTTGCTTGCTTTATTGACCCTGACGCGCCGGAGTTCGTACGCGCGGGGAATATCCCCGGGCGTATTCAGGCCTATTGCGAGCGGACTGGCCAGCATGTTCCCGAAACTGCCGGTGAGGTAGTGCGCTGTATCTACGAAAGTCTGGCCTTTAAGTACCGTTATGCGGCGGAGCAGATCAGCGCCTGCACCGGGAAACAGTACCCCCAGATTTATCTGATCGGCGGAGGGGCAAGGGACAAGCTGCTCTGCGCTATGTCTGCCGATGCCTGCAATGCCCGGGTAATCACCGGCCCCTTTGACGCAACGGCTCTTGGCAATGCCGCCGTGCAGTTTGTGGCGAACGGCTGTATCGAAAGCATCAGTGAGGCGCGCAGGGTGATTGCGCGTTCACAGAAGGTACTTGTTTGCCTGCCCGAACAGCCTGAGGTATGGAACAAACATTATGCGCGGTTTAAGAAGGTTACCTCTTTAGCTTAATCGTACCATATTTATAAGAAAGGAAGATTAGTGTTGGAGCATATTAGGATAGGCATTCGTCCAACCATTGACGGAAGATGGGGCGGTATACGCGAGGGGCTGGAAGAGCAAACCATAGCTATGGCCAACGCGGCAAAGCAGCTCATTGAAAGCAACCTTACCTATACCGACGGAACTCCGCTGGAATGCGTGGTTTCTCCCTGCACGATTGGAGGTGGAGCAGAAGCCGCGCGCTGTGCGGAGTTCTTTACCGCTCAAAGGGTTTGTGCCACCCTCACGGTAACCCCCTGCTGGTGCTATGGCAGTGAAACGATGGACCTCGACCCGCTCACGGTGAAGGCGGTATGGGGCTTCAACGGCACGGAGTGCCCCGGCGCGGTGTATTTGGCCGCGGCGATGGCGGCCCATGCCCAGCGGGGGTTACCTGCTTTCTCCATTTACGGGCACGACGTGCAGGATAAGGATGACCGCTCCATCCCCGCGGATGTTGCCGAAAAGATTCTTCGCTTTGCGCGGTGCGCCGCTGCGGTAGGCGAGATGCGCAACAAGGCCTATGTGGGCATTGGCGGGGTTTCAATGGGTATCGCGGGTTCCTATTGTGACGCGGACTTTCTGCAGCGCTACCTTGGCGTTCGCGCCGAATGGGTGGATATGACCGAGCTTTTGCGCCGTATAGACCTTCAGATCTATGATCAGATAGAGTACGAGAAGGCGCTTGCGTGGGTAAAAGTGAACTGCCCCGTGGGTATGGACATTAACACGCCCCCCAAGGCAGATGCCGAAAAGGAAGCGGACTGGCAGTTTTGCGTGAAGATGACGCTTATTATACGGGATATCCTGTGCGGAAACCAAAAGCTTGCGGAGATTGGCCGCTATGAGGAGGCCCTTGGCCGAAACGCGGCGTTCGGCGGCTTTCAAGGCCAGCGCATGTGGACGGATTATAAACCAAACGGCGATTTTTCCGAGGCAATCCTGAATTCAAGCTTTGACTGGAACGGTGCGCGAGAGCCCGTGGTTCTCGCCACCGAAAACGACAGCCTCAACGGTGTGGCCATGCTGTTCGGGAAGTTGCTTACCGCTGCCGCAAGCGTATTTGCCGACGTAAGAACCTACTGGAGCCCGGAAGCCGTTGAACGCGTTACCGGGCACCGGCCGGAGGGGCGTGCAAAAAACGGTTTTATACACCTGATTAATTCCGGTGCTGCCGCACTCGACGCTACCGGCGCCGCAACGGATAAAAGCGGCTGTCCTTCCATAAAACCGTGGTGGAAGGTTACCGATGGTGACATTCAGGCGATGCTTGCGGCCACCGACTGGTGCCCCGCCAATCTGGGTTATTTCAGGGGCGGCGGGTATTCCTCCCATTTTAAAACACTGGCACAGATGCCTGTAACACTGATTCGGGTAAATATCATAAAGGGTCTGGGGCCTGTTTTGCAGCTGGCGGAGGGCTATACCGTTACGCTGCCTGACGAGATGCACCATATGTTGGATGACCGCACCGACAAAACCTGGCCCACCACCTGGTTTGCGCCAAACCTCACGGGTGAGGGTGCTTTTACCGATGTTTACAGCGTAATGGCTAACTGGGGCGCCAACCACGGCGCTTTCACCTACGGCCATATCGGTGCGGAACTGATCACACTGGCGAGCATGCTGCGCATTCCTGTTTCCATGCACAATGTTTGCCGCGCACAAATCTTCCGGCCTCACGCATGGGCCGCTTTCGGCACGCAGGACTTGGAAAGCGCCGACTATCGCGCGTGCACGGCATACGGGCCGCTGTATTGATTCATCATACTCCTCCTGTAAGAAGGAAGTATGCCATAAGAAAACAAAGGCGTGCTGCGAACGATTTCGTTCTGCAGTACGCCTTGTTTTTGTGCTTTTCACCCTATACTTACAGAAAAGTCAAGACCTTTACTCTATATTGCCATTGCCGTCAAATAAATGTAAGAAGGCAGTCGGCAACCGGTGTTTCCGGTTGCCGACTGCAAAGCGGATATTACGTATTTTTATTGGCCGGATTTCGCTTTTTCATAGCGTGCTGCCAATGGCTCTACAATGCTTGTCTTTTCCCAATTAAGAACCTGCTCTACGCCAAGGCCCTTAACGGTATCCTGCATCCCCTTATAGAGCGTGTTGAATTCAGCCTCATCCTTCGCAAATACCATCTTCCAGGATTCGTCGCGAATGATCTGTGCACACTGGGTTCTGATAGCGTCAACGTCCGTAGGAACCTGAGGAATGATCCATCCATTGTTGGCAGCAACAACAAATTGATTGTTCGATTGGATGTACTCCATGGTGGTTAGAGCCTTCATCTCATCCTGCCAGGATTTATCAAGCGGAGTGGTGTTATCCTTAAGATAAGAACTCCACAGCATGAAGTTATAGGGAGCGTTATTTACAGGGTTGATATCCTTGTTGACTACTGATGTGTAGTTTAACTGCGACATACCGTCCTTATAGGTGCCGCCGCCCCATTCAGCAGGCATCTCAGCCTTATCGTCGCCGGAGAATACCTTCTTGCCGAAATCGGTAAGAGCGGGCTCGTTGTCCTTCATCTCCCAGGTCAAGCCTTCGGGCCCGCAGGTGCTGTTGGTCTGTGCGGAAGCGTACATAATGCCTTCGGGTGAATACAGCCAGTCGATAAAGTCAACCATCCTCTGGGGGTCTTCCGCCTTGCTGCCAACTCCGATAATATAGTTATTGCCTAATGTATTGCACCCTCTGCCCAGAATGGTAACGTCCTTAACAGGAACATACATAAAGCCCTTGCCGGCAGCCTTGTTTTCCTGTGTATTATAAGCCCCCTGACAATGCCAGGGCCACAAATCGAAGAAAACACCGCCGTCCCTATACTTCGCGTCGAAGGTATCATAATTCTGGGTAGAGGAATCGGGGTCCAGAATGCCCAGCTGATTTGCCTGGAAGAAGAACTTTAAGCCTCTGTAGTAGAGAGAATTGTCTTCCAGAACATACTGGGACTTTCCATCGGGGTTGATGAGCGTAAAGTACGATTGATCGAGATCATACCCATACAAGGCGGCGGGGTTCTTCCCTAAGCACATGGTATTGCCGTCCCAATCTTTAAACATTGAAACCGCGTAAGCCTTCTGGCCGGAATCACTGGTGGGATGCTTATCCTGCATCTGCTTAAGAACAGGCAGAACATCCTCGAATGTATTTATCTCGGGGCAACCAAGCTCGCTATAATAATCCCAGCGCAGATATACGCCGAATGTAGGATCATTGCCGTCGGTGGCCTCTAACGGTGAACTTAAAGAACATTCCGAGGGAATCGCGTAAACCTTATCCGAATTGATCATGCTCTTGATATTATCGATAGCTGCCTGATAATTGATTAGGTTTTGGCTCTTGCTCACCATATCGGTGATGTCGTACATCAGGTCGGCCTTTACGCAGTCGGCCAACCTGCCGCCCTCTGAACCGATCATAATAAGGTCGCCAAGCTCACCGGCAGCGGAGCGGGTCTGGAAAAGGGTATCGTTGCCGCCCGCTACGTTTGGGGCAATAATGTTCAGCTCCATATTGAACTTGTCTTTAACAACCTTCGCATACCACCCGGGCTGAATACCCTGATAGTTTGCCTTATTGTCGAATACATCAATCGTTAAAAACTTGTCGTAGTTTTTTGCTGCGGTACCGGAAGAGGCCACTTCAGAGGCAGCTTCAGAGGATGCCGTGGATGAGGGCGCCGCGGGTGCAGAGGCGCATCCGGCTGCCAGCGTACCGGTTATGGCAATCACGAGCAGACAGGCTAAGAGTTTTAACGAAGTTTTTCTCATTTCAATATTCCTCCTTATGATTTTAGTTATATCACAGAAGCAAAGCTGCTTCTGAATAACTACCATACTATCCTTTTACAGAACCGATCATGACGCCTTTTACGAAGTATCTTTGGAAAATCGGGTAGATAAACAGGATAGGCAGCACAACGATGACCGAAACGGTCATGCGTACAGAGGTGGGGTTTTGACGGGTGGCGAGCCCCGCAATCTCCGCGCCGCTTAAACCGGGGCTGTTCCTGATTAACTGGGCAAGAGAATTGGCCTGATTGATATACTTATACAGTGTAAATTGCAGTGGCTGAAGATTATCCTGAGTGATATACAACAAAACATCCTGAAAGGCATTCCATTGGTTTACCGCCGCGAAAATGGCAATAGTGGCCAGTATGGGCGTCGAAACCCGAAGAATAATCTTAAAGAAGATGGTCAGGGTGCCTGCACCGTCAATCTCCGCCGCCTCCTGCAATGCCGGAGGGATAGATTCAACATAGGTCTTTGCGAGAATAATAAAGAAGGGCTGTACGATTAACGGGATGATATATACTAAAAAATTGTTCCTCAAGCCGAGATTGATATAGGTTATGAACACGGGGATCAGCCCGGCATTAAAGTACATGGTGATTATCAAAAACCGGTACCAGAATTTGCGTCCCCACATCTTTTGCTGCGTAAACATAAAACCGAGAAAAGCGGAAGCCAGTACGGTACAGATAGTTCCTATGACAGTTCTGGCTACGGATATCAATGCGGCATTCGGGAGGCCTTTTAACTTTAAAACATTTATGTAATTTTTGAAATGAATCTGCTGTGGGTAAAAATTAATCAGACCCTTGGCGCTCATGTCATTTGCGCTGATGGTATTAATAATCAGATAGTAAAACGGATAGATGCAGATGATTGCAAGCAGAACGAATACGGTATAGTTGATAACCGAAAAGATGATGTCGCCAGGGGTTCGCTTGATCTTATTCTTGTTATGTGCAATGTCTAAAGGCATAGATATCGCTCCTTTCCTTAAGGCTTAAATAATCGTTTCGCCGCGCACCGCTTTGGATAGCCTGTTGGCAAACAGAAGCAGCGTTACGCTAACAATACTCTTCATCATACTGATAACGGTCGCGAGCGAATAGGCATTGGAACCGCTCATGCCGATATTATAAACATAAAGGTCCAGCACCTGAATATGTTCCTTGTTAAATGAGTTTTGGAATACATAATACTGATCAAGACCATTGTTAAGAAAGTTCGCGATGGAAAGCATCAACAGTACAAAGAAGGTAGGCGTCAGACCGGGGATAGTGATATGCCACATCAGCCTGAATCGCCCTGCACCGTCAACCCTGGCAGCCTCGTAGAGCTCCGGGTCAATGCCTGAGATAGCCGCTAAGTACATAATCGCGTTCCACCCTGTGAACTTCCACAGGCTCCATAAGCACATCTTAAGCCAGGTAAAATTGTCGCTGTCCAGAAACTTGATGGGATTATCGATCACCCCCAGGGACTGCAACAGACTGTTGGCCATGCCGGAATTGCAGAAAAGCGAATAGGCAATGGAATAAACCAAAACCCAGCTGATGAAGTTCGGTATGGTGGTTAAGGTTTGAACCATGTTTTTAAACTTTTTTGATCGTGATTCGGTTAAGAAGATGGCGAACATGACCGGTAAAAATGAAGAAAGGATTCCAAGCCCGCTAATTGCAAAGGTGTTCAGAAGAACCTGCAGCAGCTGCTTAATCTGCGTAGGAGTGCGGAATAAAGTGGCAAACCATTTAAAACCGACAAATTCGCATTGCGAAAGCTTCAGCGGCGGCCTGTAATCAAAAAACGCATATATCCAGCCGTAAAGCGGGAAGTAAGAAAATATAAATACCAAAACAAGGAACGGCAAAACCATCAGAAACAATTTTAATCCGGGCTTCAGCCTTTTCTTTGGTGTTTTATACTCGTGGACGATTCTTCCCGGGGAATCCGCCAAAGTCTTCATGTGTATGCCCCCAAATCTAAGAATGTTTATTGGTGGATTTTGAGCATGATGTATTTGTGCCCAAAACAACTGCGTGTAAGAGCAAACTTATTGTTTAATTTCATAAATATATTAACTTAATTTGAACATAATTTATACACTAATAATTACACATGATTGACTGTAAAAATTAGCGATTTGATAGTAAAACCGAATTTAATAGGATGAAAACCAATAGGAAAACGGAAAATCCAGCATATCGGCTCAGGAACCATTCATTAATCAAAAAAATGCCGTACAACCGATTACCCGGTGTACGGCATTTTCGCTGTTATACTGAATTGCATTGTTAAAAAAACCAGCATTTATTCTATTCCGCGCATATGCGCAGCGGCAGGTTTGACCCCGGAGCAAGCCGTATATCAAACACGGTATTGCCCGAAACGGTATTACCGTAAAGCTTATCACCGGTGATGATATTCTCCAGTACGGCTGACACACCCTTTACAGTGATAAATGCGCTGTCGTAGTAAGGCTGAAAGCTGCGCAGCACAAAGGTGTTGTTATCGTACATAAACATCGCCACCTTAGACGGCGCGTCCAGCATTACACGGCTGTCACCGGCAACCGTCTCCCGGATAATCCTAAGCACCGCGCGCGGCAGGTTATACAGATTGCCGTAATCGTCGGGGATGGTGAGTACAAAGAGCCGCCCATTGCCGTAGGTGGCTTTTACCAGAATCGGAAAGCTATTATCCTCCCCGAATGCGCCTACCAGTTCCCATGTATCGTTGGTGGGGTACTCCAATTGGGGAATCAGCATGGGGGCATCTCCTGTTACACAGCCGCCGAAGCATACCCCGCCGTCATTGGAGTGGGCGAAACGGCTTACGACGGCCTTGCGCCCGGTATGATGAATGTTGGCAATCCTGTAAAAATCCTGCTGAGTAGCCCGCACAAAACCGGAGGTTACAATCACTACCGAACCGTTCAGCAGGCTTTTTTGAACCTTTTCAATTATGTTTTTATCTTTGGCGGCATTCTCGGTTAAAAAGATTGTTTTTACATGTTCGGGGTAGTACGGTGTTGGCTCCAGAGGAATACCCAACATACCGATATAGTTGTGCAGATAATCTTCTCCATGGCCGTGGTAGGGCAGGTAACAGGCGGTGCCTACGGGGCTGCCCAGCTTTTCAAGCAGGGTGTCCATTTCCTCAAATACCTGACCCGCCACCGGTATAAATAATGAAAAATGCGATTCCAGCAGAGAACCAAGACTGAAGAGCGTTGCCTCCTTTGCCCTGGCCAGCAGCGTAAGATAGGCCTGCTCGGCATAGGAGGTTAGATTATAGGTGCATTCGTACGGGTCGAACCAGCCGCCGCCGTTGCGCCCGGGCGCAACGTTTTCCAGGTAGCGCTGGTTGAAGTAGCTTAAATACTTCGGCAGGTGCTGCTGGGTATAGGTGGGGTTGCGGGTTTCGGTGCCGGTGTAGATTTTATCAAAGATCTTCGGCTCATCCTCCAGGTTATAGCCGCATTCCTGATAATGCTCGTACCAGTTGGGGTATTTAATAATCATCGTTACCTTGGGGTTTACGCGCTTGGCTGGGCCCACAATTACATTTTCAGAAATCTCCTTGAGCAGTGCCAGACGAAAATCGGCCCAGGAGCGTTCTCCCCTCGCTTTAATGCAGTGCTCGCATTTGCAGTTGGTAAAGTAGAAATCGTCAAGGATAATCTCATCAAACAGGTTCGCGGTAAACTCAACCACCTCGGTAAGCATCCTGCGCGTTTCCGGGTTGGTATAGCACAACGGATAAAATCCGCCCTCGCCGTTTTCAACGGTATCGGTCGTGATGCCGCCACAGGTTTCAATGCCGCGGCTGTGGAAGAACGCAATAATCCGCTCAAGCTGTTCCCGTTCAATATAGGCTCCGCCGCGGTAGGTTTCGAGGTACACCTTTGATACCTTCACATGTTTCTCAATAAACGCAAATCTTGCGGCGAACGCGTCTATATCCTTGATGTCAATAAGGTTGCCTACAGGGCAGTACACGGCTGCCCCAAAATGCTTATAGGCCATGGAAATTACTCCTTTTAAAATGATTAAAGAGTGAAATCAACATCTGCGCCGTTTTTTATAAAGATAGGTATTACATCCAGCGGCGCCTCGCACACAATTGTTTTTCCGCCTTCGTAGGTCTTGCCGGTGTGGGTATTTTGCCATACCGCGTTTGCGGGCAGATAAACTGGCCGTTCACGCTTGTTCTCCTCCATTATAGGCGCAACCAGCAGGCTTGGGCCGAACATGTACTCGTCGCTTACCTCCCACGCAGCTGCGTCAGTGGGGAAATCATAAAACAGCGGGCGGATCACCGGGGTGCCGTTCTCATGCGCCGAACGCATCTGCTCAGCGATATAGGGGCGAAGCCGCTCACGCAGAAGCATGTATTTTTTAAAGATTTCATAAGCCTCATCGCCGTAGCTCCAAACCTCGTTGGCGGCACCGCTAAAGAACCGGCCGCCTCCCACGGTACCCAGTGGTTCCTTGTGCGGCAGGCGTTCCCCATGCAGGCGGAATACCGGGCAGAAAGCGCCGTACTCGAACCAGCGGATAATACACTCCCTAAATTCCGGATCGTCCGGGTCTCCGCCCAGAAAGCCGCCGATATCGGTTGTCCACCACGGGATACCAGAGAGCCCCATATTCAGGCCGGCCGTGAACTGCTCGCGCAGGCCGCGAAAGCTCGAATCCACATCGCCGGACCACACCAGTGCGCCGTAGCGCTGGCTGCCCGCCCATGCGCAGCGCACAAGATTCACGACATCCCGCTGCCCTGCCGCCGTCATGCCATCGTAAAACGCTTTGGCATACATAGCGGGGTAAAGGTTGCTGACGGCGAGCGCCGGGCCGAGGTGATAGCGGTAGATGTCAAAATCATACGGGCCGTATTCGGGTTCGGCCTCATCCAGCCAGAAGATTTTGACCCCCTTATCGTAGTAGTTTTTCTTTACCTTTTTCCATATAAAATCGCGTGCATTGGGGTTGGTGGCGTCAAAAAAGACGTTGTTGCCCAAGAATTCCATATTGGTGGATTGCCCGCGGTCGGTTTTCACCAACAGATCATTCCGGCTCATCTCGGTATAGTTTTCGCTGTCCTTTGCCACGGTGGGCCATACCGAAACCATCAGCTCAATGCCGAGCTCGCGCAGTTCCTTTACCATTGCCTCGGGGTCAGGCCAATAATTGGGGTCAAACTTCCAGTCGCCGTGGTTGGTCCAATGGAAGAAATCGATTACAATTACGTCCATAGGAAGCCCTCTGCGTTTGTGCTCGCGTGCCACCTCAAGCAGCTCCTGCTGCGTCTGGTAGCGCAGCTTGCACTGCCAGAAGCCCATGCCATAATCAGGCATCATGGGCGGCTTACCGGTTGCGTTTGTATAGCTGTGCACAATCTCGGCGGGGGTGTCGCCTGCGGTTAACCAGTAGTCCAGTTCACCGGTATACTGCGCAAACCACTCGGTTTTGTTCTTGCCAAAGGTGGCGGTACCTACGGCGGGGTTGTTCCATAAGAACCCATAGCCTAGGCTTGAAAGCGCAAACGGCACCGAGGCCTGCGTGTTGCGCTGTGCCAGCTCCAGCGTGCAGCCCTTCTGGTTGAGGTAACCGTGCTGGTACTGACCCATGCCAAAGATACGCTCATCATCCCGCGCCTCAAAACGCGCGGTAAGCTGCCAGCCGCCAAGTATCGGCTTAAGCTCCCGCGCAGGGATGTTCAGCGGGCTGCAGTATTCGTAGAGGTTTTCGCGGTTTCTGACATATTCCTCCAACAGCAGGTCGCCGTGCTGGTTAAAAAATGAAAGCTTGCCGTTTTGCAATACCTCCGCAGTCAGCTTACCGTTACGGATAATTGCCTTTTCGGGAGTAATATCAATCGTACACGAGGCGGCGGGCGGGGGAAGCAGCGCCCAGTCTTTGCCGGAAAACGTGCTCTCCCGGCTGGCTCTGACTCGCAGGCTGTTTTCACCCCAGGGCTCAATGCACAGCTTTTCGCCGTACAGTGTGCGTGTCAGGCGCCCATGATCACCGGAAAATGGAGTGCCCATAGACTTTTGCCTTCCTTTCCATTTATTATAAAGTCTTACGGAGACGGTGGTATTTCTAGCCCTATACTACAATAAGTTCAGAAAAAATAATATAATGAATTTTTTAGATATTAACCCTGAAAAATTAGTGGTCCCCTTTCAGGATAGGTCCGATTTTTACTTATTATGTGATGGCCGATCCTATAGTTTTCCGGGTATGCAATCCATAATGTAACAGAGCGCCTATCACACGATTTGTATTGTGGAGGCGCCCTTTTCGTTTAGTTTCGGTTATCTATTAATCCAGTAGCTGTTTGTTGAATATCAGATATAACGCAACCTTTACATCCCATATAATTAAATTTGATAGTTTCAGAGATAATATTGGATTACAATAAGGAAGAGATGAGCAAATATCACATAACAGTTACAAATGATCACTTTTATCAATTGATTTTGGAGAAAAAAATGAATGAGGTAACTAACAATTATAACACGCTACAAAAACAACATACTAGAAACCCGTTCAATAGCAGGGTAACGAAGCTTGCGCCCTATTTATATCTCCTCCCCATACTTATCTTTTCGGCGCTGTTTACATATTACCCCTTCATTCGAACATTTCTTTACAGTTTCTCTACCGTAAATTTCAAGGGTGAAATCACTAAGTTTATAGGGCTAGAGAATTTTAAATTTCTGTTTTCTAACCCGAACTTCTATAACGCTCTGGCGGTTACAATGCGGCTTGTTGTTATGTTTGTAGTATTAAACCTCATCTTCTCACTGGGCCTAGCATTGTTATGTTGTAAGAAACGCAAACTTAGTTGGCTTAACGAGCTGATGATTATTTTGCCGATGGCCGTTTCGATGTCGGCACTGGCTATGATCTTTAAGCTGATGCTAAACCCAACGGCAGGTATCATCAACCATATCCTCCATATTGACTGGGGTTGGTTTTCCGACAAACAATATGCACTGCTTGGTATTCTTTTGGTCTGCTTATGGATGGGTATCTCCTTTGACTTTTTACTGTTTCTCTCAGCGCTACGAAATGTTCCTGTTTCCGTTATGGAGGCAGCCGCCATTGATGGCGCAGGCCCATTTACCAGATTCTTTAGAATCCGACTTCCCATCATATCACCTATCGTTTTTTACGTTATTTGTACCAATGTTATACAGTCTATTATGACATCCGGGCCGGTCATGATTCTTACTGAAGGCGGACCCGCACGCTCTACCACAACGCTGGTTTATATGATGTTCACCTCCGGCTACCAATCATCAAACTACAGCCTAAGCGCCTGTATCAGCCTTGTGGTATTTGCTTTAACCCTGCTGTTTACGGTACTTGCATTTTCGTTTGAAAAAAAAGGGGTGCATTACCAATGAGTAAGAAAAAGCAAGCCGAATTCTGCAAAAACAGTATTGTGACCATTATAGCAATGGCTTTGGGGATTATTATGGTTTTCCCCATTCTCTATTGTCTTTTAGCTTCCTTTAAAAGCGTGGAGGAATTCTCCAAGTATCCCCCTACTTTGCTCCCTAAAAGCTTTGGCAACCTAACAAATTTCATACAGGTATTTGAGAAAACACCCATCCTTAGGTTTATGCTTAACTCGCTTATAGTTTCAATCGTCGGGACCACCATGAAGCTATTGTTTGCCACGCTTGCGGCCTTTGCGTTCGCATACTATAACTTTAAAGGGAAAAGACTGCTGTTCATTATCGTGCTGGCTACCATGATGCTGCCCAGTGACACATTAATTATTATAAACTATCTTACGGTATCAAGGCTTGGATTACTTGATAATTACCTTGGAATGTGTATTACATCAATTGTCGGAGCCTCGCAGATGCTGCTTTTACGCCAGCATTTTAAAACTATTCCAAGAGAGCTTCATGAGGCCTCGCAGATTGACGGCTGCAGCAATATCCGTTATATCTTTCGGGTTATATTCCCCATGTCACGCCCAATTATGGTCGTTCTTGGCGCGCAGTCGTTTATTGGGTTATGGAACAGTTATCTTTGGCCGCTTCTTGTAACCAACAAGGAGGATATGCGAACCGTACAAGTGGGCATTACCATGCTCACTACCCCACACGATACGAACTATAGTTTGGTTATGGCCGCTGTAGTACTGGTGCTTATTCCATCCTTTTTACTGTTTATTGTGTTACGAAAGAACATCGTTGAAGGAATGTCAACCGGCGCTTTAGTCGGATGATATAAAAATACATAGTTATTGGGAGGTAACAAAAAATGAAGGAAAGAATACTGGCTTTAGCCGCCACCGGTGTGCTGTTTGTTAGTTTGCTTAGCGGCTGCGCAACTACTACCCCGCCGGAAAACGTTTCTTCAGTAGTAGAAGCACCGGCAAGCTCCGCCCTGGCAAGCTCCGCCCCCTCTGAACCTGTAAAGCTGACACTCTGGCATTCAATGTCGGACGATACCGGCGTGTTAATGGACAAGCTAATTGCTGACTTTAACAACAAAGAGGGTAAGGAAAAGGGCATTGAAATCGAGGGCGTTTTTCAGGGCGCTTATTCCGATAGCACAACCAAGCTTCGCACCATCCTTCAGAATGATCAGGTCGATCAGCTGCCCGACATCATGCAGATTGACGCTACGGGTATTGTCGACTATCAGGGCAGCAAATACAAGTATACCGTAGACGATGCGCTAAAGGTAGATACAGCCTATGATATAAGCCGGATTTTAACGGTTCCACTGGTTAACTGGAAGTATAATAATGTACAGTTGGGTATGCCGTTTAGTTCCTCTACCACAGTATTGTATTATAACAAAACCATGTTGGATTCCGCCGGTATTTCTACGGCGCCCACAACCTTCCAGGAGATTATAGACGCTTCTGCAAAGCTGCCGAAACAAACAGCCGACGGAGCGGCGATTTCAGCCTATGCCTCGGTACCGGATTCTCCGTCCCTTGCAAATTGGATTGGTCAAATGAAGGGCAAGGACGCCAACGCATCCTATATCGTTGATAATAAAAATGGGCGTTCAGCTAACGCCACCAAGCTTGTATGCGATAGCGAAGGAACATTGGCCGCCTTCTTAACCGAATGGAAAAAGATGTATGACTCCAAAGCCGTACTGAATAAAAGCGATGCTTTGTCAGATATGTTCCTTGCAGGGCAACTTGCTTTCTATACCACCTCATCCTCAAATCTCAATACTTTACTTACTAAGATAAACGGCACATTTGAACTGGGCTGCGCATACCTGCCCAGGGTTAGTGAACAATCCAACTACGGTGCTACCGTTTCGGGTTCCGGCCTGTTTATGTTTAGTAAAGGCGATGCAAAGAAGACTGCGGCCGCATGGGAATTTGTGAAATATATGGTCTCATCCGAGGTTCAGGCCAGCTTTAGCACCGGTACTGGCTATTTTCCTGCCAACAAGGCTTCTTACGAAACCGAAACCTATACGGACTATGTTGCAAAATACCCGCAGCTGGAGATTGGTGTTAAGCAGGTAACCGAGACCAGCCCAGATATGCTGGGTATTACCGTTGGCCCAAGCTGGGACTTTTATATGGAAATACAGAATCAGGTTTCAACGATGCTGGATCAAGGGAAATCGGTTGATGAAACAGTAGCCTCAATGACTACCACCCTTAATGGGTTATTGGAGCAATACAATAAAGCAAACTCCTAAGCCACGTCAAGTCTATACAAAGGGAGATGGTAGTGCTGCTACTTTCTACATCGACAAATATCTGTGCATTTCGTCCGGACGGGGGTAAAAATGGATTTGATTACTGCATTGAGCAGTGCGCTAGTGCAGGTTACACCGTTTTAGACATCAATCTCTGCGAAGCGATGAACCCCCATTCGCGGCTGCGGGATGAGGATTGGGAAGCCTATATCAAGAAGATTGTCAATACAGGCTATCGATATGGTGTGAAGTTTAGGCAATCGCACCTGCCGTACTACGATATCTTCGGTACAAACGACCCCCAAAAGGTAAGCCTGATGGAGAAGCTGATTCACCGCAGTATTCTTGCTTCCGGGATGTTAGGTGTAAAATGGGCGGTAACTCATCCAGGCACGGTGTATTCTGTGGGGCATAATGCCAACGCATCACTTGAACGCAATCTGGAGTACTATCGCGTCCATCTTGAAACTGCGAAAGAGGCCGGCATCGGTATAGCACTGGAGAATGACTTTGAATACCGTTCGGAACCATATCAGCGTATATATGCTGCCTCTATCGAGGAACTGTGTACACTATGCGATGCTTTTTCTTCCGAGCACATCGGTATTTGCTACGACTTTGGGCACGCAAATCTTACCGGAGGCTTTCACAGGATGAATCTAAACCTCATCGGCAAGCGCCTTAAAGCGGTACATGTTCAAGACAATCATGGCAAAAGGGATGAACATCTGATGCCCTATTTCGGTACCATCAATTGGGCCGAAGCGATAACAGGGCTTGCAGAGTGCGGTTACGAGGGGGATCTGACCTATGAGGTTCAGGAGTTTGGGCGGTTTGTTCCCAATGAACTTAAGCATGGTATCGTTGAGCTTTCCGTGACAATTGGCAACCACCTGATTGCTTTGTATAACGAGGCAAAATCCACAACCCTTACTAATACTTGATGAAACTAAATTAAATACTTCTTATCTCCTTTTCGAAAAGCCACAGGGTATACAGTCAAAGACCGTACCCTGTGCCTTTTCCTTAAAATACGGTTATCCTATTATTTTTAAAGCGCCTAGAAGGAATATTTGAAAGAGAGTGAGACTACATAAATGAGTCAGACTGTACATCGCATGAACCGCATATTTGCGCGCGATAAGAGAAGCTTCATCGTGGCAATGGATCACGGCAGTAATTTTAATGTATTACCAGCAATGAAGCAGCCCGAAATCATTATGCGAGAGATCGCTACCGCAGGTGCCGATGCATTTTTATGCACGGTCGGAATGGCAGATAAATTTGCAGATAGCTTTCTTGGAAAAGGAATGATACTGCGTATAGATGGGGGAGTGTCCTACCTTGGTAACCATTCAGAGCCGGTGCGAACGGTTACTACAGCGGAAGATGCGCTGCGTTTGGGTGCGGATGCAATTATCTCGATGGGCTTTCCCGGTTCAAAGTTTGAAACTGACATTTTAACGGCATTATCCAGAAACATTCTGCAGGCACACCAATGGAATCTTCCCGTTATGGCAGAGATGCTGCCCCGCGGTTTTGAAGGCGGACCAGATGCACGCAGCGCCGAAAATCTCATTTTTGCCTGTCGTCAGGGGGCGGAATTGGGTGCAGATATCATCAAAACAGAATACACCGGGGATCATGAAAGCTTTCAATCGCTGGTAGAGAGTGTATACGTCCCCGTAGTTATATTAGGCGGTTCTAAAAAGGTATCTGAACGAGAGTTGCTCACTGAAATAAAAGTCGCCATTGAGGCTGGCGGTGCGGGTGTTGCCATGGGACGTAATATATGGGGGCACGAAACCCCGGCACGCTATGCCGCAGCGATTTCAAGGCTTATTCATGAAAGCTGCAGTGTAGACGCAGCGCTTAAAGAACTGAGCCCTATCTTTTCATTTATAAGTAATCAGGAAGGAAAGAGAGAGTAAAGCATGAAGAATTATAGAATTAATGTTATGAACGGCGAAAATGAAATTTCGCTGTGCGAGCGTCCTTTAAAAGAACCCTTGAAGCATCAGGTACTTATTAGGGTTAATAGCTGTGCCATCTGTACGCTAGAACAGAGAATCTATTCAGGGGTTATAAAGCGGTATCCGTTTGCCGGTGGGCACGAGGTTTCGGGAACCGTAGCACTGGTTGGCTGCGAGGTAAAAAATTTGCACACCGGAGACAAAGTAGTAATCCGCTTGCAAAATACCTGCGGAGAATGCTATTATTGTCGTAACGGCCACGAGAATCAGTGCGAGACATCATTTTTGACTAGTACTCACGAAAGCATGAATGGGCCGGGAGGGTTTGCGGAATTTATAACGGTAGACGCTAAAAATGTTTTTAAACTCCGGCAAGAGGTTGAACTTACGCAGGCTGCGCTTATTGAGCCGTTGGCCTGTTGTATACACAGTGTACAAAAAGCAGATATTAATCTTGGCGATGATGTGGTGGTCATTGGGGCGGGCATCATGGGCGCTTTTCATATCCGCCTAGCAAAGCTGCGCGGCGCAAGGGTAATTGCTTGTGAAAAGGATATCTCCCGGCTTGAGGTTGCACGCAGGATGGGGGCAGATGTGCTGCTGGATTCCTGCAGTGGTAATACGGTTAGCAATGTACGAAAATTGACCGAAAACCGCGGGGCTAATGTGGTTTTCTGTACGGCGGCAGCGCCGTTTGCCGCCACAGAGAGCATGGAGATGTCTGGAAAATTGGGCCGCGTTGTATTGTATTCCTCTTTCCACCCAGATGAGCCCATCAATTTGAATGTGAACAAGGTGCATTCCACCGAGGTTGTAATTACCGGCTCGGTTAACCCGGATGTGCGTGATTTTCAGATAGCGTGCCGGTTATTTGAAAATGGTATGATTGATTTGGGCGGCCTGATCACCGAGGTTGTTCCCATGCAGGAGATTGACAGAGCCTTCAAGCTGGCGCTTGAGCCATCCAGTTATCGGGTTATCGTTCAATATTAGCCGCTAAACAACATAAGTAAAAGGGGGAAACATACCCAGTGAAACAACTGAGTAAAGAACGACAGGACGAATATGTGCGTATTGCCTATTACTACTATATAGCTGGATTTACGCAAGAACAGATTGCAGGCAAGATGCAGATTTCTCGCCAGAAGGTGAATCGTATTCTGAGTCAGTGCATAGAACTGGGTATCGTTGAAATCCATATTAAAGATTATGAAAAAAGTTATGTAGAGATAGAGACAGAACTCGAGCTTAAATATGGATTAAAGGCTGTACGCATTACCGGTATGGTTACTGTTGAAAATGCTTCTATTTTACTTGGACAAACTGCGGCCCAATACCTTGCAACGGTTATTCAGGAGAACGATGTCATTGGCTTTTCAAGGGGCCTTGCAATGTCTTCTTTGGCAGGAAACCTTTCATATGCTAACTGCGAGCGACTTACGGTTACACAGCTAATGGGCAGTTGGAACAGCCAGCAATCCGGCATAACAGTCGACGATATTGTTCACCGAGCGGCACAAAATATGGGGGCGGCTACTACCATGCTCTATGCGCCAGCAGTAGTAAATAGTAAAGAGTTACGTAATTCTATTATGTATGAACCATATTTCAAAGAAGCGTATAAGGTTATTCGATCCTGTAAAATTGCAGCCGTAGGTATTGGCCGTATGCAACCGGCAATATATAATGATATTCCGTTAATGTCAGAAAGCGAGTATGGGCTTTACTGTGACAAAAATGCTGTGGGGGAAATATGCGGACATTTTTTTGATAGTAAGGGAAACCCCGTTATAACAGAGTTTGATGAAAGAACCATTGTTATTAGCCGTGAGGATTATATGAAGATCCCTTTACGAATCGGGGTAGCGGGAGGCGAACCGTTAAAATTACCGGCAATACGAGGTGCGCTGAAAGGTGGATACATCAATATGCTTGTAACCGATTTGAATACCGCGAACGAACTGCTAAAAGAGGAAAGTTAATCATTATAACGTTCATGTATTCCAAGAATGCAAGCTCTGATTATAGAGCAGAGACCGCTTCATTGCATATGCCCGCAACGGCGCGAATGTCCCTACAGTAGAGATCAAAGTAAAAACGGGGCTGTCCTTCATGCTTTCTAATTAAATCTCCGTTCGTCGCCCTATCGCTGTAATAGCTTTTGTTTTATCAGCAACACCGCGCCATAGGCGGCGTCGTACCGGGGTGTTATACAGGTAAGCTCCGGGCAAATAGTGGCGAGATGTGTTAGAAATGCTGGGCGAATAAAGCTGTCTTTTAGCAAAACGCTTCCTGCAGTGGCAAGCTCGCCACGTGACAGTTGAAGATCGCTTGCCACGGGAGCCACCATGTTTACCAATTCAGCCGCCGCATTTTCCACAATAGCAAGCGCAGCGCTGTCACGCCTTTCACATGCGGCGGTCAGGCAGGGTGCAAGGGCTGCAATCTCTCTTTTATTGATTGGTTCTTTATAAATAAGTCCCGTAAGCTCTTTCATTGTGGTGATGCCCAGCTTGTCAAAGACCAGCTCGGTAAGCAGGGTGTGGGACTGCCTGCCGTCATATGCGCGTACAACGGCTTGCAAAATACCTCGCCCTACGGCGTACCCGCTGCCCTTATCATCGATAAGGTACCCAAAGCCGCCTGTTCTTTTTTCCTCCCCTGCAGCATTTACCCCGTAGCAGATTGAACCGGTGCCCGCGATCAGGATTATCCCGACCATTCCATCCAGCGCGCCGGCGAGTGCGGTTTGATGGTCGCCCACCACAAGGGGTGTGACGGGGTAACCTGCCTTGCGCACAATATCGGCAACCAGAGGCTGCACCTTAGGATTGCTGATGCCTGCCGTACCGATACAGAATCCGCGGCAATTTTCGGCAGTATAGCCTGCCGATTGCGCGGTTTTAAATATTTCGGCGAAGTTACCGGCAACGTTTCGTTCGCTTTCCCCGTTCATGTTAATCGCGCCACCTGTAAACGTTAAAAGCACGTTTCCCGCTGTATCTGCAACGTTTACCACGGTTTTGGTTCCTCCGCCGTCAAGCCCTAAAAGATAGCCGTTCATCCCCATCACCTTGCCTTCCATCATAATTTCAGGTTGATGTTAAAGCTGCCGGCAGCTTTAGCCTCACCCTTAAAAATTTTCACGAGCGAATCAAACGCAAGGGAGGTGTATTCATACGTTGCCAGCCTGCATGCCACTTTATTTATCAGCGGCAGATCATAAGGGTTCCGCAGGGCTACCACCACAACATTTTCGACAGTATTGCAAAGCGCGTTTGCCAAGTCGATCTGCCCACGATTGAGGTGCCCGTTATAAGTACCCAACACCACCGTCTTATATTCCCTTACCTGCTGTAATATCTCGTCAATCTCGCCATTATCGGGGTTTATAGGTGTAATCAGCTGCCCAGCGCCGAGCTTGTCCGCCATATAGGCGGGGAAGCTGAAGCCGGTATCCATCACGCTGGAGGCAAGTGTGGTTCGGTATGCGCGGCAGCCTGCAAACAGCGTATCGGCGCCTATGGTGGGCAGGGGAGCCCCATTTGGAATCATTGTAATGGTTTTAAGGCTGAGTTGTTCCACAAAAGCCCTATGCTCGGGGCAGCCCACCAAGCTTGTATTGCCTTGCTCAACCTCACCCGTATAGATATGTTTATACTGCAAAACTTTTTCCACCGCACGGTCGATAAACTGCTCGTTAAGCGTGCCATTTTGTATGCTGGCCTCAATAAATTCAACCGTTTCCCTCACCAAAGCGGGGGTATGCGAGATACAAAGCAGTTCCGCGCCGGCTTTGATCGCTGCCAGTGCGCCCTGCGCGGTGCCGTAATATCTTTTGATGGCGTCCATCTCAAGGCAGTCGGTAATAATTAGGCCATTAAAGCCCAAACGCTCCTTTAAAAGCCCGGTGAGGATGGTATATGACATTGTTGCAGGTAAACGATCTTTCTCGATACGGGGGAACAGAATATGTGTGCTCATGATGCAGGGTACGCCCTCTGCAATCGCGGCCTGAAAGGGAACAAGCTCATTAGTAAGCAGCTCGTCCACCGTTTTGTTAATTGTTGGCAGGCCAAGGTGTGAATCTACCACCGTATCCCCGTGGCCGGGGAAATGTTTTACCGCCGGCATCACTCCACCCGCTGCAAGCCCTTTCATCATAGCCAGTGCGTAAGGAGTAGTGTTGTCAGCGGTATCTCCATAGGCTCTCACCCCGATAACAGGGTTGTTTTCGTTGCTATTGATATCCGCCACCGGAGCGAGGTCGAAGTTAATCCCCGTTTTCCGCAGTTCTTCGGCGGTAAGCTTGCCGCACAGGTAGGCGTTGCAAGGGTTTTGGGTGGCGGAAATTGCCATAGCGCCCGGAATCGCCGTGAAGTCTTTGGTCAGCCGCGCAACCATTCCGCCCTCCTGATCGATGCAAATAAAGGCTGGATACCCTGTACTGCTGCGTATACGCCGCTGTAGCTCTGCACATAGATTGCGCAGTTGTGCGGCATCCTCGATATTGTGCGAAAATAAAATAACGTTTGAGATTTTATAATTTTCGATTAGCCCGGCCACTTCCGGGGTGATTTTGGTGCTAGGCCAGCCAAAAACCGGCATCTGCCCGATTTTCTGCCGCAGCGTCAAAGTTTCTTTCATAGTACGCCGCCACTGTTCGGGTACTGGATGGTGGCCAAAGCGGAGAGGCTCTGGCAAAGCTTGTGTGTGCCGAAGGCGGGTTTACCAGCCCGCAGCAGATTGCCGATTTTGTAAAGGAAAATATCTTCAATAAAAGTGAGATCTCACGCTACGCTTCACTGGTAGACCGGGCCGCCGGTATGGGCGACCGCGAGGCGGTACGAATAGTGCGCCAAGGCGCCGAGGCATTGTACTACGGGGCTGAGGCGGTAGCCTCAAAGCTTAGAAAGGACAACCTCTCCGAGCCGCTGACCATACAGCTGTGGGGCAGTGTGCTGCTGCACTGTGAGCCGCTGGCTACCCGCCTTAAACAGCGCCTTACTGCAGAACTTTGTAATATAACCGTTCTCTACCCGGCGCTCACGGCACTGGATTCCGCTTTGCAGATAGCAAACAACATTGCACGGCAGCGTTTATAGATGACTTCGTCACTGCTACCGCATCACACGCAGGATGATCAGACACTTGCCGTTTTCTTCTTTGCGGATAAGAGCCGTACATAAATACTGATTTTTGTCGAAGCAAATCGGCGGAATGGAGCTAAAACAATGGAAGTTACCTTTCCAAGTAAAGAAAATGTATCTGCAACGAATATCGTTTCATTTTTAAATGCGGTCAATCAAAATCGTACCCAGGATTATGAACTGCACAGCTTTCTGATGCTGCGTCATGGAAAGGTGATTGTGGATTGCAGCTGGCACCCGTACAACGCAAATGGGCGGCATTCAGTATATTCGCTCTCTAAGCTGTTTATATCCACCGCAATCGGTATGGCAGTGGATGAAAAGCGCCTATCAGTTGACGATAACGTTCTAAAGCTTTTGAATATTGTGCACACCCCGCAGATGGATGAAAAACTCGCGCAGGTTACGGTAAAACATCTGCTCACGATGAGCTTTGGGCATGAGGCCAGCCTGAACGGACAGCTTTTGGCAGCCAAGGAGCCGTGGCTCGATCTCATTTTATCCGCGCCGCTACAGTACGCACCGGGGGAAAGGTTTGTTTACGACTGCTCTTCCACCTATCTTCTTTCGCTCATTTTGCAAACCCTTACAGGGGAAACGGCGACGGTTTACCTAACGCCGAGGCTGTTCGCCCCATTGGGAATCGAGAGCCCTGTGTGGGATCAGTCCCCCCAAAAGGTAGACATCGGTGCATTCGGTTTACACCTTACCACCCTCGATATTGCCAAGCTCGGCCAGTTTTATCTGCAAAAGGGGGTATGGAACGGCAAGCGGTTGCTGTCGGAGGAATGGATAGCGCAGGCAACCTCATATCAAACCGCTACAAACTCCGCCTCTCTAAACCCGGATTGGCAGCAGGGGTATGGTTACAAGTTTTGGCTGTGTACGCATGAATGTTTTCGCGGCGACGGTGCATTCGGGCAATTCTGCCTGGTTTTGCCGAAAGAGGATGCGGTAATCGCGGTTACGGCCGCATGTAAAGACATGCAGAAAACCTTAGACCTTATCTGGGAGAACATCCTGCCCGCGTTTGACAGAGGCTGCGCGGAAGAGGACGATATGCTCATTTGTAAAAACCTTGAGCTCTCCCATCCACCGCTCAAGGATATTTCGCAAAGCCCCCTTTTTAACAAGGGCATTGCCGCTATTCCACCCGACAACAGTATGGGTATTCAGCGCCTTACTATTTCGTCCGAAGGGTATACGAGGAAGGTGTGCATGGAGATTGCGGGCAGCACCCAGTCAATTGTCTGCGGAATCGGAAGCTGGGAATATTCCACAATACACCTAAGGGGCTGCGATTACCTGTGCGCCGCCAGTTGTGGGATTGTTGACGAACAACATATCCGGGCAGTGTTCCGCCTGGTGGATACCCCCTACACAGCCTATCTGCAATGTTCCATAGAAGCGGATGCTCTGCAGGTGGAAGTTAATACGAACGTCTCCTTTTCACCATTTGTTGACCCCTTTCAGCCTGTTTCATTTTCAGCGAGATACGAAATCCTTTGCTGTACTACTCTATAAAAATTTTCATTAAAAAAGCCCGGAAAGGTTGGATGAACTGCACCCCAATGGTTAGACAGTATGGTATACTGAATAACGATTGGGGTGCAGTTTTTTATGCCAAAGGGAGTACCAAACAAAAAATATACGGTGGAATTCAAAAGCACGTAATGTGTTAATGCTTATTCTAAACAATCCGTTAAAAAACTCAGCCATCTCTGTATCAAGCCCAAGAGGCCTGTATAAAGCTATTCAAAACCGATCAAGGGAATCGCTTCTCGCCTTTTATTAAGGCTAAGTAGGCGATTTGTCAGGTAGGTGGGAATGTAATATGTTCAGTGACCATACTTTGGTGGTCATAAAAATTTAAAGCCGCAGGGTTCTCGCATACAGCGAAGAGGGCGCAGGCCAAATTACCTGCGCCCTCTTCATTCGGTTGAGGTTTTCTATTTTAAACATGTAAGCAAGGTAATACGGTTTTAACGAAGTACTCCTTGGCGGATTCGGCCGGGATATGGCTTTTCTCCCCGTTAAACCGGATGCAGACACCTGCGTTGTGGCATTCCTTCATGCAGAAGGTGGCTTTAAATTCAAGCCTGTCGTGAAGCTGATGCTCCTCAATCAGCTGCTGGAAGGTCTGGATCACATTGTAGGAGCCTTTAATATGGCACGCACTGCCGATGCAAACGTTTAGTTCCTGCATATCAGTCTTCCTCCGAAGGGGCATGGTAATGTACATGCAGCAGCTCATGAACCTTCCCCTTAAGGATATCGTTGTAAAGCGACATCATCAGCGGGTTTTCTTCCGAGCGCTTGATGTTGCACATGCGGTCCGCCGAGTAGAGGCCGCGGCCCCTGCTTTCCTTCGCTTCCCATGAGGCGAAGGGCTGGCCCGCGCCGCTTACGCAGCCGCCGGGGCACGCCATTACCTCCACGAAATCGTAGTGCGCACCCTCTTGGATGCTTGCAATCAGCTTGCTTGCGTTATTTAAACCGCTTACAATCGCAATGCTTATTTCTCTGTCGCCGTAAGGAATCACGGCCTTTTTCACGCCGTTCATGCCCCGCACGCCCTGATAAGCGATGGAAAGAAGGCCGGTTTTAGATTTATCGCTGGCAAGCCTGCGAAGCACGGCCTCGGTGACGCCGCCCGTCACGCCAAAGATTACACCCGCACCCGACAGAGTGCCGAAGGGCATATCCACCGCCTCGGGCTCCAGCTCCTCAAAGATAATACCGGATTCCTTAATCATACGGATAAGTTCCTGCGTGGTGATCACCGCATCCACATTTGGGACGCCTTCGGTTTTAAACTCGTCGCGCGCCGCCTCAAACTTTTTGCCGGTGCAGGGCATGACGGCAGCGTGGAACATCCTTCTGGAGGAGAATTTGTTCTGTTCTTTGAGCACCGCCGCAAACATCTCCATGGGCGATTTGCAGGAAGAAACGCCTGCAAGCAGCTCGGGGCAGTTCTTTTCACAGTACTGAACCCACGCGGGGCAGCAGGAGGTAAAGAGCGGCAGGTTCGAGTTGCTCTCAAGACGCTTGAGTAATTCCTCCGATTCCTCCAAAACCGTCAAATCGGCGCCTGTGGAGGTGTCGTAAACCTCGTCAAAGCCCATCCGGTGCAGCGCGGCAACGATCCGGCCCATGGCGTTGTCGCCCTCTTTTAAGCCAAGCTCCTTGCCAAGCGCCACCCGTACGGCGGGGGCAACCTGGGCGGTAACCTTCAGGTCCTTGCTGCCCAGCGCCTGCCAAACCTTTTTGATGTTGTCCTTTACCACAATGGCACCCGTGGGGCATACCGCCGCGCACTGGCCGCAGCCCACGCAGGAGGATTCGCTAATGGGCCTGCCGAAGGCGGTGCTGATAGTCATCTTGCTGCCGCGAAAGGCGAAATCGATGGCGCCCACATTCTGCACCTCGTTGCACATCCTCACACAGTCTCCGCAGAGGATGCACTTGCTCGCGTCGCGTGTGATGCAGAGCGACGAGTCGTCCACAATCGGCTCGGGGGCGGTGTTGGGGAAGCGCACGCCCTCGATGTTAAAGCGCATGGCGAGGTCCTGCAGCTTGCAGCTGCCGTTATTCTGGCAGGTGGTGCAGTCGCGGCAGTGGTTGGCGAGCAGAAGTTCCAGGATATTCTTGCGGTAACGGCGCAGTCTCTCGGTGGAGGTTTTAATCTCCATGCCGGCCCTGGGGGGCGTGGAACACGCCGCGTCCAGCCCGCCCCATTGGTTCTCCACCATGCACATACGGCAGGCGCCGTAAACCGAAAGCTCGGAATGGTAGCAGAAGGTGGGCAGCTTGATGCCCGCCTTGCGAATCACTTCCAGCAGATTCATTTCGCCGTTTATCTCAACGGGGATCCCGTCTATCGTCATAAATTCTCTTTTATCCATGATGCTCATACCTCCTCAATGGCATGGAAAGGGCAGGTGCTCTGGCAGGCCCCGCACTTGATGCACTTGGTCTGGTCTATTACAAAGGGAGATTTGATCTGGCCGCTGATGGCATTTACGGGGCAGGCCTTCGCACATTTGGAGCAGCCCTTGCAGGCATCCGGCTTAATCGAGAACTTCTTGGGTTTTGAGCAGGCGTTTGCGGGGCAGCGCTTTTCGTAGATGTGCGCCTCATACTCGTCTCTGAAGCTCTTGATGGTGCTTACCACCGGAGAAGCCGCCGACTTGCCAAGCCCGCAGAGCGCGGTAGCCGAGATGGTGTCCGCAAGCTCGAGCAGCAGTTCGATGTCACCGTCTTCGCCCTTGCCCTCCACAATGCGCTCGAGGATAGCGAGCATTCGCTTGGTGCCCTCCCGGCAGGGGACGCATTTGCCGCAGGACTCATTCTGCGTAAAATTCATAAAGAACCGGGCAACCTCCACCATGCAGGTCTTGTCGTCCATTACCACAAGGCCGCCGGAGCCGATCATCGCGCCCGCCTTTTTCAGCGAGTCAAAGTCTAAGGGCAGGTCAAGCTGCTCCTTGGTCAGGCAGCCGCCCGAGGGGCCGCCGATCTGCACCGCCTTAAACTCCCCGCCGCCGCGCATACCGCCGCCTACGTCAAAGATCACCTCGCGCAGGGTGGTGCCCATGGGCACCTCAATAAGGCCGGTATTTTCGATGTTGCCCGTCAGCGCAAACGCCTTGGTGCCCGGGCTGTTTTCGGGGCCGATGCCCTTGTACCAGGCGGCGCCGTTTACAATAATCAGCGGCACGTTGGCGAAGGTCTCTACATTGTTAAGCACCGTGGGCTTATCAAACAGCCCGTGTTCCACCGTTCTGGGGGGCTTTACGCGCGGCATGCCGCGCTTGCCCTCGATAGAGGCTGTCAGCGCGCTGCCCTCACCGCAGACAAAGGCGCCCGCGCCGCGGTTGATGTGCAGGCGGAAGGAAAACTCCGTGCCCAGAATGTTGTCGCCCAGCAGGCCGTATTGCTCGGCCTGGAGTATGGCCATGCGCAGGCGGTCAACCGCCATGGGGTACTCCGCGCGCACGTATATGTAGCCCTCGTTCGCGCCGCAGGCGAGGCCCGCAATCATCATGCCCTCCAGCATCCTGTGGGGGTCGCCTTCCATCACGCTTCTGTCCATGAACGCGCCGGGGTCGCCCTCGTCGCCGTTACACACGATATACTTCTGCTCTGTTTTCTGCCGCTTTACCTGCGACCATTTCCTGCCTGCCGGGAAGCCGCCGCCGCCCCTGCCGCGCAGGTTAGATTCAGTGATTTCATGGATAATATCGTCGGCGCTCATCTCGAACAGCGCCTTTTCAAAGGCTCTGTAGCCGTCAAAGGCAAGATATTCTCGGATGGAGGTGGCGGAAATCTGCCCGCAGTGCTCGAGTACCTTCCGGGTCTGCTTTTTATAAAAAGGAATCTCCTCCTGCTTTTTGTAGACGGTTTCGCCCTTTTTATACGCGAGATGCTCCAGATGCTCGCCCTTTACGATCGTTTTATCAATAATAGCTTCGCAATCCGACAGCTTTACACGGGTGTAAAGCCAGCCTTGCGGTTCGATGCGCACCAGCGGGCCCAGCTCGCAGAACCCGTGGCAGCCGCATTTTTTAATGCCGGTGATGTCGCCGTGCGGGTCGTCTGCAATCTCCACCGTGTAGGGGAGCCTGCGGTCGTCCATCAGCGCCGAGAGCCTTTCGAAAATTTCCAGTGAGCCGCTGGAGACACAGCCGGTACCGGCGCAGACGAGGATACGTTTATTTTCATGCTGCAAGGAGTTTTTGCACTTTAGCCGTAACTGCTCCAGTTCATTTTGGCTATTCAGCTTTATCATTTTTCAGTTCCTCCCTCAGCTCTTTTACCAAGTCGGAAGCCTTATCCGGCGTCATGGCGGGGTAAACCTTGTCGTTTACCGTGATAACGGGGGCAAGGCCGCACGCGCCGAGGCAGGAAACCGTTTCTACCGTAAAGCCCAGATCGTCCGTCGTGGCTTTTTTTTCGGAGAGGTTCAGCTCTTTTCTGAGCCGTTCAAGAATGGGGATAGAGCGCCTTACGTGGCAGGCCGTGCCGTCGCATACTTTTATTACGTACCTGCCCTTGGGCTCAAGAGAAAAGTTCTCATAAAAGGTGGCGACGCTATAGATTCTCGCCTCGCCCACCGAGAGCTTTTTGGCAAGATAGGGGAAGATCTCCTTCGGGAGATAGCGGTAGTGCTCCTGAATGTCCTGCAATATGGCGATAATCGACTGAGCCTTGCGGCCGTTTTTTTCAATAATGCGGTCAACCGCATCAAAATCGAAATGCGTGTTCATCTTATGACCGTTCCTTTCCGGCGTTTGCGCCTGTAAAGCGCGGAGCGCTCTGAAGAATTGCAACGCGGCATTGCCGAAAGGCACGCCGTCTTTCCCTTAAAAGTAATTAACCTTGATCTTTTTCCCCATTCTTTTTAAACAATCTGAAAGTTCCTCCACCAGCTTCATTTTGATGTTGAAGTTGATGGGCAGCTGCGGGTTTTGGTGGGCGGGGTTGATCGCTCTGCCCACAAAGAAGTTGATGTCGGTCGCCTCGTCAAACAGCATGCGGGCGATCTGTGAGGCGCCGTCCTGCTTAAAACTCCACTGCTCGTAGGATTTATTGTCGTTTAGATAGTTCTTTGCGTATTCCAGCACGCGGTTTACCGTAATCACGCCCTCCGTCACGAGATCGACCCCTTCGATCTCCGCGGTGGGGGGGATGTCGGCGTCTAAATAAAGCAGGTTGGTTTTCAGCGGCTTTTTCAGGTATTCGGCGGCAAGGCCCGAGGTGGTGCCGCCGCAGACGATGTGCTTGCCCTCCTTGGCAAAGAACAGCGACATCATCTTTTTACAGTCGTCCCGGTTGCAGGGCGGGCCCAGCAGCAGGTTCACCGGCTCGCGGGTGCGGATGCGTATGGTGCATACGGTAGCGTCGTCCCCAGGCTTGTCGTCGTACAGCTTTTGCGTCTTTTCAAGCAGTACGGTGGTGAGGGTTTTGGCGGTAAAGCCCACGTTCCAGAGGGCTTCCATATACCCGATGATGTCCTCGCGCTTCCAGCCGAAGTTGTATACGCCCCCTATTCCCGCGTGCACCACCCCGTCGCTCATCGCGATGAACACATCATCCTGTTTGAGCTTGATACTGGACTGGTAGATGGTTTTGTCGCCGATTTTGAGGATGGTGGAGGGGATCTCACAGCTTTCCCCGTCCCGCAGGAGGATGACATGCGGGTTATCGTACTGCACGATCTCCGCCTGCTCGTTGTTGACGATGCGGATGATGGTAAAGGTGGAGTAGGCGACCTGGCGCACGGAGCACACCGGCAGCGTGGCGGCGATGGTTTCCACCGCGTCTTCCAGCCGGAGGCCCGAGGCCATCATGGTAGAGATGATTTTGGAGGTGAGGGTGGAAAGGATGTTTGCCTTTACTCCGCTGCCCAGTCCGTCCGCCAGTACTACCACGGTGGAGTTCTCGTCCTCCTGCTCCACCACCTCGATATGGTCGCCGCAAAGCTGTTCCCCGGCGTGGTTTAAGCTCATGTACCCGATATCGGTGCACAGATTATTCGTTTTACTCATGAGAGATCGTCTCCTTGAGCTTCGTGAGCGCGATCTTGGTTTCAGCCGCTGTTTCCCCAAGCAGGGATGCGATCTCCTGAACGATACGCATCTGCTTATCCACGACAATATCCGCTATCTCCACCGTCTGTTTGGCCATCTCTTCTTTTTTAATGCGCGCTTCCTCCAAGTCGGTAACGTCGCGCAGTATCGCGATGAGAATATGGGAGGTGACGTCGTGAACAACAGACAGCTCCAGATACTTTTTGTATTCGGGGTAATAATCCCGCTGATCCTCCACCATTTTCCCGTTTGAAAGCACGTCGATAAAGGGCAGCGGGTCGATTATCCGCACCACCAGCTCACCCAGCACGTCGGCCTCGGTGTTGATCCTGAGCATCTTCATCGCCGCACGGTTAATCTGCTGGATTTCCAGCTCCTCGCTGATAACGAGGATGCCGTTGGGCGTGTTTTTTAAGATGTTGTTGGAAAAGCGCTCGGTTTTATCCATCAAAAAGGGCAGGCACATGCTGATATCGGCCTTACCCTGGAAGACAGCCGCTGCCTTTTCGCGGCAGGTATTGTAACCGCAGGTGCCGCAGTTGAGCTCATCCTCCGGCTTCAGCTTGCCCATCCGCCGCAAGATGTCGCTTATCTGCGCGTCGGAGGGCTTGGGCGTCGAGTTCCCGATGTAAGTGTGCTGCTTGAAAAATGCCGTTTCCTCCGCGGGCGCGATGTCAAAATCCCTCTTGCCCGCGTAGGAGTTTACAGCTTGAAAGTGCCTGATGGGAGAATTTTTGTACTTTTCCATCACCGGTCCGCCGATGCAGCTGCCCGCGCAGGCCGACATCTCAATAAAGCACTTCTTCAAATTGCCCGAGCGGATATCCTGTAGCGCTTCCTTGCAGTTCTCGGTGCCGTCTATCACCATGTAGGTGTAGCCGTTATCGGGTAAGTCCATAGTCTTTAAAATGCCGCCCGCGGTGGGGAAGAGCCTTGCGCGGCTTTCGGCGTTTGCGTCCATCACCTGCTCAGGGGTAATACCCGCTCTGTTAAACATCGCGGACAGTTCCTCAAAGGTGAGCACGGCGTCTACGACGCTGCCCTGTGCCTCGTCCTTTTTGGAAAGGCAAGGGCCGATAAACACCGTTTTGGCGTCGGGATGACGCTTTTTAATGTCCATACTGTGGGCAATCATCGGGGATACCACGGGCGCAAGGTGCTTTAACAGGTCGGGGTAATATTTTCTGATCATCAGGTTTACGGAGTGGCAGCAGGACGAAATGATAATATCCTCGCTGCCGCTTAAAAGCTGCTTTTCGTACTCGCGTTTTACATAGGTGGCGCCGATCGCGGTTTCCTCTGCCGACGCAAAGCCGAGCTTTTTCAGCGCCTCGGTTAATGCCAAAAAACCTACGTCGCCAAAATAGGCGATAAACGACGGCGCGACGCTGGCGTAAACGGGGCTGTCTGAGTCGAGCAGCACCCCAACGAGCTCGGTACCGTCCGCGATCTCCTTCGCGTTCTGCGGGCATACCACAAAGCACTGCCCACACAGGATGCATTCGTCGCCTATGATGTGAGCCTGGTTGCCGGAAAAACGAATGGACTTCACTGGGCAATGTCGGATGCACTTATAACAATTTTTACAGTTGGATTTTTTAAGCCTCAGACAATCCGACATAGAAACGTTCCTCCAAAACTATTTCTTTAAACGGCTCAGCACATCCTTTTCAAAGAAGGCCGTTACCGTTTCGGGTGATACGGAAAAGATGCCGCCGTCTACGGTAACATTGACGCCGGACTGGCATCTGCCCATGCAAAAGGTACCGGAAAGCTCAATGGTGTCCTTTAAGCTGTTTTCGGATATCAGGTACTGAAGCTGTTCCACCACCTGACGCGACCCTTTTAAGTGGCAGGAACTGCCTAAACACACCGCGATTTTCATAACTGTCCCCCTCAATTCCCGTAATAAGCGTTTAAGTACATCTGCTTGATTTCACTCATTAACGGATAGCGCGGGTTTGCGCCGGTGCACTGGTCGTCGAAGGCCTGCTCCACCATCTCGTCCAGCCTTGCGAGGAAGTCCGCCTCATCCGGCACGTAATCGCGGATGGTGGCCTTGATTCCGATCTGGGCCTTGAGGTCGTCGATCATCTTGATAAGGGACGCAAGCTTTTCCTCATCGCTTTCGCCCTTCGCGCCGAGGTAATCGGCCACCTCCGCGTAGCGCGCGAGGGTGTGGGGGTGGTCATACTGCGAGAAGGTACCCATCTTAACGGGGGCTTCCGCCGCATTGAACTTTAACACTTCATTGATCATCAGTGCGTTGGCTACGCCGTGGGGCAGGTGGCAAAACGCCCCCAGCTTGTGCGCCATCGAGTGGCATACGCCGAGGAAGGCGTTGGCAAAGGCCATACCGGCCATGGTGGCGGCATTTGCCATCTTCTCGCGGGCGGCGGGGTTGCTCGGGCCGTTATCATAAGCGCGGGGCAGGTACTCAAAGATCATCTTAAGGGCGCGCAGCGCCAGACTGTCGGTATAATCGGTTGCCATCACAGAGGCAAACGCCTCCAGCGCGTGGGTAACAGCGTCGATGCCCGAGGCGGCGGTGAGGCCCTTGGGGGCGTTCATCATCATGTCGGCATCCACGATTGCCATGTTGGGCATCAGCTCATAATCGGCCAGCGGGTATTTGACGCCGGTTGCCTCGTCGGTGATCACCGCGAAGGGCGTAACCTCCGAGCCGGTACCCGCGGAGGTGGGGATAGCCACAAACGATGCCTTTTCGCCCATCTTGGGGAAGGTGTAAACGCGCTTGCGGATATCCATAAACCGCATGGCCATATCCATAAAGTCCGCTTCGGGGTGCTCATGCAGTACCCACATGATCTTACCCGCATCCATGGCCGAGCCGCCGCCCAGCGCGAGGATTACATCGGGTGCAAAAGCGTCCATCAGTTTCGCGCCCTCCTTCGCGCAGGCGAGAGTGGGGTCGGGCGCTACGTTGGAGAAGGTGGTGTGGATGATCCCCATTTCGTCGAGCTTATTTTCGATGGGCTTTGTATAGCCGTTGTTGTAAAGGAAGCTGTCTGTAACAATAAAGGCACGCTTTTTGTGCATTACCGCGCCCAGCTCATCCAGCGCGACGGGCAGGCAGCCCTTTTTGATGTAAACCTTCTCGGGAGCTCTGAACCACAGCATGTTTTCTCTCCTTTCGGCAACGGTCTTGATGTTGATGAGGTGCTTAACACCGACATTTTCAGACACGCTGTTGCCGCCCCAGCTTCCGCACCCAAGTGTGAGCGAGGGCGCGAGCTTGAAGTTGTAAAGGTCGCCGATGCCGCCGTGCGAGGAGGGGGTGTTTACCAGGATGCGGCAGGTTTTCATGCGCAGAGAGAAGGCGTTGATTTTCTCCTGCTCGGTGACAGCGTTTAAGTAAATGGCAGAGGTGTGGCCGAAGCCGCCGTCTTCTATCAGCCGCTGCGCTTTGTTAAAGGCGTCGTCGATGTTCTTTGCGCGGTACATCGCCAGCACGGGAGAAAGCTTTTCGTGGGCAAACTCCTCCGAAAGCTCTACGCTTTCCACCTCGCCGATGAGGATTTTAGTATTCTGCGGGGCGTTTACACCTGCCAGGGAGGCGATGGTAAACGCGCTTTGCCCGACGATCTTGGCGTTGAGCGCGCCGTTAATAATAATGGTTTTGCGCACCTTTTCGGTTTCCTCGGGGTTTAAGAAGTAGCAGCCGCGGTACTGAAACTCCTTCTTAGCCTGCCAGTAAACCTTATCCAGCACAATAACCGACTGCTCGGAAGCGCAGATCATGCCGTTGTCGAAGGTCTTAGAAAGAATAATGGAGCTCACGGCCATCACCACATCGGCGCTGTCGTCTATAATGGCGGGGGTGTTGCCCGCGCCCACGCCGATGGCGGGCTTGCCGCTGGAGTAAGCCGATTTCACCATACCGGGGCCGCCGGTAGCGAGAATAAGGTTTGCCTCCTGCATGACCGTGTTTGTAAGCTCCAGGCTGGGAACATCGACCCAGCGGATAATGCCCGTGGGGGCGCCCGCTTCCACCGCCGCGTCCAGCACGATCTTAGCGGCCGCAATGGTGCAGTTCTTGGCTCTGGGGTGCGGGCTTATCACAATGCCGTTTCTGGTTTTTAACGCAAGCAGGGTTTTGAAGATAGCGGTGGAAGTGGGGTTGGTGGTGGGGATAACCGCCGCGATAACACCCACCGGCTCCGCAACCTTCCTGATGCCGAACGCCTTATCCTCTTCAACCACGCCGCAGGTTTTTATGTCTTTGTAGGTGTTGTAGATATACTCGGAAGCGTAGTTGTTCTTGATCACCTTGTCTTCCACAATGCCCATGCCCGTTTCCGCAACCGCCATCTTTGCGAGGGGGATTCTGGCCTTGTTGGCTGCCAGCGCCGCGGCTTTAAAGATTTTGTCGACCTGTTCCTGCGTATAGGCTGCAAAAGCGGCCTGCGCCTTTCTTACCTCCTGCAGCGCCGCCTGCAGGGTTTCACTGTTTTCCACCGGGGTGTAAGCATTCACCTTGTTCATCTTCATCCTCCAACATTTGCTAGATCGTCTATTGCATGACCGGGCAGGGCCGGGAGAGACCGTTCTATCCGTTTCCCTGGCACCGGTATATTTCGGGGTGCCGTCGGCCTTACCGGTGAGAGGTTCTCTATCGGGTGCACACCGGCGTGCACGTATCCGCCGCGCTCCGGCGCCTTTACGATATCATGGCAAGCTACCGGTCCTTCCCACTTAAAAACTCGTGGATGGCGGCGGCGGAATTTTTACCCGCGCCCATCGCGAGAATAACGGTGGCGGCTCCCGTAACCGCGTCGCCACCGGCGTATACGCCCTTGCGCGAGGTCAGGCCCGTGGTCTCGTCGGCGATGATGCCGCCCCACTTTTGGGTATCCAGCCCTTCGGTCGTGGATTTGATCAGCGGGTTGGGGGAGGTGCCGATCGACATGATCACACAGTCTGACGCCACCTCGAAGTCGCTGCCCTCTACCGCAACAGGCTTCTGCCTGCCGGAGGCATCGGGTTCGCCCAGCTTCATCTCCTGGCAAAGGATGCCTTTTACCCACCCATCGGAATTACCATAAATCTCGAGCGGGTTGGTGAGGAACATGAACTTGATGCCTTCCTCTTTGGCGTGCTCCACCTCTTCTTTGCGCGCGGGCAGCTCCTTTTCGGTGCGGCGGTAGATGACTGTAACCTCCGCGCCAAGCCTTTTGGCGCACCGCGCGGCGTCCATGGCCACATTGCCGCCGCCTACAACGGCAACCTTCCTGCCCTTTTGAATGGGGGTCGCGCTGTCGGGCTGATAGGCCTTCATCAGGTTTACGCGAGTGAGGAATTCGTTGGCGGAATAAACGCCGTTTAGGTTTTCACCCTTAATATTCATAAAGTTGGGCAGCCCCGCGCCGGAGCCGATGAATACCGTCTCATAGCCGTATTCGCCCATCAGCTCGTCGATGGAGAGGGTCTTGCCCACAACCGTGTTGGTTTCGATCTTCACGCCGAGGTCTTTGAGGCTGTCAATCTCTTTTTGAACAATGGCCTTCGGCAGACGGAATTCCGGTATGCCGTACACCAGTACGCCACCCGCGAGATGCAGGGCTTCGAAAACAGTAACATCGTAGCCCTTTTTGGCGAGGTCGCCCGCGCAGGCAAGGCCGGAAGGGCCGGAGCCGATAACGGCTACCTTGTGCCCGTTTAAAGCGGGCTTTACCGGCTTAGCGGTGCTGTTGGCGTTGTGATAATCCGCAACAAAACGTTCCAGCCTGCCGATGGCAACCGGCTCGCCCTTGATGCCGCGCACGCATTTCTGCTCGCACTGGCTCTCCTGCGGGCACACCCTGCCGCACACCGCGGGCAGGGAACTGGACTTCGCAATAATCTCGTAGGCTTCTTCAAAGTTACCCTTTGCAACCTCGCCGATAAATGCCGGGATATCGATCTGCACGGGGCAGCCGCCCACACAGGGCTTATGCTTGCAGTTTAGGCACCGGTTTGCCTCGTCGATGGCCTGCTCCTTGGTATAGCCGAGCGCAACCTCAAGAAAGTTGGCGCTCCGGATGCCCGGCTCCTGTGAAGGCATTTCATTCTTTTTAAGCGACATATTCGGCATCTTACTTCACCTCCATCTTAAACAGGTTGCAGACGTGTTCGTGGGTTTTGCGCTCAAAGGCCTTATAGGTGGCGGCGCGCTGGATGGCGGAATCAAAGTCGACCGCATGGCCGTCAAACTCCGGACCGTCCACGCAGGCGAACTTAGTTTTGCCCCCCACCGTCAGGCGGCACCCGCCGCACATGCCGGTGCCGTCCACCATGATGGGGTTCATGCTTGCAACGGTGTGAATTCCGTAATTTTTAGTAAGCTCGCAGACAAACTTCATCATGATGAGCGGCCCGATGGTGATTACGCGGTCGTACTGTTCGCCGCTTTCGATAAGCTGTTTTAGCGCGCCCGTTACCAGGCCCTTTTCACCCCAGCTGCCGTCGTCGCTCATGCGCACAAGCCTGCTGCTCGCTTTGTTGAATTCGTCTTCAAGGATTACCAGCTCCCTGCTTCTGAAGCCGATGATGGAATGCACCTCGCATCCGCTTTCAAACAGCTTTTTCGCCACGGGGTAAGCGATTGCGCAGCCCACGCCGCCGCCCACAACCGCCACCTTTTTTAAGCCTTCGGTCTCGGTTGCTTTACCGAGCGGCCCCACAAAATCCTGCAGCGAATCGCCTTCGTTTAAATGGTTGAGCTGCTCCGTGGTGGCACCCACCACCTGAAATATGATGGTGACGGTGCCGCGCTGCCGGTCAAAGTCGGCGATGGTAAGGGGAATGCGCTCCCCGTTTTCATCCACGCGCAGCATAATGAACTGCCCCGGCTCCGCCTTTCTCGCCACCATGGGCGCCAGAATTTCCATCAGCGTCACCGTGGGGTTCAGGCAGGCCTTTTTAATGATCTTGTACATTCTTCAGTCTCCTGTTTCATCAAGCTAATCGTATGCCCCTAAAAAGGGGCTGCCGCAGCAGATACGCTTTCGGCAGCCATAAGGGGGTTCTTAAAAATCAACCTCTGTATCGTAATAGCAGCACTTGAGCAGTTTTTCCATCTCTTCCTGGCTGGGCTGGCGGGGGTTGGAGCCCGTGCAGGCGTCGCCGATCGCGTTCCTGGCGATCTCGGGCAGTCTCTCAAGGAATACGCTTTCGGGGACAAAGCCCTGCTCAGCGGGGTAGCTGTCTGCGCCGTAGTTCTTGATGCAGTGGGGGATGTTCAGGTCGTCGCTCATGCCGCGTAGGTACGCGATGAGCAGGCCGATTTTTTCTTTTACGGTAGAGCCGCCAAGGCCCATTATATCGGCGATTTCGGCATAACGCCCGGCAGCGGTCTCGTTCTTGGCGTTAAAGGCGATTACCTTGGGCAGGTACATCGCGTTGGCGGCGCCGTGAATGATGTGCGCGCCGCAATCCGCAAACGCGGCGCCCGTTTTATGTGCCATGGAGTGCACGATACCCAGCAGCGCGTTGGAGAACGCCATGCCTGCAAGGCACTGCGCATTGTGCATGCTGTCCCGCTTGGCCATATTGCCGTTATAGGAGGACACCAGATCGTTCTGAATCATCTTAATGGAGTAGAGCGCCAACGGGTCTGTAAAATCACAGTTCGCGGTGGACACATACGCCTCCACGGAATGCGTCATGGCGTCCATACCGGTATGGGCAACCAGCTTCTTGGGCATGGTTTCCGCCAGATCGGGGTCAACGATCGCGACGTCGGGTGTGATTTCAAAATCTGCGATCGGGTATTTAATGCCCTTGGTGTAGTCGGTGATGATCGAGAAGGCGGTAACCTCGGTGGCGGTGCCGGAGGTGGAGGAGATGGCGCAGAACTTCGCCTTCTTGCGCAGCTTGGGCAGGCCGAATACCTTGCACATATCCTCAAAAGTAACCTCGGGGTATTCGTACTTTATCCACATGGCCTTCGCGGCGTCGATAGGCGAGCCGCCGCCCATCGCGATAATCCAGTCCGGCTCAAATTTAAGCATGGCGTCCGCGCCCTTCATAACCGTTTCAACGGAGGGGTCGGGTTCAATGCCTTCAAATACCTCCACTTCCATACCGGCCTCTTTTAAATAGCCGACAGCTTTATCTAAAAAACCGAATTTCTTCATGCTGCTGCCGCCGATGCAGAGGATTGCCTTTTTGCCCTCAAATGATTTCAATGCGTCAAGAGAACCTTTTCCGTGATAAAGATCTCTGGGAAGAGTAAATCTAGCCATAACAACAGCCTCCTGATAATTTAATAGTATCCCTGCTTGTTAATATTATATCAATGTCCCGCTTGAAAGGGTAATATAAAATCGGCATATCGATATTCTAATATCGATATGCCGATCCGTAATTATAGATAAAATTATTCGTATTCAGCTTGTAAATGCGTTGTTACTGCACAAATTACAAATATCAATACAAAAGTATCGATATCAAAGGAACGATATGGAAGAACCCTTGCTTGGGCTTCAATGCGTTACTGGTATTCAGCCAAGGCGACCTCCTTTTTCGCTTCATAGAGCTTGTCGATAAATTTCTTATCCAGCTCCGAAAAGCGGTAGCCTTTGGGGTACACCAACATATCCTTGTATTTGTTCCCCTGAAACACGCATTTGCGTTGGATAAGGCCGTACTTCTCCAGCATGTCCCGCGGAATGGGGGATACCCACATGAAGGTATCGTGGATATTGGAAAGCAGTTCGAACTGGTTGCCTCTCTCGTAGAGGTAGATCCGCTTCTTGGGTGCCGCGGCCCGCGGGTCTTTGTTGTTTTTCTCCGCCGGAAGGTAGGGCACGACGTTATCCCCGTGAACGATCTCGATGCTGTGGCCCAAATCGTCCAGCTTCAGGGGCGATTGAGCCGCAAGCTTATGATATCTGGACATCAGCACGAGGTGCTCAAACTCCCACACCGTATCGGCGCTCAGGCGTTTTTCCTGCAAAAAGCTCTTGAAATAGGGCTCGTACACCACTTGGTAACGAATGACCGCCAGATTAAACTTGCCGTCCACCAGATTGTTGATTGCCTGCATGGAGTTCGTCTCATGAATATTCAAATCGATTCCCATGGTTTGATCCAGCTCGGATACAAAACGGGTAATGCCTTTTGAGATATAGCTGCCGCGGGGAATCGAGATGCTGAACTTTTGAATATTTTCATCCGCAGAATCGGCCAGCGCGTCGATCTTATCCAGCTGAGCGACAACAGACCGGGCGTATTCCAAAAACAGATGCCCCTTCTCGGTGGGGATGACGCCCTTTGAGGTTCTTTCAAAAACATGAAAGCCCAGCGTATCCTCCATCTCCTTGATGGATTTGCTTAAATTGGGCTGCGCCATAAACAGATTATCCGCAGCCTGTGTGATTGAACGGGTTCGCTCAACTTCAAGAGCATATTTAAAGAATAAGGTATTCATAATGCCTCCTGAATTATTCGCTGGTAATCTGCTCTCTTAAGTGTTTAGAGAGCAGCGCAAGCGAGGCCGCCATGTTCTCGTTCTGCACCAATATATTATTAGGTACCGAGAGGTGGGTGGGGGCAAAATTCCATATCGCGAGCACTCCGCTTGCAACCAGTTGGTCGCACACCACCTGCGCCTGTTCGGCCGGAACCGCGATGATACCGATGTAGATTTTCATTCTTCGGCACAAATCGCTGATTTTATCGGCCGACATGATCTTTTTACCGTTCAAGGTGGTGCCGGTGAGTTTTTCATCATTGTCAAACGCGGCGACAATCCTTAAGCCGTAGTATTTAAACCCTTCGTAGGACAACAGGGCCTTCCCCAGCGAGCCGACGCCCACCAGCACCGCTTCATTGGTGTTTCGGTAGCCGAGCGTATTCTCAATATCATCGATCAGGGCCTTAATATCAAAGCCCTGCTTCGGTCGGCCGTGTGTCGAGCTGACGGTAGAAAAATCTTTTCGAACCTGTATCTCGGTGAAGTTAAAATGGGCGGCCACCGAGGGTGCGGAAATAACCGCGGCACCCTCCTGCTGCAGTTTCTTTAGATATTGCAGATAATAAGGCAGCCGGTGAAAAGCCTGCACGGAGATGATGGGTAGATTATTTTCATGTTCCATGATGAAGCCACCTATTCAATATTGTGTTATCGATAATATAGCATTGATTGATTGAGACGTCAAGGTATTACCCACTGTACGAACTGGGGGTTGATGGAAATTAAAAATCCTCTTATTGAGGATTTCCACAACGCAATCGATGAGTACCTTTATAGCATGTGGACATATGCTCGAACAAGCCTTTTAGATGTTCTCCTTGAAAAGACATCTGAAAGGCTTCTCTTTTGCTTAAAATACGCAAAGCGTATTCTAAGATACATCTGCAACTGTGTCGATTTCCTGTCACATCGGCTGCTGTGGGCATTGCAGACAGTGCTATATGTCAGTACTGTAACGAAATATAATGTTGCACCTTGCAATGCCCCCGATTCTCGACCGTCTTCAGCGATTCTGAGGCAAAATAAAAACCGCGCCAGACAGCCGTATCTTGGCTTACTGGTGCGATTTTTTGTGGTGAACCATCGGAGATTCGAACTCCGGACACCTTGATTAAAAGTCATGGTGCCTAAATTGGCCACTTTTAACTCATCCAAAACCTGCAGACCGCCCTAGATCCGCTTGGGCTTGAGGCACTTTTTTCAATTTCTTGTGAATCAAGGTGCCTTTTCGCCCCAGCCTCAAAATCAAGGTGCCTTATTTCTTACTCATGTAGGAACATTTTACCACTGGTCACCGGACCCTTGCAATGGTCCTCTTT
>JAEYNX010000004.1 GCA_023412215.1 Bacillota bacterium | reverse complement strand
AGGGAATAGATGCAAACTTGTTTGCATCTACAAAAGTACGACCTAAGGCTAGAGCCGCATGTCGTGCTTTTGCCGAGTTATCTAGGGTAGTGTATCAGTTTTCCCTCCGCAGCCGTAAGCCGCGGGGGTTCAGGGGCTCTCCCCTGATTCGCTTTTGCATCCTTTTCTCGAACAAGAAAAGGATGGGCCTGTCGCGGCCTGAGCGACAATGTAAAATAAATCAGGAATCATAGTAAAAGCACAGTAGGTAAAAACCAGGGGCGGGAGAACTCCGCCCCTACATCATGGCCTCTGCCTCTACACGGAACGGCACAGGGGCCGTTCCCTACAGAATTTCCGTGGGCGGTGGGTGACCACGGGGCGTCGAGGACGTCGCCCCCTACATGTGGCAACAGGGTGTTTCTGGGGCGGAACGGCACGGTGGCCGTTCCCTACACAATTATCGTGGTGCGATGGGTGACCACGGACCGCCAGGGTCGTTGGCCCCTACAATAGGGAATGTGCCACACAATAGCGCAATAGGTACATCCCGCATAGGGCAGACACACGGGTCTGCCCCTACGAATACCCAGATAAACAGTACTGCGTCGTGATAATAAACAAGTACCCGACGAAAAAGCATCGGGTGTCTTTCGCGGCCTGAGCGACAATCTGAATTACTAGTAAATGTTCATTATAAGTCAGTAATCCTCCCCTGCGAGAACGGGTAATCATTATGTTTAACATTAATATAAAAAAGCCGTGGCGAACGCCACGGCATCAAATACTTTATACCTTTTTCCTGTAACCGGCCACAAAATCCACATAATTCTCAAGCTCTCTGCCGTTTAAGTAGGCATCCAAGTTCCGCGCGGCGATGCCCACGATAGAGCGTATGACCTCCGGCAGGGTGTGGCTGCCCGAGATATGCGGGGTGACGATGGCGTTTTGTATTCTCCACAGCCGGTGCTCCTTGGGCAGCGGCTCCGGCTCGGTGACATCCAAGGCTGCGCCCCAGAGGTGCCCGCTTTCCATCACATCGCACAGAGCCTCGGTGTCTATGGCATTGCCGCGTCCAACGTTTACTATCACGGCGTCCTTTTTCATCAGCAACAGGCGCTCTTTATTGATAAGCCCTGTCGTCAGCGGGGTGGAGGGCAGGCTCATCGCGACGATATCCGCGCGGGGCAGCAGCTCGTCAAGCCTGTCCATCGTATACAGCTCGTCGAGGTAATCGGGCCTCTCCATGTTCTGGCGGCGGATGCCGATGGTGTGCGCGCCCATCGCCTTCATGCGCTGCGCGAACGTTCCGCCGATATCGCCCAGCCCCACAACCAAAACGGTGGTGCCGTAGATATTTTTCACTTCGTCGCGCTCATCGCGCCAAACGGCGTTGTTCTGGTTGTCGCGGTAGAGGTAAAGCTTGCGGTAGAGCGACAGCACCGCGCCCAGCATATACTCCGCGATGCCGATGCCGTAGGCACCGGTGCAATTGGTAAGCTTTACCCCCTCGGGCAGTACGCCCGGCGCAATGTAAGCGCCCACGCCGGAGGATTCAAGCTGCAGCCACTCAAGCTTTTTGCAATCCTTGAGCAGCTGCGGCGGAGCGTCACCAAAGATGATATTCGCGCTCTGCATCTGCTCGGAGGTTACCTCCAAGCGGGTGGTGTAGGTGAAGCTGCAGCCCGGCGCGTGGCTTTCTAAAAAGCGCTTTAACTCGTCACTGATGGGGATGGTTACTAAAACATTCTTTGACATAATAAAGCTCCCGATAGATAGTGTAGTTAATTAGAAAGATTAATTATTTGTTATACTTATTTCAAATATAGAAAAAATTCGAGCAAAAGGTTAAATTTACGCCTTTTGTGAAGAATTTTTACGGTTTATTTCTTATTGGAATTAGTATTATTATGCGCGGGGGGCAGGGGGATGTCAAGTTCTTTAAGGTATGGAAGGGTTTTTGTTATACCCGAATCTTCAGCACTACCTTGCGAACCCTCGCGCTCTTTTCCTGCACGGCAATCCCGGGCATGTGTGCGTCGTGGGGGTAAAGGATCATAAAGTCCTCCCTGCACAGCTTCACCATGCTGCCCTCGCCCGCAAGGAATTCGATATCCTTCTCGGCGCTGTAGGGCACCGCGGGCGAAAGCCGGCCGGCCGGGACATCGCCGAGCAGTTCCTCGCCGTTTACGATATACTGGATGTCGATGTAGCTGCGGTGGGCCTCCCACCTGCCCTCGGCGAGCGGCTTGGTGTCGTACTCCTGTACCATCGCGTAGATATTGCGCCAGTCGATTTCATAGACATCGGGCGTTAAAGCGGCGAGATCGTTGTTGCGCAGAAAATCGAAGGCCGGTTTGAACCCCGGATGCAGTGCTTCGTAAAGGGCTGCGTTTTGTAGTGTGTCTGTAATCAAGATGAATCCTCCCGTCATTTTAAGGTTTCATGTCTATTATAATGCGCGGACGGGAATACGCAAGTGCCTTTAGTATTGGCTGTTCGGTAAAAGAAAAGCAGCCAATCGACAGGTCAATTGACTGCTTATAAAGTGTGCCATCTCCTCGGATAACGATACGGTCATTTTTTGATAACGGGAATCCACACCTCTTCAATGAATTTGCCATTCTCAAGGGCATAATACATCTCAAGCTCCGGCCCGTCGGCGTGTTCGTAGCCCGAGGTGGGGAACCATTCGGGGTAGATGCGCTTCCAGATGCCCTGAATCTTTTCGGTGCCGTTCTCCCTTGTACATTCGCCTGTTGAGAAAACCGCCCATGTCAGCGCGGGGATGTGTACCCTCGTGTATTCTGCCGGAACACCCTTCTCGGGGGTAAAGTAGCCGATCAAATACGCGAAAACACCCTCGCGGAAGTTGTGCAGCACGGTGTGCAGACAGGTTTCTTCATCGATACCGGCATCCTCATGGATGCGGTCGATTGCGCCGCTCTTCATACACCTTTCCCAAAACTGCGGTATCTCCTCGTACGGCCGGTTGTTCGCCGCGTTGATATCGCAGGCGATGCCGAACATCTCAAACGCTTCCTTTTGCTCGATACGATAATTCATCTCTGCATCTCCTTTAATGGATATGGAGAAGATCATCCGCGGAAACGCCTTGAGCGTGGTACCCTCGTCGCGTGCCGACATCGGCATGACACCGTGCAGATTTTTAAACGCACGGGAGAATGCCTCCGGCGACTCGTAGCCATATTTGACAGCCACGTCAATCACCTTGCAGCTATTGTTTTGCAGCTCAAACGCGGCGAGCGTCAGGCGCCTGCGCCGGATATATTCGGATAACGATACCCCTGTAATGAACGGAAACATCCTTTGAAAATGAAATTCGGAGCAGCAGGCCGCAGCAGCGATCCTTTTGTAATCGATCACTTCGGTCAGGTTCTCCTCGATATAATCCATCGCGCTGTTCATCTTATCAAGCCAATCCACGGAGCCTCCTCCTTTCAAGATACAGTATAGCTGCATCCCGTTCAAAAGGCCTAGCAATGTGCGTGCATCTATTATCATGCCGGATCAATGATGCTTCCATTTTACTACAGATATCACCCAGTAAAACTATTTGAAATTCCGACCCTATATCAAGTAACCGAGGCTGATTTACGTATGCGTAAATCCAAGATAGAAATATTGATATACAATTGGATAGTATCTGTATAAATATGCTCTCTGATAAACCGTAGCACTCTCTCATATTCTTCGTCAGTAAAACAAGCAACTAGATAAAAAGAGTTTTTATATTTGCATGACAGCATATATTCAGTTAACTGTTTTTCATAGCCCTTTTTTAAGTACGATGGGCTGTTTGCCTTCTTTATTTCGATTAGTATTTTCTCATCTTCATGCTTGTTCCTGTACAACTTAAAGTCCACTTGGCCGTTGCCTAGTCGAGCTTCTCTTGTTATTTCAACATCTTGATTATAAAAATAGGCGTCCATAACATTTTCCATAATTAATTGTATTCGATCTTCTCTAACTGGTTTCTCATTCTCCCAAAATAGCTTATATAGATTACCAGAATGAATTCTATCTTCAATATATTGCAGTAGGTTAGTTACTTCACCTGTTAATGTCAAATGCTTTGTGCCATATTGATGTTGAATATCCATAGGTAGTATTTCAAAGTAAAAGTCAATATTAATACCCATCAGATCTTCTAATAACGTGTCTCCCAGTACTCTTCTATTGTATAGGGATGGGATTTCCAGGAAATCTAAATCCGTAAAAAATATGTCTGGATAATTAGATACATCATAATAGTATTTTTTATGCTCGTCTAGTAAAATTAAATCATCCTCTTGGTAATCTAGCTCAGCTGCTTCCTTGATTAAGGAATGGCATTTTTCATCGAAATAGAATGAGTCAAATTCCTCCATATCCTCTTCCCTTAAGTCTGCCATATAGTCTATAAATTGATATAAAACCAATTCATGGAAACCGCTCATTTGATGATAAAATTCATCTTCTGTCCAATAGAATAATTCTTTAAATATCTTTAAACACTTAAAATACTGTTCTCTAAACAGATATTTAGGCAATAAGGATTCAATGTGATCACCGATGTCCATATCATCTATCATTTCAACATTTGTGACCCCATGAAAAACTTCCAGTTCTAAAAACTGATGAACAATATAGTTAAATATTTCAATATATTCAGTCTCAAAGATGATCACGTAAACACCTCATTTCATATTAAGACAATTTTAATATTTAAAGGTCATACTGTCAATTTTTCTATTTAATCTCAATCAGTTAAAAATCAACAAGAGAAGTCTGCTTCTGTTAAGAAGTAGACTTCTCTTGTTGATTTTGGCGGAGAGTTAGGGATTCGAACCCTAGGTGAGTTTCCCCACACAGCATTTCGAGTGCTGCACCTTCGACCACTCGGACAACTCTCCTCATGTTCAAAACAGGCGTTCTAAGAACGCGGCGTTATTAACGCTTAAACATTATAGCAGAACGCCCGTATGAAGTCAATCCCCGACGGGCAGGATACAGCATAGCTCCCAATTTTATGGATATTCTACCCAAGGTAACAGATTCTTATTGCACTTAAGAAGTAAGTATAGTATGATAAGTAAAAAAAGTATGAATTATATTACTCGTAAATGATGAAGGAGTGGCCATATGCCGGATAACAGGAATAAAACCCCCGACGGGAAGTATATCTTCGGTACGGTAAAGGTAGGCGAAAAGGGGCAGATCGTTATCCCCAAAGAGGCGCGGGAGGTCTTTGACATCAAGCCGGGCGATACCCTGCTTTTGCTGGGCGATATCAATCAGGGTATTGCGATTGTGAAGAACGACCTGTTTGTTCAGTTTGCGCACGACGTCTTGAATGTGCAGGAGAAGCCGGAGGCGGAAAAATGACAGCCATACAAATAAATGGCCTGACAAAGGTGTTTAAAAAGCGTACCGCCGTAGACGGTTTGAATCTCTCGATAGAAAAGGGCGAGTTTTTCGCCCTGCTTGGGCAAAACGGCGCGGGCAAAACGACCACCATCCGGATGCTCTGCTGCCTGCTCACTCCCACCAGCGGCGACGCGATACTGCTGGGCGACAGCATTGTAAACAAGCCCGCCGCCGTCAAGCAAAAGCTGAATGTCTCTCCGCAGGAGACGGCGGTGGCCCCCAACCTCTCGGTGAGAGAAAACCTTGAGCTGATCGCGCGCATCTACGGCAGCGACCGGCAGCAGGCCAGCGCCAAGGCCGAGGAGATGCTCACCGCCTTGGGGCTGGAGGAGCGCGCAAAGGATAAGGCCAAAACCCTGTCCGGCGGGCTGCAGCGCCGCCTGAGCATCGCCATGGCGCTTATCTCCGGCCCGGAAATCCTCTTTCTGGACGAGCCGACGCTGGGGCTGGACGTGCGCGCGCGGCGCGAGCTGTGGAAGGCCATCAGCGCCTTAAAGGGCCGAATAACGATTGTGCTCACCACTCATTACCTCGAGGAGGCCGAGGCGCTGTCGGACAGAATCGGCATTATGCACGACGGCAGGCTGCACGCGCTTGGCACGGTGGAGCAGATTAAAGAGGCGACCGGCAAGCAGACGCTGGAGGACGCCTTTCTGATGTTGACGGACGGGGAGGTGTCGGAATGAAATGCATGGTTTTTGCGTCGCGCAACAACAAGGAACTGCTCCGAGACCCCTTCAGCATCCTGTTCGGCATCGGGCTTCCGCTGGTATTGCTGCTGCTGATCTCCGCACTGCAGCAGAGTATAATGGTGGAACTGTTTAAAATCGAGAATTTTGCCCCGGGCATCGCGGTTTTCAGCTTCTCATTCATCTCGCTCTTTACGGGCATGCTCATCGCCCAAGACCGCTGCAGCTCCTTCTTAACGCGTCTGTTTGCCTCCCCGCTTACGGCGCCCGATTATATCATCGGCTACTCGCTGCCGCTGCTGCCCATTGCGCTTATTCAAAGCTGCCTGTGCTTTGCCGTTTCGCTTTTCTTTGGGCTGCGCTTAACGGCAAACCTGCTGCTCGCCCTGGTGGTGCTCATCCCGATCGCGGCGCTGTTTATCGCCTTTGGCCTGCTGCTCGGGAGCCTCTTTTCCGATAAGCAGGTGGGCGGTATCTCCTCCATCCTCATTCAGGTGGCGGCGCTTTCAAGCGGCATGTGGTTTGACCTGAACGCGATCGGCGGGGCATTCAAGGTCATATGCTATGCGCTTCCCTTTGCCCACGCGCTCGACGCGACGCGGGCCGCCCTGACGGGGGACTACGCCTCTATCCTGCCTCACCTGCTGTGGACCATTGGGTATACGATCGTGATCTTTGCTTTGGCAATCATGGTTTTCAAAAAAAAGATGAAAAGCTGACATCTGCGTTCGCAGGCAGTCAACCGGCGGCATTGAGCGATCAAAGCCGCCGGTTTTTTGTGATTTACCGCGAAATTGGATTAATTTAGTAAGGAAGTATTACACAACTGCGTTGTTTTTTTCCTCTCCTGTATGCTATAATTTAAATAGTATACTCTAAAAAGAGATAAAAAGCAGGAAAAAGAGGGATACCATCATGAGTACACACATCGGTGCAAAAAAGGGCGACATCGCCGAAAAGATATTGCTCCCGGGCGACCCGTACCGCGCGCGGTATATCGCCGAGAATTTTTTGGAGGACGCCTATTGTTATAACGAGGTGCGCGGTATGCTGGGCTACACCGGCACCTATCGTGGCAAGCGCGTCTCGGTGCAGGGCACCGGCATGGGGGTGCCGTCCATCTCTATCTATGTCAACGAGCTGATATCCGAGTACGGCTGCACCGAGCTTTACCGCATCGGCACCTGCGGCAGCTTTCGCGAGGAGGTAAAGGTGCTCGACCTCATTCTTGCGCAGGCGGCCTGCACCACCTCGGCGGTCAACGACTGCATCTTCGGCGGCGCGCATTACGCGCCTATCGCCGATTTTAGCCTGCTGCACCGCGCCTATACCCTCGCGCAGCAGCGAGCGCTTAGGCCGCATGTCGGCAATATCCTCACCGACGACCGCTTCTACCACGAGGAGGACGACACCCTCACGGAAAAGTGGCGGCGCTACGGCGTGCTGGGGGTAGAGATGGAGACCGCCGCGCTATACACCCTTGCCGCCAAATACGGCGTACAGGCGCTCGCCATCCTCACCGTGAGCGACCATCTGGTTACCGGCGAGCAGACCGACGCCGAAACCCGTGAGAAGAAGCTGAACGACATGATTACGCTGGCGCTGGATACCGCCGCGCGATAGCATTTTAAAATCAGTGCATGTATGCCGCCTGAGCGGTAAAAGGGAAGGAGAACGTCATGAAACGTTGTGAACACTGCGGTGCCACGCTGCGCAAAGGAGACCTGTTTTGCCCGAAGTGCGGGCAAAGCCGGGAGCAGGAGCAGCCGACCGAGCCCCAAGGCCCTGTAAACGAAGCCGAGTCCGCACTAAAACGTGACGTGATCCGCGTCTCGGAAGAGGACGTGGTGCTCATAGAGCCTCAGGACGCACCCTTTGCCGGGAAAGGCGGGCAGGGATATACCGTTAAAACCGCCGAGCAGCTTGCCGAGGAGGAGCGGGCGTATCAGGAAGACCGCGAGCCCGTCCCCGTCGGGGCGCCCGCCGCCGATGAACCCGCGCCGGAGGGTACTCCCGAGCGTAAGGAGAAGGCGCGCAAAAAATGGGGCGGTTCCCGGCAGGGGAACGAGCAGGCCGACGGAGAGTCCTCTCAGACCAAGGAGCGCAGCAGGGCGCCCCTCGGGGTGGTCGCCGCCGTGGCCGCGGTGCTGCTCTGTTTCGCGGCGGCAGCGGCGGGCTGGGCGTACATATCGACCGACGGTTATATGCTGGCCTTCGCCGACCGCGCTGTAAAGGCCGAAAACTACGAGGTGGCCATCGCGACCCTTGAAAAGCTGATGCTCAGAAAAGGCGCAAACCCCGAGGTGTATTATAAGCTCTGCCTTGCTTACCGCACCACGGGGCAGGACGGCAAGGCGCTTGCCGCGGCCCAGCTCGGCTACGACAGCACCAAGGACGAGCGCCTCTTAAAGCTGGTTACCGATCTTACCTTTGGCGGCGAGGCGGCGCCCGAGGTGCAGCAGCCGGCACAGGAGGGTAACCTTAAGCCCCCGCCGGCAGAGCAGGCTCCCGCCCAGCCGAACCGGCCCGCCGCCGAGGTGCCCAGGGTGACGCCGCTGAAGGCGGAGCTGCTTATCTCGCCGATGTATGAATTCGCCGACGGCTTTGTAAACGGCCTTGCGCGGGTTAAGCAGGACGGCAAGTGGGGGTTTATCGACAAAAGCAACAAGTTCGTCATCCCTGCGCAGTATGATGAAACGCTGTATTTTACCGAGGACTTGGCTGCTGTCAAGCTCAGGGGCAAGTGGGGGTTTATCGACCGCACGGGCGCTGTGCTGATCACCCCGCAGTACGACGGCACGCTGGGCTTTTTTGAGGGCTTTGCGGCCTGCCTCTTAAAGGGCAAATGGGGGTTTGTTGATAAAAACGGCGAGATGGTGCAGCAGTATGACGCGGCGGAAAGCTTCAGCTCAGGCCTTGCTGCGGTAAAAACAGGCGGCGCCTACGGCTTTGTCAACACCGCGGGGGAGGTAGTGGTCCCCGCCGTGTACGAACAGGTGCTCCCCTTTTCGGAGGGAGTGGCCCCCGTGATGCAAAACGGCAAGTGGGGGTATGTTGACAGTGTGGGCAGAACGGTGATAGAGCCGTTCTTTGAGGAGGCTTACGGCTTCCAAAACGGCGTTGCGCGCGTCAAGAGCGGCGGGAAATACGGCTATATCAACCGCATGGGCTGGAAGGTTACCCTGATGGTGTACGATCAGGCGTGGGGCTTCAGCGAGGGCCTTGCCACCGTGAAGGTGGGCGACCTGTATGGCTACGTTAATCTAAACGGCGACACGGTGATCGAGCCCACCCTCGAGGATGTATGGAGCTTTTCTCAGGGGCTGGTGCCCTATAAGCAGGGCGGTGTCTGGGGATATTTAAACGCCAAAGGCGAAATTGCCATCCAGCCGCAGTTCACCGAAGCCGACCGCTTCTTCGGCGGGGTTGCCAAGGTAAAAAGCCCCACGGGCAGCTACGGCTATATCAATCTGGTGGGCGAGTATATCTGCCTGCCCGAGTATGACGATGGCGGCATCCTTGCCGACGGCATGATCGCGGTCAAGAAGAACGGCAAATGGGGGTACATCGCCGTTACTCAACCCTGATTTTACCTAGATATCGCAGTAAATAAAGAAATTAATACCACTATACAGATGTACCTGCGGCAAAAAGGGATGTATAGTGGATTTTGCCGCATCTGTTTAAGGGGATAAAACATATACATCCCAATGTAAAGATATAGACAGGGGGAAAACGCGATGAAAAACAGACGTACCATACATAAGGCGCTTTGTATGCTGATGGCGGCGGTCATGCTTGTACCGATGCTTGCATCCTGCGCGCCGAGCCTGGAGGACCCGGAGCCCAGTGTGCTCAGCAATATCAGCTTTACGCCGCAAAAGGCGGATGAGGCGGGGGTGGCCTATGATTCCGGCTTTATCATCACCGCAACGGTTGCGCTCTCGCAGCGGGAGCTGGAACAAAACCTGACGGTGGAGCCGGAGTTTGAGTACACGATCTCCAAAACCGACGGGGGGTTTATCCTAAAGCCCGAGCAGCCGCTGCTTGAAAACACGGTGTATTCCTTTACGCTCGGCACCAAAGAGGGGCGTACCCGCACGTGGGCGTTTCAAACCCGCCGCCCCTTCGGCATCGTCTCCACCACTCCCGCCACCGACTCGGATGAAGTGAACACCTATTCCGGAATCGAGATCGAAACGACCCATTACGGGGTAGATATGACGGGATATCTGGAGATTGACCCGCCGGTGCAGGGGCATTTTGAAAGCAGGGGGTATACCTCGGTTTTTTACCCCGATGAGTACTTTCTCTCCAACACCAAGTATACCGTCACCGTTAAAAAGGGGCTGGAGAGCCCGTTCGGCGATATCCTGGCGGAGGATTACCGCTTTTCGTTTACCACCATGGCGGGCGAGGACATTTACTACGGCAAGGGTGAACGCCCGAACTACCTCTTCGGCGAGTTCAGCGAGACTTTTTTAAGCACCGATATCCCGCTTGTTGAGCTGGGCGTGCCGCAGGGCGGGAACAGCCAAACCATCACCACGGGTGTATATAAGTTTTCGGGCAGCGACCAGTACGCGGAGGCGCTTGCCGCCCACGATGCGTTTATCAAAGGTGGCGGCCACGCCGACCAATTTGCCTACCCCACCGACTCCTTGGAGCATCTGGTAACCTTTAGCTCCAAGCTGGTGATGAAGGGCGGCTACGGGAACGCAGGGTATGTGGTGTTTGATAAACCCCTGCCCAAGGGCTGGTACCTGTTAACCCTTTCGGCCCCCGACGGCCAAGGCAAGAACGCCACCTTGCAGAAGCTCATACAGGTGAGCGACGTGTCGGTTTACACTCAGTCGTTAAACGGCGAGACGCTGGTGTGGCTTAACAGCGCCGCAACCGGCCAGCCAATCAACGCCGCGGGCGTGGGCGTGCTTAGGCCGGGCGAAAAGGCCCCGACGCTTTCCGCCACCACCGATAAGAACGGCATCGCGGTGCTTTCCACCAAGTCGGTTCAGGACGACGCCTACCTCATCACGAAGGTGGACGCGGAAAACGAGTTCGTGGATAAGATTCCGCTTGCGGAGTACACCGAGCCGCAGATGAGCGAGCTTTACTACAGCTTCCTCTATAAAGACCGCGAGCTGTACCTGCCTACCGACAACGTCAATTTCTGGGGACGCCTTGCGCCGCGCAAGGAGGGCGTGAAGCTTCCCGCCGCGCTTAAGGCGGAGCTGACGGGGAGCGCCTGGGCAAGCCCGGCCGACCCCGAGGCCGCCGTCCTTTCGGTGCCCGTCACCCTGCAGCCGGACGGTACCTTTACCGGCAAGCTGCCCATCGAGAACATCGCGAGCGACTGGTATACGCTGCGCGTCACCGATGATGCGGGCAAGGTGTACTGTGAGAGCGGCTTTCGTGTATATGAGTATGAAAAACCGCTGTATGTGGTGAACGTTACCACACAAAAGCCGTTTTACACCGCGCGGGAGAAGGTGGATTTCAACTTAAAATCTACCTTCTACAACGGCACCCCCGCGCCCAACCTCGCGTTTGAAACGCACAGCCTGGGCGACAATCCCGTCACGGTTACGACCGACCTGACGGGGCTGGGCACCGTGTATATCAACGAGGATAAGCGCGCGTTTGAAGATCATACCACCTGGGACCCGTTTTATTCCTCGGCCTATTTCAACTCCACCGGTATGGAGGGCCAGTATTACGCGGCCTTCGGGCAGGCGCTCATCTTCCCGCGCGATACCATGCTGCAGGCCGAAAGGGTAAAGAACGGCTACCAATACGACCTCAATATCACCACCAACCGGGTAGATACCTCCAAGGTTCAAACCGCCGACGATGTATGGGCCAACTACCCGCAGAATATCACGGGCGCAGCAGTGAATATTCCCGTTACCGTCTCGGTTTACCGCATGGATTACATCAAGGAGTATGCCGACAGCTACTACGACCCTATCAACAAGGTAACGGTGCCCTTTTACACCTACCGCGAGCAGCAGACGCTCGAAAACCAGTACACCGTCAACACCTTAAACGGCAAGGCGACGCTCAAGAACCTGCCCAACCCCAAGAGCAGCGAGCAGTACTACCGCATCGAGCTCAGCTGCAAGGATACGGCGGGCATGAAGATCGAAAACTCGGTGTACATCGGCTACTATTCTGACAGCAGAGATAGTATAAGTGACCTCAAATACTACCGCTACGCCAATATCAAGGAAAATGAAGCCGACTATACGGGCGGGTACCGCAGCGGCTACTGGTATAACGACGGTAGCACCGCGAGCTACGAAATCGGCGAGAGCGTCGATATCCAACTGCTTGAGAATTCAAAGCCCGTTTCCTTACAGGGCTCGATGCTCTATACCGTTTTGCAGGATAAGATTCTGGAGAGGGGCGTTGTCGCCAACCAGAGTACCTTTTCGTTTGCCGAGGCGGAAAAGCACCTGCCCAACATCACCATCCGGGGCGCCTACTTTGACGGGCGGCATGTTTATACGGTGGATGAGTGCCGCGCCAATTTTGCGCCGAAGGCCAGAGAGGTAGACATCACGGTAACCCCCGACAAGCCCGACTACCGCCCGGGTGATAAGGTGAACCTGAAGATCACGGCGGCGGGCAGAGACGGCAAGCCCGTGCAGGGCGACATGGTGATAAGCGTGGTGGACGAAGCCATGTTTACCCTTGCCCCTCAGTATACCGACCCCGCGCAGACGCTCTATCAGTCGGTATATTCTTACCCCGTCGCATCCTTTGCCTCGTATGTGCAGCACTCCTTCTATGAAAGCGGCGGCGGCAAGGGCGGCGGCGGTGGTGAAGGCGGCGGCGACATCCGCGACGCCTTTAAGGACGCGGCCTTCTTCCAGCCGGTTACCACCGACGTAAACGGCGCCGCCTCGGTGAGCTTTACCTTACCCGAAAACCTCACCTCGTGGCGCATCACCACCGTGTCGGTCGCTGATACTGGCAAACTTATCGCGGGCGTTAACCTGACGAACATCAACGCCAAGCTGCCGCTCTTTGTTTCGCCGGTATACAACACCACCTATGTCGAGGGCGACGACATCGCCTTCACCGCGCGCGCCTATGGCGACAAGGTGGTGAACATCACGCCGGTGGATTTTACCGCGACCGTCACGGGTGGCAACAAGGTGAAAGAGGAGCTTAAAACCACCAACACCGCCGACGAATACGCGATGTTTAACTTCGGCAAGCTTGGGGCGGGCGACTATAAGGCAACCTTCCGCGTTCAGGTGGGGGAGGATACCGACGCGGTGGAATACCCCTTCACCGTCAAGCAGAGCGGGCTGCAAATGCAGGTTACCCACGAGGTGGCGCCCAATGCGGTTTCGTCGCTTTCGCCCCTTAAATACCCTGTGTGGCTGGGCTTTTACGACAGCCAGTACAAGGATTATATGCTCACCCTCAACAACCTTTTGAGCGCGGCGGGTGAACGCGCCGACCAGCGGGTAGCCTATGCCGTCGCCAGCAAGCTGATGCGGCAGTACGCCGAGGAGGACGAGATTCTCCCAAGCGAGGACCCCATTGATGTTACCGATTATCAGAACTCCCTCGGCGGTGTCCGGGTGTATTCCTACGACAGCACCGACGTACAGCTTACCGCGCGTGTCGCTGCGGCAGCGCCCGAGCTGTTTAATACCCAGACGATGATCAAGTATTTTAATGACGTTCTAAGCTACGGCGGGTGGGGCGACAATACCTCTGCCGCGGCCGCCATTATGGGGCTGGCAGCCTTAAAACAGCCGGTGCTCACCGATGCGAAGGCCCTGCTGAAAAAGGCCGACGTGCTCATTGACCTCGACTTTTTATACCTCACCGCGGCACTTGCCTACCTGGGCGATACCGACGCGGCGCAGAAGGCCTACGATACCTACGTAGCCCCCTCAATCGTCAAGAACGAGATGTGGTCGTACTACGACGTCACCATCCGTCCGCGCCCCGTAAACGACATGTTTGCGGGATATCAGACAGACGGCACGATCCAGAGCCAGGAGGCGGGCGGCAAGGGCGGCAGCATGGCGCCCGACGCGCTCACCCAGACGGGTGCCAACCTCAAGCGCACCGCGCTCGCCATGCTCATCTCCATGAAGCTGGGGCAGGACGACACCGAAAGCCTGCTCGCCTATATCCGCGACAACAGTGCCTACGATGTGGCCACGCTGCTGGAGCAGACGGCCTATGTCAACAGCTTTGTGCCCAAAACCACCGATACGGCGGTAGTGGCCTTTAACAAGGGGCTGTTCCCCACCAATCTGGAGCTTAAAAAGTACGGCATCCGCTTTGTGCCCTTTAGCAAGAGTCAGCTTGCCAAGTCCAACATCACCGTGAAAAACGGCAGCGTGGGCATTATGGCCAGCTATACCGGCGTGCCGGGTAACCTTTCCCCCAAGGCGTCGCCCGATATCTCGATTGAAAAGACCATCCGGCCTCAGGCGGGCGGCAGCTTAAAGGCCGGCGGGCTGGTGCAGGTCGTGCTCAAGGTACACCTTAACGAAAACGCGCCGGTGGGCATCTACAACCTCAAGGAGTGGATACCCAGCTCGCTGCGGTTTGATTCGGTGGACTACAGTTCGAAACCGGACGGTGGCATCTGGCTGGATGCGCGCGAGGGCCAGCAGCTTACCATGTGCCTCTACCGTTCCGGCATTGTTCAAACACAGGATGGCACCACGCCCAAGCAGCGAACCGACTATACCTTTACCTACCTTGCGCGCTGCGTGACCGAGGGCGACTGCAAGATAGACAGCACCTATATCGTCAACCCCGCGAGCGGAGCGGTGGCCTGCACCAAGGCGGGGGAGATACTCTCGGTGAAAGGTTTTAAGCAGTCGGTCACCAAATCTGAATGATGTGCAACAATTTGTATAGAAAAATTGTATCAGTCCTAATTGTATTATTGCTTCTGCCCGGCTGCGGTGTGTTTGACACGCCGCAGCCTTTGGCGGATTTGCCCGAAGCGGCATCCGGCGGCACCTCCGCCTCCTCTTCACCAAGCAGCGGCACGGGGGCTATCCCCGCGGAGCAGCTTGCTCCTTCCTCGACTCTGCCACAGCAGGAGGAGCCGTTAAAGCCCGATCTCACCGGAAACGAGACGGTTCAAAATTACTATGTCTGCTCGGTGATCGACGGGGCCCTAACGCAGGTAATCACCGAGGGGATGAGCGATTACGAAAAGCTGCTGGCGATTTACTGTTACCTGATCTCGGAGGTCTCGTTTTTCGACGAGCCGGTGGGCACCGACCTGTGGCGCTACCGCGGCGACCCGCAGAACACCCCCACCGTTTTCGAGGTGCGCAGCTTAAGCCCCCTGTTGTTTGGCATCGGCTCCTGCGAGGACTACGCGAGCGCGTTTGTCACGCTGTGCGACCGCATGGGTTTTGAGGCAAGGTATGTGCCGGGGCTTACCTATTCGGTGGAGGGGGAGCTGGTGCCGCACGCGTGGGCGATGGTAAGGCTGGAGGGCAGCTGGTACCATGCCGACCCGCAGCTGGAGGATAATATCATCAAGGCCGACCAGCTGTTAAGGTACCGCTACTTTTTAAAGAGCGATGACGAGATGTCTGCCGACCACCGCTGGGGCACGCTGCTAAAAGACCCCAGCGAATACTCCCTCGCCCTGCCTTACTGCCCGAATGACTATGAGGCGACTCCGCCCGAGCTATTGCGCCAGCAGCCGCGCCCCAGCCGCGAGAAGATCGCAAAACAGGTTGCCCGCGAGAAGGCGGCCTACGAGCAAAGCCACCCGCCGCTCCCAGACCCGCCGGAGCTCGTGCTGCCCACCTAGATACTATGTAGTTCGGAGGACTGGACATGAGTATAGAAATTAAAAAGCTTGAGGTAAAAGACAAAGACCGCGTGCTGGGGTTGCTTGCAACCGACGATTTAAGGCCGGAGGGCATCCTTGAAAAGGGGACGACCTACTGGGGCGCCTTCGATGCAGACAAACTCGTCGGTGTTATAGGCTGCGAGTACGAGAATAACTGCGGCCTGCTGAGAAGCGCGCTTGTCGATCATGCATACCGGAAGCTGGGCATTGCCAAGATGCTTACCCGGGCGCTGCTTACAGAAGCCGCCGAGAACGATTTGGAGGCGGTCTACCTGTTCAGCACAGAAGCGGGCGCTTATTGGGCACGGCTGGGTTTTGTGCGGGTTGCGGTTGAGGAGGCGACCCGTAAGCTGGGGAATACCCCACAGGTAAAGTTGTTTGAGCAGCTGGGCTGGCTGCCGACCGAGGTTGCGTATAAATTAAATCCGGTCGACTTCTAAGGTCTTCAATCCATGCGGATGGTGGCCCGCCGGAGCGTGCGCCGCATAAAATAGGAAAATTCAACAGGATATAAGAAGAACAAGGAACTGTTTTTACAGTTCCTTGATTCCTTCTGCGCTACATCTCAATTCATAGAAATACCGCACAATATCTTCGTCCTTTTCCATGGTCTCCTTCCTATTCTCTAGAGTTCTTTTGCCGATTCTCCTATCGAGCAGAACGAAAATCTTCGTGATGGTATCAGGAGATTTTAAGGAGTCTTCTATGGGGGTATTCATATACTCCTTTACTGCCTTTAAAAACTCTGCCTGCGAATAAACCCCTTCCTTTGGTGTGCGGTAATAATCCCTTTTGAGGGTGCACATATTGTAGACTTCACGTCCGTCTACGGTAATATAGGTTCGCCCTATTCCATCCTGTATTCTATAGTTTGAGCAGTGGAAGTCAACCCTTTCTTTTAATGAACCGCATAAAAGGCTTTGCAGCCGCTTTTTGGTTTTACTCCACATGTAATCTGTCACCGTTCCGTTCGTTTATTATTATGACCGACAAAAATACCATTGACTTTCATTTAAGCCAATGGTATTATTAATTATATTCGCCTATTCTGACTTTGTTTCAAATCTATCCATGATTACTATAGCACAAATTCAGGTGCGTGTCAAGCGTTTTCTTTAAAAAAATTTAAGGGGTGTATGGTGTGGAGGATAACTTCAGCTTTTTGCCCGCGCAGCTGGTGCGGCAGATGGGGGTTTCGGAGATTGTCGCCTATAATCAGCAAACCAGCCGCTACGGGCTTACCCTTACACAGCAGGAGGCGGGCGAGCTGGTTGAAACACGCAGCCGCTCGCTGGCCGCTACGGGCAGGGTGGAATTTGGCGGGGGTGTTATCGGCAAGCTGATCGATGCCTTTTGCGATTCCCCGCTTTTGCTGCAGAAGGAGTATGCCGAAACATTAAACGAGCTGGTGGAGGCGTTTTACTACTATAAAAATGAAACGCTCGATACCCTGAGCGACGACGAGCTGATTGCCCTGATGAAGGAGTATTACAATACCCGCAGCGGCGGCTCACTGGAGCTGTTAACCGGCCGCGAGCTTGAAAAGCTGGCGCGGGGCATACGCTTTGCGGGGTTTGAAGACGAGGATGAACCGGACGAGGAGAGCGAGGCGCAGACTGGGTATGACGATTACGGCGACAGGGGGTATTTTTAAGTGAGTACAGAGCTTTCAAAACAGTTCCTGCTGCACGAGGGGATGCTCGATCAGGAGCAGTACGCGCAGTCGCTGCTGCGGCAGGCGGGGCAGCTGGGGCTTATCACCGCAGAAGAGGCGGAACGCATCCAGCTCGAAACGGCGGTGCTTTTGCAAAAGCAGCTTACGCGCTTCACCCACGGCGAGAGCAGCTCGGTAAAGGCCGAAACGGCCCGCGGCATCCTGTCGTCCTTCCTTTTTCATGTGTCGCTCGCGCTCAAAAACCTGCCGGATATCCCCGCGCGGCTGGACGCGCTGAAAGGCGGGGAGCTGGAGCTGCTCCACAACCAGGGGCGCGAGATCGCAAAGGCGAAGGTAATACGCGCGAAGGAGCTGCTGGCAGAGGTGCAGCACACCCGCGTGCACACCGACAACGAGGCCTACAACCAGACGATCGATACCGCGATGCCCGACTTTTTCCGCGCCTACGACCTCTATTACGCCGCGCACGACATCCCCTGTATGATCGACTACCCGCTTTGCGCGGAAGGGGCACCCCTTGCGGGCATTGAGTATATCGAGGGGTACCTGCAAAAGCTCGCGTTTGAAAACGCCTTTTGCGCCGCCTATGACCATGCGGAGGTAGGGTGCCTGCTCGTTAGCTATCACCCCGGGCTCAGAGACCTGCTTGAGAACATCTTCGCCCTCACGCTCACCAATGCGCTCGGCAGCAGCCTGCTCGGCAAGGGCGGGGATCATCTGCGGCTGACGCGGGAGGACATCGACGGGCTTCTGAGCCGCCTCGCTCCCCTTTCGCAGCAGGAGCTTGAGTGTGTGGTGGTAAAAGCAAAACAAGAGCTGCCCGTGATGGCGGACAGCCCGATGCAGGATTATATAGGCGATTGTATGAACGCGGTAGTTCCGCGCATTAGTGCCGCGCGGCTGGACGCCACCCGGCCCGTACCCTTCACGGCATTCAAGGCCGCCGACGAGGGGGAGGCGCTTGTCTTCCGCGACAGGGAGCGGATGGACGACGAGAGGTTCCGGCAGCTCACCGAGGAGCTGCGCGACTGCCGCAGCGCGGCAGATAAGCTGCCGCTTGTGCGCAGGCAGGTGAAGTCCTTCGGCGATCTGGCGGATATCTTAGCCGCCGAGTGCTTTTTTGGCGAGGAGTATACCGCCCTGTTCGCCAGCCTGCAGGAATTTGAGCTGGCCCTGCTGTATCAGGCCCTGCCCAAGGACGAGGAAGACGGCCTGCTGCACCGCAGCGAGGCCGAAAAGCAATGGCAGGCAAGGCTCACGGCATATATGAGCACCCTTGAAGCGAGCCGCCGAAAGGCGATAGAGACCCTTGCCGGACAAATCCGGCAGGAACCGTAGGCGCAAGCCCAAGTATCATGCCCGCGAAAGGGAGGGGAACATAAAATTGCCCGTCAGTTTTTCCCCGCCGAGGGTAAACAGGTGGCCGTCATAGCGGCGCCAGAGGTAATCCGAGCTGTCCTCTTCGGGGGTGAAGCCCAGCGGCAGCTCGCTCTGCCCCTCGGCCAGCAGGGCCGCGGCCTCGGCGAGGGTAAGCCCGCCGCCCGAAAAATAATCCAGCAGCACCCCGTTGTCGTAAAACAGCAGGGTATCGCTGCCCGGGTAGTACCGCAGACCGTTTTCAAGGCCGCTTAAGCAGTAGAAGAGTATCAGCGCGCCGTTGCCGGCTGCATTCAGGCGCTTGCGCGCCGAAAAGCCGGTGCTTATCAGCCGCCGCACCAGCGCGAGGTCGTCCGTTTTTCGGATATTCAGCTTATTATACGGCTCCGGCTTCGGCGTTACCCCTTTTAAATTTACAAAGCACTGCTGTTCCTCCCTCGGCACAAAACCGAACTTCGGGTAAAAATCCAGCGCCTGTTCGTTGGCAAAGAGGTAGATCAAATCGGCGCTGGCGTGGTATTCGTCCAGCACCGCATTCATCAGGCGGGCCGCGTAGCCTTTGCCGCGATGGTCCTTATGGGTCATCACCGTACCCAGCATGATGGCATTTACCGGCCTGACGTCAACGGTCAAATAAACGGTGTTGGCCGAGACGTTGGCGACAACCCTGCCGTTCTCTGCAAGGGAGTAGGGCACGTAGGTATTGTCCCAAAAGCCCGCGCGGTACCACGGTTCGAGGTTGAGGCCGAAGGTTTCGTGTGCGAGCGCCTCAAAGCTTGTGCGCAGGGCGGGGTCGTGTTTATAATCCTTAATCAGTTCCATTGTCGGTAATCCTCCCTGCTGTCAAAAGGTCTGCCAGCTTAATTCCTCCACAAAGGTTACGCCCTGTAAAGAACGGATGCTTTCGATGGCTTCCTGCTCATCCTGCTTGGGGTCAAAGCTGATGGTCGCAAACATGCCAAGGTTCTCGATGTCGCTGTCCTTGGGCCGTACAAGGTCCACCGAGCTTACCTCCCTGTGGTTTGCGCGCAGGTAGGCCAGCACCTCTTTAAACCTCGGCAGCCCGTCTATCTCGATATACAGGTTTACGATGTGAGCGCGCTTATAGAACACCTCGTCGAACTTGTGCAGGTAGGTGATCACCACCATGATGAACAGGCAGCCGATCAATGCGCCGCTGTAAAAGCCGATGCCTATCGCCAGCCCCATCGCCGCCGAGGCCCACAGCCCCGCCGCCGTGGTAAGCCCTTTGATCTGCTGCTTGCCGGTGATCAGGATGGTGCCCGCGCCCAGGAAGCCGATGCCGCTGATCACCTGTGCGCCGATGCGCGCGGGGTCGCCCACACCGTTTGTGATATAGGTGTAGATATACTGGTTGGTGATCATCGCAAGGGTGGAGCCGACACACACCAGTATGTGCGTGCGAAAGCCCGCCGCCTGCCGTTTGCGGCGGCGCTCCATGCCGATGATGCCGCCCAGTACCACCGCTAAAAACAGCCGGACGAAGGTTGAAACGAGGTTTACCTCCTTCAGATATGCCGTCACCTGCCAGAACACATCCACGATATTCATTACACAATCCTCCCGTTACAGCTTATTTAAACTATATGCGGCAGGCAGCATGGAAAATGTTGCTTGTGATGCTACTATAGCACAAAGCAGAAGAAGTGTAAAGATTATGTAAAGCGCGGGTGGTGGGGGATAAAAGAGGGGCGACCGACGGTCGCCCCTTAAAATTATTCCTGCTGCGGTTTCTTTTTTAGTTTATGGGTGGTGCCGTCCGGTTCGGCAATCACCACGCGGTCGAGCGTGCTGATCAGGCTCTGCCGGTAGGCCGCGATATATGCCTTGCGAAGTTCGGCCTGTTCGGCCTTCTCCGCCTCGGTAAGCCCTTCGGTGCGCGCCTTTCTAGCGAGGACGTTAATGCGGTCTATATCACTTTGTTCCATGAAGCTACCATACCTTTCTAGGTTCAGTGGGATAGCCTTGGCTTAACCCTGAGCCTCTTCCTCTGCGGGCTTGCGCTGCACAAAGGCGCGCCCGCGCCATACGCCGCTGAACCAGCGCAGGAGCACGATCACCCCGCGCAGGCATTCGTCGCACGCCACGCCGATCCACAAGCCCATCAGGCCGAGGCCCATATGTATACCGAGCAGGTAGCCGACCACCACCGAAACGCCCCACATCGTGATGATGCCGATAAAGATGGGGAAGCGCACATCCCCCGCTGCCTGCAGGCTGCGGATGATAACCAGGTTGGTGGTGCGCCCGAGCTCCAGAAAGATCTCCACCAGCATTACCTGCTTGCCAAGTGCGATGATCTCGGGGTTCTTGGTAAATACCGAGAACAGCAGGTCGCTGGAAAAGTAGAGGATAATCGTCACGCACAGGGCGATGAGCAGCGCGGGAAGAAGGGTCCTGCGCACCCGCTTGTCCGCGGCATCCTCTTCACCGGCACCGATGAGGTGCCCGACGATAATCTGTGTGCCTTGACTCACCGCCGCCGAGTAGACGATGGCGAACCACGCAATCAGCATGGAGTAAGCGCGGGCGGATACCGTGGCGGCGCCCAGCGTGTTTGCCATGCCCAGCAGAACCGTTTGGGCGAGTGTATAGGATAACGACTCACCGCCCGCCGGTAAGCCGATGGATAAAAGCCTTTTAAGCGTAGCGAGGGGGAAGGGGCGGAGGTATTTAACCGAGATATGCCCTTCGATCTTAAAGCGAAACAGAACGATTAAAACGATAACGCCCAACGCGCGGCTTATCACGCTTGAAATCGCGACACCCGCAACCCCCATGCGCGGCAGACCCCACCAGCCGTAAAGCAGCAGCGCGTTGCCGAAGATATTGGTGACGTTTAACAGCAGCGCGACATACATGGTGTACTGCATGTAACCGTTGCTGCGGAAGATTACCGCGAGGGTGTTAAACAGCGCCTGCAAAAAGATGGTGCTGCCGACGATGTTCAGGTAGGTGATTGCGTCGGTGAGCAGTTCGGGGGGAATCTGCATGAGCGTAAACAGGGGCTTGGCCAGCGCCACCAGGGCGATACCTACTACCAGGCCAAAGGCGAGGTTTATAAATACCGCGACCGAGTAAACCTCCGAAACATGGTCATAGTCTTTTGCGCCGAGGTACTGCGAAACCATGATGGTCGTCGCGGTGCTGAGCACGCTGAACATAATCAGCACAAGGTTCATTACCTGATTCACATTGCCGATGGCCGCCACCGCGTTGTCGGAGAAGCGGCTAATCATGAACTGGTCTACGTTGCCTACAAGCATCTGTAAAATCAGCTCGACGAATATAGGGAAGGAAACGGCAAACAGCGAGGTGTTTTTACCGATGATACGCTTCTGTGGTCTTTCCATGTTGCTATTGTAACATCCTTTGAGTTCATTTTAGTCCATGCCGGCGTAAGCCGTGAGCTAGCGCCAGCGGTTATTGTTCATCTGCCTGCGGAAGTTGCGGCGGGTCGCCGAATATTGCCGCTGTTCTTTAATATGCCTGAAGAAGTCGCCGCCAAAGAACAAAAAGAAGTTTAACAGCGAGGCGATAATGGCCGCCACCTCGTACCACTCCTGCCGGATCACCGCCAGCACAAGGCTGGCCGCGAAGAACGCGGCGTCGATCAGCGCGAGGTATTTTACCTTTACCGGCAGCACGAAGAAGAGCAGCACCTGATAATCGGGGAAGATGACCGCAAACGCGAAGAAGAGCGAGAGATTTAGGTAGGTGTTGCTGCCATAGCCGGAGATCAGCGCGGCGATAATGGCACCGATAACGCCGATGAGATAGTAGAGGGTAAACCTTGCGGCACCCCACTGGTGCTCGAGGTTCGAGCCGATCAGGTAGTAAAAGTACAGCGCGAAGATAATAAAGATGGCGCTTGAAGGGGGCGGCAGCAAGAGAAAGGTGAGCAGCCGCCATACCTGCCCCTGAAAGAGCGACGCGCGGTCAAGGTCGAGATAGGACGAAAGGTTCAGCCCTGCAAAGTCTAGCGCAAAAACCAGCAGCATACCGCCCGCGATAAAAATCATCAGGTTCGGTATGGCGATGGGCCGTATCAGGCGTTCAAGCTTATACAAAAACTTGTTCATAGCAATAGGTCTCCGTTTCTCCGCCGTGGTGCCGAAGTGGGGGTGCGATTGGCGGTATCGTTTAAACGTATGTAATCTTAAGGGGCTGTCTGCCGCATAAGAGCCTTCTCCTTTTCGCTGTAGGCAACCTCTAAGAGCGCGGGGTTTGTCACAAGCTCCTTAAAACGGTCAAGCGCGCGGACTAGATAGTACCCTTCGCAGATGCGCTCGTCGATCGTGGTGCGGATATTTACAAACTTTGCGTTGCGCACCGCACCGTCGCCGGTGAGAATGAGCTTATCGTAAACCCTGCCCAGGGTGATGAAGATCGAACAGGTGCCCATCTCAAACAGGTGGTGGTATGGCGCGTCGGCACCGATGCTGCCGACATGCGAGATAAAAACACTCGCGAAAAACGGCAGGCCGTCGGTAAAGGCGCGCGGCAGCATCCCGAAATAATCCAACACTTTAACGGCAGAGGCGGCAAGGCGCATCGCAAAGCGGGGCAGGTGGGAAAAGATCGCCACCAACTCGTCCGATTCGTCCAGCTCCCCCCGTTTGATCTCACTGCGCCGCGCATTCATCTTCTGTGCGCAGTCAAACAGGTTTTCGGTTGGCAGAAAGGCAAGCTTAATGTTGCTGTCGTCGCCTTCGAGCGACATGCGGCGCTTTATAACATAACCGGCCTCAAAGCTGTTGTGCAGGTACAGGCGCCTGCCCGCGATAAAGCGGTTGATTTTAGGAAATTCGCAGGCGGTACGGGCAATGGCCGCAAGGACGATGTTAAACAGCGTCACCCTTACCCCTTTTGCGCGCTGACTGTCGATATAGCGCATCGTGCTTTCGACGCACAGCTCGAGCGGGAAATATATCACCGACTCGGTGCGGGTACACATGATATGGGGCATAATCAATCCGTGTGCTGCTTCTCCCTGAACATAGATGCCGTCATTGCGCGATTTGGTGAACAATGGCATGACAGTTCCTCCCTGTTTAAGCTCTAATAAATATAAAAACAGTTCTTATATTCAGTACAGATCGTTCGTGGGAATATCTTAGTATGGTCGGGTTAAACAGAGTTTATAAAGCGCTTCAAGGTACATTACCATTTTTACTCATCCATAGTAATAGTACCATTCTATTGTACGAAAATGCAAGAAAAAATACAACATCCGGTGAAATTTATCCGTGCAAAAGACGAGCCGTCCCCGAAGGGACGGCTCGCAGCTTGTATTGCAGCTATTAGAACTTTTCTCTCGCCACGTAGGTGGTGTGAAGAATCTCGTGCGCCTTATGGCTGCCGGGCTTCTCCAAGAACTCATCGTACAGGGCCTTTACTGCGGGGTTTTGGTGGCTCTTTCTTAAGGGCAGGTCTTTGTCCTCTTGGTAGATGGCCTTAGCACGCAATGTCTTGAGGTCTACAAAGTTGCGGATGCTGGCGGGCTGGGTGGGCTGGCCGCCGCCGTTTACACAGCCGCCGGGGCAGGCCATTACCTCGATGAACTGATAGTCACGCTTGCCCGCGCGGATATCATCCAGCAGCCTTCTGGCGTTGGCAAGGCCGGATACCGCGGCAACCTTCAGCTCGGTGCCTGCGATGTTGTAGGTGGCCTCCTTAATGCCCTCGGTGCCGCGCACCTCGGTGAAGTCAATCTCCTTGTTATCCTTGCCGGTGAGCACGTCATTGGCGGTTCTGAGCGCCGCCTCCATAACGCCGCCGGTAGCGCCGAAGATGACGCCGGCGCCGGTAGAGATGCCGAGCGGTGCGTCGAACTCTTCGTCCGGAAGGGCCGCAAAGTTTAAGCCTGCGCGCTTGATCATGCGTGAAAGCTCACGGGTGGTCAGTGCCACGTCCACATCGGGGATGCCGCCTCCGGCAGCCGACTGGTCGTCGCGGCCTGTCTCGAACTTCTTCGCGGTGCAGGGCATGATGCTCACCACAACGAGGTCCTTGGGGTCGAGGCCCATCTTCTTGGCGTAGTAGGTTTTTGCCACGGCGCCGAACATCTGCTGGGGCGATTTGCAGCTCGAAAGGTTCTCTAAGAAATCGGGGAAGTTGTGCTCGCAGAATTTAATCCAGCCCGGAGAGCAGGAGGTGATCAGCGGCAGCTTTCCGCCGTTGTTTAAGCGGTGTAAAAGCTCGGTGGCCTCTTCCATGATGGTGAGGTCGGCCGAGAAGTCGGTGTCGAACACGCCGTCAAAGCCAAGGCGGCGCAGCGCCGCAACCATCTTACCCTTCACATTGGTGCCGATCGGCATGCCGAAGGACTCGCCGAGGGTTACGCGGATGGAGGGAGCGGGCTGAACGATCACGTGCTTGGTGGGGTCGGCAAGCGCCTTCCAAACCAGAGCGGTCTGGTCGTTCTCCGAGAGTGCGCCGGTGGGGCAGGCTACGATGCACTGGCCGCAGGATACGCACGCTACGTCGGCAAGGTTGTTTTCAAACGCGCTGCCGATGTGGGTTTTAAAGCCGCGCTCGTTGGGGCCGATGACCGAAACGCTCTGCAGCTTGTCGCAGGCGGCGACACAGCGGCGGCAGAGGATGCACTTGCTGTTGTCGCGGTACATATGGGGGGCGGAACGGTCTATGGGGTAGCTGATGTTCTCGCCCATGTAGCGGTTTTCGTTCTCAATGCCGTACTCGTTGCTGAGCTTCTGCAATTCGCAGCTGCCGCTGCGCACGCAGGAAAGGCAGGTTTTGTTGTGGGTGGAAAGGATGAGCTCGAGCGTTTGCTTTCTGCTCTTTGCCACCTTCTCGGAGTTGGTGGTAATCTCCATACCCTCGTTTACGGGGTATACGCAGGAGGCTACCAAGCTTCTCGCGCCCTTCACCTCTACCACGCAGATACGGCAGGCGCCGATGGCGTTGATATCCTTTAAGTAGCAGAGGGTGGGGATCTCTATACCGGCTTGCCTTGCGGCCTCAAGAATGGTAAAATCTTTCGGCACGGATAAGGGCATACCGTTTATCTTGATATTTACATTTTCCATTACAGGTACACTCCTTTATTTCTTCGAGATTGCGCCGAAACGGCATTTTTCCATGCAGACGCCGCACTTGATGCACTTGGCGGGGTCGATCTTATGCGCTGCTTTTACAGAGCCCTCAATAGCACTGGCGGGGCAATTCTTTGCGCAAAGCGTACAGCCTATGCACTTGTCGGGGTCTATTACAAAGTTTAAGAGCGCCTTGCACACGCCGGAGGGGCACTTTTTGTCTACGATGTGCGCAACATACTCGTCGCGGAAGAAATGCATGGTGGAAAGTACGGGGTTGGGTGCCGTCTGGCCAAGGCCGCAGAGGGCGTTATCCTTGATGTATCGGCAGAGCTCATCGAGCTCGTCGAGGTCGGAAAGCTTGCCCTTGCCCTTGGTGATACGGTCGAGTATCTCGTACAGGCGCTTGGTGCCTACGCGGCAGGGGGTGCACTTTCCGCAGGATTCTTCAACCGTAAACTCAAGGAAGAACTTGGCGATATCTACCATACAGGTGTCTTCGTCCATAACGATAAGACCGCCGGAGCCCATCATCGAGCCTATAGCTATAAGATTGTCATAATCAATCGGAATATCCAGATGTTCAGCGGGGATACAGCCGCCGGAGGGGCCGCCCGTCTGAGCTGCCTTAAACTTCTTGCCGTTCGGGATACCGCCGCCGATCTCTTCAACGATCTCGCGCAGCGTGGTGCCCATGGGAACCTCCACGAGGCCGGTGTTGTTGATCTTGCCGCCGAGCGCGAACACCTTGGTGCCCTTGCTCTTCTCGGTGCCCATGGCAGAGAACCATTCGGAGCCGTTTAGGATGATCTGGGGAACGTTTGCGTAGGTTTCAACGTTGTTTAATACGGTGGGCTTGCCGAACAGACCCTTTACCGCAGGGAACGGAGGACGGGGTCTCGGCTCACCGCGGTTGCCCTCGATAGAGGTCATCAGCGCGGTTTCCTCGCCGCATACGAACGCGCCCGCGCCAAGGCGAAGCTCAAGGTTAAAGTTAAAGCCGGTGCCGAAGATGTCCTCGCCGAGGAAGCCCATCTCACGGGCCTGCTTGATGGCGATGTCAAGGCGCTTTACGGCGATGGGGTACTCCGCACGCACGTAGATATAGCCCTGATCCGCGCCGATGGCATAGCCCGCGATGGCCATGGCCTCGATTACCGCGTGGGGGTCGCCCTCGAGCACCGAACGGTCCATGAACGCGCCGGGGTCGCCTTCGTCGGCGTTGCAGCACACATACTTCTTATCCGAAACGGAGGCCTTCGCGAAGCTCCACTTAAGGCCGGTGGGGAAGCCGCCGCCGCCTCTGCCGCGCAGGCCGGAATCCTTGATGATCTTAACCACGTCGTCGGGGGTCATCTCGGTAAGTACTTTGCCAAGTGCCTGGTAGCCGTCGTAGGCGATGTACTCGTTGATATCCTCGGGGTTGATTACGCCGCAGTTGCGCAGCGCGATACGATGCTGCTTTTTATAGAAGGTGGTTTCGTTTAAAGACTTGATGGTGTCGTCTTCGATGGTCTCCTGGTACAGCAGGCGCTTTACAATACGCCCCTTTACAAGGTGCTCGGAAACGATCTCGTGCATATCCTCAGGGGTCACGCGGGAGTAGAAGCTCCCCTCGGGGTATACGATCATGATGGGGCCCAGCGCGCACAGGCCGAAGCAGCCGGTTTTAATAACCTTTACTTCATCCTGCAGGTTCTGGCTGGCGAGCTCTTTTTCCAGCTCGTCAATGATATGCTGACTGCCTGAAGAGGTACAGCCGGTACCACCGCAGACAAGTATATGGGAACGATACATTGCTCTTTTTCCTCCTTACACTCTACTTCGCGTTGGCACCAATGGTATATTCGGTAACGACATTGCCGTTGACAATATGGTCGTTTACTACCTTCGCCACCTTTTCGGCGGTCATCTTCACATAGGTTACCTTTTCCTGCCCGGGCACGTAAACCTCAACCACCGGTTCATACTGGCAGATGCCGATGCAGCCTGTTTGAGATACCGCCACGTTGCCAAGGTTTCTTTTGCCCACCTCTTCGGTAAAGGCGGTGAGTACCGGGCGCGCGCCCGCGGCGATACCGCAGGTAGCCATACCCACAACAATGCGGGTGCAGCCGCTTTCATCAGCGCGAATGCCCATTTTATTCTTCATCGAATCGCGTAAAGCCTGAAGCTCCGCCAGACTCTTCATAAAGTACACCTCCAAATAGTATTAGAGATAAAATTCTTCAACAGTGAGAACAGACCGTTAAATGTCGTTCTCGGTCATGTAATCCTTAATAAACGTAAGTACCTCGGGGGCGTTAAGCGGTACCTCGCCGAGGATTTCTTTAAACTGCCGCGTGTCCATCGCAAAGCTTTGCGAATTCCTTTGATGGGTATACACAAAGTCGATGTTCGGGCTGCCCGAGATGAGCGTGAGCATGGTGGAACACATATCCCCCAGCGGCATGCGGTCGATATGGCTTAAGCCGAATACGGCCTTTACCGTGGTGCCGACCCCTACCGCCGAGCGGATGTCGAAGCTGCCGCCCGTCATCTCTGCCGCCATCTTGATAAAGGGCAGCCCCAAACCAACCTTTCGGGTGGTGCGGGTGGTGTAAAACGGGTCTGCCGCCGCTTGGGCGGTTTCCTCACTCATGCCGCAGCCGTTATCTGCAATGGTGATGGTCAGGGTATCCTCCGACGTGCGCTCCGTCACCTCAACCGTAATCAGAGAAGCCTTCGCTTTAACGGAGTTCTGCGCAATGTCTAGGATGTTTAAAGAAAGCTCCTGCATACGGATAAACCCTTTCTTCCCGCGGCGCAGTCGTTATTTATTGCGGTATTTCTCAAGGATGCCCTCGATGTCGTCGGGCACCAGACGTCCGTATACATCGTCGTTTATCATCATCACGGGGGCAAGACCGCACGCGCCGATGCAGCGGCAGGCGTCAAGCGAAAAGCGGCCGTCGGGGGTGCATTCGCCGCCCTTGATGTTCAGCTTTTCCATCAGCTTGGCATAGATATCACCGGCGCCTTTTACGTAGCAGGCGGTACCCAGACAAACCGAAACCTTGTATTCGCCCTTCGGGTAAAGCGAGAATTGCGAGTAGAAGGTTACTACGCCGTAAATCTCCTCAAGGGGGATGTTCAGGCCCTCGGAAACCATCTCTTGCACCTCAAGGGGCAGGTAGCCGTAAATCTCCTGTGCACCCTGTAAAACAGGCATCAGTGCGCCTTGCTGCTCTTTGTGATCTTTAATCAGCTTAAGCAGAGCGACCTCCTGCTCTTTTGTGCCGCGAAAAGGCACATTTGTGGTGGATTTTGCCATGTTGGATGTTACCTCCTCAACCGATTATTGTGGAACGATACGCAAAAATATCCTTTACGATATGCCATAAACCGTGGATTTTTTGCACGGCTGAATAGCCGAGCCATCTTGGCCCGCACGGAACATTCTGCCGTACAAGCAAAACGGGGATTGTTAATAAAATAACATTCACTCGGCTTACCATTGAAATTATAACAGAACCACGTTAAAAAATCTACAGGTAAACGCATAATATTAATGAAAATTAAACCTTTTCGCAAATTTTACCGAGGATTAACGCAAAAGACTTATATAGGGTTCCATATCGCCCATAAAACGACCGGTTTTCTTCCTCTTTTTCATCCGTTCGTGCAATTTCTTGCCTTTTGGGGGCTGGTGAAATACAAAAAAACGACTTGTTAAAAACGCAAAATCGCGAATATTTTTAAGCCACAGCCCCTTTGCGGAAGATCGAAATCCCGGCAGAGAATAGCATCCACAGGCTGTACAATTAGCCCCGGTTAAGCTATAATAAATTCCAGTTAGGCTGCTGGCAGTTTTGCCTATTTGCCGGGTGCCAACAGGCGGATAGACGGGAACAGAAACGTCCACCGGCTGGCCATTTTAAAGGTCTCAATATGCCTTCGGGCGGTATTACGGAGTTGAACATGAAAAAAACGGTACGAAATATCTTTATCGGCGTCGGCGCGGCGCTGCTGCTGATCCTTGCAGCGGTTGTGCTGGCGTTTTTGAATGAGCTGCGCAGTCTCTTTTCCCTTAAGCAGATGAATTCCGCCCCGTTTTACGCCATGACCTATTACGGGGATTACGGCTTTGACGACTTTTTAAAACAGGGCGCGCACAGCGACGCGGAGATCGAGCAGTTTGTCACCAAGCGCCTGCTCAAGGGCCTGCCCATTGATCTGGGCATTACGGGGGGCGGCTGCAGCGCCTTTTACGCGCATAACGAGGCGGGCGACGGCGTTTACGGCCGCAATTTCGATTTCGACTACGCCCCGCCGCTCCTCTTACATACCAAGCCCGCCGACGGGTACGCTTCGGTATCCACCGTCAACCTCGCGTTTTTGGGCTACAGCGAGCAAAACCTACCCAAGGAGCGCGATATCAACAGCTTTTTAACCCTTGCCGCCCCCTACCTGCCGTTTGACGGCATGAACGAAAAGGGGCTTGCCGTGGCGCTGCTCGCGGTGCCCGAGGCCTACCCGCCGAACAAAGACGGGCAGGTGACGCTCAACACCACCACCGCCATCCGCCTGATGCTCGACAAGGCCGCGACCGTGGAGGAGGCCGTTGTGCTGCTCAAGGACTATAACATCTACTTTTCGGGGGATATACAGTGCCACTACCTTGTGGCCGATGCAACCGGCAACGCTGTGGTTCTGGAGTTTTGGGATCATGAGCTGAAGGTGGTAAAGGCACCCGACGCCTACCCGGCGGCCACCAATTTTGTGATGTACAACGGCTTAAATATCGGCGAGGGCTTTACGGAGTTTGACCGCTATGACGCCATTCAGGACCGCCTTGCGCAGAGCGGGGGCGTCCTTGGTGAGGCGGAGGCCATGCGCCTGCTTGAGCAGGTATCCATCCCCGACCGCACACAATGGTCGGTGGTGTACAACACGAAGAAGCTCACCGCCGCCATCACCATCCGCGGGGATTACGGCAGCCTTTGCGATTATACCTTGCAGTAACCAACCATCACCGACAGGAAAGTTTAAACGGCAGAGGAGTCGCTTTATACTTATTTCAATTAGAAATATAGAAAAATTCAAGTAAAAGGCCCCATTTACGCCTTTTGTGAAGAATTTTACGTACTATTTCTTATTGGAATTAGTATTGCGCCGTTCCTCTGCCGTTTGTATTTTTTTGAATCTGTTTTTGCCGCGAGATAGGAAAATTTTCCGCTAAACGAGGATAGCAGTCGCCGCAAAGATCAGTATCGGAATTGTCACCGCCATAAAGATAACCCCGTGTATCGACGCGCGGGCCGCAAAATCCGGCGCGCAGTTGTTCTGCTGCGCGAAGATCACATTCATGGTACCCGAGGGTACCCCGGCAAGTATCACGCACACCACCCCCACAGGGCCCGTAAGGCCAACCAGCTTGGCGATAAGCAGCGTAATCAGCGGAAAGATGATCAGCCGCAGCGCGGAAACCAGATAGGCGTGTTTATCCTTGAGCAGGTCTTTTGGGTGTATGCCAGTGAGCGAGCAGCCGATTAAGATCATCGAAAGCGGAACCATCATGTCGCCGATGGTTTTAATCGCCCCCTGCATGAATTCGGGCAGGCGCAAAGGTGAGAGGTAAAGGCCCACCGAGAGCAGCGATATCAGCACCAGCCCGTTGCGCGCAAGGCCGCGCAGGCTGAACCCTTTTTCACCGCCAAGCTTATAGAGGCCGTAGGTAAAAAAGAAGAGCTGAAACACCATGTTATAGATGACGGCGTATAAAACCCCCTCGTCGCCAAAAAGCATACTGGCTAGGGGAATGCCGATGAACCCCGCGTTTTGAAAGACGGACATCGATACAAAAACCCCTTTTTCAGCCTTAGACGCCTTCAGTGCCTTGCTGAGCAGGTTTGAAATGAGAATAGCGCCCACATAATACAAAACGCCCGCGATGCTGACCAGCAACAGGCCGAAAGAAAGCTCCTTTGAAAAAGGCTGCCCGGCGGAGGCCAGCAGGTTAAACGGCAAAATGGCATTTACCAGTAAGGTGGAAAGGCCTTTTTGAAGTTCGTCGTTGATGAGTCTCATTTTTTTGAAGATGAACCCCGCGGCAACCATTAAAAAGATTTTGCCGATGAGTGTGAGTATTGTCTCTATTGCCAAATCAATCATTCCTTCCCCGCCTTTTATTCTACCGTATTCGTTCTTTATATGCAATTAAAATACCGTCAAAATAAGCGGTAAAAAGGCATGTGAAACTGTGTAAAAGCAGGCGACTGAATCACTAAGGCCGCAGTCTTCTTCTCTTTATACCGCCAAGAGAAGGATGCTGCGGCCCATTTCAAGCGTCAAAATTGACGTTACCAGAATATTCTTGTAAAAAGCTATACTAAACCACCACACAGCGGATAACAATATGTTTACCGAAAGTTTATTCATAGCGCCAAAAGCCAGAAGATACGACTGCGTTTTAACGTCAAAAAACATGCTGTTTTCAGGCGACGGCGGCATAAACAGGCGGGATTGTGTTCAAAATACACTTGGAGGTGTTTAGTATTATGGCAAACTTACATTTTGGCAAGAACAAATTCGGTAAATTCATCAAGGGGAACGGCTTTTACATTGCACTGGCAATTTGTCTTGCGGGTGCCGGCTTTGCATCCTGGGCAGCAATCAACGGCACGCTCAATAAAATCTCCACCCAGGAGCCCGCCGCGGTAGAAAGCGAGAGTGAAAATAATTGGGCCTTTCCAGACATAGAAGAGGCGGGGCAAAAGGAGCAGGATCTACCGATAGAGCAGAACGCGCAATCTTCATCGCCGGAATTATCGGCAGAGTCGCAGCCCTCGCAGGAATCTGTTACTTCTTCGCAAGGTGCGCAAGATACCTTAAATGCTGCCGCACAGCAAACACCGCCGCAAGATATGCTATTCGTGCTGCCTATCTCGGGCGACTCCATCAATAAATACTCGAATGGTGAGCTTACGCTGGATAAAACCATGAACGACTGGCGTACCCACAACGGTGTGGATATCGCAGCCGAGGTGGGAAGCCCGGTAAAAGCGGTGACCGACGGCAAGGTGCAGAAGATTTATACCGACAGCCTGTGGGGCACGGTGGTAGAGATCAAGCACGACAACAAGATGGTTAGCCGCTACTGCTCGCTCACCGAGGGCGTGACCGTCAAGGAAGGCGACACGGTGGAGATCGGCGAGGTGATCGGCTGCGTGGGTGAAACCGCCATCGCGGAGATCGGGCTGCCGCCGCATCTGCACTTTGAGGTGATGGTTGACGGCAAGTATGTAGACCCGCTGCAAGCCATTGAAAAGAGCGAAGAATAAAGTTTAGTGAGAAATAAAAAACGAGGATGCAGATAGTCGTCTGCATCCTCGTTTTGTGCTGCGAAAAAGACATGCGCCCGGCGGCCGTGCACCAAAGACTAGAATTTATACACCCTAGGCGATGGGGCCTTACCCGCACGGTATTTCTCTTTGGTGGCCTGCCCGCCCCGTATGTGGCGCTCGGCCTTGTTCTGCTCCAGCAGTGATTTTACCTGCAGGTAAAGGGCTTTGTTCACCTTTTTCAGCCGTTCGGTGACGTCTTTATGTACCGTGCTCTTCGATATTCCAAACGCTTTGGCGGCGCCTCTTACCGTCTGTTTGTTTTCTATCATATATAATGCGAGCTGCGCCGCCCGCTCTTCCGGCTTCCCCTTCACTTTACCGTGTTCCCTCCCCCGTTTATTTAAGTCAATTGAGCCTTCAAGCGCTGCAGCGGCTGATTAAAAGCGACAGAACACGAATGGCTTGATAACTGCGGCAATTGACTTTGTGTAAGTAGTAATATATATGCGGATAAAACGGGAGGTTATGACTTTGTTTTTGCGGGTTGGCGTGAAGTTCGTATTACTAAATGCAATAAGAAGTAGTACGTAAAAATTCTTCACTAAAGGCGTCAGTTCAACCTATGGCTTGAATTTTCCCCTTATACCTATTTGTAATAGGTATAAGGGGAAAAGCGGGCTTTAAATAGTTTGCCTCATTTCATTGACAATTGATTTGAGAAACCATACAATAAAAAATTAGGGGATGCTTTCATAAAAATCATCCATATTAAGCAAGGGGGCGTCAGCGATGAAATACACGATTCAAAATAACGAATTAACAGCGCAATTCAATTCTCTCGGCGGCGAGATGACGTCGGTGAAGGACAAAGCGGGCACGGAGTATGTGTGGGTGGGCGACGCAAAGTACTGGGGCAGTCAGGCTCCTATCCTCTTCCCGATTGTGGGCAGCCTGCGGGATAAAAAGGCAATTATCGGCGGCGATAAAAGCTGCTTTATGGAGCGCCACGGGGTGGTGCGCAAGCTGGAGTTTGAGGTGACCGAGACGCGTGAAGATTCTATCACCTTCTGCGTCGGCGCCAGCGACGAGACAAGGGAGCGTTACCCCTACGACTTTAAGCTGTTTGTAAAGTACACCCTACAGGGCAAGAGCCTTATCACGGAATATACAGTAGTGAACAACAATCAGGTGGTGCTGCCGTTCCAGATCGGGGCACATCCGGGCTTTAACTGCCCGCTTTTTAGCGGGGAGCGCTTTGAGGATTATGTGGTGGAGTTTGAACAGGCTGAAACGGCCGACTGTCCCGCCTCGGTACCCGCCACCGGACTTGTGGATATGGAGGATAAGACCCGCCTGCTCACGAACGAGAAGGCGCTTCGCATGAACCACGATCTCTTCCGGGTGGACTGCCTCGTGTTTGATAAGCTCAAGTCCAGACAAGCGAAGCTTTATAACCCCCAAACCGGCAGGGGGCTTAAGATGAGCTTTGAGGATTTTGACACCGTCATTGTGTGGTCGAGCAAAAACGACGGGCCGTTTGTTGCGCTGGAGCCGTGGAAGGGCCTTTCTACCTGCAGCGACGAGGGTGATGTCTTTGAAAAGAAGCGCGGCGTTACTTTACTGCCCGCGGGCGAAAGCAAATCCTTTGCCTTTACCATATCGATACTATAGCCATTGGTCGATTCAATTTCATAAAGCCAAAGCCGCCTGTCATATAAGCAGGCGGCTTTCGTTTATTTAATCCTATCTTTTATCAAGTAATGTTGCTAATCCACGGCATTGGTTCCGATGGATATAAACGCCGACCGAATAAAGGTATCGGCGTCGTTGATGCGGTCCGATAACGTCTTCACGCCGAAGTGTGCCGTAAAAGCGGACACCTCTTTATCCGCGGCTGCCGCATTCTGTGTGAAGCTGTATTTGATTCTTTGGGCGATTTTTACCGCGCTGGGGTAGTCGGTGTTGCTGAGCACGATCAGAAAGATTCTGCCGCCGTAGCGCCCCGCCCAATCCTCCCCGCTGCGTATGGAGCCTTTTGCGCAGGCCGCAAACTCCTTTAACAGGCAGTCGTAGGTGTGGTAATCGCCGTTTGCCGAGTCCTGCTCCAGTACGTCGATCACCGCGATGATGAGTGAAAGCGGCTGACGGGCCAGAGCGTGATGGCGCATGGCAATCGGCAGGTTTCTATCGATATAGGTTCTGGAATACAGTCCGGTGCAGGCGTCGTTTGAGGGGGTACTATTCGGCGCGGCGCAAGTTGAAGCGGTCTCGACCGCTTCAATATAATCGCCGTCCAAGATACATTTGACGGTTTCTATAACATAAACGCCACCTTCGCTGCAGACCTTTGGAATGGCCATCACCAGATAACGGCGATCCCCCTTTTTGGAAATCTTCACCGCCGCCCCGTTTTCAAGGTAGGCCTTGACGGCGACGCAATTGGCGCAATACTCGTTTCTCCCCCAAAAATTGTAGCAGGTTTCCGAAAACAGGCTGTCGTCCTTGGACTGCAACACCCACGACCTGCGGCTTACCGGTTCGATGATCCTTACCACGTCGTAGAAATCGGAGGACATGGTGATCATGTTGTAGGCCTGCTCGATCAGGCCCGGCGGCAGTGAGCAAACGCTTTTATCGTAGTATTTTGCGCGATGCTCCAGGCCCATAAACCGGCGGTAATCGCTGGGGGACACCCCGGTAATCTTTTTAAATACGGCGGCAAAATGGTTTTGATAAACAAAGCCCACCTGCTGCGCCACATCCAGCACGCTGGTGTTCATATCGAGCAGCCGCTGCCGGCTCTTTTCGATGCGCACCCGGTTGATATTGTCAATAAGCGTGAGGCCGGTCTCCCTTTTAATGATGTTTGACAGGTAATAGCCGCTTAAGCCGGTATGCTCGGCAAGCTTTTCGAGGGTTACCTTCTCGGGGTAATGCTCCTGTATATAGTCCAGCACCAGCCGCACAGGCTTGGAGAAGATGCTGCCGCTGCCCAGCGATACCATGCGCGCAAAGGCCAGCATCGCGTTCTTGGTAAGGGTAAACAGCTCGCCCATGTTGTCCTGAAGCTCGATCTTCCGTATAAACTCGTCCGCCACCTCCATGGTCTGCACATAGGGGGTGCTCGATTCCACCGCCGCAAAGCTGCCCATCACACAGGCCTTGATAAAGCTGTTTTTCATCGACCGCAGAAACCGCGTGTCGTCACACGGCTCCGCGGGCATGTAATCCGCGATAATCTTATTCATAACGCCCGACAATTCTTCGGTATTGCCGTTTTGGATACCTTTTTTAACCTGAAGATAAGAGGTGTATGGTACAAATCGCGGCCGGCTTGCCACCAAAAGCCCATTACCGGCGGCAAAATACGGCTTTTTGGCATTGCACTTAAACCCGGAAGAACCGTGCAGCACCTGCTGTGACGGGTGCTCGTCGCAAAAGCTTCGCACCAGATTGCTCAGTAGGATACCCAGAGCGTGCATGCGGCTGTAGGGTACCACCTTGATGTTCAAAAGGTTGTATTTAAAGGGGCCTTTATCCTTTATCGGGATCTGGTAGCGGTCGAGCAGCGCCTCGATCTCCGCGGGTCTGAGCGCGCTTACGAGCGTCGGCTCGGTGATAAGCGCGCCGCAGTAAATGCTCTCTCTAATTACGAGACATACATTGCAGATAATATTGTTCTCTAAAATGAAGGTGTGAAACTGGTTCTCCGCCGTAGGCCTGCCTGCAAAAAGGCCGGCGAGAAAAGAGGTCATCTGATTCATCACAACGTAGGTGAAATCCACAAAGAAGCCTTTACTGGGGCAGCACAACACCATGTTCAGTTGCTCGTCCACCCCGATGGTGGCCGTGCCCGTTGCCTCATAAAAAGTATACATGAGCCGGCTGATTTCTTCTTTGAAGCGTCTCAAGACTTCATTCCCTCTAATGACAAACAGCATGATTTAATAACACTTTATGCCAAAGTATTATCCAATAACGCAATGTTTTATCTTTCATAAAATTCCTAAGATGTATAATAAACTATATGTCGAACTGAATCAGCAAAGGACCGTTTTCTAGCCCTTATAACGATTTACCGTGATAAGACGTTACCTTGCAACAGTATAGCATAATTAACGCGCCCCAGCAATCGAGAGAGTTTTCTCGTTTGCACCGCTTTATGCCACACTTCTTTGCATAACGACGAATCAAACTACACACAAAAGAGGGGTATACGATGAAGGATTTTTCAATTGCCAAAAAGATGCTGTACGGCTTCGGGTCCATGGGGGTGTTACTGCTCATTCTCTGCGGCGCGGCGTTTTACGCCGTTTTAACGAGCAACCTCCGAACACAGGAACTATACAACCAGAATGTCGTTGCCATCAGTGCGGTGGGTGAGATGCGCGAGGCCTTTCAGGAGGAGCGCGCGATGACCAGAAGCTTGATTCTTTTTGACGCAGGCAGCGACACCTATAAAGGCGCCATCACTCAAATCGAACAATGCGACGCGGATATTGAAGCAGCCTTCACGAGTTATGAAAAGACAATCACCCAACTGGAAAACCGGGAGCTGTTTGAGGCTGCCAAGGGAATCTTTTTAGGGGACTATGCCACGATGAAGGCGGAGTTTAAAGCGCTTGCCGATAAAGGCGATGCAAGCGGCGCGCTTGATTGCCTGAATGCGGCGGCACATATAAACACCGAACTTATCAACGACTTTGATCAATTAGCCTCTCTAAATGATACATACGCCGAGACGACACTGTATGAGTCACAGCGCGGCGTCGTTCTCTTAATAATTATCGGCGCGTTTCTCATTTTGTTAACGATCTTCTGGACGCTGTTTATCACAAGATACTTTACAAAAAACATCGGTTTCAAGATTATCAAGGTGGTGGACGCAGCCAACGAGATCGCGGCGGGCAATATCGACGTAACGTTAAAGGCCGACAGCAAAGACGAGCTCGGGCAGCTGGCGGACGCGTTCAACGCCATGATCGGCAGTATTCGGGAGCAGGCGCTGCTGGCAGAAACCATCTCGACCGGCGATTTAAGGCAGGAGTACACGCCCCACTCCGAGAAGGACGTTTTGGGTACTTCGCTCGTTAAGATATTGACCGGTCTTGACCAGATATTCAGCGTCATCCGCAGAACCGCAAGCCAGGTAAACGCGGGAGCGGGGCAGGTTGCCAACGGGGCACAGGCGCTTTCGCAGGGTGCCACGGAGCAGGCAAGCTCTGTCGAGGAGCTTTCGGCCACTATCACCGATGTCTCCGGGCAGGTGCTCACCAACGCCTCCGACGCTTCCAATGCCAGAGAGCTTGCCGTGAAGGCGGGTGAAGAGGTGGCAAAGGGCAACGCGCAGATGTCCCACATGATAGAGGCGATGAATGACATCAACCGGTCGTCGGTGGAGATCTCCAAGATTATCAAGGTGATTGACGATATTGCCTTCCAGACCAATATCCTCGCGCTTAACGCCGCCGTGGAGGCCGCGAGAGCGGGCGCCGCGGGCAAGGGCTTTGCCGTGGTGGCGGAGGAGGTGCGCAACCTTGCCGCCAAGAGCGCCGAGGCCGCAAAGGATACCACCAACCTCATTCAGAATTCTATCAGTAAAGTGGCGGAAGGTACCAAGATTGCCGACGTTACCGCCGAGTCGCTCAAACAGATTGTCGCGAGCGTAGAGGAGGTTTCCGCGCTCATTCACAATATCGATGTCGCCTCCTCAAATCAGGCCGATTCGCTCAGGCAGGTGTCGCAGGGCATAGAACAGATTTCGTCGGTGGTACAAACAAACGCCGCCACCGCCGAGGAGAGCGCCGCCGCCAGCGAGGAGCTTTCAAGTTTAGCGCATACGCTGGACGATGCACTGGCAACCATCAAGCTCAAAGGCGATGCCGAAAGCCCTGCCGCGCAGCACGCCAAGGCAGACAGCATTTATTCCGAGCTTTATTAATCAGCATAGAATCCATCCGTCAAACGATCAGCCGCCTGTTGTACGCAAACAGGCGGCTGTTTTTATCTGCCGTTGGTTTAAAAAAGAGCAGGCACCGCTGCCTGCTCTTAGAGTGAATTATATAAGGTTTAATTACCGCTCAAGGTTCTGGCTTCTCGCGGGGCCGACGCCCACCATGCTCACGCGGCAGCCGCACAGCTCCTCCAGGCGCGCGATATAGCGCTTGCAGGCCTCGGGCAGTGCGTCGTAGCTTTTGCAGGCGGAAAGGTCGCCCTCAAAGCCCTCTACCTCTTCATAAACGGGCTGGCACAGCTCCAGTTCCTCGAGGGTGGGGGGGTAATCGTTGGTGACGGTGCCGTCCGGCAGACGGTAGGCCGTGCAGATCTTTAAGGTGCCGAGGTTTGCGAGGGTATCGAGCTTGTTGATGGCAAGCTCGGTTAAGCCGTTTACCCGCACCGAGTGGCGCAGGATCACCGAATCAAACCAGCCGGTTCTGCGGGGGCGCCCTGTGGTGGTGCCGTACTCGTGCCCCGAAACGCGGATGGTCTCGCCGATTTCGTCATTCAGCTCGGTGGGGAAGGGACCCTTGCCCACGCGGGTGGTGTAGCTTTTGCATACGCCCAGCACCGAGTCTATCGAGGTGGGGCCGATGCCCACGCCGGTGCACACGCCGCCCGAAACAGGGTGGGAGGAGGTTACAAAGGGGTAGGTGCCCACGTCGATATCCAGCAGGGTGCCCTGAGCGCCCTCAAACAGCACCTGCTTGCCGGAGGTTATCGCCTCGTGGGTGAGCACCGAAACGTCGGCGATATATTTATTTAGGCGCTTGCCGCACTCAATGTAGCAGGCAATTGCGGCGTCCAAATCAATCGGCTTGCCGCCGTAAATCTTGACGATGATATCGTTTTTCAACTGGCCTACCGCTCTCGCCTTGGCCTTAAAAAGCTCGGGGTGCACCAGGTCGTACATGCGGATGCCCGAACGCTCGGCCTTATCCATATAGCAGGGGCCGATGCCGCGGCGGGTGGTGCCGATGTCACTCTTGCCGCGGTAAACCTCGCTTAAGCCGTCTAATTCAAGGTGCCACGGCATGATCACATGCGCGCGGGGGTCGATGCGCAGGTTGTCGCAGCAGATGCCGCGGCCTTCCAGCCCGTCGATCTCCTCTAAAATATTTACCGGGTCTATTACTACGCCGCAGCCGATGAGGCAGGGGGTATTTTTATAGAGAATGCCCGAAGGAATCAGATGCAGCTTGTAAACCTCGCCGCCGTTTTCAACCGTGTGCCCTGCGTTGTTTCCGCCCTGAGAACGTACCACAACATCCGCCCGAGACGCAAGGATATCGATGATTTTGCCTTTTCCCTCGTCGCCCCACTGCACGCCAACTACCACTCTGGCAGGCATAGAGAAGACCCCATTTCATAATCTATTACGATATAACATGCTAATTTGCTAAAGCAGCCTATCGCCCAAAATATTATAGCAGAAAACAGTCGGCCGCACAACCTGCGTTGTTACACAAATCGTGCGGCTAAACCGGCAACATTCAGTTTAAAACCACAAACGTCATACATGAAAGCGTTTATTGAGTTCATGCCGCACATAGCGGTCGCCGAAGATCGCGGTGCCCGCGAGCGTGAGCAGCGAGTAGGCGGCGCTTGAAATAGCGGGCCACAGAACATCCAATAAGCCCAGCGGCAGAAAGATGAGCGGTATAAGCCCGAACGCCCCGATGATTAGCTGGCAGAACAGGTAGTCGTGCCTGTCCACCCGCTTGAACACGATCAAAAAGGTGATGGCGAAGGTGGCGAGTATCAGGAAAAAAGGAATGGTATAGTTTACCGACCACTTGGTGTAGCCGGCGTAGTAATCGATGATATACAGCACCGCTGAGATGCTGAGCACCTGCACGGCGTACTTGGTGGCAAAGTTGCCGGTGCCGCGCAGCGAGTAGGCGATGGTCACCCACAGGTAGGCGATGCCCGACAGCACGATAATCGACCACGAAAGCCTGTCCCGCTGCGTTAAAAAATCTATCAGCAGGCAGACGGTCACGGCCACAAGTGAAAGGAACAAAAACAGCCGAAACAAAAAGTTGTATTTGTAAAAGCTCTCGGCAATCACCGGGTAGGGGTTTTTACCGGGCGCATCGTCGCCCGGCCCCTCCAGCGCGGTGCCGCACAGCGGGCAGAGAGCGGCATCGTCCATCACGCGCAGGTTGCACGCCTTGCAGTGTTTCACCGCTTTCACCCTCCCTTCAGGCAGCGGGGCATTTTAATAAATTCCATTTTCTACGCCGTTATTAAAAACGGCGCGGCGGCTTTTAGTCACCGAAAGGTTAATACTCATGCTGCAGTAACGCAAAACATTATTGCTTGCCGCCTTTTTTCCGGCGCTTAAACCAATCCTTAATGTCCTGCTTAAAGGCGGCGAGCTGCCAGCGGTTTTCGGCCTTAGCCAGCTTCTTTTGCGCCTTTTTGCGCTTTTTCTCCTGCTTAAGCCGCTGCTTGAGTGCGGCTTTCTCAAGCTTAAGCGCCGCTTTGGCCTGTTTGCGCTCGGCCTTTCGCGCGGCGCTGCCCGGCATTGCTCCGGCGGCTGCCGCAGCACCTGAAATGTTGTCGCTCATGGTTCCTTTTCCTCCTTTGTATGCTGCTTCCCCTTTGTTACGGGTCTATAATCATAAAAAAAGTTGGATTCAATGGTGAGATCGATGCCAAGGGAGGTTAGTTGGCGGAAGAACGCGCGCTGCAGGTTCTGCTGCTCGATGTTGGCGGCAAAGGTGACGGTGAGCTTCTCTTGAAACGAGCAGACGGCGCATTTCACATGGTTGGAATCGGTGGGGGAAAGGATGAACTCAAACCGATCCGCGTAGGGCGAAAACGCCTGCGGCAGCTCGACGCGCCCGAGGTTGGAAAGCGTGGTGGAGGCGGTAAGCTCCCCTTTGCGGTAGGCGGGGCGCAGCACAAGGTTTTTGATAAACAGCGGCACCGCGCGCAGCACGGGGTTGCGCGAAAGCCGCACCTTGTAGGCATTGCGTTTGGCGAGGTTTTCTTTGCTCAGCTCCTCGGTCATGCGGCCGGAGACGAGGCTTAGCACCTCGTTAAAGGTCATGCCGCTGCGGTCAAACAGCACGCTGATGCCCACGCATTCAAAGAAGTTGAGCGCCGTTTTGGTACCGAACACGTTGCGCAGGTTTACCGGCAGCGAAACGGTCACGGGCGACCACGACGGCCTGCCCCTCAGCTCCTCTTGATAGATGCTGTAGAGGAGCACCGCCGTTAAAAAGCCCGTAAGGGTGACGCCGCGCGCTCTGGATGCCGCCAGCAGCGCCGAGGTGTCGGCAATGCCGTGCACCACCTTTACCGCGGTAAAGGGCAGGGGGGTGCCCCGCAGGCGGTAAGCCCTGCGGATAAACGGCGTAAAGCCGTCCGCTTTCTTATATATCTTATTATAGCCGTCCTCCACCACGGCGGCGTTGGGCGAAACAGCGTCGCCCTGCGTATTCATCGGTGAAGGCAGCTCGGGGTGAACCAGGGTAAGGTAGGAAAAGAGCAGCGCCTTTAAAAACTCCAGCGCGCCGGTGCCGTCGGTGAGGGCGTGGTAGGTTTCGAGCGAAAGGCGGTTGCCGAAATAGAGCACGCGGAACAGGTAGCCCCCGTTCTCGCGGCGGTTCATGGGTGCGCAGGGGTAAAGCTCCTCCCGCGCCACCTCGGGCCGCTCGGGGTTTGCCTCAAAATAGTACCAGAAAAAGCCCGCGCGCAGCCGCACGTGAAAGGCGGGGAACCGCGCGATGGTCGCGTCCAGCGCCTGTTGCAGCAGCATGGGGTTTATCTCCTCATACAGCACGCAGGAGAGCCGGAACACGTTGGCGGTGGTAACAGAGGAAGCGGCGGGAAAGATGCGCGCGGAGTTATCCAGCCTGCGCCAGTTGTTCATCTGGGAGGATTTAATAATCTTGGTGCCCATGCCGCGCCCCCTTTCCGTCTGCTTTAAAACCTCCTGCAAGAATCAGTGTTGACGTATTTTTAGCCGCTCATTCGGCGTATTGAAGGCGCGCCTCGGTGTAGCTGTTTAAAACCGCACACATCTCGGCGGCATAGCCCTTGGCCTGCGCAAGATCATGGTCGAGGTAGTTGCCGCACTCGATCTCGCTCGCCCCGGGGATATCGCCTTCGAAATCCTTAATGAACGCGAAGGCGTCCTGCACCAGACGGATGGTGTCGGCGTGGCTGATGCCGCGCACCAGAAAGTAAAAGCCCGTGCGGCAGCCCATGGGGCCGACATACACCACATTCGGCGAAAAGCTTCCGCTACGCACATAGGTGGCAAACAGGTGCTCAAAGGTGTGCAGGCCCGCGTTTTCAAGGTACGCGCCGCCGTTGGGGCGGCACATGCGGATATCGTAGGTGACAATGTCGCCGTCTATACGGGAGATGTACATCCCGCGCTCGAGTTTCAGGTGGTTTACCTGAAAGCTTGCAATCTTCTGCATCATAAAAACCTGTCCTTTCTTCGGGGCCTTGTATCAAACGCCCGCCGCGGCCTGTCCGTTTTACAAAGACGGCGGGGCAGACTAGGTGGTGTAAAACCATTAAACCTATCGGTACGTTCCTGTAACAATATAGTCTAATGATAGCATAAATTTATGTATAGAAAAAGTATTTTTTCTTTTATATACAGGGTGTTTACAAACCGTTCAAACTACGCTATACTGTGTTTGCCTTAGGTGCTGCCTGAGGCGGTCAGTTCGCAAAATCCTGACCGACGTTTCCTGTAAAGCGGATGGCACAAGCCCGCCGCCGCGGGGCGTTAAACAAACACTACGAAAGGAAAATTGAACAATGAAGAAGTCAACTACCTACCAGTTGGTACAGGGCGCGATGGTCGCGGCGCTGTACGCGGCGCTTACCCTTGCGCTTGCCCCCTTAAGCTTCGGGCAGGTGCAAATCCGCTTTGCCGAGGCGCTAACCCTGCTTGCGGTGCTCTCGCCCGCAAACATCTACGGCCTTACCCTTGGCTGCCTGATTGCAAACGGCTTGGGCTTTGTAATGGGGGTAAACATCCTCGGCGCGTTCGACATGCTGTTCGGCACGCTGGCCACCCTGATTGCCGCCGTACTAAGCTACCTTTTGCGCAACGTGCGCATCGGCAGGCTGCCCGTGCTCTCGGCGCTCTCGCCCGTTCTCATCAACGGCCTGATCATCGGCGGCGAGCTCTCGGTGCTGCTCACCAACTCGCTTGCGCCCCTGCCTTTTTTCACCAACGCCGCGTTTGTGGCGGTGGGGGAGGTATTCCCCTGCATGGTGCTTGGGCTGATACTTATCTACACCATCGAAAAAACGGGGCTGGATAAAAAGATATTTTAGGCTCTCATACACATAACGAAGCGGCACCCCTGAGGGATTCAGGGGTGCTGATTTTTTATGACTAATACTGATTTAACATTGCCCGTATCCATAGGGACAAGGATTACTGTTTTATAATGAACATTTACTAATAATTCAGATTGTCGCTCAGGCCGCGACGGGCCCCTACTTTTCCTGTTCGGGAAAAGTAGGCAAAAGCGAAGCAGGGAGTTCCCTGCACCCCGCGGCTTACGGCTGCGGAGGAATGGCTGATGCACTAACGCAGAAAACTCGGCAAAAGTACGACATGCGGCCCCAGCCTTAGGGTCGTACTTTTGTAGATGCAAACAAGTTTGCATCTATGCCCTCGTTCACTCAATCGAAGTATGGCGTTTTCCGCATCCGTAAGCCGCCACACTCAGTTGGATTACTGCAACTCCTTAGCGGGAAGCAGCGCGGTCAAACAGGCGGAAGCAGAACTTTGGATAAAGACCCTGAGGGCATAAAATGCGAAGCATAGGGGCGAACACAGTTCGCCTGCGAACGGCGACACCCTAAAGCTGGGGCCGCATGTGCCAAGCAATCGAAGGTTGCATGTTTGCACGAGGGTGCTAGATTAGTGGCATCCATCTCCCCACGCCTGTTTGACTGCGCGGGGGTTCTGGGGGCTTGCCCCCGATTCGCTGGGCTTTTCAGCTTGCTGAAAAGCTGCTCCTCTTTCTCGAACAAGAAAAGGATGGGCCTGTCGCGGCCTGAGCGACAAGCTTGGGGGCTAATTGAAAACTGAATTTAGAGGTTTCAGAATTGGAATGAGAACTACATGGTTTACTTTTTGATACTTTTGACTAATGTTGACAGGTTTTTGCAATTGAAGTATTCTGGAGATAGAGTGATTATAGACCTGCAAAGGAAAGACAAGTTTAAATTGGGAAAATGTTGAATCAGAAAGATAGACGCAAAAAATCAAGCCACCGTGTATGGAAACGTTGGCTGAATTGAAGCCATATAAGTTTAGATGCTCTCTAAGTTATCGAGTTCGGCTTTGACTCGCGCATAGTATATTCGCAGAATCTTGTTGGCTCCAGCCAACATATAGACATAATAATGGCTTTCCCTCTTAGTAAAAATCATCATTATTTTGTATGAAAAACTATTGAAATCTTATGGACGTATTCCAAAGTAATGAACATAGTATAGTTCTGATCACTTTAATAATCTATCCTAGTAAGCAATTAGCAACATCAAAAAAAGGAGTACATAATGAAAAAAGCTGCATTAATAGTATTAATTCCGATAGAAGTTATTTTACTTTTTTTATTGAGTTACTTTATGTCCGATGTTATTGGCAAGCAATTGGTACAGCCGTTGATTATACCTAATTTTAGAAGTATTAGTTCTAACATTACCTCGCTTATATTTACTGGATTAATAAATGCGTTTATATCTTTTACTTTAGTTGCTTTATTGGGTGTTGTGATAAAAAGATCTATAAAAGACTTGGGCTATAATATTAATAACTTTAAGTTTAGCATAAAAGCTAACTTAATATTTTTAACGGTATTCATGGTGTTATATATATTTATTGGTACACTTCTTGAAATTAACAATGTGTACCATTATACTTTCCCTTTTTCAATAAGTACACAAAATCTTATAACATTTTTGCTATTTGAACTTTTAATTTCAGGGTTTGAAGAGATATACTTCAGGGGTTTTGTTATTACGCTTCTTTTTATAGTATGGAGGCCAATATTTAAACGTCAAAAAATGTTAGAAATTGCTGCTGTCATGGCTTCTACTTTTATCTTTGTATTAAGACATATAGGAATGACGTTCGCTCCATTTACGATAACAGATCTAGACCCCCCTCATCTTTTGGTAGTAACTGTTATGGGACTATACTTCGGATATATCTTTGTAAAAACAGGAAGCTTATTGGGAAGTTATTTAGCTCATGGCATAAGCAATTTCTTAATTATGATTTTCTTTTTTGTCTTAAATATAGTTTTATGATTCTTGTGGCAACAGTCTCGTCATGTAATGCATAGTATTAGGGTTATAATAAAAAAACAATGCGAAAATCAGCGTCCTCTCTGAGCTTCGCATAAAAAACCATTAGCTCAGCTTTTACGAGTGTTTATACTTCACATGATGGTACGTCCAGCGTTTTCGAGAACGCCTTATTTACTTCGCATAATGTTTATAACATACCAAGATTTAGAGCCGCTGAGTTACCTATTATCCATATACATTAAAAAGGGGGAAGTTTCATTGCTTCCCCCTTAATCATTCTATTCAGTCATTTAAAGTAGGCTATCGTCCCACAACACTACTTCTTTATCACCGCAATCCCCAACTCCGTCAGCTGCTTGTCGTCTACCTCTGCGGGGCAGGCGCTCATCAGCTCGCTGCAGTTCTGCACCTTTGGGAAGGCGACCACGTCGCGCAGGCTTTCGGCGCCGCACATCTGCATGGCGAGGCGGTCCAGGCCGATGCCAGCGCCGCCGTGCGGCGGTGCGGCGTAGCGGTAGGCGTCTACCAAAAAGCCGAACTTCACTTCAATCTCTTCCTTGGTAAGCCCGAGCAGCGAGAACATCTTCTGCTGCAGCTCAAAATCGGTGATGCGGATAGAGCCGCTCGAAAGCTCTATGCCGTTGAGCACAAGGTCGTACGCCTTGGCGCGCACCGAGCCGGGGTCGCTCTCAAGGTAGGGCAGGCACTCCTCCAGCGGCATGGTAAAGGGGTGGTGCATGGCAAGCCAGGTGCCGCTCTCCTCGTCCCACTCAAAGAAGGGGAACTCGGTAATCCAAAGGAAGTTAAAGCCCGTGCGCTCGATCTCCAAGAGCTTCGCTACCGTTAAGCGCAGCTGGCCTAGCACGGGCAGCACCACGCGGTTTTTATCGGCTACAATCAGCGCCACGTCGCCCTTTTCGCAGCCGAGCGCCTTCATAATGGCGGTAAGCTCGTCCTCGTTTACAAACTTCGCGAACGAGCAGTTGGGGGCGTCCTCCACCCAGCGGATGTACGCAAGGCCCTTGCCGCCGATGCCGCGCACCTGCTCGGTGAGCTTGTCGATCTCCTTGCGGGTAAGCTTGGCGGCGCCGCCCTTGGCCACGATGCCGCGCACGCTGCCACCCTCGGCGATGGCGTTTTTAAACACCACAAACTCCGTATCCTTCACGGTATCCGAGATATCGGCAATCTCCATGCCGAAGCGGGTGTCGGGCTTATCCGAGCCGTAGCGCTCCATCGCCTCCTTGAAAGTGAGGCGGGGCAGCGGCAGCGGGATATCCACGCCCAGCACCTCTTTGAACAGGCGTTGCACAAAGCCCTCGTTGATGCGCAGGATGTCCTCCATATCCACGAACGAAAGCTCAAGGTCGATCTGCGTAAATTCGGGCTGGCGGTCGGCGCGCAGGTCTTCGTCCCTGAAGCAGCGCGCAATCTGGAAGTAGCGGTCGTAGCCCGAGATCATCAGCAGCTGCTTGTAGATCTGCGGGGACTGCGGCAGCGCGTAGAACTTGCCGCCGTGGATGCGCGAGGGCACCAGATAATCGCGCGCGCCCTCGGGGGTGGATCTGATCATCATCGGGGTTTCTATCTCTAAAAAGCCGTTCTCGTAGTAGTAGTCGCGCGCCACCTTGGCGATCTTGTGGCGCAGGATGAGGTTTTGCTGCAAGCTAGGGCGGCGCAGGTCGAGGTAGCGGTACTTTAAGCGCAGCTCCTCATTAACCTTGCTCTGGTCGGTGATCTCAAAGGGCGGGGTCTGCGCCTTGGAGAGGATGCGCAGGTCGGCCACATACACCTCCACCGCGCCGGTTTTCAGCTCTCTGTTCACCGATTCGCGCTTGCGCACCGTGCCTTTGGCCATCAGCACGAACTCCGAGCGCACCGTCTTCGCTTTCTCCAGCAGCTCGGCGGCGGTACCGTCGTCAAACGCCAGCTGGATGATCCCCGTGCGGTCGCGCAGGTCTATAAAAACAAGGTTGCCCATGTCGCGTATCTTCTGGGTAAAGCCGCACACCACTACCTCCTGCCCGATGTCGCCTTCCGCCACCTCGCCGCAGTAGTGGGTTCTTCTGAGTGTTCCCATCGTGTCCATACATCATCTACCCTTTCAGCCGTTCATTGTTTGTTAGGATTATTTCAGCAGGTTTAAGTCAAACCCCTCAAGGCCGGTATTGGAGAGGTCCTCCACCGCCTCTGAGAGGGTGAGGTTATAGAAGGTCTCCACAAAGGCGTTGGTGAGCGGTACGTCGGTCTGCGCGCCGGTCTTCATGTTTTTAAGCTTGCCTATGCCCTGCTCCAGTTCGCTGTCGCCGATGACGAGGGTGTAGGCGGCGCCCAGCTTGTCGGCATACTTCATCTGCGCCTTTAAGCTTCTGCCCATCAGGTCGGTTTCGGCGGCGAAGCCCTCGGTGCGCAGCTGCTTGATGAGCTCAAACGCGCGCTGCCTTGCCCCGTCGCCCAGCGGCGCAATGTAGACGTCGCAGCCCTTCTCCTCGGGGTATTCGCTCTTAGCGGCCTCCATCACCAGCATTAGGCGGCCGATGCCCATGCCGAAGCCCAGCGCGGGGGTGGGGCTGCCGCCCAGCGCCTCCACCAGGCCGTTATACCGCCCGCCGCCGCACACGGTACCCTGCGCGCCGATGACGCTAGAGACAAACTCAAACACGGTGTTGGTGTAGTAGTCTAAGCCGCGCACCAGCGTGGGGGCGATCTCAAAGGCGATACCGGCGCCCGTCAGGCGGGTTTTTACCCCCTCGAAGTGCGCGCGGCAGTCGTCGCAGATATAGTCGAGCACCTTCGGCGCGCCCGCGGCGATCTCGGCACACACGGGGCTTTTGCAGTCAAGGATGCGCATGGGGTTCTTGTCTAAGCGCCCGCGGCAGGTCTCGCACAGGCTCTCGGCATTCTTGGCAAAGTACTCCTTGAGCGCCTTGTGGTATTCCGCGCGGCAGGTGGGGCAGCCAATCGAGTTGATTTTAAGGATGATGTCGTTTACGCCGAGGGTGGTAAGCACCTCGTGCGCAAGGGCAATCACCTCGGCGTCCGCGTCGGGTACGGCGGGGCCGAAGGCCTCCACGCCAAACTGCGAAAACTCGCGCCAGCGCCCGGCCTGCGGCTTTTCGTAGCGGAAGCAGGTGGTGATATAGCAGGCCTTCATCGGCAGCGCGTCATTGAGCAGGCTGTGCTCCATCACGCAGCGCACGATGCCCGCAGTGCCCTCGGGGCGCAGGGTGATGGAACGCCCGCCCTTGTCGGTGAAGGTGTACATCTCCTTCTGCACCACGTCGGTGGTGTCGCCCACCGAGCGGTCGAACAGCTCGGTGTGCTCAAAGGTGGGGGTGCGGATCTCTTTAAAACCGTACAGGGCGGCGATTTCAAGCGCGGTCGCCTCAATGTAGCGCAGCTTGGCGGTCTCTGCGGGCAGAAAATCCTGTGTGCCGCGCGGTGCCTTGGTTAGCAGTGCCATGAAAATACTCCCTTTCAACATGCAGAATAAAAAAACAAAAATCCCGTCCCTCCAAAAAAGGGACGGGGAACAGTAGCCCGTGGTGCCACCCTTGTTGAGCATGAAAACATGCTCCGCTTAAGGCCCCTTAACGCGGGGAAAACGGTGGGCTGAGAAACTGTCTTCCCGCGGCGCGTTACAAAAACAGGCTTGCACCCGAGGCATGCCGCCCGGCCCGTTCTCTCTGGTTGCTGCGCTGCGGTACTCCTTTTTCCTAGACATTCGCATGTTATGCGAATGTTTGCGCCCAATATCCGGTATGAACTGTATTCTACCCTATCCCGCACGACGTGTCAAGCGGGGCAGGCAGCGCAATGGTGTTGCGCCTTAAGAATTCTTGGGGTTTACGATATTGCGCCAGTCAAGGTCGCCGCGCTCAAGGCCGTGGATGAGCACCTCGGCGGTCGCGATGTTGGTGGCGACAGGGATGTTGTGCACGTCGCAAAGGCGCAAAAGGTTTGCCTCGTTGGGCTCGTGGGGCTTTACGGTGAGGGGGTCGCGGAAAAAGAGCAGAAGGTCTATCTCATTGCAGGCAATGCGCGCGGAAATCTGCTGGTCTCCGCCGTGGGAACCGCTTAAGAACCGCTGTATCTCAAGGCCGGTCGCCTCCGATACGAGTTTGCCCGTGGTGCCGGTGGCACACAGGCTGTGGCGGCTTAATATGCCGCAATAAGCGATACAGAACTGCACCATCAGTTCTTTTTTGGTGTCGTGTGCGATGAGTGCGATATTCATTGAGAAAACAACTCCTCCGTCTGCGAACGCGGCGTTTTCAACCGCCGTCTTTATCGTATTTAACCAATCAAAAGTTGGATATCTTCGCCGTTTAAGCGCCGTGCGATGTTGTCAAACGCAAGCATAAAAGCCGCCTTGGGGTTCGGAGCCTTCGCGTTCTGCGCAAAGCGATCCAGCCCTTCGTAGAGCGGAACAACCCCTAAAAGCTGTACCCCGATGTCGTCGATAATGCTGTCGAAGTCGCTGATAAGCGGGGCAAACCTCGGGCTTTCGGGCACCTTGTTAATGATCAGGTGCTGGTTTTTCACACCGGCCTTCGCCGTGATCTGTGCGCACAGTAAAGCGGATTTTACCGAGGTGGGATCGGGGGTAGTCACCACAACGGCACTGTCGGCGAGCGTTATGGCCGCGATAAACCCGCGCGAGATGGAGGGGGGAGCGTCGATTACCACATAATCGAAACGGGTGCGAAGCGCCGCGCATACCGTCGCGAGCCGGTCGAAGTTTAGGCGCGCAAACGGGTCGGCGCAGGAGGGGATCAGGAACAGCCGGTCTTGAAAGCTACACTTTTTAATCGCCTTATCCAGCTCGATGGTCTCTGCCGTCAGCAGGTCGGAAAGGTCGTAAACCACATCGCTTTCTACCCCGAAAAAGGCCGACTGGCAGCGAAAGCCAAGGTCTAAATCCAACACAACCGCACTGCCGCCTTTTTTGGCGAGCGCGAGCGCCGTATAAAACGCAACGGTCGATTTGCCCACGCCGCCTTTAGAACCGACAACTGCAAATAATTGTGCGGACATGGTACAAACCTCCGTGCAGAAAAAACGCAGATTCTGGCGAGCATAACTCGTCAAATTTAATTTTAACATAAAAAGTTAAAATTGCAATCCTAATTATAAGTTATTATTCACAAAAAATGGTTTGATAATCATAACATGCCGCCCAAATGCCGTTATGCGAGCAAGGTTTCTTCGGTGGGCAGCGCCGTTGTGGTTTCTTTTTCGGCAAAATAGGCGTTGTAGATGTCGCGGGCTACCGGTGCGCCGGTGTAGCCGTGCCAGCCCTTCTCAATCACCACCGCGACGGCGATCTGGGGATCTTCCGCCGGCGCGAAGGTGATAAATACCGAGTTCGGAAACTCCTTGGTCTCGGGCGTACCGGTCTTGGCGGCAACGTCGATGGGGTAGTTGCCGAAGGAGCCGCGGGCCGAGCCGATGCGCGCGCAGTTGACCATGCCCTGTATAACGGTTTCAAAGGCGTTGTTTTTATCCTCGATGGTATTCGCGACGACCGGCTGCGTCTCGGAGACGGTATTATCAAGGTTGTAGGAAAGCACGCTCTTTACAAGGTGCGACTCCAGCCTCACACCTTTGCGCGCGATGGTTGCGGCATACTGCGCCAGTTGCAGGACGGTAACCGCCGTATCCGACTGGCCGATGGAGGCCTGCAGCACGTCGCCCTTATACCATTCCTGCCCGATCTTTTCGCGGTACCCGGGGCTTGCCACGCGCCCGATGCTCTCGGGAATCTCGATGCCCGTTTTCTGGCCCAAGCCGTACATCGCGGCGTACTTGTCGATGGTGTCGATGCCCGTGATCCGGCCCGTGTCGTAGAAGAAGATGTTGCAGGACTCCTGCAGCGCGGTGATGACGTTGATGCTGCCGTGTGCGCTTAGGCAGCGGGGCTGGTAGTCGTCAAAAAAGGTGTAGATACCGCCGCAGGTTACGTGGGTGTTGGGGGTGATCACGCCCTCGGCGAGCGCGGCGGTGGCCACCGTCGGCTTAAAGGTGGAGCCCGGGGCATACAGCCCGTTGATGGCGCGGTTCATTAAAGGGGAAAGACTGTCCTGCGAAAGGGCGCTGTAGTCCTTCATAAAGTTGTTGATATTATAGGAGGGGTAGGTGGCGGACACAAGGATTTCGCCGGTTTTAACGTCCACCGCCACCACGGCGCCCGCGTTGGCCTCCTTGCCTTGGCCCTCCGGGGCCGTTTCGTTGAGGTGCTTGATCTGCCGCTGAAGCGACTCCTGCGCAACCTTCTGCAGGTTGGAGTCGATGGTGAGCATGACGGTGTTGCCCGGTATAGGGGTTTCAACCTGTTTTACACCCAGCAGGGCGCCCTTGCCGTCAAACTCCATCACGTTCGTGCCGTCTTTGCCGCGAAGCTGGTCTTCAAACGCCTTCTCGATGCCGTCTTTGCCCACGACATCGTTGAGATGGTAGCCCTTTTCCTTCAGCGCCGCATATTCCTCCGCGTAGATCGGCCCAATGAGCCCGATGAGGTGGGGCGCAATGTCCTCGCTCATGTACTCGCGCACGGTGCTTTCCTGCACGTCTACGCCCGGCAGCGAGATGCTGTTTTCCCGCACCTTTGAGATAATGTCCATGTTAACATCCTCGGCGAAGGTGTACTGCGTTACGGCGGAAAACTCCAGCCGCTGCATCTCGTAGCGCACCCCCATGATGATGCGCTGCTGCTCGGGGGTAAAGTCGCTTGTAATGCCGTAGCGGCTCATCATTTCATCCACCACATGCTGGGGCGTGGCGTAGGCCTGCAGGCCGAGATCGGTTTTTAAGCGGGCCACCGCCTTGTCGCTGTCCGGCGTAAAGTCGTAGGGGGCGGTTTTGGTAAGGGGCAGGGTTTCGTTCCACTTCACCCCCGCCGCGGTAAAGATCTCGCTGAGCTTTATAATAATCTCGTTTTGCATCTTCTTGGGCATAAACGCGCCGTCGAACACGATGTTGTAGCAGCTGCGGTTTACGGCAAGCGGGCGGCCGTTGCGGTCTACGATCTCGCCGCGGGCGGCGGTAACCGTAACGCTGCGCTCGGAGTGCTTGTTGGCCTGCTCGCGGTAGCTTGTACCCTCAACCAGCTGCAGCTGCATCAGACGCAGCCCGTAGCTTATAAAAACAAGCAGTGCAAGCAAAAACAGCACAAGCGTTCTTGCAAACGTTGATAATGGTTTCACTGCGCCCGGCACCTCCCAGTTTGTCCTTTAAGCGTGTAACTTCATTCATTATAACAGATAAGTGGGAATCAAGTCTTTCAAAACTATTTTCCATTTTGTGAATCGCCTATTAATTTTTATACAAAAGCATAAATGAGTTACCACCGGCTGCTGCCGATGGTAACTGTCGGGGGATACATCGTTCATTTAATGCTCGTTTTCATCTATGCATGGCCGACTAACCGCCTATTTGGGTGGCTGCAGCTTTAGGTGGATATGCCGCACAATGTAGTAGAACGGCACTACCGTTACGGCGGTAAAGACGATAGTGGGCAGGATAGAAGTAAAAAAGAAGACGCCCAAACCGTTATAGCCCCAGAGCACATAGAAGAAAAAGAAGTCGAGCAAGCCGGTAATAAAGGCCGCGCCGAACGAGAGCAGCAGGGAGGTGAGCAGGTTGGGGCTTAAGCCGTAGCTGCAGATAAGCCCCGCGGCCACGCCGAGCACGAGCAGGATAATGGCGTAGTAGCCGAATACCGCGTCGGAGGAGCAGCCCCACAGCACGCCTGCGGCGGCGGCAAAGATACCGCCGGTGAATTCATGCTCAAACATCGCCACACTGATGGCAAGCGGCAGGATGAGCACCGGGCGCACGCCCAGAATACCGAAGAGCAGGTGGTTTTGGCCCAGTATGTAGGCAACCAGCAGCAAAAGCGCGTAAAACACCCACTTGAGGATGGTTCTGAAATTTCGTCCAAGGAGGGAGGTATCGGAGGCCATAGTGTTGTAAACTCCAATCTGCCTTGCGGGTAAGGCGCCTGTTCAAAAATGATGATGAAAAAGAAGTGACGGGACGAATGCTCGGTCTTATACGAATCTTTCACTAAAACGGTGAATAGCGTCCGTGTTATTTCGTGGCCACGTCGACGGATTCATCATCCGCCGCGGGCTGGGTTCCGTTCTGCCCCTGGAAGGAGGTGATGACGAATACATCGCGCACCCTGGCGATGTCGGCGGCCGGAACGATCTCGGCAAACAGCGAGATGCCGCTCGGCTCGGTTTTTACATCCGAAATGGTGCCGATGATCAGCCCCTTGGGGAACATCCCGCCGATACCCGAGGTGGTGAGGATGTCGCCGGACGAGGCCGAGCTGTCGCGGGATATGTAAGACATCTTGCATTTGTTCTCTTTGGCAAGGGTAAGCTCACCAGCGATAATACCGGTGTCACGCGTGCGGTCGTTAAAAGCGCCCACGTCGATACCGGGGTTTAACAGGGTGACGACCTTGCTGTCGGTGTAGGATACCTCCGAAACGCGGCCCACCAGACCGTCGGGGGTGATGACCGGGTCGTACAGCTCAATGCCGTTGACAGACCCTTTATCGATGGTAAAGGAGTAGAAATAATCGGTCGGGTCACGGCCGATTACCATGGCCGCCTCAAAAACAAAGTCGGGGTTATCCTTCTTTAAATCCAAAAACTGGCGGTACTGCTCATTTTCGGCCTTGTAGGTTTCAAACTCCACCATCTGCTCGCGCAGGCTTCTTATCTCGTCACGCAGCGCGTCGTTTTCCTCAGAAATCTTGTCGGCGAAGATAATCTTCTCGAGAAAGCTGCTCGCGGCGGAAGTTATCTGCATCGAAAGCTTTTGAAAGGGGGTAACCGCGGCCCCTAATGAGTTTGAAAAGAAGTTGCCAAGGCCGCTGTTCATAGCGGTATACACCATAAAGCCGAACAATACCGCAGCAATGCCCAGCAAAACCTTAAACTTTTTGCTTTTAAAAAATTCATTCACCGGGGTGTATCCTCCAATGATTAATAGAGGTTTATAAGCGGCGGCAGGATGTCATGGCAAAACACGCCGCTCGCACAAAGGCGGCGCCGTGCTGCTGAAATACTCTTTGATATGTACGGCAAGACGGTAAAACCGAACGTCAGCCAACGGCCTTGTCGTCGTCGCCGAACACCTGATTAATCTTCGTGGTGCCCTCCAGTATCCGGCCCGTGCCGAGCGCCACGCAGTCGAGCGGGTTTTCGGCGATAAACACAGGCATGCCGGTTTCCTTTTTAATCAACGCGTCCAAGCCGCGCAGCAGCGCGCCGCCGCCCGCAAGCGTGATGCCGTGGTCGATGATATCGGCGGCAAGCTCCGGCGGGGTTCTTTCAAGGGTCGCTTTAATTGCGTCCACGATCGATTCCAGCGGCTCGTGCAATGACTCGCGCACCTCTTCCGGCGAGATGATGATATTCTTGGGCAGGCCGTCCACCAGATTGCGCCCCTTGATCTCCACGCGCTCCTCCCCCTCGTAGGGGTAGGCGGAGCCGATTTGTATCTTGATGTCCTCGGCGGTACGTTCGCCGATGAGCACGTTGTACTTTCTCTTGATATAGGAAACGATGCAGGAATCGAGCACATCGCCGCCGATGCGCACCGACTTGGCGGCAACGATACCGCCTAGGGAGATCACCGCAACCTCGGTGGTGCCGCCGCCGATATCTACGATCATGCTGCCCGTCGCCTCGGCTACCGGCAGGTTTGCGCCAATGGCCGCCGCCATCGGCTCCTCCACGATATACACGTGGCGCGCTCCGGCCTTGAGCGCGGCCTCTTTTACAGCGCGGCGCTCCACCGGCGTTACCCCGGAGGGGATGCAGATGATCACGCGCGGCCTTGCCAGAAACTTGCCCGCGAATACCTTTTTAATAAAGATCTGCAGCATGCTGGCGGTAATATCAAAATCGGCGATAACGCCGTCCTTGAGCGGACGAATGGCGACGATGGAGCCGGGGGTACGCCCGATAACCTCTTTGGCCTCGGTGCCCACATACTTTACGGTGTCGGTCTTGGTGTCTACCGCCACCACCGACGGCTCGCGCATGATGATGCCCCGGCCTTTCATAAATACCAGGGTGTTGGCGGTGCCAAGATCTATACCAATATCTCTTGAAAACATGTTAAAACTTCCCCTTTCAGCTATCCCAAAGCCGTTTTTGCGGGGCAGCCCCCAAAACAGCGAATTTGCAAACTCTATTATACCCTTTTACCGAAAGCAACTCAATAGTTTTTTAGAACTCTTCCAGTTTTTTGTAAAGCATCGCCACCGGCAGGCCCATAACGGTGAAGTAATCGCCGTCGATGCGCTCGCAGAAGGTGGAGGCGCGGCCCTGAATGCCGTAGGCGCCCGCTTTGTCAAACGGCTCGCCGGTGGCTAAGTAGCGCCGGATCTCCGCGTCGGTGAGGCTTGCGAAAAACACCTCGGTGCGGCTGTAAAACTGTTCGAGCTTTCCCTTTTTGGCGAGGCAGACGCCGGTGTACACATAATGGCTGCGCCCCGAAAGAAGCCGCAGCATGTTAAACGCGTCCTCGGTGTCCTTGGGCTTGCCGAGCACCAGATTGTCCACCGCCACGATGGTATCGCTGCCGATCACGAGCGCTTCGGGGTGCTTTTTAAGCACCGAAACGGCCTTGACGCGCGCAAGCTCCATCACCAGTTCGTGGTGGTCAAGCACCTCGTCGATAAGCTCCTCTTCCTGCGAGGGGATGATCTCAAAATCCTCCGTGATGTGCTGCAGCAGTTCCGCACGCCTGGGCGAGGCGGATGCTAAGATGATTCTTCTGTTTTCTTCCATACGTTTCCCTTCACATTCCAAACGAATCTATAAACAATACGGCTTCAAAAGCCGCACCATCCACTACAGCTTTTTGAGCAGAGGCTTGTATAAAAAGATGGAGAACACCAGCAGGATGATCTGCGCGACATTGATCGTCAGATAGAAGCCGAGCGCCAGCTTGAGCACCGAAAGGTCGAGCACAAAGGGCTGCGTCACCGGCACGCCGAACGAAACGGCGTAGCTGAGCCAGCTGAGCGCCGAGATGTCGCCGCTCATGCGTCCGATAAACTCGCCTAGGATGATTGCCGAAACAAACAGCAGCAGGGTAATGAGCGTCTTTTTAAACTTCATGGCACAAAACAGTCCCTTCCTCGGTGCTTGTCGCCTGGGGTTTACAGCCTACCGGTGGAGCCGAAGCCCCCCTCGCCGCGCTCGGTGTCGTCGAGCGCCTCGCATTCCACAATCTCGGGCATTATAACGGGCGCGATGATCATCTGCGCGATGCGCTCGCCGTTCTGGATGGTGTAGGGCTGCGCGCTGTGGTTGGTAAGCCCCACAATCAGCTCGCCGCGGTAGTCGCTGTCTATAACCCCCACGCAGTTGCTGGGCGCGATGCCGAACTTGATGGCAAGGCCGCTGCGCGCGTACACAAAGGCGGCGCAGTCGGGGGAGGGCAGCGCGATGGCAAGGCCGGTGGGAATCTTCACAAGCCCGCCCGGGCGGATGGTAACCGGCTCATCCAAGAGCGCGTACAGGTCGTGCCCCGCACTGCCCGCGGTCGCCCTCTTGGGCAGAACGGCGCCCTCCCGCAGCTTTTTTACCATTAACTTCATCGCCATCTCTCCTCTGCTCAGGTTGGTTAATTATAAAACCCCGCGGTAATACAGCCCGCGCGTAAACTCCTCGGGGGGTGTGCCGCCCGAGCGGTAACCGCTGATTACGGCCGCGGTTTCGGCGCTGTCCTCGGTGGTGAACATCAGGGTCAAAAAGTCTAGGCCATGAAGTTCCTCCAGCCGGTCGGCGAGGGAAAGGGTGTGGCAGTTAAACACCTCGCTGCCCGAGCCGTTGCACGCTACCCAGAAGCGGTTGCCCAGCCGGTCGAACATATACCCGCCCTTCTTGCCGCATGCGGCGCAGGAGGTGTGGTGCTTGAGCGGGCAGCAGCGCGTCAGCATGAGCGGAAGCCTGCCGTAGGCGATAATGCCGCTTTTTAACGCGCCCGAGAGTGCCTTTGCGCGCGCAAGGTCTAATTCAAACGAAAGCTCGGTGTCGCACAGGCCCGCCTGCGCAAGCGCCGCGAGTGCCTCGGAGTTGGCGACATTCAGCCCAAACCCGCCGTACAATTTAAACTGCGGCTGCCTGCCCATCTCAACGGCCGCAAGGTTTAATGCCGAGAGCTTGTCCACGCCGAGGGCGTAAAGCTGCCTAAGTTGCTCGAGCAGCAGCCCCTCCAGCCCGAACATCGCGCGGGGGAGTTCGGCAATCAGCTTGTCCTTTACGGGGGCAAGCGCAGCAATATGTTTAAGGATCTCTTCCGCAGGCAGATAGATATATTCAAGCTCGTTACAGCTGTTTAACGGAAGCTGTTCAAAGCGGCGAAAACGCGCGCGCAGGGCGGGGCATATCTCCCCCGGCCGCCTTGCCACGGCAAGGCTTGGGGCAAAGGTCTGCTTCGGTCTCGGCTCGCCGCGCAGCAGGGTAAGCTTTTCGGTGCACTGGCGGCGCAGCGCGTTGATCTGCGAAACGCTCACCATTAGGGTTTCGTCTATGTTAAGGTGAACGGTCTCGGCAAAATAGGGGGTGCCGCCCAGCTTTAAAATGGCCGCGCGAGCACGCTCGGTGTCGGTGGGCTTGTTCACCGCCTGCTCGGGGATGTCGCCGTAGGCCGCGACGCGGTTATGGTCGGCATCAACGCACTCCAAGCAGACCGAGCGCCCCGGCTGCTGGGTGTAGGTAATGGCAAGCGGCACACGCGCCGGTTCCTTGGCATAAAGCCGCTGCAGGTCTTTGAGCACCGCCGCCGCAGCCGTCACATCCTCTTTGCCGCGCACGCCGAACATCGATTCCCCCGGCTCGCCCTTGTAGTAGCCGTCTGTGAACCCGCTGCGCGAAAACACCGCCTGCAGGCTGTCAAGCTGCTCCTGCGTCAGGATACCCTCCCGCGCGTTTTTGCAGGCGGTCACCGCCGCCGCCACATATTCCGGGCGCTTCATGCGCCCTTCTATCTTTACCGAGGTCACGCCAAGCTTGTTTAGCTCGGTAATTTCTTTTACAATCGACAGGTCTTTGAGCGAAAGCCCGCAGGCCGTATCCCCCTTTTTGTGCGAGAACGGCAGGCGGCAGGGCTGCGCGCACAACCCGCGGTTGCCGCTGCGCCTGCCCGCCATCGCGCTCATATAGCACTGGCCCGAGACCGACATGCACAAGGCACCGTGCACAAACACCTCGGTTTCGATGGGGCAGGAGGCGGTAATCTCCTTAATCTGGCTGTGCGAAAGCTCGCGCGCCAGCACCACGCGCTTAAAGCCCTGCGCGTATAAAAAGCGCGCGCCCGCGGGCGTGTGCACCGACATCTGGGTGGAGGCGTGCAGGGGCAGGGTGGGGCAGATCTCCTTTGCAAGGCGGGCGATGCCGAGGTCCTGTACAATCAGGGCGTCCACGCCGATTTCTGCCGCATAAGAAATAAGCCCTGCGGCGTCTGCGAGCTCGTTGTCGAAGACGATGGTATTCACCGCAAGGTAAAGCTTTATGCCTCGGATATGGCACTGCGCCACCGCGTTTGCCAGTTCCTCGTTTGAAAAATTCTCGGCGCCGCCCCGTGCGCTGAAGGCCTTGCCGCCGAGGTAAACGGCGTCTGCGCCGCTGAGCATGGCCGCGGTGAGGGCTTCTGCCCCCCCGGCGGGCGCCAGTATTTCGGGTGTATCTCTCATAAGCTTCTTTGATTCTCCGGATATTTATTCAACTGGTTTCTTAGCCTTGCGTTTTCACGCCGGAGCTCGTCCGCTTCGGCGCGGGAACGCGCGGCGTCCTCCAGATATTCCTTGATCTGGTTTCGCAGGTTATCGGTATTGGTGATGGCTTGGTTAAGCTCGTCCTGTGTGTTCAGGCAGCAAAGCACCAGCGCCTTGGTGACGGAAAGATTCGGGTTCTTCTGCATCAGGCCGGTCACAACATCACTTACATACTCGCCCATCTCCGCCAAATAGGCGGGGTCTTCGGTGGTTGAAATCACGTATTCGGTGCCGGCAATGCGAATCTTGACGTTATTCACAATGTCCATACCCACACTCCCTTACAGTCTGTCGGCTTTTGCCCGCCGATAACGGAGGAACAGAAGCATGCCTATACCGATAATTAATATATATTATAATGCATCTTTACACATTAAAAAAGAGCTAATATGCCAAAATGTAATAATTTTATCTGGTACACAGTTATAGACTGGATAATTGCCCTGCATAAAGCGTATCACTGGGGTAACATCTTTGTAAATCCTCGGCCTTTCGTTTGCCAAATACAGCAAATGTATAGTATAATTAGGTATCATTAAAAGAATAAAACACATTAAATCATATACGCTGGGTTAAAGTGAGGGCACAGAGGATGCAACGGTTATTTACAAAATCACAGTTAAGATCACTGATAGAGTTAAAGCTTCAAAACGAATTCTCCACCGAGCCGAAGGAGGCCTCCAACGAGCTGTTTTACAAGGCGCTCTGTATCGTGCTCAAGGACGCGCTGATGGAAAAGCGCCGCCGCTTCGCCGCGCAGACCGACAGCCACGGCAAAAAGCGCGTGTACTACCTGTGCATGGAGTTTTTGATCGGCCGTTCGCTGAAAAACAACCTCTACAACCTCGGGGTGCAGGAGATTGCGGCCGAGGTATTGCAGGAAATGAACGTAAACCTAGAGGACCTTTACGAGCTGGAGCCGGACGCGGGCCTTGGCAATGGGGGCTTAGGCCGCCTTGCCGCCTGCTTTCTAGACTCACTGGCCTCGCAGGACTATTCCGCCACGGGGTACTCCATCCTGTACGAATACGGCATCTTCAAGCAAAAGATCATCGACGGCTGGCAGACCGAGACCCCCGACAACTGGCTGCCCGGCGGCGATGTGTGGCTGGCGCCCCGCCGCGACCAGGCCGTGGAGGTGCATTTTGACGGCGAGATCAGGGAATACTGGCACGACGGCTTTCACGAGGTGCACCACGTCAACTACACCACCGTCAAGGCGGTACCGTTTGATATCTACCTCTCGGGGTTTGACAGCGAGGGGGTCAGCAAGCTGCGCCTGTGGAAGGCGACCAGCCCCGGCCTTGACATGGAGCTGTTCAACAAGGGCGACTACCTGCGCGCCATGGGGCAGAACTCGATGGCGGAGGTTATCAGCAAGGTGCTCTACCCCAACGATAACCACACCGAGGGCAAGCTGCTGCGCCTAAGGCAGCAGTACTTCATGTGTGCCGCCTCGGTGGCCGACATCTGCCGCAAGCACCTTAAAACCTACGGTACGCTCGATAACCTGCCCGATAAGGTGGCGATACACATCAACGATACCCACCCTGCGCTCGCCATCCCTGAACTGATGCGTATCCTGCTCGATGAGTGCGGCTATTCGTGGGAGAAATCGTGGAGCCTAGTCAACCGCACCTTCGCCTACACCAACCACACCGTGATGAGCGAGGCGCTCGAGGTGTGGAACGAGGAGCTGTTTAAAGCCTGCCTGCCGCGCATCTACCAGATCGTGCACGAGATCAACGAGCGCTTCTGCCGCAGCCTCTATGAAGAGACGGGCGGCGACCTTGGCAAGATCGCCCGTATGGCGGTGGTGGCCGACCACAGTGTCAAGATGGCGAACCTTTCGGTGTGTGCGGGGCACTCGGTAAACGGTGTGTCGAAGATACACTCCGAGATTCTTAAAAACAGCGTGTTCCACGACTTCTACACCGTCATGCCCGAGAAGTTCTGCAACGTCACCAACGGCATCGCGTCCCGCAGGTGGCTCTACCAGTCTAACCCCGCGCTCACCCGGCTGTTAAACGATCTGATCGGCGAGCGCTATATCAAGGATACCGCGCAGCTCGAGCGCCTTCGGCGGTTTGAGGGCGACGAGGCGGTGCTTAAAAACCTCGCCTTGGTAAAGCGCCAGAATAAAGAGACCTTTGCCGCCTACATCTATAAAACCACCGGGGTCACCCTAAACCCCGACTCGATATTTGACGTGCAGGTGAAGCGCCTGCACGAATACAAGCGCCAGCACCTAAACGCGCTGCATATCATTACCCAGTATCAGCAGCTGCTGGAGAATCCGGGCATGGACTTCGTGCCCAAAACCTATATCTTCGGCGCAAAGGCGGCGCCCGGCTACTACCTCGCCAAACAGATCATCCGGCTTATCTGCTCGCTTGGTAAGGAGCTTGAGCAGAACCCGAAGCTACGGGATAAGCTGCGCATCGTTTACCTGGAGGACTACCGCGTCACCCTCTCCGAGCGCCTGATGCCGGCCTCTGAAATCTCCGAGCAGATATCCCTCGCGGGTACCGAGGCCTCGGGCACCGGCAACATGAAGCTGATGCTTAACGGCGCCATCACGCTCGGCACTCTGGACGGCGCGAACATCGAGATCAAGGAGGCGTGCGGCGACGAGAACATCATCACCTTCGGCATGACCGCCGAGCAGGCCGACGCCGCGAAGGCCGCCGGTTACCGCCCGATGGAGCTTTACACACAAAACGAGGCGGTTAAGAAGGCGGTAGACCTGCTCAGTCGCGGTATTGGCGGCAACACCTTCGAGGATATTGCAAGCTCCCTAAAAAACAGCGACCCCTATATGGTGCTGAAGGACTTTGACGATTATCAAAGGGCGCAGCAGTACGCCTCGGCCTGTCATAAGGATACGCTTAAGTGGCAGCGCATGTCGCTGCACAACATCGCGGGCGCGGGGCAGTTTTCCGCCGACCGCTCGATACAGGAGTACGCAAAGAATATCTGGGGGCTGTAAACAGTACCCCGTGCGGGCAAATGATTAAGGAGGGATCGGTATGTGGTTCTGGAACCGTCAAGAGGTGTATATGGGCAATTCGCTCGAAGAATTTGCGCGGGTGCGTCAAACCCTGGCCTTAAACGGCATCCGCTATGATTGGAAGATCGTGGACCACTCCAGCCCCGGGCCCTTCGGCAGCAGTCATCACGGTAGCTTTGGCTTAAACCTTTCCGTGAACAAGTGCTACTATGTTTATGTGCACAAGAACGACCTCGATCAGGCGGGGTATCTGATTAATAAACGGGATTAGGCCGGCCGACAACATGGAAAAGGTTGTGTATTGATGAAAAAAAGCCTGCCTTTTGTGATGCCGCTATTCAGAGGTATCCTTTTTATCTTAGCCGGTGTCCTGCTAACGGCGCTCACCCGTCAGTCGCCCGAAGCGCTAAGCCGCTGGTGGTCGATTATCTGCACAGTGTGTAACGGCATTACTGTTCTGGTGATGCTTCTTGTGTTTTTCTACGCGCTGCAGCATAGCTTTATGCCGATGCTGTGGGAGTGGCGCCATATCCTTTTCAGGTTCCTTTCCTTCATCCCGCTCATGTTGGTATTGGGTATATGGTACTATAAAAAGCGCAGGCTTGCCCCTTTGATGATAGGGCACGCGGTGCTGGATATTGCCACCCGCGTGCAGATACTGATGGTGTCCGTTTCACCGGCGGTTTACGAATTAATGCGGGCGTCGCAGAAATGAACTGCCTACAGTATTACATAAGATTTCAGGCGGATCGAGAAGAATAAAAACTGAAGTGCACCCCCAAAGTTAGACAGTAGGCTATACTGTAAAGAACTTAAGGGGTGCACTTTATTGTTCCTGCCCTCAATAAAAAATCTTTTATATCGGCGGCAACTTTTTGCCCCTCTCAAACGTGTTATAGGTAAATGGAGGTGAAAAGCTCATGGAATCGTCCTTACCCTACTCCAGCGAAGTCAATATAAAGGCGGCGGCCGTCGACTATTCGCCCCAGCAGATCACCGAGCTGTACTACCGGCACATCAACACGGTCTACCGGCTGTGCTACTCCTTAATGGGCAATCAGGCGGATGCGGAGGATGCCGCTCAATCGGTTTTCCTTAAACTCATCAACAGCAAAAAGAGCTTTGCAGACGTCGAGCACGAAAAGGCGTGGCTGATTACTGCTGCCCAAAACCAGTGCCGCGATCTGCACCGGCAGTGGTGGAGAAGGAGAACACAGGAGATCGACCCCGATACAGAATCGCCGGACAAAGATTTAAAAGAGAGCGACGTCATGGAAAAGCTGCTTAGGTTGCCGCCAAACTACCGGGTGGTGCTGTATCTTTACTATTACGAGGGGTACAAGGCCGCCGAGATTGCCGCGATGCTGCGGGTTAATCACAATACTGTAAAGGCCCGGCTTTGCGCGGCCAGAAGGCGCTTAAAACTGGAGATTGGAGAGGAGATAAATGAATAGAGCCAATATAAAAGAATTTTACGGTACTCTGCAACCCGATGAAGTACAGAGCAAACGGATGCTCGACCGCATTCTAAGCCCCGAGAACACCCTTGGCAGTACCCGAAAGGCCGTGTACCGGCGCGCGTGGATCGCCGTACCGGCGACCTGCATCGCACTCCTGTTCGCGTTTATTTTTGTGATGCCGTTTGGGGGCGGCACCCTGGTTTATGCAGTGTCGGTTCGCGACACACAAAACAATGTGGTGCGGATTGCGGACAATGAAAACCTGCCGGAAGATTACGGCACCTCCGTAGTCAACGTGACTGCAAGGCCGGCACTGGAGTTTTTTATCGACGGTGACAATATCGCCAAGATAGAGCTTTCCTGCAACACTGAATTTCTGGACGTGGCGGATTGGACAAAAACACAGCAGGTGAAATACTGGGCCGACGTGCAGAATTTTGGGGAGAGTGAGGACTTTTACAGCAAGTCTCTCACCTTTAACTTTGATAAAAGCTTCAGCGACTACGGCGGGATATGGTACCGCTGGACAGCCGTCAACCTGATGCAGTGGGCTTCGGAGGATCATTATTCGCATATCCTGGGCGGGGAAATACAACTTCCTGAGGATGCCACTGAAGAAGAGAAGGCGGCGCTCGCGGCGGGCAACGACGGCTCCGGCATCGGGCACATCCAGTTGGACGGCTGCCCGGAGGAACTGACAAAAGACCAGATTACCATGAAGATTACCGACCGGCAGGGTAAGTCGGTAACCAAGATCATCAATATCAACATCAGCAACAACGCGCTTAAACAAACGGTGGTTACCGCAAGCCTTGTGGAGCAGTAACCGATACCGGTTGCTATGAAAACATGCATTCCGGATATACTTAAAGAGGCCGTCGCTGAGCGACGGCCTCTTTAAAATCTTATTGAAGCTCTATTTCATCACACGTTTGTAAATGCTCGTACGCTCCACGGCCTTGCGGATCACCAGCGCCAGCGGCACCGCCACCACACACGCAATCACGGCGTTGGTGATGGACACCACGCCCTTCGCGACGACATCCGTCCACGCGGTGGCCACCTCGGTTTTCGCAAACCAGATATCAAACAAAAAGTTCTTGCCAAGGTAGAGCACCACATAGGTAAGCGAGCCCGAGACGGCCCCGAGGATGTTAAAGCCGGTCTTGGTGCCCTTGCGCCCGCCCGCGTAGGCGATAAGGCCGCATACCAGCGCGAGGCAGAACTTGAATATAAGGGTATAAGGCGCGTCCGCGGCATAGCCGGGGTATATGAGGTCGAAGAAGAAGGAGCCGAAGCCCGCGGCAAGCCCGCCGTTTACCCCGCCCAGCAGCAAGCCCGAGAGCAGGCAGAGCACGTTGCCGAGGTGCAGCGCGGTATTGCCCAGCGGCGTGGGGATGAGAATGCGCAAAAACGACGCGGCAAATACCAGCGCCGCCAATAGCCCGATGGCTACGATCACATACAGATCAAATCGCTTGGTGGTTTTTTCGTTAGACATACTGCAACACCCTTTTCGTCAAAGTAGGTTGCCGTCTATTTCACAAAGGCTTAAACCCCGAGACCATCTGCCGCTCGGTAAGCCACGGTAGGGTTTTTTCCAGCATAATACCCTCCCGTGTGTCGGTGCCGAAGCTGAAGGTAGTGTTGATGGTGAGTTCTACAAAACGCGTGGCCCGGTCCATCGCCATGGGCAGGCTGTCGCCCATCAGCAGCGAGCCGGTAAGGACGCTTGCAAACACGTCGCCCGTACCGGGGTAGGAAACGGGCACATAGGTACATTTTACATACCAGTAGGCGCCGCGTTCGCGGTCGTAGCCGAGGTTTGCCATCTCGCCGGTGGCCATCGGCACACCGGTAATCACCACCTGCCGAGGGCCCTTTTCGCTTAACCGCGCAAGCATGCTCTTTGCTTCGCTGTGGGTAAGCGAAACGGGGAAGTCCATCCCCAGCAGCATGGCGCTTTCGGTGAGGTTGGGCGTGATGATATCCGCCACCCGCACCAGCTCCACCATGCGCGCGCGCATCGCAGGCGTGTAGGTTTTGTAGGGCTTGCCGTGGTCGCCCATTACCGGGTCCACCACCGCAAGGGCATTGGGGAAGCTTGTAAAGTAGCCTAGGCAACTGTCAATCTGGTGCTCCGAGCCTAAAAAGCCGCTGTATACACAGTCAAAATCCATCCCGATGCGCTTGTAGTGGGCAAGGCTTTCGCTTAAAAAATCGGTGAGGTCAAAGAATGCAACCTCGCCAAAGCCCCCTGTGTGCGCCGAAAGGATGGCGGTCGGGATGGGGCAGACCTGTACGCCGATGGCTGAAAGCACCGGCAGCACAACCGAAAGCGAGCACCTTCCCACGCCGGAAAGATCATGGATAGCGGCAACCCTTTTAGGGCCGGTTTGCATAGCAGGCATAATTGTAACCCTTCCTTGGTTTGAAAGATCTATCTTTCAAACCTTATCCTCCATATGCTACACCAAGACACCGTTTTGCGCGGTAGCGTAAAACCGGTATTTGTATATAGTATAGCCATATTTTTTACAGGTTTCAAAAACGCACAGTCAACCGAAAATAAACGGGTGTTTATGCGTTTTAAACAATACCAGTATATCGCAGTACCCCGCGTCTGGCAATTAAAACATAAGAGGCAGCCGCTCAGGACATCTTAAAAATCGGATGCGTTACAAATTCAATAAATATGGATTTAAATCAGTGAAAAAATTGTGCAACAGGTAAAAGTTCGACGCCGCAGAGCCGATATTTTCTATCGATAATCGCATAACGCACGGGGACAATAATCTTGCAGATGTACACCTGCTTTTGATATAACGCAGTTTTGAAAGGATGAGTAGTACTATGAAAACCTTGTCAAGCATTGCCACAGGTGTCGCGGTAGTAGCGGCGCTTGGCGCAGGCGCCTATATGCTGGGCGGCGGCAAGCAGATGAAACGGTTTATGAAAAAAACCAAGCTGAAGAAAAACGCAGGGATGGCGATTCGTGCCGTATCCGATTTTATTGATGATATCTCGTCAATGGCTCGATAACCGCTAACCGGCACCTGAGCAGGGGCTCGCGTGTTTTACACGCGGGCCCTACATATTTACCACCAACAGCAAGATTGTGTTATATTTTAGGCAAAATTCATTAGTATTACTTATAATTTTATCTCAAAACAGACAAAATATTGTACATTTTCGCAAGATTGTTTATTTGCTACAACTTTATATTTATGTTAAAATATACATCGGTATGTTAGGGATTTACCTAAAGAGTACCAATGACTTTACAGATGAGGTAATGACAAAAGGAAGGTAGAAAAAATGAAAAAACTTATCGCACTCTTCTTAGCCGGACTATTCGCACTCTCGTTGACTGCCTGCAGCCAGAAGATTTCGGAGGAGGAATACACAACCTCTATGGGCGAGCTGGTTGACAGCTACGGGCTTGTAATCGACACACTCGACACCTCTTTGGAATATTATACGAATACTGAGGAGTGGTGGCAGGCCATCGATGCCCTGAAAACAGGCTCGGATGACACGATTTCCGCTCTTGAAAAGGATGTTACGCCTTATGTGCCCGACTCCTGCATGCAGAAGCATCAAGATCTCGTCGCCGCGATGACCGCATATTCCGATGCGATGGCCAAGATTCAGGAGGCTCAGGGCGCCGCCAGCGAGGAAGAGATTCAAGCGGGTATTGACGAAGGCAAGGCACTTGGCGAGCAGGCCGCGGCGCAGTGGGAAGCAGCCGTAGCGGCGTTGCAATAATTTGAACTCTTTTTTAAAAAACAACGCAATCGCTTTTACATACTCCGTTCTTGGCGAAGGGCGCAAAGCGTTGTTAGATTAAATTATTTTTAGATAACGTCATTATTTCATAAACTTCTTTGTATTGTAACTGTCAATGCACGCAAAACACCGCCGGTTTTCGACGGTGTTTTTGCGTTTAACTGTCCTATACTAAATTCCATTTGAAAAGGGATTCTGCCCACGCCGTTTTTATAACGGCGTGGGCAGTTTTTATCCGTCGAATAGTCTTCGACACTTTTTCTGTAGCAACGCATGGCGCTGCCGCTCCTACAGGGGGCGAGGTTTAAAAAAGCAATAAATCGCTTTTTCAAGGAAGAATGGATGTTACCGGTCTTACCTCGATGTAGCCGCGGTAGCCCATGGGTGCCAGCTGAAAGCGGGGCGCGTCCTCGTCCGCCCACGCAAAGCCGTACAGCTCGGGGTTGTACTGTTTCATCACGTCCCACACCTGCTCGATGGCGTCGGAGAACCTTTCGCCATCGTATGGCCGGCCTTGGAACACCATCATCTTACAGGCGGGCAGCTCGATGATTTCTAGGCCCTCGGGCAGCTCCCCGGCATAATCAAGCGGCACCTCCACGCCCTGTGCGTAGAGCGAGGTGCCCTCCTTGCGCAGCTTCTCGGGCAGCCACATCCCGATCGGTTCATAGAGCGCCTCCTTAATGCTCGTGAGCACGCCCCAGATATCGCAGCCGACCTCCTCGCAGTATTCAAAGTAGTGGCTTGCCCTTACGCCGCGATTTAAGATCAGCTTGCGCGAGGGGCGGTCCACCACCTGCACAAAAACGGTCGCGGGCTTTGGTTTTTCACCTTTTTCAAACACGGTATTTCCTCCCTTTTGCAGCATGAGGTAGTAATCGCGTACAGCGTAGGGCATAAAAAGCCTAAGCGGCGGCGTATGGCTCTGGTACGCCTTCGGGCTTAGCCCGAACTGCTTTGAGAAGGCGCGCGTAAGCCCCTCGTGCGAGTCGAACACAAAGTCCAGCCACGTCCGGCACACTATCGTCGCCGTCGCGCAGCCGCAGCGCGGCGCGTGAAAGGCGCAGCAGGCGAATGTATTCAAAAGGGGCCTTGTCGGTGAGCTCCTTAAACAACCGCGCGCTGTACCATGGCGAATAGCCCGCCGCCTGTGCGAGCCTGTGCAGCGTAATCGGCTCGGCGAGGTGGGCGAGGATAAACTCCTGCATCCGCTGCACCGCCTTGACCTTTTCCCAACGCTCCACGTTGCCACCTCTTTACAAAGCATAGCACTGCCGTGCGATATTTTCTTGACCGGCGTTGCGATTTTTGTCTGCGTCGTTATTTTACGCCTTAAGCACAGCGGCACCCCGCGTAAAGCGAAGTGCCGCATCGTTTAAAAATTCAACTGGATATTACAGCACCTTGCTCACAACCACAAAGCGCTGCAGCGCGCCGGTGTTCAGGTAGCGCGAGCAGGTGAAGAAGGTTACCAGCCTGTCGCCGGGCGAAACCTCTATGCCCGAGCCGAACAGGCTTCTGGCCTTGGCGCTCGCGGCAAGCGACACCGGGTCGCCGTTATAAATGCAGTCGCTGTCGTTGTAAATGTTCGGAACGTAAAAGGCGGCAAATACCGCAAGGGTGATGTCCTCACCCGGAATCGAGAGGGTGATATAGGGGTTGGCGGCCGCAAAGGACGGCGAGGTGTACGAAAGCAGTTGGTCCATGCGCCCGGAATTGGTCACGGGGCCGATGAAGGGGTACGCGCCCGTGCAGTTGCCCCAGTTGTGGCCGGTGATTACCGTATTGCCCTGCAGGCTGCCGCGGGAGGAGACGCTGCCGGTATGTATCCACAGCGAACCGGGGTGTTTGCCGGAGGAGCCGTCCTGCTGCTTAAACTCGTAAGAGGTGCCGCGCATAACAGGGTAGTTGATAGAGGTGCCGGGGATGCGCAGGAAGGCCGCTGTGTCGGAGTTCACCCTCTTCCAGTAGGAGAGGTTCTCCTGGTCGCTGCCGCCCGAAGGGATCGCCCCGTAGCTGATAGCAGCGCCGCTTCTTCCGGCGCTTCCGGGCTTGCTGCGCGCGGCAATCAGCTCCTGCTCGGCCTTAAGGTCTTCATCGGTCATCGCGATGCCTTCCATCAGCTCGAGCGCGGGCAGCTCAAGGCGCGCGTTCTTAGAGATGATATATTCGGGCTGTTCAAATACAGGCGCCGCAACGGCACCCGCTACATCATACCGCAATTGCTTGGGGCTGCCGGTGATAAGAGCCCCGTGAAGGGTGCCCCATGCCATGCTGTCGGCAACAACGCCCACCGCCAGCAGTACCACCAAAGTGCAGGAAAGCTTTTTGGAGTTTACACCGAGAGAACCTAAAAAATTAACAACCTTATTCACACGCATTCCTCCCAAAAAGGATATGGGCTTGGGTACATTTTTTCCATCACAAAACGGCGGCAGTCGGCATCAGTGCCTGATTTCCGGCGGTTTTGTTAAAGCAAGTAAATTATACCACAGCCGTTGTTAAAAAAACAATCACCAAATTGGCAGAAATGCGCCCGGTTGTATTATTCTTTTATTCCAAACGCAGGAATTCTTCGGGGATGTTCTCTTTCAGTATCCGGTTGATATACGCCATGCTGAACTCTCCCTTTGCACGCGCCCCGTGTGCCTTTGCAAGGGCCTCGCTGTATTGGCTGTACGGGTAGACGGTGACATTGGCAAAATTCGCGCCGTAATGCGTGATTACCGGGATTGCCTTCACGTCCTCAACGGCGATTGTACCCGCCGCGGGGTCTTTGGTAATATTCAGGTCAACGGTAACGCCGATCAGGGCGAGGTTGCGCTCCTGTGCCGAGATGAAATTGCCTAATGAGTATGCCACAAAGGCGCGGCCGCCGTTAGGCTTATCGAGGTATTCCATCGACTGGACGGTATGCGGCTGGGTGCCGATGATCAGGTCCGCCCCCCAGTCGACGAAAAGACGGGCAAGCTCCTTCTGCTGGCTTGTGATCGTATTCGAGATTTCCGTCCCCCAGTGGACGCTTACGATCACGGCGTCCGAGACCGCATCCGCCTGTTGAATCAGCCGCTGCATCGTTTCACGGTCGGAGGTATAAACCAGCCTCGCGGCCGCGTCTTTGGGCAGGTGCAGACCGTTGGTATGCTCCATAAACCCTACAAAGGAGAAGGTGATGCCGTTTATCTCCATGGTGGGGAGGATGTTTAAGCTGTCTTCATCCCGATACGCGCCGTACATGAGCACGCCGCGGCTACCCCAGTAATCCAGCGTCGCCAGCAGCCCCTTTTCACCCTTGTCAAGGATATGGTTGTTGGAGTGGCTGATGGCGTTAAAGCCCATGTCGATCATCTTATCGCCGAGCGCGGTGGGGGAATTAAACAGCGGGTAGGTGGAGGGCTCAAACAGATCATTGGCGATCGGCGTTTCCTGGTTGAGTATCGCCAAATCCGCGGGGGCGACCAAGTCTGCAACATGGGCGTAGGCGTAGTCGAAGTCATACCCGCCGTCTGCCGAACGGTTTTTGGCCTGGTTGTAGATGGACGAATGAATGAGGTTATCCCCCGCGGCAAATACCCGAACGGAGGGGGAAGGCGCGTCGGCGGGCTCGGTTATCACCTCCGATACAGCGGGGGCAGCGGAGGAGGGGGCGGCGGCCTCCACGGCTTGTTGACTCACGGCGGAGGAAGGCGAAACCTCGTTCGGCAGATTATCGCAGGCGGAGAATACACATAGTAAAATTATGCCGAGTATAACTGCTAAAAGGCGTTTGATCTTCATGCGGCATCTCTCCTGAGTAAAAAACCATCGTTTCATATAGGCATAAATTCATCCTATCTCGTTGCGGGGGCAGCAGGGGCAATCTTCTCGGGCAGTGAGGTACTGCCCGGGTTCTTGCCTTTGTCGAAGAACTCCGCATAGGCGGCGTTTACAATGGCATCGACGATGGTGTAGATGTCGTCCCGGTTCTTTCGCACGTCACAGCCGTTTGTAATAAAGACGACACCGGTATGGTCGGCGGGGTCATAGTACATGGCCGAGATCATGCCGTAGGCCTGCCCCACGTGGCCGTGCAAGGTTCTGCCATGCACCAGATCCTCCACCATGCCCAGTGCCAGACCGCGCTTGACCACCCCATCGTCAAACGCGACGGCGTTCATCTCGTTAACCTCTTCTTGAGGCAGGATTTCGTAGCTGTTATAGGTGCCGTCCCCGGCCAAGGCGATGGCAAAGGCCGCGAGGTCGGCGGCCGAGATGATCAGGTCGGATTGCCCGATCAAGTACATCTGCCCGAGCGGTATGGAATCATAGGCGCTCTCTACCCGGCCCCACCGCTTTACGTCGGCGGATACGGCGTTTTGATTATAGATGACGGCAATATTCTCCGTATCGTCGATTCGTGTTCTTAAGAATCCGGCGTCCATCTGCAACGGGATAAACAGCCTTTCGTCGGCATAATCATAAAACCGCTTGCCGGTCGCCCGTTCGATGATCCCGCACATTAATCCCGCCCCAAAATTGGAGTACAGATAATGTGTCCCGGGCTGGGTGCCGGAATGGATGGTACCGTACGAGAGCAAATCGGCCAGCGGCCCGGGAGAGTCTGCAGCGATAATATATGCAAGGCTGTCCGTGATCCCCGAGGTGTGCGTCATCAATTGCCGCAGCGTAATTTTGTCGTTCGGGTAGCGGGGGTCATCGATATCAACCCCTAGATAACCCGAAACGCCGATGTCAAGGCTTAACCGCCCTTCGGCGATCAGCTGCATCGCCAAGATGCCCGTGACGGTTTTAGAGATGGAGGCGATGCGGTATTTGGTATTTTCGCAGGCCGCGATCCGCAGGGCCTTGTCCGCATAGCCGTAGGAGTGCTTAAAAAACAGGTCCTGCCCCTTAAAAACCGCCATGGACAGCCCGACCACGCCGCACTCCTTGCAGATGGCATTCAGTCGTTCCTTTACGGCCTCGGCGGCAGCGCTATCTAAAATGATAGGCGAAGGCGCAAAGCTTACTTCTGGCGCCGAGCTGATTATACTTTCATCGCCGCTGCTGCTCTCGCCCGCTGAGCTTGCCGCATCCGACATTACCTCACTAGAAACGGGCAGTACCACAGTGCTGTGGGCATCGTCGTAGCTTTTGACTGCTTGATCTTGTGCACAGGCAGTGAAGCTAATCAGTAACGAAAGTATCACTGCAAACAGCCGGAGCCTCTCGAGTGCGCGGGGGTTCTTTCTGTCGTTCACCGTGTAGATAACTTCCCTTCACAGATAATACCTGTTTCATACAAACTATCGATCATTAAATCTGTAAGCATTTCAATAATTTATACTATTTACTATAATGAACCAGAAGGGAGAATATGTCAATATTATAATTTGTAAGCAGATCATACCAAATTAATGTCGCAGGAAGGATGCTGGATTTATTGGGCTACAGGTATAAAAGCCATCTATGTTCCAAGCCTTAATAGCTGAGTCTCCCTCCCTTTTGCTTTTTCTGCCGCCATAACACACCGGACATATAAAAAGCCCGTCTGCTCTGCAGACGGGCTTTGAGCTGTTATAAACAGTTGATTAAAGACTAAATGTCTTCATGGTCCACGGAGGGTCGATTTTGCCGGTATTCTTGGTAACGGTTACAGGGTCTTTGTCGGTTTCGCCTTCTCTGAGCAGGCGGGCCATTACAGCGAAACGCTGGATGTTAAAGCCGTTGCCCTGCGTGAGGCTCTTGGGGTATTTTCTTTCGCAGGTATAAAGCGAGATGATGTTGTCCGCTGTGGTTACCTCGGTGTTATACTTGTAGATTGAACGCGCCTGCGCATCGGCCAAGAGCTTGGCATACTGGTCGTCGTTGGGGTTAGGGGTGATATAGTTTGAGCAGAACGCGTTAAAATACACCAGACCGAACACCTTGTAAACCTGAGTGGTCTCCCCGGTACTGATATAGATATAGGGGTTGGTTTTGGCAAAGGTCTCGTCGGTATAAGACATGAGCTGTGCAAACATCACGTCGTAATCCTTCTGCTTGCCGATACGGAAGGGCTCTACGATATTGGTCCAGTTGTGACCGTAGATAATCTGGTTTCTCGACACCTCGTCTTTATTGAGAGAAACCTTAGCTTTTGCATCATAGTAGATGGCACCCACCAAAGCCTTGGTGCCGCCAAGGTTGTCGGCAACAGCCTTATCCATCTTCTTGGGGTCCAATGCGGTCTTCTTGCCATTGAGGTCAACCGATTCGTATTTAAAGTTATCTGTGGTAGACTGGAGAATGGGATAATCGATGTTGGTGTTGGGGATGGATATCCATGAAACCACCTCGGGGTTTGCGGTTTTGGCCTCTTCCACCTTTTTGGCTACCTCAGGAGAAATTGCTTCGGGCTTTGCCTCTTCCACCGAGGATACCTGCTGGGAAGAAACCTCGGAAGAACTTGCCTCCGCGGGCTCTTCTCCGCCGCAGGCTGCAAGCGGCAGAACCATTGTCAGAATTAAAGAAAAAGCTATAGAGCGTATGGCGAACAGCTTTTTGTTGTTCATGTCTTTTTTAACCTCCATAATATAGTCTGTCTTACCTATAGTGGCAATAAAACGCAGTATTTCTGCATCCCTTTTTCAAATTAAACAAGAAAATTTCCTTCCAGAAACGCCGCTATTATCAATAATATAATAACGACCACAAAAAAGCAATAACAATTTGAGAAATTGTAAAAAATATCAAATCGTCTTTTCTCCGGAAGATAGAAAGAGAGCGGCCGATTAAGGCCGCTCTCTTTCGGGGATAGAGACATACATAGCATGGGAAAAGGATGAAGTAGTAGTAATCATAATTTGTGTGACCTTATAATAACACACCTTGTTATGAAATTCAACACTAATTTATGCAAATGTTGAAAAATTTTTATATAAGAATACATAACTGGTGCCAAACCATGCTTGTGGAGGGCATAAACAAGGCATGTTTTGGTGCCTGGGCATGTTCTTTCTGGTGCGCATGTCTGCATATAATCTAGTACAAGTAACGGCATACTGATTGCAGATATAAGGGGGATGCGAGTCTACTATGTTTATCATGTCAATGAAGGTCGAGAAAAAAAGGATACTTATCTGGAGCATCATCGTCGTGGTGCTGATACTGATACTGGTCGGCCTGTGGATGTTCCTGCGCGGCAAGAGCGGCGAGGACACGTCAAGCGGCAAAACAAAATTTGACGCTGTCAACAACAGCGAGCGCGTGGCCTTTTTAGAGAGCTTCGGCTGGGATGTAAGCGACGAGCCGATTGAGGTATGCGAGATCATCATGCCCGAAAGCTTTGACGAGGTGTTCCAGAAGTACAACGAGCTGCAGAAAAGCCAGGGTATGAATCTCGAGGAATATAAAGGCAAGCGCACCAAGCGCTGGACCTATGCCGTGCTGAACTACCCCTCCGACGACGAGGTGCACGCAAACGTCATCATCTATAACAATAAGATCATTGCGGGCGATATCTGCTCAACGGCGCTTGGCGGGTTTATCCACGGCTTCTCGCCGGAGGAGGCCGGGGCATTCTCTGAAACCGGGTTGCTCACAGGCGACCTCCCGGTGGAGTTCAGCGGGATTAAACAGGTGAGCGAGACCCCGAAGGACGACCTGACGGCCACAGGCGACGAGGGTATCGGCGAGATCACACAGGATAATGTCAAGGAGGAGGGCACCGACAATACGGCGGAGATAAAGAACGAGGAGGAAGGCAAGAGCGAGGTGGTGGACGAGGTAGAGCAAAAGGCGCGCGAGGAGATTGAAAAGAGCCTGGAGATGCTCATTGAGGCTGCCGACGACAAAGAACAGGCTAACTGACTGCAAATAATTCCGTTCAAGAATTGCAGTTTGTGTGATATAATAAGCGTATGAGCCCCAAGCAAAACAGGGTAGCCTTCAGAGCGCTTATTATATGTTGATGTCCACCCGCCTCGCCCCTTGCGGGGCAACCGGCGGGAATAGACGATTATATCATAAACGTGACCACGTTCGTTTATGATATAATAATAAAGAATTTTAAAATTGCAGCACAGATATCCGCAGCCTGCCGCACGGAGCGGGAGGCTGCGGACTGAAATATGAAGCGTGAAGGCCCGCCTCGTGCGGTGCGGGGAATACGCGGGGGACGACAGGATGGAAAAACAGCGGTTGGACAAGATCGTGTCCGGGCAACTGAATATCTCGCGCACAGACGTTAAAAAGATGGTCTCTTTGGGACAAGTTGTCGTAAACGGCGTACCGGCGCGTTCACCGGCCGACAAGGCAGACCCGCAGCAGGATGAGATCATGGCGGGGGGTGTGGCGATAAGCTATAAAAAGCATATCTACCTCATGCTCAACAAGCCCGAAGGGGTGGTGAGCGCCACGCGGGACGGCAAAAGCAAAACGGTGCTCGATCTGGTGCCGCAGTCGATGTGGCGCAAGGGGCTGTTCCCCGCCGGAAGGCTGGACAAAGATACCGTCGGCTTTGTGCTGATCACCGACGACGGCGAGCTTGCGCACCGTATGCTCGCCCCTAAAAGCCATGTGCCCAAAACCTACCACGCCGTCTTAGACGGCGGGATAGGTGCAAACGAGATTTCGGCGCTGGAAGACGGTATCGATATAGGCGGCGGGGATGTCTGCGGCAGGGCGAGGGTACGGGTGCTGCAGGAGGGGGCAAACCCCACCGTGGAGGTCATTATTTCGGAGGGGATGTACCACCAGATCAAGCGCATGTTTGCGGCGGTCGGGCGCAGGGTTTTACACCTAAAGCGCGTAAAAATCGGCGCGCTGCCGCTGGACGAGCGTCTGCCGGAGGGCGGGTGCAAAGAAATAATCAACAAAGATGTTGAGAAACTTTTGACACGGGAAATATCAGAAAAATCTTAAAACCCTGCGTATTTTTAAAATATTAGTAAATTTTCATAAACGGTTAAAATTAAGTTTGGATATTAAGCAACTGTTCATTCCATGCCGTTTTTGGTATAGTAATGGTTGTAAGGACGAGGTATACGGTCACATACGCAGTTACAATATAGAATACAGGAGGTCCATTATGGCTAGTGTAACACTTAAAGGTATTTACAAGAGATACGCAGGTGGGGTTACAGCGGTTTCCGATTTTAACCTCGACATTCAGGACAAGGAGTTCGTTATCCTTGTTGGTCCTTCAGGCTGCGGCAAATCTACGACCCTTCGTATGATTGCCGGTCTTGAAGAGATTTCCGAAGGCGAACTGTTCATTGGCGACAAGCTGGTAAACGACGTTGCTCCTAAGGATCGCGACATCGCGATGGTTTTCCAGAACTATGCTCTTTACCCGCACATGACTGTTTATGAGAACATGGCTTTCGGTCTTAAGCTCAGAAAAACCCCGAAGGACGAAATCAAGCGTCGTGTAGACGAGGCTGCCCGCATCCTCGATATCGAGCACCTGCTCGACAGAAAGCCGAAGGCTCTTTCCGGCGGTCAGCGCCAGCGTGTTGCGCTCGGCCGTGCTATCGTTCGTGAGCCGAAGGTATTCCTTCTTGACGAGCCGCTCTCCAACCTCGATGCCAAGCTGCGTGCTCAGATGAGAACCGAGCTTGCGAAGCTGCACATCCGTCTCGGCACAACCTTCATCTATGTAACGCATGACCAGACCGAAGCTATGACCATGGGCGACAGAATCGTTGTTATGAAGGACGGTTTCATCCAGCAGGTTGATACCCCTCAAAACCTCTACGACAAGCCCACCAACATGTTCGTAGCAGGCTTCATGGGTTCTCCTCAAATGAACTTCATCGATGCTACCCTCTTAAAGAAGGATGGCAAGTACATTGTAGAGTTCGGCAGTGACGAGCAGAAGTACTCTGTGGAAGTTCCCGACGCAAAATCCAAGCCCGCTGATTTCGACGAGTATGTTGGCAAGAGCGTAGTGCTTGGCATTCGTCCTGAAAACATCCACGACGAAGAGATGTTCATCTCCGCCGCGAAGTCCGGCATCATCGAGTGCAACGTTGAGGTTACTGAGCTCATGGGCGCAGAGACCTACCTGTACTTAAACTGCCTTGGCAACAACCTTATCGCGAGAGTTTCTCCCCGCTGCACCGCCAGAACCGGCGATGTTATCAAGGTTGCCATGGATGTTAACAAGCTGCACCTCTTCGACAAAGAGTCTGAGACCTGCATCTTAAACTAATCACTTCTTAAACACAGGAACCGCCGATTTATCGGCGGTTCTTTTTGTATGCGGTTTTACCCTGCTTATCCCAACCGACGATCGGCTATTTATGAAAAGGGTACATGTTTTAGCGATACTCTACATACATTTATGTAGGGGGGTTGTTTATGAACTATGTTCCTATCAACAATACAAAGATCGCGGTGGAGGACATCAATCCGTCAGCCAATAAAACGGTTGTGATGCTTCATGGCTGGCCGCTCAACCATAAGATGTTTGAATATCAGCTGAATATTTTGCCGCAGCTCGGCTTCCGCTGCGTGCTTATAGACCTGCGCGGCTTTGGCGTGTCCGACACAACCTACGGCGGGTACGATTACAGCCAGTACGCGGCCGATCTCTACGGTATTGTAAATGCGATGCGGCTAGGCCGGTTTACATTGGTCGGTTTTTCGATGGGCGGCGCAATCGCCATACGATACATGGCGCGATACAACGGCACCAAGGTAAGCAAGCTCGCATTGGTGGGGGCGGCGGCGCCCTCCTTCACCCAAAGGCCGGGCTACCCCTACGGTATGACGCGGGAGGCCATGGATATGCTGATCGCCCATATTCAGGACGACCGGCCGCAGGCGGTGGCAGAGTTCGGCGAGCAGCTGTTTGCTTCCTCGGTCTCGGCCAACTTCAGCGAATGGTTTAAGCAGCTTGCGTGGAGCAACTCGGCGCTCGGCACCATCGGCGCCGCCATCTCGCTGCGGGACGAAGACCTTCGCTCCGACCTCGCCAAGATACAGGTGCCCACCGGCATCTTTCACGGCAAGCTGGATAAGATCTGCCCTTACGTATTTGCCGAGCTGCTGTATCAGGGCATTACCAAATCCACTCTCTACCCGTTTGAACACAGCGGCCATGCGGTGTTTTACGATGAACTGGAGAACTTTAACCGAACCTTTGTTACCTTCCTCAGTAACTGACAGACGGCTTATGTACCATTAGGTAAAAATCGGGCGGGCAGGGAACTCTTCCTTGTCCGCCCGATTTTGTTTATTATATGGTCAGAACACCGGTTTCGGTTTCTACGAGGATTAAAATCTGCTCCTCCGCGCCCGTTACGGCATTCACATACACCAGCACATTCTGGTCGTCGTCCAGCCCCTTGCAGCGTATCTCGTAGGCAAATACCTCGTTCAAGCCGGTGGAGGGGATTACCGCCAGCCTGCTCGCCCCCGGCAGCAGGCGCTTGCTTACCACGGCCTTGGCCTGCTCCGCCGTGATGGCGGGCTTGGGCAGGTCGCGCTTGTCCTGGTGGTTGGTGATATACCCGCGCGACTCAAAGCTTACGATCTCGCCGTTATCCAGCGCCACGCCGATCTTGATGAGGTCGGGGTAGCACACCACGTCGTCCTGCTGATAGGCATAGTTGAAGATGCAGATGTTGTTGGCGGTGTCGTAGTAGCTTTGTACCATATTCTCAATGCCGAGGCGTTTAAGGTATTCTCCGGCCTTAATGCCCGCCTCCTTGATGCTCAGCTTTGCGTCCGCCACAGGGCGCGCGTTTACCATATAGCTGATGAGGTTGCCCTTCTTGGTCATCGAGATGTTCGAGTCGCCGTAGATAAAGCAGTACGCGGGCATCCTGCCGTTTTCGTCGGTGTCGTCCTTTAGGTTGGCGGGGCTGGTGGAAAGCGCCCAAGCGGCCCGCTCACGCGCCTCCTCGCGCGTTACGTCTTTGGAGCCTTTGAGCAGGGTCGGCTCCTTCTCCATAATGTGGTCGGAGAACGGGCCGTCATAGATGAGAGCGGGGTAGCCCTGCATCCCGTCCTCCATATCCTGAAAGCCGTCGGTTACCGAAGGTTCGTTCTCGTTGGCGTCGCCCTGTTCTTTGACGGCGGCAAACACCTTTCCGATGTCCATATTGCCCTTGTCGATGTCGTCCTTCATGGTGTTGATGCTTTTTGAGAGCTGTTTTGCGTATTCGCACAGCTTGAGCAGGTTCTCCTTCTCGGTATCGGTAATGTCCTGAGAGGTAGAAAGCTTGCGCGTGAGGCTGGAGGCGTATTCGCCGGCCTGAGCGATAAACTTATTGGTCGCGTCCAGATTAAACGCGCTCACCGGCAGCTGCGAAAGGCTGCTTTTTGCCGCGTCACAGTCGCGCAGCAGCTTGGACGAAAGCTGCGTGAGCTGCGCGGGGGTGCCCGCGTAAACGCTCTTGCTCAAGGTGGTGCTTATTTCCCCCACGTTGCTGCCCAGGTCTACCAGCGCGCGCTGGTAGGTATATTCAAGCTGGGTTTGATAATCGCGGGCCATTGCGTATCCCCGAAGGATAAATCCACCCATTACCAGAAATAATAGGGTGAGGAAGCTTGCTGATCTTACCTTAGCTCTTCTGCTCATATACAACAAATCCTTTCCATCGGTAGGTATTACTGATGATTGGTAAATTTAGGGGAGGCAAAAGGCAATTTGCATTGGCAGCATGCGATTCGCGCAGCCCGATAGCGTTAATATTTTTTCCTGCAAAGGGTGAAATATGTGAAGACGCTATAAATATAATTGTATTAACTGCGCAGATAAGGTATAATTATATGGATATTTGGTCGTAATAACGGTCTTGCAATCGAATGCCAAAACTTCGGAGGGCCTCATGGAAAACTATCTCGACAACAGTGCCACCACCGCTGTTTCGCAGGCGGTTGCGCAGGTAGTCTATGATGTGCTGACAAATAAATACGGCAACCCTTCGTCGCTGCACGGCAAGGGGCTGGAGGCCGAGCTTTTGCTCAGAAAGGCGCGCGAAACGGTGGCAGGCGAGCTGCATGTGCCGCCCGATGCTCTGTTTTTTACCTCTGGCGGCACCGAGGCCAACAACCTCGCGGTGTTTGGCGTGGTGGCTGCCCAGCGGCGTGCCGGGGCAAGGATTGTCGCCACCGCCATCGAGCACGATTCGGTGCTCGCGCCGCTCAGGGAGCTTAAGCGGCAGGGGTGCGAGGTGGTGCTGGTGCCCCCCAACGAGCAGGGCGAGATCACCCCGCAGGCGATGGCCGAGGCGGTGGATGAGAACACCGTGCTGGTCTGTGCAATGGCTATTAATAATGAATTAGGCACCGTGCTGAATATAGCCGAGATCGCAAAGGCGGTAAAACGCAAAAACCATAACGTCATCGTGCACTGCGACGCCGTGCAGGCCTTCTGCAAGGTGCCGCTGCGGTTTGGCTACGGCTACACCGATATCGTTACCGTAACAGGGCATAAGATACACGCGCCCAAAGGGGTGGGTGCCGTCTTTATCAATAAACGTGTCAAACTGCCGCCGCGCACCTTTGGCGGGGGGCAGGAGGGCGGGTTCCGCCCGGGCACCGAGGCGTCGGCGCTTATCGCGGGCTTTGGCGAGGCGGTAAGGCTCTCGCAGCAGGACGCGCTTGCTGCCTCCGAACGCGTCAAGGAGCTGGGCGCACTATTGCGCGGCGAGGTTGCGAAGATCGAGGGTGTGGTTATCAATTCCCCCGACAACGCGCTGCCCTACATCTTAAACCTTTCGGTGCCGGGCATACGCTCCGAGATCATGATGCACTTTTTAGAGGAACGGGGCATTTACGTATCCAGCGGTTCGGCGTGCGCGAAGGGGGCCAAAAGCCACGTGCTGTTGGCCGCGGGCCTTTCGCCTGAGCGCATCGACAGTGCCCTGCGCATCAGCTTTTGCCGTTTTAGCACCGCGGACGAGGTAATGGAGTTTGCAAAGGCGCTTGCCGAAGGTGCTGCCACCATCCGCCGGGCATAGAGTACAATACTGATTCTTCATTAAAAAAGTGATATAAACACTTTTTTAATCCCCGCCGTTGGGCGGGGAGCAATAACGTAAAGCGTTATTGCAGTATGAGTATATGATAAGCGAGTATTAAGGAGCGGCTATGGACGAGGTAATATTACTAAAACTGGGTGAAATCGCCCTGAAGGGCCTAAATAGAGGCGTCTTTGAAGAGCTGCTGATTAAAAACACCAAGCAGCGTTTATCGGATATCGGCGTGTTTAAGGTGTGGCGGGCACAGTCCACCATCTATGTAAGGCCCGAAACAGCGGGCATAGACATGGACGAGGTGCTCGAACGCCTGAAAACGGTGTTCGGTGTCTCCGCTCTCAGCAAGGCCGGCGTGGTGGCAAAGGATATCGAGGAGATAAAAAAAGCCAGTGTGGCCTACTTTGAAGATATTCTGCCCCATGTGCGCACCTTTAAGGTGGAGGCCAAGCGCTCGGACAAGACCTTCCCGCTGCTTTCTCCGCAGATCTGCGCACTGGTGGGAGAGACCCTGCTGGATGCATACCAGAATTTAAAGGTTGACGTCAACCACCCCGATGTTATCATCAATATAGAAATCCGCGAGACCGCCGCGTATATGCACCCCGACAAGGTTCAGGGGGCGGGGGGAATCCCCGTGGGGGCGAGCGGCAGAGCCGCGCTGCTGATCTCAGGCGGCATCGACAGCCCCGTGGCGGGCTACATGATGAGCAAGCGTGGCTTAAGCCTTACCGCCGTACACTTTGTCAGCCCGCCCTACACCAGCGAGCGCGCAAGGCTCAAGGTGGAGGACCTGCTTAAAAAGATGGCGGCCTACTGCGGGCGCATCCGGTTCATCGTGGTGCCGTTTACCGAGATACAGGAACGCATCAAGGACGACTGCCCCGAAGACCTGTTTACGATCATCATGCGTCGGTTTATGATGCGTATTGCGGAGCATTTCGCGGCCGAGGATGGCTGTGAGGCGCTCATTACCGGCGAAAGCCTGGGGCAGGTGGCGAGCCAGACCATCGCCGCCATCGCGTGCACCGACGAGGTATGCACCATGCCCGTTTTCCGTCCGCTGATCGGCATGGACAAAGAAGAAATCGTCACGATAGCGCGCAAGATCGATACGTTTGAAACCTCGATTCTGCCGTTTGAAGATTGCTGCACCGTATTTACCCCCAGGCACCCGCGCACCCGCCCGCGCGCCCAGTATGTGCGCATCGCCGAAGAGCATGTAGAGTGGGACGAGCTCATTCAAAGGGCGATAGAGGGCGCGCAGCGCGAAGAGATTGGCGGCTGATATCTAAGCATTGTTCCTGTTTGCCTTTTTGAAAACTTGCGGCCGACAGGGTTTGTATTTACCCGCATAGTGCCTGCGCTATGCATCTGAAGGAGGAACTGCTTTGAAAGCCAAGGTAGTATTTGTTGAGTCCCCAGGCTTCAGTGACGAGCGGAACATCCGGCTTATCTTAAATGAGCTGAGTATGTTTTCCATCGAGGCAAGCTACACGGGCGTTTCGATAGATAATCAGGACGGTTTTTTGGATGCGGTGGGGGATGGGATAGACAACTGCGACATTATCCTCACCGTAGGCGGTATGACCGACCTTACCCGCCCCTTAGCCAAAGAGATTCTGTGCGATGCCCTGGATATCGCGCTGCTGCCCCACAACCCGAGCGTACTGCGCCTGCGCGAGGCGTTTGAGAAGCAGGGCAGGCGGTTTGTAGAGGATGATATTCGCTTAGCGCTGGTGCCGGAGGGCGCGCGCGTGTTTCAAAACACCGTGGGCTTTCTGTCGGGTTTCTCGCTCGAGTCACAGGGGCAGGCCATCATTATGCTGCCCGATAATGCCGACGAATACGTGGCCATGTTCATGCAGTTCATCTGCCCTTACATCAAAAGCGGTACGGGCGGCGAATATGCCGTGCGCACGCTCAAGGCGTTCGGCTTAAACCGCGCGGAGGCGGAGCAGATGATCAAGACGCTGCGCACCCCCGTGCCCGCGTCTATCTCGGTGCTCGAGGGCAGCGGCGAGCTGTACATACGCATCTTCTGCGTAGCCGAGACCAAGCTCAAGGCGCTTTCGCTCACCGATACGGCGGCCAAGGCCGCGATGATGGGGCCGCTTGGCACCTACATCTACGGCAATGAGGGCGAGAGCATGGCCGAGGTGGTGGTAAACAAGCTCAAAGCCCGGGGAATGAAGATATCCACGGCGGAATCCTGCACCGGCGGGCTTGTTTCGGAGCGCATCACCGAGGTTTCGGGTTCCTCCGCAGTGTTCGAGTTCGGCGTTTCGGCTTACGCCGACAGCGTGAAGGAAGAAAAGCTGGGCGTTTCGTCCAAGCTCATCAAGCAGTTTACCTCGGTGAGCGAAGAGACCGCAGTGGCGATGGCTGCGGGCGTGATGGAGCAGGGCCATGCAGATATCGGCATCGGCATCACCGGCATCGCGGGCCCCAACAGCGACGATAACGGCAAGCCTGTGGGGCTTGTGTACGTTTCGATGTGCGATAAAAACGGCGTTTGGGTAAAGCGCCTTACCCTGGACCCGCAGCAGCATAACCGTGAATCCATCCGCAACATCGCGGCGCTTACCGCGCTTGACATGGCGCGGCGGTATCTGGATGCGCTGCCCGCGGTGCCGGACGAGATGGTTCCGTTTACCCTGCGCAGCACCAAAAGCTACGTGAAGGCGGCGGCGCTGGCGCGCGCGCAGTACGAAACGGGCGCGGTGCCGGATGAGCGGGAGGAAAAGCCCGTAAAAAGCCGCAAAGGCAGGCAGGAGGAGCCCGGCGTTAAAAAGAACCCGTGGCGCCGTTTTGTGGAGTATATGTTCCCCGTAAAAGGCGATACGGGGATGCAGGTGTTTTTAAAGATTGTGGCGCTTGTCCTTGCTGTGGTATTCATCGCCGCGGCGGGATATATCGCGTATTATTACGGCAGCGCCTTTTTAAACAAGAAGAATGTGGACGAGCTCAATACCCTTTATGGTACCGGCAGCCTGCCGGAAGGGTATCCCTCCGATTACATAGAGGATTTTGCGGCACTTTACGCCAAAAACCCCGATGTTAAGGCATTTATCGAGATTAAAGGCACCGGCGTGAAATACCCGGTGGTACAGTCTTCCGATAACGACTTCTACCTGCGCCGGAACTTCTTAAAAGAGAGCAACCGCCACGGCATCCCCTTCATTGACTACCGTGTGGATGTGAAAAACAGTGTAAACACTGTGGTATATGGCCATAACATGAAGGACGGCCAGATGTTCGGCGAGCTTGTAAACTATAAGGATATCGAGTATTACAAGCAGCACCCGGTAATCAACTTCGACACCGTATACGCCAGAGGGGAATATAAGATCATCAGCGCGTTTATCACCAACACCAACCCCGCGCACGGCGAGGTGTTTGACTACACGTCGTTTATAAACCCTCAAGGCGGGCAGGAGACCGACAACTTCCTTGCCCAGGTCAAGGCGCGCTCCCTTTTCAACATGCCGGTGGACATTCAGGAGGGCGACGACTTCTTAACCCTTTCCACCTGTACCTACGAGTTTGACGAGGCGCGTTTCGTCATCGTCGCGCGCAAGGTGCGGCAGGGCGAGAGCGCGGAGGTAGACGTTTCAAAGGCCACGAAGAATAAGCAGCCGCTTTACCCCGATATCTGGTATACCCTTTACGGCGGCACCAAGCCGGACCTGCCGGTGCTGAGCACAGGCGGGGAGATGGAAAACGGTGAAACGCCGCCGCCGCTCGTTTCTGAGCCGGACGACGGCAAAAGCGTCACCGACGGCGAGAGCTCCGAAGAAATCAGTTCGCAGGAGGAATCCTCCGAGGAGTCGAGCTCTTCCAAGGCAGCTAGCTCTTCCAAGCCGTCAAGCAGTTCCTCCAAACCGGTGAGCAGTTCTTCTAAGGAAGCTTCTTCTTTCGAAAGCAGTTCCTCCAAGCCCGCGAGCTCTTCTGAGGAATCGGAGCCGGAAGAGGAATCCTCCTCCAGAGCTTCACAGCAGCCGGAAAGTCAGCCGCATTCCTCGCGTGCGAGCAGCGAGCCCTCTCGGGAGGAGACCTCCAGTACATTAGGCGTCTCGACCGAGAAGCTTACCGTTTATTCGGGCGGCAGCTATGTTACCGAGGACGCATACACCATTCTGTGCCAGGTGGTAGCCAGCGAGATGAACGACACCATTGCCACCGAGGCGCTTAAAGCACAGGCCGTGGCGGCACACAGCTACATCCTCAACACCATGAACGGCGGCGGAGCTGCCTCTGTGGGCATGCGCACCCCCTCTACCAAGATCAAGAACGCCGTGAAAGAGGTCGTGGACAAGCTGGTGTATGTAAACGGACGGGTGGCTTATACCCCCTATTTTGCCATCGCAGCCGATAACACCAATTCCGCGAAGGATGTGTGGGGCGGTTCATACTCGCATCTTGTAAGCGTTGAGAGCGATTACGACTCGCAGGCTGCCGGGTATATGAAAACCAAAACGCTCACCGAGGACTATGTATGGCAGAAGATCACCGGTTATTTTGGGCGTGAGCCGGAGGGCGATCCCTCCGATTGGTTCCAGGTAGACAGCTACACCAGCGGCGGATATAACGACAAGATGACGGTCGGCGGTATCTCCACCACCGCAAGAACCCTGCGTGAAAAGGTTTTTGTAAACGGCGGGGTGTTCGACCTTCGTTCCACCAAGTTTGACGTCACCTATGACGGCGGCAAATTCACCTTCACTACCTACGGCTACGGGCACGGCGTGGGCATGAGCCAGATGGGCGCCGACGGCTACGCGCGCAACGCGGGCTGGAGCTACGACGAGATTTTGGAGCATTATTATTCCGGCGCAACCGTAAAATAATACTTTTTAAAGCGATTTTATCGCTTTATAGCCCTCACCTTTGGCCGGAGAGCAACAACGTTTTAACGAAAATAAAAAGTGTTCACGTTCATAGCATAAAACAGGCTTCCCCGATTACTTGGGGAAGCCTGTTTGTGTATCGTAGAAATATTAACCGCGTTTTTCCATATTCTCAATCGCCGCGCGTACAAAATCCTTAAAGAGCGGCTGCGGGCGGTTGGGGCGGGATTTAAATTCGGGGTGGAACTGCACGCCCACAAACCACGGGTGCACAGGGTATTCGATAATCTCCACCAGCTTCTCGTTGGGCGAGATACCGGCGAGCAGCATACCGGCGTGTGCAAAGGAATCACGGTAGCTGTTGTTAAACTCATATCGGTGGCGGTGGCGCTCATAGATCAGCTCGTCGTTATACAGCCTGCGCGCGCGGCTTTCACTGCTCAGCTTGCAGGGGTAAAGCCCCAGACGCATGGTGCCGCCCTTGTCGGTGATCTCACGCTGCTCGGGCATGATGTCGATCACCGGGTTTTTGCAGGATTCGTTAAACTCGGTGGAGTTCACATCCTCAAGGTTTAACACGTTGCGGCCAAACTCGATGGCAGCCATCTGCATCCCAAGGCAGATGCCGAAGTAGGGCACTCTGTTCTCTCTGGCGTAGCGCACGCCTTCAATCATGCCGTCGATGCCTCTGTCGCCGAAGCCGCCGGGCACCAGAATACCGTCCATGCCGGCCAGCTTGTCCGAGACGTTTCCGCGGTCGATGTTCTCCGACTGTATCCAATGTATATTCACCTTGGCGTCGTTGGCGATGCCCGCATGGTGAAGAGACTCGACAATCGAGAGGTAAGCGTCGGGCAGTTCAACGTATTTACCTACGATGCCGATATCTACCGTCTTGCTGTAGTGCTTAAAGCGGTTTACCATGTCGGTCCACGCGGTGAGGTTTGGCTTGCGGTCTTCCAGCTTTAAATGGAAGCAGGCGGCGTTTGCAAGGCCCTGCTCCTCCAGCATCAGCGGAACCTCATAAAGCGTGGGGGCGGTGAGGTTCTCGATAACATCCTCCGAGCGAACGTTGCAGAAAAGCGCGATCTTGTTGCGCATATCCTGCGGCAGTTGGTACTCGCAGCGGCAAACGATGATGTTGGGCTGGATGCCGAGCGAGAGGAATTCTTTTACGCTGTGCTGTGTAGGCTTGCTTTTAAGCTCATTCGAGCCGGAGATGTAAGGCACCAGTGTCACGTGGATAAAGAGTACGTTGTCGCGTCCCACCTCGGTGGAAAGCTGGCGGATCGCCTCCAAAAAGGGCAGGCTCTCGATATCGCCCACCGTGCCGCCGATCTCGGTGATTACCACGTCCGCGTTGCCCGATTTGCCTACGCGGTAGATGCGCTCCTTGATCTCGTTGGTGATGTGCGGGATCACCTGAACGGTGCCGCCCAGATAATCGCCCCGGCGCTCCTTGCTGATGACCGTCCAGTAGATCTTACCGGCGGTAACGTTGGAGTTTACGGAGAGGTTCTCGTCAATAAAGCGCTCGTAATGGCCAAGGTCAAGGTCGGTCTCGGCGCCGTCGTCGGTAACGAACACCTCACCGTGCTGGTAGGGGCTCATGGTGCCCGGATCTACGTTGATGTACGGGTCGAATTTCTGAATCGTCACCCTGTAGCCGCGCTCTTTGAGCAACCGGCCGAGAGAAGCGGCGGTAATCCCCTTCCCGAGCCCGGATACGACACCTCCGGTTACAAAAATATATTTTACTGCCATAAAAATACCCCCACGAAAATACGTTTGTGTTATTATTCGGTGAAAAACTACTAATTTATAATTGTACTAGCTTTGGGGCACAAGGTCAAGAAAAACAGGCGCATTTGGTTGAATTAATAAAAAACGCAGGTGGAGTATATTGTATAAAGGGAGTACACAAAATAAGAAAAAAGGGCGAAAAGACGCCGCTTTATCCGACGACGTTTTCCTCCTTCAATGAAGAATTTTATTGTTCGATTGTTTACTTTCTTTGCTAAACTAAACGGTAAGGGTAGAGGAAAGCTCGGCCAGCTCGATAAAGATAGGTGAAAAGCGGTTTTTTAAATACCCGGCGGGCGCGGTGCAGAAGCAGTCGGCCACCTCGCTGTCGCCCTGTATCGGCAGGCGGATGGTCACGCTGGTGCCCACATGCTCCTCGCTTTCGATGGCAATGGTGCCGCCGTGCTGCATCACGATGTTGCGGGCCAGGGTTAAGCCAAGGCCGATACGGTGCAGCGGTTCGTTGCCGGTGTCCTGTGAATACAGCGAGTCAAACACCTTGCCGAGGTCCTCCTGCGCAATGCCAAGGCCCTTATCGGCGACCGTCAGCACGGCGCTGTTGCCCACCCGCTTGAGCGAAAGGGTAATCTCGTTGCCCTCTTTGGTGTACAAAAACGAGTTGAGAATGATATTTAAAATAGCTACCGACAGCCGGTCTTCGTCAAAGCTGACGAGGAAGCGGGCGGAATCGTCCATATCCAGATAGAAGGGGATCCCTACGCCTCTGGTAGCCGATTCGGCGGCGGTATACAGGTCTCGGATAAAGGAAGGGAAGACCATCGCCCGCGGGTTAAACGACTGCAGGCCGTTGATATCCTTAAGATAATCCGAAAGATGCATCACCGTGCGCAGGATGGCGTAGGAGTTGCGGTAGATCGCATTTACATACCCCAGCGAGGTATAATCCTCCGACGCCTCAAAGCGGTGGCTGATGGTGGCGAGGGCGCTGAACATATAAAACAGCGGCTCGCGGATGTTCTTGGAAAACGAGGCGATTGCCATCGACACATCCTCGTTGTCGTAGGTGGCGGCTGCCGGTGCCTGCGACAGCGAGGCGATTACAAACAGCAGCTTGCCGTCCTTCATAATTGGGGTGAGGGTACAGGTGATATTGGCGGTGGGCAAAAAATCGCTGGAGAAGGCATACACTCGGTTTTGTATCAGAATGGCCTTTACCGCCGCGGAACGTCCGGGCATAAAAACCGAAGAGAATCCGTTTTTCAGGGTAAACTGCGGGTAGGTTTTAGAAGCATACTCGCTTAACCAGATTAACTCAAAGTCTTCGTTCAGAATGACGGTTGGTAACTCCAAATTTGAGTAAAATGCAATGGCGTTTTCAAGAAGAGCCCGGTCATCCATGCAGTGCACCTCCGTGAGATATGGGCAAAAAGGGGGGAATGCTTTTGTGTTTTACATTTTAAATTGGTCGGATTGTTAAAATGCAACAAAGAGCTCCTGCAAGCAATATCATCACTATATTATCATAAATCCGCGTCAAAATGCTAGATGCCTTGTAGAAATAATTAGCATATTAATATGTATTATTTGCTATATGTTCGAATTGTGTATAACCCAAACGAACCGTCGGGATAAATTGTGTAAGCTGGGCGCGAAAACACAGGTAATAACCGCTAAAAAAACGGTAAAGAGGAGATAAAAATTTTTAGTTAAATAGTTGTCAAAGTTCTTGTATGTTTTTCTTTTTTGTTATAAAATAGTTCTTGGATGGAAAGATATTTCTATCTTCCATAAAGCTTTCCGCTTAAGCGGCATGCGGCTTTGCCGCCGCTCTAAAGCGGTAGCCAAAACGAAGGTAACGGTTTTAGCTGTGCCTTTGTGTTGCTGTATGGCTGTGCGGGCCGCAGAGCATTCTGCCGCACATCCTGCGTTTTTGCGCGTCTAGCCCTTGCTGTACTACTTTGCCTGCAAGGGTGCGCTCATCATTATTTTTGGCCGGCGCAAAGCGGCAGAATAAGGAGAATAAAGCTATGGCAATTAAAGTTGGTATCAATGGTTTTGGCCGTATCGGAAGACTGGTTTTCCGTGCAGCCGTAGCGCAGCCCGATATTTACGAGGTTGTAGGCATTAACGACCCGTTTATTGATCTCGACTATATGGTTTACATGGTAAAGTACGACACCATCCATGGCCAGTTTAAGGGCGACGTAAAGACCGAGAACGGCAAGCTCGTGGTAAACGGCAAGGCAATCAGCGTTTACGCTGAAAAAGACCCTGCGGCTATCAAGTGGGGCGAGTGCGGCGCCGAGTATGTGGTTGAGTCCACCGGCGTATTCTGCACCACCGAGAAGGCTTCTCTGCATTTAAAGGGCGGCGCCAAGAAGGTTGTAATCTCCGCTCCCGCCAAGGATAAAGAGACCCCCACCTTCGTTTGCGGCGTAAACCTTGAGAAGTACACCAAGGATATGGTGGTTGTATCCAACGCATCCTGCACCACCAACTGCTTAGCTCCCCTTGCCAAGGTTATCAACGATAAGTTCGGCATTGTAGAAGGCCTTATGACCACCGTTCACTCCACCACCGCTACCCAGAAGACCGTTGACGGCCCTTCTGCGAAGGACTGGAGAGGCGGCCGCGCCGCAGCCGGCAACATCATTCCTTCTTCCACCGGCGCTGCAAAGGCTTGCGCACTGGTTATCCCCGAGTTAAAGGGCAAGCTCACCGGTATGGCGTTCCGTGTACCTACTCTTGACGTATCGGTCGTTGACCTGACCGTTAAGCTTGCGAAGCCCACCACCTACGATGAGATCTGCTCTGCCATCAAAGAGGCTTCCGAGACCACGATGAAGGGCATTCTGGGCTACACCGAGGACGATGTGGTTTCCTCCGATTTCTACACCGAGGAGAGAACCTCCGTATTCGATGCCAAGGCCGGTATCGCGCTCAACGACACCTTCTTCAAGCTCGTTTCCTGGTATGACAACGAGTGGGGCTATTCCAACAAGGTGCTCATGCTCATCAAGCACATGAGCGAAGTAGACCACAAGTAACAGTACAGTATATTCAACTGCTTGCTTGATGGTTTGGGCTTACCGATAGCCTTTTCATCCATCCTTGCTTTGTGATATACCGCAATCTGGCGAACTAAGCAGATTTGCGGGCATAACATAGGTTAAAACGCCCTTTATCCGAGTATTTTTATACTTTGGTAAAGGGTGTTTTTCTATTGAAAAAAGCACAAGGATTGCCCAAAACCCCCAAGAATGCACATGGATATGGGCAACAATAAACTATAGACTAAACGTAAGATTATAAAAAGGAGCATCGCGATGAAAAAAGTGACCGAGAAAAGAAAGCAGGCCTACCGCTTACTCGCCTCCTTCTTAATACTTACGCTGCTTCTCCCGCCCTGCCTGTCGGGCTGTACACAGCAGTCCGACCGTGTGCCGGACCCGCCATCGATCGCGGTACAGAGCACCGAACCGATGCTAATCCCCAAGCCTGTAAGCTGTGAAACGACAGGCGAAGGTTTTACCCTTGCCGATACCGCCGCCCTTTATGTAGAGGGCAACGGCGGCGCGAAGATGGAGGAACTCTATACGGTAGCGCAGTATCTTGCAAGCAAGCTGAGACCCGCCACCGGCTACCCGCTGGAGGTTCTTAAGTCCTTCGCTCCTGAAACGGGGGGCATCCGTTTGACCACCGCAGGGGCAGATCCCGCTTTGGGCACCGAAGGCTACCGGCTGAAGGTCACGCCCGATGGGGTCACGTTAACCGCAGCCACGGCAGAGGGGCTGTTTCGGGGCGTACAAACCATCCGGCAGCTGCTCCCCGCAGCGATTGAAAAGGGCGGGCCGGTCACCGGTGTGTCGTGGACGATGCCGTGCGTCGATATCACCGATTATCCGGCGTACCAGTGGCGCGGTATGATGCTGGACGTCGCCCGACACTTCATTCCGGTTGAGGATGTCAAACGCGTCATCGACTGGGTGGCGTACTATAAGATGAATCGGTTTCACCTGCACCTTACCGACGACCAGGGCTGGCGGATCGAGATCAAGTCGCGGCCCGAGCTGACCAGCATCGGTGCCGGCACTCAGGTTGGGGGCGGCGCGGGCGGCTACTATACGCAGCAGGAGTACGCCGAGATTATAAGCTACGCCAAGGTGCGGTACATTACCGTCATTCCAGAGATCGATATGCCCGGGCACAGCAACGCGGCGCTGGCCTCATACGGGGAACTAAACCCCGATGGCAAGAAAAAAGAGCCGTATAGCGGCATTGACATCGGTTTCAGCTCACTCATGTGCCGCTCGGAGGCGACCTATGATTTTATCGAGGATGTAATGGGAGAGCTTGCCGCGATCACCCCCGGGGAGTATATCCACGTGGGCGGCGACGAGGCCTCCTCTACCGCAGCGGAAGACTACCGCTATTTTGTAAGCAGGGTAAACCAAATCGTAGCAGGCTACGGCAAAAAGACAATCGGGTGGAACCCCTTTGACACCGCGGAGGGAACCACCGCCGCGCAGCTTCTGCAAAACTGGAACGGGGAGCTGAGCGCCGCGCTCGGCAAAGGCATGAAGCTCATCATGTCACCCGCGGATAAGGCCTATCTGGATATGAAATATGATGAAAATACCCCCATCGGTTTGGATTGGGCGGGCTACAGCTCAACCGAAGACGCCTACCGGTGGGACCCCACCTATGGTACGCTGAAGGATTCCGTCATAGGAATAGAATGCGCCTTGTGGAGCGAAACCGTCAAGAATATAGACGATATCGAATACCTTGCCTTCCCGAGGCTGTCCGGCCACGCCGAGGTGGGGTGGACGCCCCAAAGCCTTCAAAGCTGGGATGAGTATAAAAGGCGGCTCGCGAGCCATGGCGCAAGAATGGAGAATCAGGGGATAGGCTTTTATAAAGACCCGGCGGTACCGTGGGGATGAGGCATCTCATGATATAATCGTCCATTTCCACCGGTTACCCCGCAAGGGGCGAGAAGAGCGGACATAAATATATAATAAGCGCTCCGAAGCTTTCTATTTCACTCGGGCTTATGCGCTTATTATATCGAATATTATAAATATTACCGGTTCATAACGGCGGTTAAACACAAAAACTGCCCCTGCTTTCCGATAGAAAGCAGGGGCAGTTTTCATTCTGTATTTGGGGTTGATTATTTTAGTTCCTCTAAACGGTTTAAGATGGTCTTGTTGTAGTTTACCACCTTGCGCTCATACTCCTCGTTCATGTAGGCGGAGGCGAGCAGAAAGTCGGCGGTGGCACGGTTGTTGGCAATGGGGATGTCGTATACCACGGCGATTCTCAAAAGCGCCTTCACGTCGGGGTCGTGCGGCTGCGCCTCGAGCGGGTCGGAGAAGAAGATGACAAAGTCGATGGCGCCCTCCACGATCCTCGAGCCGATCTGCTGGTCGCCGCCCAATGGGCCGCTGTTATAGCCCTTTACCGGCAGGCCGGTTTTATCCGCCAGCAGGCGCGCGGTGGTGCCGGTGCCGCATAGAAAGTGGTTCTTTAAAATGTCTTTGTTTTTGTCTACCCATTCTATCAGCTCGGGCTTTTTGCGGTCGTGCGCAATAAGTGCGATATGCTTCTGCTTGCCGATGGTAAAGCTGATGTAGTCGTCCATTATCATGGCTTTCGGTCTCCTTTATACGGTTAGTGCATAGGTTGAAAGAAAATCTTTCAACCCTCGAAAAACTGCCTGTAAAGACGATGATGGGTTAACCCCCTCATCGTCATGCGAGGCCCTTCCTGCCGCTATGCGGCACCGGCACTTTTTAAATTTGGTTTTATGCCCTCTCTTTTGGGCGCAAGGCCCAAGAGAGAGGGCATAGATCTTAAAATGAAAGAGCGCAAGCGTTAAAAGCAGCGTGCGGTTGCCGAGCTGTCCTTCTACTTTGAATTATACCTTTGAAACCGATAATATGCAAGCTTGTAACCATCAGTTTTGCGCAATGTCGCATGACAAATTTACTATAAATCTGCGGGAGGAGTTGGAAAGGTTCGTCGCCGTTTTTTAGAAACCGCGTTGACTATTCCTGCAATCTGCTGTATAATTATGTAATTCATTTAGGGCGTTTCTGAAAACGGAAAATCGCCGGATATTTCGCTGCAAAAGAGCAGATTCAAATCAAAGAAACGCCGACATACTGTGTATGTCTGGATACTGTATGTATTCCGAGTATTTTTGATGCAG
>JAEYNX010000027.1 GCA_023412215.1 Bacillota bacterium | reverse complement strand
TCAAACACACTGGAATCTTGGTATGAATATTTTAGTACCGGTGAGCCTAAACATTTCTTTGCCCTCATGCAAACTTTGCCGTCTAGCAATGAAAACTGATCCACCTTTGTCAACAAAACGGGGACATAGACCATAGGAGATGCCTAACAAACCATCTTGAAATTTACCCGCCGTGCAAAGCGGAAGAAGAAAAAATCGTCGCTCGGTGGGTAGTTAGTTGTGTCTGAATACTGTTTTAACCAATGGACGGCGGTTTTCAAAACCGCCGTTTTCTGTATATCAGAGGGCTTGGGTAGTTGTGCCCTTTTCATAAGACGCGGCGGCATGATATTAATTATTATTTTTTTTAAGCAAGCAAACTGTCTCCACATGCCTTGAAGCGGTAAAAAAGATGCCTCCTAAAGCTGGTGGGGCCTTGGCGGCAGGACATCTTAATAACGATAGCGGTCTCTTTCTACTGCTTCAACCAACTCATTTATCAATGCAATCCTCAGTTCTTCTTTTGACAGGCTCTTTACATATTTTACGATCTGATTGTACCGTTCCTGTTCCCACTCCTCTTCTTCTCTCTCATATTCTTCAATTTCAGCTATGTACCATTCTGCCTCTTTCGGAAAGACTGTAAAAAACAGGGCGACCTTGTGCTTACATACAATTTTTCTTCCTTCGGTATGTGGACAATTGCAGGTGGATTTTTTAGGATGCTCGGTGTCAATCATTACATGGTACGGTACATTCTCGCTGCCGGCAACCTCTCCCTCGAATTCATGCTCACCTGTTTGTTTCCAGGAAAGAACCTTTTTCTTCTCATAGTATTCATAGCCTCTCCAAGCAGAGGCATTACTGGCAATCGACAAAATACTCATATCGTTTTCTTCCCACTTTCAAATGGTTATTCATCACCATTCATGCCATCAATTAACTTATCAAAGTCAGATTGAAACATCCGATCCTGGATAATGCGATATTTCTCAAATTCACTTTCTGCATGAGCCTTGGCAATTTCCGCCGTTACTTTTCCTGCATCCATTAAAACATCACGGTCAGTTGCTTGTATGAAACGGTTTAATCGGGTTTCCCAATCCAGCATGGTCATAGGTATATGCCGAAGGGCCATATCCTCTGCAATGTCCAAATAGGCGGAAACCAACCGCTGCAGCTGTCCCATTTCAAATTCACTCAGGTAGTTCTTCGCTATTGATACGTCAAATTTCTGAATTTTTCCATGAGGCGCATCCTTCCAGGAGGTCAGCCCCATATGTTCCTTTTCGGCATCTGCGCGGGTATAAATAACTTCAGAAGCCGTCTGGCCGTGAATTGCCCAATGAAGCTTGTTTTGTACGGTAGCAAAGAAACGCTTTGTAGCACTTGCATTTACATCGTAATCGATGGCAGTCGCATAAATATCAGTAATTTTTTGATAGAATTTCCGTTCACTCAGACGAATTTCACGGACACGTTGTAGCTGTTCTTCAAAATATTGCTCAGTCAGGATCGTGCCGCCGCTTTTCATGCGTTCATCATCCATTGCAAATCCTTTGATCGTATAATCCTTTACAATCTGATTCGCCCATTTACGGAATTGTACCGCGCGTTCATTGTTCACTTTAAAACCCACGGCAACAATCATTTGCAGATTGTAATGTTTGATATCGCGTATAACTTGGCGCGCTCCCTCAGTTTGAACTATTCGGAAATTCCGAATAGTTGCTTCCTGTGCAAGTTCGTTATCCGCATAAATCTTAGAAATATGTTCGTTAATTGTATGCACCTCAACATCATACAACGTCGACAGCATCTTCTGCGTAAGCCAGATATTTTCGTCTTCATAACGCATTTCATAGCTTTGTGGATCATCACCTGTGGCAGCAATAAAAGTTAAGTATTCCGCCGCACTGGAACGGATTGTTATTTCATTCTTTTTCTTCGCCATAAGTTTCCCCTCCACTTTGATTAAAAAGGTTTCCATTCTTATCACTCAAACGTCTGTTCTTCTTTATTTTAGCTAAATTAATTGCTCGTGTAAAGGATTTAATATTTACACGCCACTCAATCCGCCATGAGCGATATCATCTATTCTGTAGCCTCAAGGATCTCACAACTTATGGTCACTGCAAATATGCCCGAAACCCCTTATTTTCAACATTTTACGCCCGTTCCATCAGACAACAAATTTCTGTATGCCCCGTCCTCGGGAACATATCCACCGCCTGTGCCTTTTGCGCAGTGTACCCAAGCTCCTGCAGCTGCTTTAAATCCCGCGCGAGGGTTGCCGGGTTACAGGAAACCATAACGATCCGCGACGGGTTCATGCGTGCAACGGCACTCAGGCATTCGTAATCACTGCCCTTGCGCGGCGGGTCGAGGATAACGATATCGGGCTGAATCCCGCGTTTCTCCAGCTCTGCAGCGGCGCCCGATGCGTCTGCGCACAGAAATTCACAGTTATCAAATCCATTCAGCGCGGCGTTTTCGCGGGCATTCTCCACCGCTTCGGGCACGATCTCAACGCCGATAAGCTTCTTTACCTTCTTTGCCATTGAAAGGCCGATGGTGCCCGCACCGCAGTAAAGGTCGAGCAGCAGGTCATCCTGTGTGGGGCTGGCATATTCCTCCGCAAGATCGTAAAGCCGCTCCGCACCCAAACGGTTTACCTGATAAAAGGATAGCGGCGAAAGCTTTACCTTCACCCCGCGCAGGATATCGGTAATGGTGTCGCTGCCATACAGGGTAATGCACCGCTCCCCTAAAATCACATTGGTGTTCTGGCGGTTAATATTTAATACAATACTCTTGATCTTCGGGTATTTACCCGTTAACGTCTGCACCAGCTCTTCGTGGCCGGGAAGGGCTTTGCCATTGATGACCAAGCAAACCATCAGCTCCCCGGTCGCGCCCGCATCGCGCAGGTAGATGTGCCGAAGCAGGCCGGAGCCGGTCTCCTCCCGGTAAGGTGAAATGCCGTTGCGGTTTGCAAACGCAAGAATATCCGAAACCATCTCTTCAAACCGTTTCGGGTGCAGCGCACAGCTTGTACAGTCAATCAGCCGATGGCTTCTGGGCGCGAAAAATCCCGCAACGCACCTGCCGTTATCATCCGCGCGCACGGGGTATTGCGCCTTGTTGCGGTAGCCCTCGGTTTGAGGGGAGGGCGTTATGATATGTTCATCAAAATGCAGGCCACCGATGCGCTCAAGGGCATCGTAAACCTGCTTTTGCTTGAGTTTAAGCTCCGCTCGGTAGGTGATGTGGCGGTAATCGCATCCTCCACAGCGGGAAAAAGCCGAGCAATCGGCGGCAATACGGTCGCCGCTCGGGGTAAGAATCAACTCGATAATCCCATAGGCGTAGCTTTTAAGCACCTTGGTAATGCGCACACGCAACACATCACTGACCGCGGACATCGGCACAAACACCGCCAGTCCGTCTATGCGCCCTACCCCGTTTCCTTCGTTGGTGATATCGGTGATCTCAAGTGTGATGATTTCGTTCTTTTTTACAGCCATTCTGTTCCATCCATTCCATCCCTAGTTATTATATATTTTATCACAATTCCTGCCACCTTAAAAGGCTTGCCCTCACTCATGATTGCATTTTGTAAAACATATGATTAATTGCGGCTGTAAGGTTTTCGCCAGCATGATTAAAGGGGATTGCATCATGAGCGTTTGGGGAAGAAGTAAGCTGATTGCCGTATTGTGCGCGGTAACGGTTATTGTGATCATGGTTTTGGCGGGATTATGGGCAACCAAAACGGCTCCTACAGAAGGAAAAACCGCACTGGATATTACGAACCGCGTATGTGTACCGATACTTTTGTACCATACCATCCAGATACCGAAAGAAAACCTCGGCACCTTTTGTATAACGCCCTCCGAGCTTGAAAACGACCTAATCTATATTCGTGAAAACGGCTACACCACTGTACATTTAAAAGACCTGATCGATTATTGTTACAAGGGTGCCCCCTTACCCGAAAAGCCGCTCGTCATAACCTTCGACGGGGGCTATGAAAGTGGTTACCAATACGCCTACCCGCTTCTAAAGAAGTATGAATCAAAGGCGGTATTCTCGGTCGTAGGAGCCAATATTGACGAAGCCAGCGCTCTGCAGAGCGGCTCTACGGCATTCTTGCGCTGGAAGGAACTGCGTGAGGTCACCGAGTCCGGCCTGGTTGAGGTGGTAAACCAAAGCTATGACCTAAACCGCTACATGGACGGCACCCGCAAAGGCACCGCCAAGCTAAGAAACGAAACGCTACCGGAGTATATGGCGGTTCTAAACAAGGATATCGGGCAGATGCAGGAGGAAACCTACGACAAAACCGGTATCCTCCCCCTGGCGTTTTGCTACCCCTATGGCATCATCTGCCGCGAATCGGTGGATATTATCGGCGAGATGGGCTTTGCGGCTACTTTAAGCAGTGAGCCGGGGGTCAACTACCTTTCGGGCAACCCCGATGAGCTGTTCGGGCTTCGGCGCAACATCCGCCCTCACGGCATGGCCAGTGAGGATGTCTTTGACAAGATGCTCCGCGTTCGGGTGGTGTGGAACAGTGTAACGCCGGTAATAACCTATACGGATTACGATTAGAAACGTTTCTTTTCAGAATGATTACGGAATAACACAACATGCGATGAAAAAACGGCGGGATGTTTAAGAACACCCCGCCGCCTGTTTTACTAAAATTCCATTTAAAAAGCGGATAAATCTCCTTTTTAACAGGCCGTTATAAAAACGTCGCGAGCGGTTAGAACCGCCGATTTCTGTTCAAATACTTATTCTGCAGCAACACAAAGCGTTGTTGCTCCCCACCGAAGGCTAAGGTTAGAACGGGTGTTGCTGCTATACGTTTTTAGTGCAAGAACTATTTGCACCTGAAGGTGGAGCACTGGGTGTCTTCATGTGATTGAGCATCACTGCCGCCGATGTCGATTTTGTCTGCTGTGCAGATGTGCTGGGTGTTGTAAACGCATTTTTCCGCCATGCAGCTTACCCCTACCTGTTGCTGCGGGTTAGAATGCTCACACTCTACCGAGTTTTGAAAACCTTCTGACACCGGATAGAAGCTTTTACAGCTGGTAGCTTCTTCTTCCCGCGCCTGCTTGCCGTCTACTTGAATCTTTTCCTTGCAGCAATAGTTGTCGTTAAAATGAGCGCAGGTAGATACCTCACAATATAGTTGCGGCATATCTTTATTACCCCTTTCTGTAACCAAAAATCACGGCCCGACAATACAGGCCTAAAATTATTGTGTTCTGCGGCTTTCTATTTATACGAAAATCTATGATTTGGGTTTGAGAAAGAATATCCGCCGTATGCGGCGAAAATAACGGAACCTTTTTAAAAATTTTGAATATTCTGAACTATAACAAATCGCGGGGGCAGTATGGCATAATGCGGCCCGCTTACCGAATGGTGGAGGGATGATTCATGGGTTACGGCGGAGGAACATCCGCAAATTTTTTTCTGGGGGCGGTTTCACCACAGGGTTTTGTTTCACGTTACGCGCAGTGCTATAACATAGACGAAGATGGTTATATATACATACTGAAGGGTGGACCGGGGCTTGGCAAAACCGATTTTATTAAAAAACTGATTACGTTGCTTTCGGACTACGACGATAACATTGAGATTATATATTCTTCCCTAAACCCCGATTGCTATGACGGTGTGATCTTCCACTCGCTAAGGGCAGCGGTGGTGGACGGCACCTCGCCTCATGTGCTGGAGCCCCGCTATTACGACGCCTTTGAAACCATCCTGCCGCTGGGAGAATGCTGTAATAAGGAGATTTTGCGGGAAAACCGCGATGAGATATTAAGCTTAACCGATAAAAGCACGCAGCTTCTGGAACGCAGCGTGCGCTTTATTGCGGCCGCGGGCTCGCTGCTTAATGACACCTACCGTTTGGCATTAGCCTGCACCGACGAAAGCAAAGTGGCCTCTTTTGTAGAAAGAACCCTGCAGAAAGAGGTTAAAACGCGCAGGCCTTACCCGGGCAAAGAGCGCTGCCGGTTCTTAAGCGCCGTTACCCCAAACGGTGTAGTACGGTTTGATAAGACGGTATCGTTTTACTGCGACAAGGTGTATATCTTTGACGACGACTTCGGCGCGGCCTCCAACATCGCCATGCACAAGCTGCGCGAGGGGATACTCGAGCGCGGGTGCGAGATCATCTCGTGCTGCTGCCCTATCTCGCCGTTTGAAAAGCTGGAGCACCTGATGGTGCCGGAGCTTCGGCTTGGATTTGTAACCGCCAACAGATGGCACCCGTTTGACTTTGAAAACGGCAGAACGATTCATGCGCGCCGTTTTACAGACCTTGAAAAGCTTTCGGTGCGCAAGCAGCGCATTTCGTTTAACCGTCGCGCCACACAGGAGCTTACCGATGCGGCGGCCTCGGTGCTGCAGCAGGCCAAAGAAACCGACACTGAGCTTGAGAAGCTCTACCGCACAGCCACCGATTTTAAGAAGGTAGACGAATACATGAAGATGGCCGTAAAGGGCATCCTTACCATGAATAAAATCGACAGCTAAGAGAAATTAACAGGCCCCTGCGAAAGCCAATGTTCACTGCTTGACAAAACGCACAGCGGCGGTGAAAATTGGCTTTTTTGTTATGCTTTGACCGATTGACTTTAGAAAATAAGATAGGTATAATAAAAGCAGTCAGAACATACGTTCTCGATGTGGAATAGTAGGTTGAAATAATACGCCGACCGTCCTCCGCCAGCTATGCGCTAAATTCCAATTGGTTTTGCGCCGACAGGGAATAAACCGGAAAGGCAGGATCATGCATACAAAACGGGTAATACTGCACATCGACATCAACAACTGTTATGCGTCTATCGAGTGCCTGCACCGCCCCGAGCTGCGCGGCCTGCCTGTGGCGGTGGGCGGCAGTGTAGTGGCCAGGCACGGCATTATCCTCGCCAAGAACGAGATTGCGAAAAAGTTTGGGGTAAAAACAGGCGAGGCCTTATGGCAGGCAAAACAGAAGTGCAAAGACCTGGTGGTAATCCCGCCCAACATGCCGCTCTACTTGCGTTTTTGTGCGCTGGCACGGGAGATCTACCTGGATTACACCGACCAGATGGAGCCGTTTGGCATGGACGAGGCGTGGGTGGACGTTACGGGTAGCGGTATCTTCGGCAGCGGCAGGGATATTGCCGAGAAGATCAGAGCACGCGTCAAAGACGAGCTGGGCATTACCGTGTCTGTTGGGGTGAGCTTTAACAAGGTGTTCGCCAAGCTTGGCAGCGACTATAAAAAACCCGACGCCGTCACCGTGATCGATGAACAGAATTTTCGCGAGATCGTGTGGCCCTTACCCACCTCCGACCTGCTGTATGTGGGCAAGGCGGCTGCCCGCAGGCTGGATGGCTACGGGATACACACCATCGGCGACATCGCCTGCTTAAAGCCGGAGCTTTTAGAAAGCATCCTTGGCAAATGGGGGCTGATGCTGCACGCCTACGCAAACGGGCAGGACATTTCGCCCGTAAAGAACATCACGGATGAGCCAAGGGAGCTTAAATCCATCGGCAACAGCACCACCACGCCGCGCGACCTGAAAAACAGCGAGGATGTGCGGCTTATCGTATACCTGTTGGCCGAGAGTGTCTGCGCGCGGATGCGCGCACACGGCTTTCATGCCAAAACAGTGGTGCTCTCGGTGCGGGATGTAAACCTGCATTCCTTTGAACGCCAGTGCAGGCTGGAACACCCCAGCTGCCTTTCGGGCGAGCTTGCACACAAGGCTTTTGAGCTGTTTAATAAGAATTACAACTGGCATACCCCCATACGCAGCATCGGCGTGCGCGCCTGCGATTTGGTGTACCACGACGATTGCCTGCAGCTGGACATCTACTCGGACGAAGAGAAAAGGATGCGTCGCGAGCGGATGGAGGAAACCATAGACAGCCTGCGCAGGCGCTTTGGCACGGCAAGCGTGCAGCGTGCCCTGCTGCTCAGTGACAAAGAGCTTACGGGCCTGACGGAAAAGGAAGACTCGGATGTGTTTAACGAGTACGGAGGCGAATGATTGTGAGCAAAAAGGTTTATGTGGATGTGACGGCATCGTTTACCCGTGACGGGGTCATCATCCCGCAGGCCATCCGTTGGGAGGATGACCGTATCTTTTATATCGACCGGGTGCTGGAGATACGGCGTGCCGCGGCACAGAAGGCGGGCGGCACCGGCATCCGCTACACCTGCCGCATCGCGGGCAAGGAGGCCTTTTTGTTTTTGGACCAAAATCGCTGGTTCGTCGAGAGTAATAAATAGGCCTCCTACGGCGTAAACTTGGTTACGGATTATCTATTTTTCTTAAAAACAGTACAAAACGTTCCCTATTACGATGGAACCATTTCCTTTTTAGCGGAATATATTAAGATTAGAGCGTTAAAGGATCATCCTCTAACCTTCTTAATACAAGCATGAAGAAAGGAGATTTTGCAATGTCTGTTTTGGCTGTTTTAAATGTTGCTTCCATGCAATCCGTTACGGGCACTACGGTTGCATCGGTAGAGCCTTCTCCCGCGCCGCTGTCGCTTATCGGCTCCCCTACCGTTGTGATATTTGGTATTGTAACCGATCTTCCGACCTCCAAGGTTTCTTTTAGCTATCTGGTACATCAAACCTACAACGCCGCGGGCGGAGCCACCGGTATGGCGCAGGCCTCCGGCAATTCGGAGTGGGTTTCCATCCCCGAGGTTTCAAAAGACTTCCCGAATGTCAGCGTAACCGCTACCGCCACCAGCAGTAGTTCTGGTAACACTGTAACATTTACCATCTCCGCATCCATAAAGTATACCGAGATCACACCCGGACTATACAAGGTGGTCACAGAGCAGTAGCAAGAGCGAATCACAGGCAACCTTGATCTGCAAAACCTTATCACTAATTTTAGACTTAACAAAGCGTAGCTGCCCAAATGATACATAAAAGAAAGCCGACTTTTTAAGCCGGCTTATTCATTGTTGTGATCAAACAGCTCTGAATTATCTATTCAGGCGAATGACTCTGAGTGTAAAAAGCGATTTACATTTTTTGCGGTTAGGATATACTGAATGGGTAAACTCTTTGAGGGGATGACGTAAATGATGAACTTTACCGTTTGTTTGTTTCAATCCGCGCAGGTAGCATGGTTTTCGGGCACAGGCTGTACCGCTATGGCGGCGGAATGCTTCGAGCAATCGTTTAGAATGCGCGGCATTGAAGTGACACAAGCCAAAATAGAGGCGGGGCAGCCCCATTTAACTGCCCAAGCAGATTTATTGGTGCTGCTCTTCCCTGTTTATGCTTTTCGTTCTCCCCGCATCGTGGATGAATGGGTACGAGCACTGCCAATGGTAAGCGGCACTCCTGCCGTGGTATGCTCTGTTTCCGGCGGCGGAGACATCCCGCCCAATACAGCTTGCCGCGTATATGTTACCAAGGTGTTGCGCAAAAAAGGGTATCAGGTTATCTTCGAAAAGATGCTTGTAATGCCCTCAAACTTTGTGGTGAGTACCCCGAATAGCCTCGCAAAGAAATTGATAGGGATGCTGCCCGCTAAGGTTGACCGTATCGTTGCGGATGTTATATCCGGTCAACAACATAAGCCCCGCGTCTTTTGGCTCGACCGGTTTGGAGCCGCTATGGGCAGGCTGGAGCAGTCCGGTGCGAAAATATTCGGGAAACATATAAAGGCCAGCGACAGCTGCAACGGCTGCGGCCTGTGCGCCGGGAACTGCCCTACCGCCAACATAGCAATGGAACACGGAAAACCCATGTTCCATAAAAACTGCATTATCTGCTTAAAATGCATCTATAACTGCCCTACAAAGGCGCTTTCTGCCGGAGTACTGTCCTTTATTGTGCTGAAAGAAGGCTTCTCTTTAAAGCAAATAGCAGCGGATACAGCTGCTGTGAACCCCGGCGGTAGTCAAAAAACCGGCATTCTGTTAAGCGGCGTGGAGAAATACATCTTCAAACCCGACCTATAATCTTTCGAATATTTAGAGGTAATATACCCCCGAGATGCGTTCGGTGGCGCTGCCCCCGAAGAGAACCCGATCGTTTAAGGTCATCAGCCGAACGGTGTTGTATTCTATCCCCGCGCCGCCCTGCTCGATCGCTATGCTGTCGCCCTTCCAAAGGCCATGCTTGAGCATATAGTAACCGAAGGCACTGTTGCCCGAGCCGGTGGCCGGATCTTCAAGATACCCAAACTTGGGCGGGAACACCCGTGTGTGGGCGATGCTTTCGTTTTTCTCCGTTTCCAGGGAAAATGGAAGGATTGTATCTACTCCATTATCCACGCAAAAGGCTTTTAGAACCTCCAGGCCTGGCAGCCAAGAAACCTCCTGTGAAAGGCCGGCTACCGGCACGATAAGGGTCTTTAAGCCGACGTTAATCAGTTCTATAGGCAGGTTTGTTAACAACTCGTCCTTCTTTAAGCCTAGCTTTTCCGCGGTCACTTCCTCTGTTACATTCGTTTGAATGTATTCCGGCTGCGGCGCCGTAATAAAGACGGCGTCCTGCTCCGGGATGTGATTGTACACGGTCAGCGCACCCGCCTGATGGGTCTGCACCAAAATCTCCTTCTGGCTAAGCAGGCTCGGGGTATTCTTAATCAGGCTATACATACAGGCGATGGTGCCGTGCCCGCAGAACGTTACCTCGCACTCGGAGGAATAGTATGTCAGGTAGAGGCCGGACGGCCTGTTTTCGCAGTATACTACCTCCGAAACAAAGCCCTTATGCGCCGCTGCCACGGCCAGCATCTCTTTAGGCGAAAGCTGCTGGCCCTGCTCTAAATAGAGACAGGCCGCCGGATTGCCGAGCGATTGGCCGGACGTAAGGGCGTCGATCTTTTTGTATGCATACTCTCTCATCATTCATTCTTTTCCTTTCTGTCGTGTGATCAATGCCGATCACATATTAAGATAAGCACAATTATATGTTTTGATTATACCATCTTGGCAAAACCAATACAATCTTTTACTTTTTACATGCAAAAGGTGGCCGTAGACATTGACATTTCTCTATATGTTCTTTATAATTTAATCATAGAAAATATTCTATATATCGTTTTGCTGAATGGAGTTGGGAACATGACCATTAAAATTTTGGGGTCCGGCTGCAAAAACTGTATCGCGCTTGCAGAAAACACCAAGGCTGCCCTTACACAGCTGGGTATTGAAGCGGAGATTATCAAGGTTACAGATTTCAAAGATATCGCTGCCTACGGTGTAATGTCTACCCCTGCTCTGGTGGTGGATGAGCGTGTGGTTTCCTATGGGAAGGTTTTAAAGCCCAAAGAGGTCGCCGCCATACTTGAAAAGAACCGTTAAAAGTACCTATATGAGGCCATCATAGCCGCTACAGGCCGTGGCAGTAAAGCAAAGGAGGAATGAAACAGTGCGTTTGATTATCGTTGGCGCGGTTGCCGCAGGAACATCGGCTGCCGCCAAGGCGCGCAGAAACAGTGAGGAGGCCGAGATCGTTATCTACGAAAAGGATAGCTACATCTCCTATTCCGGCTGCGGCATGCCCTATTATATCGGCGGGATCGTGAAGGATGCAAAGGAGCTTACCCCGCGTGACCCTGCCTTCTTTAAGAGCAAATACAATGTGGATATCTTTACGTGGCATGAGGTGATAAGCATCCTCCCCGATGAAAAATCCGTGCTGGTGAAAAAGCTGGACACCGGCGAGACCTTTACCGACCGTTACGACCGCCTGATTTTTGCCACCGGCGCAACCGCGTTCGTACCGCCCATCAAAGACGTGGAACAGCCTCATGTGTTTACCCTGCGCAGCATTGGGGATATGAACCGCATTGAAGCGTTCATGGCTGCCCGAAGCCCTAAGGCCGCAGCGATAGTCGGCACCGGGTTTATCGGGCTGGAGCTTTGCGAGGAGCTTACCAAGCTTGGCCTCTCCGTAACGCTTATTGAAAAGCTTGCACAGGTAACCCCCGGCTTGGATGCCGACATGGCAGTGCATGTGCAAGACTACCTTGAGCAAAAGGGCGTTTCGGTTTTGACAGGTATAGACATACAGGAGATTACCGCCACTACACTTGTGGTTGCGGGAAAAGATCCGATACCGGCCGACATGGTGCTGGTGGTAACGGGCGTGCGCCCCAATACCGCACTTGCCCGGCAGGCGGGCGTTGCGCTCGGTGCATCGGGGGCAATTTTAGTAAATGATAGAATGCAGACGAGCATGAAAGATATTTTCGCCTGCGGCGACTGTATTGAACAGACCCACCTTGTAACCGGCAGGCCCGTATATCGCCCGCTGGGCTCTACCGCCAATAAGACCGGACGCATTGCAGGTGACTGCGTAACGGGCGGGGCACTCACGTTTCGCGGCATCCTTGGCACCGGCATCTTCCGCCTGTTTGAACTTACCGTGGCGCAGACCGGCCTTACCGAGCAGGAAGCGCTAAAGGCAGGCTATGAAACGGTGGTTTGCCACAATATCAAGCCGGATAAGCCCGAATACATGGGCGGGCGCGAGATGGTGATCAAGGCAGTTGCCGATAAACGCTCGGGCAGACTGCTCGGGGCTCAGATAGTGGGGTATGAAGGGGTGGATAAGCGCATCGATGTGTTCGCTACGGCGATCACCTTCGGTGCAAAGGCGGAAGACCTGTTTCACCTGGACCTCGCCTATGCCCCGCCCTTCTCCACCACTAAGGACCCTGTGATGTACACAGGGATGATTTTGGACAACGCCATCCATAAAAACCGACCGCTGATGACAGCTCAGGAGCTGGATAATCTGATGGCCTCCGGTGAAGATTTTCAGCTGATAGATACAAGAGTCGCTCCCCAGTATGCCAAAGGGCACATCGAGGCTGCTCAAAATCTCCCGCATGCCCACCTGAGAGAAGCAGCCGAAAAGCTCGACAAGGATACCGTTACCGTCACCTACTGCAACAAAGGAGTAACCGGCAACGCCGCGCAGAACATCCTGCTCAACAAGGGATTTAAAAAGGTATACAACCTTTCGGGCGGCTATAAGCAGTTTATGAAAGCGCAACCAGAAAAGCGGAATAAGGATCATTAACAAACGCCCCGCAGCCGGTTTATACCGTGCTGCGGGGCGTTATGAACTACATTATTTAAAATACATATACAGCTGGCACTTGATCATGCCGTTATAGAGCTTGCGGCGCTTGTCGGCAGGGCGGCCGAACAGGCGCTCGAACTCTTCATGCGGCGAGATGATGTAGTAGCTGGTGCGCGGGCGCTTCTCAAACACCCCGCCCATCACCTTATAAAGCTCCTCGGCCTGCTTGATGTCTAGCAGGCGCTCGCCGTAGGGCGGGTTGCAGAGCACAACGGCGTTCTCTGTTTGAAGCTGAAAGTCTTTAATGTCCGACACCGTCGCCTTGATGCGGGAGATCACACCCGCCTTTTTGGCGTTTCCGGCGGTAAGCGCCACCGCGTCCGGCAGGATATCGCTGCCGTAGGCGGCGAAGAGGGCTTGCCGGTCTATCGACTCCATGGCGTGCTCGCGCTCCTGTTTCCATACCACCGCGCCGAAACAATCCCAGCTTTCCGCCGCAAAGTGGCGGGAGATACCGGGGGCTATATTGAGCGCGTAGAGCGCCGATTCGATTAAAAAGGTGCCGGAGCCACAGAACGGGTCATACACCGTTGAGCTGCCGCGCACACGCGCAAGGTTGGCGATGCCCGCCGCCAGGGTTTCCTTAATCGGCGCCTCGTTGGCGTCCTTGCGGTAACCGCGCTTGTGCAGCCCCGCGCCCGAGGTATCCAGCATGACGGTGACCTCGTCCTTTAAAATCGAGAACTGTATCTGGTGAACGGGGCCGGTTTCTTCAAACCACGACTGATGGTACACCCCTTCCAACCGTTTGACGGCGGCCTTTTTAACAATGGCCTGACAGTCGGGTACCGAATGCAGCTGGGAATTTAGCGACCAGCCCTTTACCGGAAAGGCATCCTTTTTGCCGATAAAATCCTCGAGCGGCAGCCTCTGCACCCCTTGAAACAGTTCCTCAAAGCTGCGGGCGTGAAAGGTACCCAGCACGATCAGCACCCTTTCGGCGGTGCGCAGCCAAAGGTTGGCGCGCGCCACATCCTGCTCGGTGCCGTCGAACAGCACCCTGCCGTTTTGAGCCGCCACATTCTGCCCGCCGATGCGCTTGATTTCATCAGTAAGAATCCCCTCCAAACCAAAGATGCAGGGGCACGAGATGGTAAATGGTTTCATAGTTTCTGTTTTTCCTTTCCGCTGCCAAAACGTCTTCGCCTTGTTTGTATCACTTGAAGCAAAAACGGTGAACTATTAGTCTTCCCTGCCGCACCACTATCATGCCGCAGAACACCGATTGTATCTCAACAGAAATTGCGAGGGGGCGAAGCCCCCTCGCTTATATGTTTATACTATTGCTTAAAAATAAGTTTATCAGTCCGGATTCGGTTCCAACAGGCCATAGTTTCCATCCTTGCGGCGGTACACCACACAGATCTCGTTGGTGGTACCGTTGCGGAACATAAAGAACTCGTGGCCGAGCATGTTCATCTGCAGGATGGCTTCATCCACCGTCATGTGGTTTACCACAAAGCGCTTGTTGCGCACCACCTTGTATTCCGACGCGCTCTCATCGTAATCGTACAGGTAGCTTTCATCGGGTTTGGTAAAGGCATCGTCCCGCAGCTTGGTCTCCAGCTTGGTTTTGTTCTTGACAATCTGCTGGAAGAGGGAATCGGTAACGGCCTCAAGCGCCGAGGTAAGTTCACTTGCCGTTTTCTCGGAGCGGTAAATCATACCCTGAGACTTGATGGTAATCTCCACTGTAAAACGGTCGCGCTCCAGAGAGGCTGTGACAATGGCATCGGCACTACTATCAAAGAAACGATCAAACTTTTTAAGCTTCTTTTCCGCCCTTTCTTTAAATGAGTCTCTCAGGTTGATTTTGCGGCCTCTGATTGTAATGTTCATACACACATCCCCTTTAACGCATTTTTATACATCATAGCTAAATCCCAAAAGATAAGCCATGCTGTTTTTGATTATTTTGTATAATCTATGTTTTCATAATAACACAATAACCTTGTAAAGTAAAGGGTCTGATTATGAACGAATTGTATAAAATTTACGTTAAAACTTATTTTTTAAAAAAATTTTATTCTGCTCTTAAACCACCCTGCTGCCGTTTACAAACACCATTTTAGGGGTGGCATAAACTGAAAGCGGGTCGCCGTCAAACACCACAAGGTCGGCGTCCTTGCCCGGCTTGAGTGAGCCGATACGGGCATCCAGGCCGCAGATTCTGGCGGGATAGAGGGTGATGGCCTTAAGCGCCTCCTCGTAAGGCAGCCCTTCACGCACGGCCAGCCCCGCCGAAAGCGGCAGGTACTGAATCGGGATCACCGGATGGTCGGTGCAGAGGGCGATATCGACCCCCTGAGCGTTTAATATCCCCGCGGTTTTGGGGGTAAGGTTTCGAAGCTCCGGCTTGGAGCGTTCGCAGATGATCGGCCCCACCACGGCGCAGGCGCCCTCGCCCTTGATGCGCTCGGCAATCAGGTGACCCTCGGTGCAGTGAATGAGCACATACTGCATCTTAAACTCATGTGCGATGCGGATGGCGGTAAAGATATCGTCGGTGCGGTGCGCATGGAAGTGGGCTTTGATCTCCCCGCGCAGGAGCGGCAGCAGCGCTTCACACTTCATATCGTAATCCGGCTCGTCAAAATCCTCGTCCTCGGCGGCCTTCTGCTTATCCTCAAGGTATTTCTTCGCCTTAAAAAGCTGTTCGCGGATGATGGCGGCAGTGGCCATACGGGTTTCGGGTGCTTGGCTTTTGCCGTGATAAACGCCCTTGGGGTTTTCGCCCAGCGCAAACTTGATGGCCAGCGGTTCCTTAAGAACAATATCGTCGATGCGGCTGCCATGGGTTTTTATGGCCGCAAGCTGCCCCGCAACCGGGTTGGAACTGCCCGGGCCGGTCACCACGGCGGTAATCCCCGCGCGATAAGCCTCTTCAAAGCAATGATCCAACGGATTGATGGCATCGATCCCCCGTAAATGAGGGGTGGAAGGGTCGGTGGCCTCGTTGCCGTCGTCGCCCTCAAAGCCCAGCCCGTCCTCCCACATGCCGAGATGGCTGTGGGCGTCCACAAACCCCGGAAATATGCCTGCGCCGTCAAGGTCAAGCGCATCTGAATAGGAACCGGTAAAGCTGCCCATCTCCCCCAGCGCCGTAATCTTGCCGTTTTCAATGGTCAGGTAGCCGTTTGATAGGGTGAGGTCTTCCATGGTGTAAATTTTAGCGTTAATAATGTTCATACGTTACCCCTAGATTATACTGCTAATTCTTGATTACAAAAGTGATGAAGTCACTTTTGTAATCTTTGGCGGAAAACGGCGACGCTTTACGTTACCGTGAATAAGTATGGATTTTAAGTATAAGTAAGAAAAAAGGCGCCGGTACGGGCTGATGCAACCGATACCAACACCTGTTTGATTTTGCGGCGCGAACAGTTTGCACACAAACCGCACTGTGAAAATTTTATATCACCCGAATCTGGCACCGCGCTTGGTGCCGCCGGAACCTCTTTTAGACTCTACGCTGCGCTTAAGGTCGTACATCTTTTCGTCGCTTGATTGCTTAAACTTGTTCATCATATCCTCAAAGGACATATTCTCGTTGCGGCGGCCGCTAAAATCGGGGCCATCGCGGCCCTCTCTCCGAAAAGGCTTCTGAGGCCTGTGTGCGGGCGGAGGGTTATCAATGGCTTTTTTGATGGAAAGGCCGATCTTACCGTCGGTGCCGACAGTGAGTATCTTCACCTTTACCTCCTGCCCCTCGGTAAGATGATCCCTGATTTCATTGACATATGTAGGCGCTATTTCAGATATGTGAACCATACCCGTTTTCCCCTCGCCCAAGTCAATGAAGGCGCCGAACTTGGTAATACTGGTCACCTTTCCGGTTACTAAACTTCCTACCTCAAGCTGCATACGAAAAGTTTATCCTCCTTATAAAATCTAAAGAATATCTCATTGCCGTCAAACAAGCGGCATAACACTCGTCCTAACACAGATATGCTTAATTCCCCGATACATCTACGTATACACGTTCCTGCGGGTAAACATAACCCCATTTTTCCCTTGCCATACGCTCCATATACCCGTTATCGGCGGAGTTGATAAGCTCGGAAATCTCACGGTTTTTTAGGGTCTGGCCTGAAATCTGGGTGTTGAGGGCATCAAGTTCCTGCTGGCGTTTGGTGATGTCAACCTCAATCTGAATCGTAGAGAAGATTGAAACCGCACATACCGCAACAATGACCAGCTTAATGAAGAGAGGTATTTTTCCTGTTCTTGCCGCGCCGCTCTTTTTCATATTTGCTTTTCCCTCGGTTTTGTTCGTTATAGTGTATGTTTTGAGATTTTGTTGTGTGTATTAAATTATACAATAAAAGACGGTATTGTTTCAAGCTGTAATTCATATTATTTTGGACTATTTTGTTCTTTGACTCAACTTTTTTTGCAAAACGAGCAGCTTTTCGCTTCATAGAGGCATTGAAACGCTGCATTGGGGTAACAATCCTGCGGTAAAGAAAGCGGAACACCCTGCGGATAAACCCGATGATCGCCTTGGAGGCCTTCATGATCAGGGCGCCGAGGGTAAAATAATAGATGATCATACCGATGATAATGCCCAGCAGCAAAAAGATACGCAGCTGCCCGGAATTCACTGTGACGATAAACAGAAAAGAGACTAGCGCGCTTGCCGACCAGTAGAGAAGGTCCTGTATAAACACAGCCGTGGCGCCTGTTTTAAACATCAGGCGCAGAATGCGGAAGATCTCATAAAAAAAACCGAGCACAAACCCCAGCAGGCAGGCCTGCAAAAACATAATGGTTTGATCCGCTACAACGACCTCCATACCGAACACCCCTTTGCCGCCTGTCTGTGGACGCTATTTGAACAATTTCTCAAAGAAGCTCCTGCGCTTGGGGTCGTCGTCAGTGTAGATCATGGTATGGATGTCCCCATCGATATTGAGCTCGCCGGTGTCGACATTCAGCCTGTTGATGTGCAGATTGGAGCCCTTTACCGTAAGCTCACCCATCTCGGTAAACAGCACCACCGACTGTTCGTCGAAGCTGTCGATATCGTTTACACCCGAAACCGTGAGCACCTTTCTGCCTTCTAAGATAAGATTGTGGGGTACCTTAATCATCTTTTTCTCTTCCGCCATATCACTTACCAGCCTTTCTTTCATACTAATTTTTCTTTAAAAAAGTAATTCCATCGTTTTTCCGCAACAACGCAAAGTGTTGTTGCGAAATGTGTATGGAGATGCAAGCTTGTTTCTTTTCGGTATAAAAAATAAGTAACACCACGCTCTTACCCCTGATTCCAGTCGGGCTTGCATTCGCCATCCGTAACAGGAATCGGTATTAAGCCGGTATTACTTAATGATATGATGAAATGAATTTTTATATGCTTGCGCTGTGCCTTTTAGCAGGAAATACTGGCTGTACCGCATATAGAAGAGTTTACGGCAGCACCTCATAGTTTGTGGACGCATCGTCCTTGGTAGCGTATTCGCTCACTTTAAGCACCTTTACCTTTAGTGGCTTGGCCCCCAGGTTAATCTGCACCACATCCCCCTCTTTTACCTCGTAGGACGCGCGGGCGGGCTTATCGTTGATCAGCACCCGCCCTGCATCGCAGGCCTCGTTGGCAATGGTACGGCGCTTGATAAGCCTTGTGACCTTAAGATATTTATCCAGTCTCATGGTATGAATCCTCCTGTGCGCTTAAAACTGACTTCGGAGCAAGGAAAAAAGAATAAAAAACTGCGCACCGTTTTCAGGCGATGCGCAGCATAATGTCCAACCTCAATGATGTTGTACATGAACCCAAAAGAGCTTGCTTATTTCGCAACCTGCTCCTTGAGTGACTTGCCTGCCTTAAATACAGGCAGTTTGGAAGCAGGGATAACAATCTCTTCTTTGGTTCTGGGGTTGCGGCCAACTCTCTCGCTGCGGGGCTTCACTTCAAAAGAACCGAAGCCTACGATTTGAACCTTGTCGCCGCCGGCAAGCGCCTCGGCAACCGCTTCAAATACTGAGTTGACAGCCTTGTCTGCATCCTTTTTGGAGATGCCCGACTTCTCGGCAACCGCGTTAATTAACTCTGTTTTCGTCATTCTCTTTCCCTCCGAAATAAGTGTTTGGGGTGTTGCTAAGTTCCTTTGCTTTCTTCCAAAGCTTGTCCAGCTCACATATATCCGCATGGTTTAGGTCGATGCCCTCTGCACCCGCAAGTGCTTCCACCTGCGAAAACCTGCTTATAAACTTGTCGGTGGAGGCGGTAAGCGCCTCCTCCGCATCAAGCGTGAGGAACCGAGATAAATTAACGCACGAAAATATCAAGTCGCCAAGCTCTTCGGACGCCGCCGCGTGATCGTTATCGCTCATCGCGCGCATAAGTTCCGCGAGCTCGCTTACCAAATCTGAAAGCGCGTACTGGGTGTTCGGGTAATCAAACCCGCTTTTCGCCGCCCGCGCCTGCACCTTCTGTGCGCGCATAAGCGCCGGAAGAACACGCGGTACGTTCTGCATACTCTCAGTTCTGGACTTCATACCCTTCTGGGCATTCTTGATATTTTCCCAATTAACCAAGACCTCGTTTGCAGTCTTGCATTGTGCGCCGTCTGTAAAAATATGAGGGTGACGGATAATCAGCTTTTTGCAGATACCGTCGGCCACATCGTCGAAATCAAAGTTACCGAGCTGTTTTTCCATCTTACAATGGAAAACGACCTGCAAAAGCACATCCCCGAGTTCCTCTTTTAAAAGAGAAACATCATTTAAATCAATGGCCTCACAAACCTCGTAAACCTCTTCGATAAAATTCTTGCGGATACTCAAGTGTGTTTGTTCCTTATCCCACGGGCAGCCTTCCTCGCCCCTGAGAATGTCCATAATCGCAAGAAGATCGTTTATATCGTATTTCGATTTAAACTCAAACTCCACAAATCCGCTCTCCAGTTTCCAATTGTTAAAACATATATATATTACCCTATTATTCCGTGCTTTTCAAGTACTTTAACAACTTTTTCTCCATTTGGTAACATTAAAATGTCGTCAATACTCACTCCGCGTATTAAAATCAGCACTAAAACATAGATTCCCATCGCAATGAGGATGGAAAGTACCGTAGAGATGCGCGCATCGCACACCCGCAGCAGCAACCGGTACGCGGCCCATGCCGAAAAACCGCAGAATGCGCCCGCAACCACGGGCTTTACAAATACACTGACCATATTGGGTGTCACATGCGTCTGTTTGCTCACGGCAATAATACTGGCTATGACGATAAACAGATAACACAACAGCGTGCCCACCGGCGCGCCGAGAATATTGATACTTGGAACAGCCACCAGAATGTAATTGGTGGCAAGCTTGATCAGCCCGCCTGCAAACAGGAACTTAACCGGCAGGTCGGCTCTGCCGATGGCCTGCAGGATGGCGTTCACCGGGCTTGTAATGGCAACAAAGATCACGCTGACACCCATAAACGAAAGGATGGGGGTGGATATCGCCACCTCGCTCGCTAAGCCGTCGCCCTTAAAGTTATAAAGCAGCGTGAGCACCGGCCCCGCCAGCGCTGTCATGCCAAAGCCCGCGGGGATGGCTACGAGCGAGGTCACCCGAAGGGCAGACTCCACATTCCTTTTAAGCTCTGCGGTGTTGCCGCGCGCCCACGCCGCCGAAACGGCGGGCAGCACGCTGATGCCAAAAGCAGTGGTGATGGCGGGCACCAGATGGAAGACCGTCATGGGCAGCCCCTTATAGGTGCCGAACAAAAAGGCGGGCAAGCGTTCGAGCGTCATGTCTCTGGGCAGCATGCCGGCATACATATTGAGCATGACCGAGGGGTTTTTGGCCGCGGCCGCGGTAAGGCGGTTCATCACCGAGGCAAGGTCGATGGTTGCGGTAAGGCTCACCACCATGGCCCCCAAGCAGACGGGAATACCAATGCGAATAAGGCGCCTTAACAATTCTCCGGACGGCTGGGGCGTCGGAGACGCCGCGAGCTCGCCCGCGGTAATGCCGTCCCCTTTTCTGATGTGCGTGATAAGCAGATAAATAAAACCGAACACGGTGCTGAGGGTAACCCCCAGAATACCGCCCGCCGCCGCAAACGGCAACACGGCCGTTTGTGCCTGCGCCGTGGTTTTAACCGCGATGCCGAAGACCATGCCCGTTTTCTGAAAATCCTGCAAGCCAAGGTGCATCACCCAAAGCGACAGCGCATAGCCCATAATAAGTTTTGCGCCGGCCTCTACCACCTGTGATATCGCGGTGGGGTACATGTTTCGCAAGCCCTCGTAATATCCGCGATAGGAGGACATCAGGCATAGGAACAGTACGGCAGGCGCTATCGCCATAACCGGATAAGCGCCGTCCGGGTTGCCCACCAGCGCCGCAAAGGGGCGCGCGAAAAAGAAGGTGATCAGAAAGCCCGCCGTGCCGGTGGCTAAAAACAGGCAGAGCGAAATCTTGCGGATGCGCCGAACGTCACGGAACCGCCCGCTTGCAACGCTCTCGGATACAAGCTTTGAGACCGCAACCGGCAGCCCCGCGATGGCGATGGCGGCGATTGGGTTAAAGATGTCGTAAGCCGTGTAGAAATGCGCGGCACCCTCGCCGCCAAGCACAAGGGTAAGCGGAATCTTGAACACCGCGCCGATGACCTTGACAATAATGGTGGCCGCAGTAAGGATCAACGCGCCATGAAGAAAGCTCTGCTTACGTCTTGCGGTCACACACATCACACCTTATCCGCCCACATGAGCGGGCGTAAAATTATGTCATTTACCGGCATAAACGCCTATACGGCCACTATTATGTCTATGCGGGCCGCAGGTAAAAAAGACGCTTGCCTTACTGCGGCATACTGTTGATGCGGGTGGTGAGCTCGTCGATCTGCGCAATCAGCGTGTCGATCTTCTGCACCACGTCGCTTGCCGCGGGGCTCTCGGTTTCACCCTTCTTGGTCATCGCGTAACTGAGCTTGCCAAGCTTCGCGTATTGACGCTCCAGCTCCGCGTTAAGGTTCATGCGGTCAATTTTAAGTTTGGAAACGCTGACAAACTCCCCTGTCGCCTTGCAGGCATTGTCAAAGATATTTTGGGCGGTGGTTGCAAAATCATCGAAGGTAGTCATAGGTGTCTCGCTCCTTTTATACTAAATTCTATTTAAACTGGGGAGATCGTCCCCTCACGCCGTTTATATTACGGCGTGGGCGGCTTTTAGCCGCCGAATTACCGTTCAATCCTCATACTTCAATATACTTCAATAACGTGATTATATCACTTGTTTTATAAAGAATCAGTACTAATCTATGAATTCCCGCAGCAGTGAGTCCTCCAGGATGTACTGTCGGTCCAGCTCGGCGAAGTACTGCAGAGTCTTATAAATGGCCTCAAACCGCGGGTAGGTCTCGTGAGAAGGGTCCATCCGCTCGATGAGCGGGTTGATGAAATGATGGAAGATACAGGGCTCATACAGGATTAGGGAATCGATGGTCAGGTCGGCGTAGCACTTGTAGGGCGAGATATACTTCTTCTCCCCCGCGCGCACCGAGGCCCACATGCCGGTGGTTTTTTCAAGCGACGAGTCCCGGTGATAGTAATCACGCACACACCGGCGGATAAAGCGGATATCCTCGTGCGTGAGCACCAGATCATTGCCCAGCGTATACTCCCCTTTTACACTGATAAACAGCCTGAAGAACCTTTTGGTGTCCAGCCCCTCGGTGATAAGGGGGTTGAGCGCGTGAATACCCTCTACGATCAGGATTTCATTGTCGCCCAGCGCGATGTCGTTGGTTACTAAAGAGCGTGAGGCGGTGAGGAAATCAAAGGTGGGCAGGCTTGCGCTTCTGGTGGTCACCAGCCTGTCAAAGCAGCTGCGGATGCAGTCCACATCCAGCGCGTAGATGTTTTCGAGGTCCTTGCTGCCGTCCGGCAGCGTTGGCAGACGCACCTGATCAATATAAAAATCGTCAAGCGATACCACATAGCTGTTGATAAAGAACTCGTCCTTGAGCATCTTTCTAAACTTGTGCGCCGTGGTGGTCTTGCCCGAGGCGCTGGGGCCGGCCAGCAGCACAATATGGGAACGCTCCATATTCCGCGAGATAAAACTGCACACGTTGCGTATCTGCGTCTCGTAGCGGCGCTCGCTGGTTTCCACCAGCTGTTCCGGGTGAGAGAGCGCTAAAGCGTTAATCTTTTCGGCCTGTACACGGCTGTTTTCATCGTAAAACGCATCCGCCATAGAACTCCTTCACCTGCCCTTTTCTCAATAGTATTTCGTCAAAACCGGCGATATACTCGTGCGGGTATTTATAGTTAAAGATGCGGTGAATGCGCGTACCGCCCGGCTGTTTAAGCTTCGATACCCCGCCCGCCCCGCAGGCGAGGATGGTGTGGGTTTCATCCATAATAAAGACGTTGTATAAGCCCTCGCAGCCCTCCTTGGCAAAGCCGATGTTCTCTAAATTCTCGCGCGTATTGCGCTGGCGGTAAAGGTAGTAGGGGTTAAAGCCCGCCGCCTGCAGCACCGTCTCGGCGTAATCCGTCATCGCGGTGACAGTACCTTCCCGCGCGCTGAACTGAGCCGCCTTTTCGTAGGCGAGGTTGGAGGACCGCTTGAGCGAGAGGGTATGCACCGTAATATTCTCGGGTGAAAGGGCAATGCAGGTATCCACCGAGACGCGAAAGCCTTCAAGGGTGTCGGCGGGCAGGCCCGCGATTAAATCCATATTGATACAGTCTATGCCGATCCGGCGCGCAAGGTTTAGGCTATCCACCGTCTGCCGGGCGGTATGCCTTCTGCCGATGGCGGCGAGCACCTCGTCGCTGAAGGTTTGCGGGTTGATGCTGATGCGGGTAGCCTCGCTCTCTTTGATGGCGATAAGCTTATCCTCCGTGATGGTGTCGGGGCGCCCGGCCTCCACCGTGTATTCCCGAACGGTGGTAAGGTCAAAGGCCGCGCGCACCGCCGCAAACAACGTTTTTAGCTCCTCTGCCGAAAGCGTGGTAGGGGTGCCGCCGCCGATATAAACGGTCTCCAACTGAAGGCCAAGGTCTCTTGCGATAGCACCCGTATGGGAAATCTCTTCGCACAGCTTCGGCAGATAGGCCCCGATGAGCCCCGCCGATTTTTCAATCGAGTGCGACACAAACGAGCAGTAGTGGCACCTTGTGGGGCAAAACGGGATGGATATATACAAACTGAAGGAGTTAACAGCGGAGGTGGCGATAATGCTGCCCTCTTTTCGGGCGGTGCGCAGCAAAAGTGCCGTCTTTTGGGGTGAAACGAGGTAGTTTTGCTCAAAGTGGCGCGCGATTTCATCCTCCGGCATCCCCACTGCCGTGAGCTTATGCACAAGCGTCACGGGGCGTATACCGGTTAGGATACCCCATCTGGGCACCACACCCGTTAAAGGCGAGAGCATGCGGTACATCATCACGCCGTACACGCGCTCGCACTCTTTGTCAAACGCCTCGCAGCTTAAAGTGACCTCCGAGCGGTCGGTTGTAACAACGCCGCCAAGCCGTACGGCAAGCAGGAGCTTAGCCTTTTCATTGCTCTGTATCAGTTCAGTGAAAATATAATCGCCCTGCTCAGGAACCTCGGGGGCCTCAATGATCGGCTCACCCTGAAAAAACAGCAGCGCGACATTTCTTACCTCATAGCCGTAATCGTGCCCTTTAAAAACAATCGTCATAGCTTGCCTGCCCTAAATAAGGATTGGTTCTGCGCTCGGTCTCGAGGGTGGTTTCTTCGCCGTGGCCGGGGAACACTGTGTAGTCGCCTTCCAGCGCCTCCGCCAGCCTTTTTACCGAGGCGACCTCCTCGGCCAGATTGCCGCCGTAATGCGTTACGATGCCGATGGTGCCCGCAAACAAGGTATCGCCCGTAAACAGCATCTCATCAAGTTTATAAACCACCGAGCCCTTGGTATGCCCCGGCGTGGAAATCACCTGCACAGTAATCTCGTCGAGAGTAATCTCGTCGCCGTCTGATACCAGACACTCGGGCGTAATATCCGAAAGGTCGTAGCGGTTATTTGAAAAACCGAAACGCGCGCCCACATTCTTTACCGGGTCGCGCAGCAGCTCTGCGTCCTCCTTAGAAACAACGACACCGGCACGGGTGTGCTGCGCCACCTCGCGCAGGGCGCCGATGTGGTCGAAGTGGCCGTGGGTGAGCAGGATATAGCGCAGCGCAACGCCGTTTTCATCAAGCGCAGACAGTATCTTTTTCGCATCCGCGCCCGGGTCGATGAGCATCCCGTTCCCTTCATCCGAAACAAGGATATAACAGTTGTTATCCATGGCGCCGACTTTGAGTTTAATGAGCTTCACACCGCATCCCACGCTTTCTGTTTCTACATTATTTATTTTAAATCATCCGTATCCAGCAGGATGGTAATCGGCCCGTCGTTTACAAGAGATACCTTCATCTCCGCGCCGAATATGCCTGTTTCTACCTTGCAGACGCCCTTTCCCTTCACCAGCTCTACGAAGGTATCATACAGCGGCTGCGCCTTTTCGGGGCGTGCGGCGGCTCGCGTCCGCGCAAAGGGTGAAGTTTGAGACGATCAGCATCCCGCCGCCGATGTCGGCCAGCGAAAGGTTCATCTTGCCCGCCGCATCCTCGAAGATACGCAGCTCCGCAGCCTTTCGGGCGACCAGCTGCGCCTCTTTTTCGGTATCATCCTCGTAAATACCCAAAAACAGCAGCAGCCCCGCCGCAATCTCGCCGTTTGTGCTGCCGTTTATGGTAACGCGCGCTTGCTCCACGCGCTGAATAACTGCTCTCATTTTTTACCCCGTGGCCCGATGACCCATGTTATTTGCCTGTACGCGTAACCGAAACCACCCGGTCGATACGGGTGAGGTTATTCATGATATTCTGCAAATGTTCCTTACCCGAGATGCCGATGGTAACGTGGATACCCACATAGCCGTCCTTCAGCTCGCGCGCGTTGAGCTCGTGGATCTGCAGGTGCATGTTGGCAAGCGCCACCGTCACGTCCGCAATCATACCCGCGCGGTCGTGCGCCAGAATCTCGACGGTGGACTTAAAGGTTTCTTTCACCTCGTCGGCCCACTGTACATTCACCCAGCGCTCGGGCTGATCGCCCGACTCTAGGGCCGCCACCACGTTTACACAATCGCGCTTGTGCACCGAAACACCGTACCCGCGCGTAACAAAGCCGATGATATCATCGCCGGGCAGCGGGTTGCAGCATTGCGCGAACTTTACAAGACAGCCGTCAATCTCCTCCACGATCACGCCGCTGGAAACCGTTTTGGATGCCGTCTTCTTCGGCTGGTTCTGTGCGTTGGGCTCCACCGGCTTGTAGGCCTTCAGGTAGTCGTCCTTAATGCGCGGCATGATCTTGGAAAGCGTAATGCCGCCGTAGCCGATGGCGGCATAAAACTCATCCGCGGAGGCGCAGTGCTGGCGCTTTGCAAGGTCGTCGATAAAGGCGGCGTAGTCCTCATCCGGCACGCGGATGCTGTTGCGCTTAAACTCGCGCTCTATCTCCTGCTTGCCCTCTTCGATGTTCTCCTCGCGCCGTTCCTTCTTAAACCATGCGCGAATCTTGTTCTTGGCCTCGCTGGTTTTGGCTATCTTGATCCAGTCACGGCTCGGGCCGCGCCCGGCCGCGTTGCTGGTGAGGATGTCGACGATCTGGCCGGTTTTCACCTCGCTGTCGATCGACACCATGCGCCCGTCGATCTTGGCGCCCACCATGCGGTTACCGACGGCGCTGTGGATAGCGTAGGCAAAATCGATGACGGTAGAGCCTGCGGGCAGGCTTTTCACATCGCCCTTGGGGGTGAACACGAACACGTCCTCAGGCGAGAGGTCGGTTTTAATGGTGCGCACAATCTCTTCTACGTCGTCGGTCTGCGACTCGAGCAGCTTACGTATCCACGCAAGGCGTTCTTCGAGCTTATCCTTGCCCTGCAGCCCCGCTTTGTATTTCCAGTGCGCGGCGATACCGTATTCAGCGGTGTGGTGCATCTCCCACGTGCGTATCTGTATTTCGAACGGGATGCCCTCTTTGCCGATAACCGTGGTATGCAGCGACTGATACATGTTGGCCTTGGGCGTGGAGATATAATCTTTAAACCGGTTGGGAATAGGGGTAAACATGTCGTGCATGATGCCGAGGATGTTGTAGCACTCGATAACAGTGTCTACAATAATGCGTACCGCATAGATGTCGTAGATCTCCTCCAGCGCCTTGCCCTGCATATACACCTTGCGGTAGATGCCGTAGATGCTCTTGACCCTGCCCTCCAAATAGATCTGAACACTGTCGGTTTTCATGCGCTCCTGAATGCGCTCGATGATATTCGCTAAAAACTGCGCGCGCTCCTCCTTGTGGATGGCGAGTGCCTTGTCGATGTCGTTGTAAGCGACGGTGTCCAGGTGCTTGAGCGAAAGATCCTCCAATTCCTCTTTCACGGCGCGGATACCGAGGCGGTGGGCGATTGGGGCGTATACCTCCATGGTCTCAAGCGCCTTGTCGCGCTGCTTCTGGGGCGGCATGGCGTCGATGGTGCGCATGTTGTGAAGCCTGTCGGCCAGCTTGATGATGATAACGCGGATATCCTGGCTCATGGCCAGCAACATCTTGCGGATATTCTCGGCCTGCTGCTCCTCACGCGAGGAATAGGGAATTTTGCCGAGCTTGGTAACGCCGCTTACGAGCAGCGCGACATCGCGCCCGAACAGGCGCGCAATCTCCTCCTGCGGGGTGTTGGTATCCTCCACCACATCGTGCAACAGCGCCGCCACCAGCGACTCGGTATCCATACCAAGCTCGATTAGTATCTTTGCGACGCTTACCGGGTGCACAATATACTGCTCGCCCGAAACGCGCTTCTGCCCGCTGTGCGCCTCGCGCGCCACCTCAAAGGCCTTGGTAATCAGAGCCTTGTCGTACTGCTTTTCGCTTTTATCAATAAAGTCCAGCAGCTCTTTTAAATTCTCATCCACCGCAGTCACCAGTCCTTTTGCCCCCGCTTATACTGAATTCCATGTGCCGTTATAAAAACGGCGTTTGCGGCTTTTAGCCGCCAAATTACTATTGTTGAAGTTGTCTTAACCTTTGCAATACCGCAGAATCGGCAAGGTTTGCTTTGGGGGCACCCTTGACAATAGAGATTATATATTCATTACTATCAATATTAGTATCTGTGGCAATAAGGCCCAGCTCTTTTAGCGCCAGCAGGGCGACCATTGTCTTACCGTAGTTTGCAAGCGACGCTGCCGCAAGCTGCGGCACGCCCCATGCGTAGCTTTCCTTCTCTTTGAGCAGCCGGTAAACTACCCCGATCTCTTCGCGGGACGGGGTAATAACATTTATGTCCGTCGATATGATCTGTTCCCGCCGCTGAAAGCGCTCGTACAGCTCGCGGGAACGGAAAAACTCCTCCTGATTAAAACCGCCGGGACGGATGTCGCGTATCTTAACCGAAACGCTTTCCCTTCCCTGATACTCGTTTACGTCGCAGGCGGCAAGGATATCCACCACATCGCCCGCCTTATAGGGAAAGCTTTGCTCCGTCATACCAAAATATACACAGGTAATGCCCTTTTTACCCTTATTCAGGCGAAGGCGCAGGTGTTTGCCGCCGCCGAGCGGGGCAATCTCGGCAACCGTAAGCCCCATAAAGCAGTAGCGTATGGTCTCGTTGCCGCAACCAAACGGCTCAAATACCGAGAGGTTTTTCAGTTCCTCTAGCGTAACCGCTTCCGGCTCGCACACTCGGTCGACGCAAATACTGTGTACCGGCATGAGCGCGTATTGCGCCCTGCTGTAGGCCTCTATGCGCTCGGCAAAGGCTGCGATATGCTCCGTTTTAAGGGTCAACCCCGCGGCCGCGGTGTGCCCGCCGTAACGAAGCAGCAGGTTATCGCAGGCAAGTAACGCGTCAAACAGCGAATAGCCCGCCACGCCCCTGCCCGACCCGCGGGCGGTTTCGCCTTCAATCGAGAGTAAAAAACAGGGCTTTGCGTAGCGTTCCACCAGCTTTGCCGCCACGATACCGGTCACCCCGTGGTGCCAGCCCTCTTTGGCCAGTATAATCACACGGGCCTCGGCTTTTTCGGGGTGCAGCGTAAGCTCTTTATGTATATCGCGCAGAATAACCGCCTCGAGCTCTTGACGCTGGGCGTTGTTCTTGCTGATCTCGGCGGCTAAAGCCATCGCCTCTTCGTAATCGTCGCTCAAAAGCAGCTTAAGCGCCACATCGGCAAGCCCAAGCCTGCCTGCGGCGTTGATGCGCGGCACAAGCGTGTAGGCTACCGTTTCGGCGTAAAGCGGCTTATCCGTCAGGCTGCAACATTCTATAAGCGCCGCAAGCCCGATGTTTTGGGTATCGCGCAAACGCGTTAGCCCCTCGGTGACGAGCAGGCGGTTTTCACCCACCAGTGGAACAACATCCGCGATGGTGCCCACCGCCGCGAGATCGCCGCAAAAATCAAGCATCTCTTCGCTGTCGCCGCCCGAAAGCGCTGTGATAAGCAGCAACGCTATCCCGGCGCCGCAGTAATCCTTAAAGGGGCTTTTGCAATCTTTGCGGTGCGGGTCTACCACCGCGCAGGCCGCGGGCAGCGTCTCCTTGGGCTTATGGTGGTCGGTTACCACCACGTCTATGCCAAGAGAAGCGGCATAGGCAATTTCCTCTAAAGCGGTGATGCCGTTATCCACGGTGACGATCAGCCCGACACCCTGCGCGTGCAGCCGCTGGACGGCCTCTTTGTTCATGCCGTAGCCTTCGTCCTCACGCGATGGTATATAATATGTAACATCGGCTCCCGCCGACTCAAGATAAAGCACCAAAATGGCGGTTGCGGTAACACCGTCGGCGTCATAGTCGCCGTAAACGGCAATGCGCTCGTCACCATCGATTGCCTGATTGATTCTATCTGCGGCTTTATCCATATCTTGCAACACAAATGGGTCTGAAAGCGAGCCCTCGCTATTCAGAAAAGCCTGCGCCTGCTCCGGCTCGGTCTTGCCCCGCGCGGCCAGAACCTCCGCAACGGCAGGCAAAATGTTAAGCTCGGCCGACAGCCTTGCGCTCGCGGCTTTATCTACATTCGGCAATATCCATTTTTTATAGCCCAAAGCCTTACCCTCCATGGCCGTGCGCGGTACAATGCGTTGCATTTAAAAGATACCGCGCGTTTGGTCGGCTTTTCCGATAACGGTCTATTTTGTATTTTAGCATTTTGCACACCGTTATTCAACCTTTTTTGACGTTGCGAACACAGGAAAGACCGTGATTGAACCGATTTGCACGAAATTCTATAGACAGTTTTGCGCATCTCCTGTAAAATAGGGGCATACCGATAGATTAAATGAACTGAGTGAGGGAAAACAGATGTCAAACGCCATTGTATTATATCGCTCAAAGTCGGGTTTTACGCAAAAATATGCCCAGTGGATAGCATCTGCCACAGGCGCCAAACTTACGGATGCCAGATACATAAAACCCGCCGATCTGGACGAATACGACACCGTCGTGTTCGGCGGCGGCTTGTATGTCGGAGGAATCAACAGCCTTAGCCTGATAACAAAGAATCTGGAGCGGCTAAAAGGCAAGAAACTGATCGTGTTCACCTTAGGCGCCACACCCGTACGTCCGGATATCTTTGAGGAAGTGAAGAATCAGAACCTGACCGCCGAGCAGCTTAAATACATTGAATTCTTCATGCTGCGCGGAGGTTTTGACTACAGCAAGCTCACCGTAATAGATAAACTGCTGATGATACTGATGAAGATAAAACTCAAAAGCCGAAAAAAGCCCAACGCCGACGAGCGCGGTCTTCTTGCGGCATATACCCATCCTGTGGATTTTACGAATGAAAGGTACATTGCGCCCATTGTGGAGGCGATGGCCCGATAAAAGCACCTCAGGCAGCCAATAACCCTAGACAAGCAGATTTTAATCATAGGTTCTGTACTGTTTACTATCAGAAAGCCCCACAATCGTTAAGACTGTGGAGCTTTTGCTTTATAATGTAAACCTCAAACCGGATAGCCGTGTTGTTATACTTGAATTGTCTTTTTATTACGAAGATACTTCAGTATGATACTTCCCTTCACCGCTCCAATACACAGCAATAGCAGCGAAGAAACCAATAGGCTCCAGCCGATGTCGGGCATATTATGAACGATAACCGCCCAGGATACCTGTTTTTCTATCGGTACTGCCAACAGCAGCCATAAAGGCAGCAATACGTTTATCAACCCGGCGAAAAACACTGTTCTTATAAAACTGAATCTGGATTTTGCAAGCCTCTTTTGCATAGAGCGCAATCTTAGAATAGACATGATAAATAAAAGCAACACCAATAAGACGATACCCAAGAGGATACCATATGTCAAAGCCATGGGATAGCTGTTAAGGTCAAATGGATTCTGCCTAAATCCGTCGGTAGGGGGCAAGCCATATAACGCGTTGATAATCCCTGATTCAATCCTATCCCTGTAACCGACGTTAAACAGCGTCACCGCGCTCGTGCTGGAGGTATTATACATCAGAACCACTCCCAAACCATCCTCCGGCAACAGCTTTATTTTAGCCTGATAATCAGGAATTTCTCCCCCGTGATAGATGCTGCCGGAGGTAACGTACCAGCCTAACCCGTAGGATGACCACTCGGATATCTTGGCTGAGCTTTGCTGCATATCGGCGATACCCTGCGCTGACAGGATACGGCGGCCCATATATTCGCCGTCATTCATCATCGCTATCATATAATGCGTCATATCCTCGGCACAGGAAATGATGCTGTAGGCAGGTAAGAAATCCTTTCGGTATGGAAAATCTGCAGCGATGGGAAAACCAAAGACCGATAGATAGCCCTTGGCAAGATCGTCCTGCCGCGCAGCAGCGGATGAAGTATAACTATGGCGCATCTCAAGTGGGTCGAAAATATTCTTTTGAATATACTCCTCATAGCTAAGCCCAGCGACCTTTTGTATCAGCTCACCAAGCAGGATGTAATTCGCATTGCTGTATTCAAATTTACTGCCGGGCTTATGTGCAAGTGTGATGCGGTTAAATTTGCTCACCAGTTCGGATATGGTTTCATCGTCTCCCTTTAGGGTAGCAACCTGAAATTCGGCTTCCGTGGCTATCCCGCTCGTATGATTGAGGAGCTGGCAAACAGTGATTTGACGGGATAATCCAGCGTCTGCCGTTTCAAACTCGGATAGATAATCGTGCACAGGCGAATCAAGGTTCATCTTGCCCGCCTCAACAAGCTGCATCATAGCTAACGCGGTGAATGTCTTGCTTACAGAACCTACAACAAAGGGGGTTTGCGGGGTAACCGGGCGATTGGTATCGTCCGCCTTTCCGTAGCCTTTTGAATACAGAACCTTATCACCCTTCACAACACCCAATGAAAAACCGGGTATTCTGCAGTCTGCCATCTGCTCTTGAATATACTGGTCAATCACAGAAGATTCCTCTTGGGAAAGTGCATGATCCATAGCGGAAAGAAACGGCATCGTTGGCGTGACCAAGAATGCTATAACAACAAATAAACAGATAATTCCTTTTAATACGCTAAAAATCTTACTGCGCATATACGTCCTACTCCCTTTATTGACAATAGTTTGATCATACAATATAAATACAGATTTTACAATAAGATTCATGATAAGTTAAATGGGTATCAGCACAACATTTTACCTCTAAGGCCTTCAACCGATCAAGCAATTATACTTATAATTAGAACAAGGACGGAGCTTTTTCTCCGTCCTTGTTGGTATAGGAAAAGGCTGATCGCCTTATTACTTTTGTTCGGTGTTTATGCTCTGATATACCGCAAGCGCGTCTTCAATGTTATATTGGTCGGTTTGATGGTTGCCCTGTGCGCCCGCAGTGACGAGAACATACTCTTCATCCTCTATTACTGCCAAACTTGCAAGGCAGAGCCCCGCCTCCGGGGTGTAGCCGGTCTTGCCGCCTAGAATCTCACCCCCGTTTACGGTAGCAGCATCCATCTCTTTAAACAAGGTGCTGTTAACGGTTATGCCGTCAGGATGCATATTGGTTGCAGTAGTGGAATGATGCTTTGAAGTAAAGATTTTCTTGAAGGTCTCATTGTTCAGTGAATACTGAAGCAATACCGCTATATCGTTTACTGTAGAGTATTGGTTTGCATCATGCAGCCCCGTAGAGTTCGTAAAATGGGTATTATCCATGCCAAGCTGCCCTGCCTTTTCGTTCATGAGGGCCGCAAAAGCCTCTTCGCTGCCTGCAACCGCTTCGGCTAAGCCCACACAGGCCTCTGCCCCCGACGGTAATAAGGCGCCGTATAGCAAGTCAATGACGGATACCTCCTCGTAGGGAACAAAGCCAGCCATGGAAGCATCCTGTGCATACAGAGCGTCAAACAGCTTTGGCTTAAGCTCTATCTTTTGGTCTAAATCATTTAGGCTTTCAAGGGCTATAATAGCGGTCATGATTTTGGTCATGGACGCCGGATAGATCTTTTGATTGCGGTTTTTATCGAGTAAAATATCATTATCCTTAACGCTTACCAGTACTGCGCATGGGCTGTGTAGAATTTTTATGGCACGTTCGAGTTGCAGCGTAGGATCGGAATGTACTAGACCGAGTGAAGAATTGCCGCTGAGCTGGCTACCGTCCGCCAGCTTAAGCGGTGCATGATCCTGATGAACCGTCGAAAGACTTGCGACATCTGTGTTGAGTGATTTATCAATTTTTAAATACAAAGACCTTGCGCATGTATAAAACAGAAAAATGATAATAAAGAATACAGCTACTATGAATAAGCCGTTTTGGCGGCGTCTGACTTTTCTCATAAAAATAAGCTCCCTTCCACGACCCTAATCATATCATGGAACAAAGCTTGTAGTTTTAAATCGTGCTTAGCAAAATATTAAGATTTTCTTATTCCCTAAAAAAGTTGATTAGGCCCTGCTTAACAAAAACTTTGCTAACGTAACCGATGATAGCATAATTCTCTAAGGATTATGCTACAATTTGTCTGTAATTATTAAACGCTAGCTGTTAAGCTTTGATTCGGCAATTTTACCGTAAATACGGTATTTTCCACAGAGCTTTCCGCAGAAATACTGCCGCCGTGGGCGGCAACAATCTCTTTTGCGATGGCGAGCCCCAATCCGGCGCCACCGGTAAAGCCCGAGCGTGCCGCATCCAGGCGATAGAACTTTTCAAAAATAACCTGCAGTTTTTCTGGTGCAATAGGCTTGCCCAGATTTTTAAACTCGATAATAATATTTTCTTCATCTTGGTAGGCGGTTACTGTAATCTCGCTTTCGGGATAGCTATAAGCAACTGCATTTTTGAGAATATTGTTAAAAACCCGTGCAAGCTTATCGGGATCGGCATATACGGTAAGGTTCTCCTTCGCTTTTACTGATATCGTCCTTTTGCCCGGTTCCAGCATGGGATAAAACTCATCCGCAATCTGCATGAGCATGTAGGATATGTTGATCTCTTCTTTATTTAACACGATGGTCTGCAGGTTAAAACGCGTGATCTCGAAAAATTCGTTGATCAGCTGTTCTAAACGATAGGCTTTTTCAAGTGTTATGTCTACATATTTATTTCTTTGAGGCCCGGGCATATCAGAAGCCTCGGAAAGCAGGCTTAAATACCCTATTACCGATGTAAGCGGCGTTTTGATATCGTGCGCCAGATATACTACCAGATCGTTTTTACGCTGCTCGGCCTCTTTGGAATCCGCTGCCCTTTTTTCTAACGTACTCTTAATGGTATTCAGTTTATTTTGCATAAAATCCAACTCGGGAGGCAATTGAATAGGCTTTTGGCTTTCTTCCGCCAAACGGTCTATGCTATCGCTTATCTGATTAAAGTAGCGCATAAAGCGTGAAAGCGCAAAGTAAAACACTACGACCGCAAGGATTATAAAGCCGATCGCAAGGAAAGATATCTTATTATATCTAAACAAGACACTGTAGATGCTCTTGGCACTTGCATCATCCATGTAAAAAACTTTTTCAATAAAAGATATAAACCAGTTTGCAAAGGGCTTTTCAAGTACCCCGTCAATCAGAAAATCCTGAAAAAACAAACCAACTAATCCGGCAATTGAGACAGTGAGCAGGGATTGCAGAAGTATCTTACGCTTTAACCTGCTGAAATTATTTTTCAATCTTATACCCCACTCCCCACACGGTTTTAATATACTTGGGCTGTTCCGCCGAGTCGCCCATTTTCTCGCGCAGATGCCGAATATGAACCATTACCGTATTATTATTTGAGTAGTACTTTTCACCCCACACCTCACGAAACAGCTCTTCCGAGCTTACGACACGCCCGCGATTGGAACATAGCAGCCACAGGATGGAAAACTCGATAGGTGTAAGCTGTAACTGCTGCTCGTTTAATAGGCATTCATGGGTTGTGCGATTGAGGACAAGGCCGGAAAATGCAATGATATCTTCTTCGCTTTGCCCGTTTTGATTATTATATTTTGTAAAGCGTCTAAGCTGCGCCTTCACCCGGGCAACCAATTCCAGAGGCCGGAAGGGTTTGGTAATATAATCGTCGGCACCCATCGTAAGCCCTGTTATTTTATCTACCTCTTCCACCTTCGCTGTCAGCATTATCACGGGAAAATTGTGTGACTCTCGTATTTTGCGGCAGATGTCAAATCCGTTTACCTCCGGCAGCATCACATCCAGTATGGCAAGGTCCAGCTTAACGGTATCGATGCAGTGCAAAGCCTCATGAGCGGTATAAAACTTATATACGACATAGTTTTCTCCCTGCAGGTACAGCTCAATAAGGTCTGCAATAACCTGCTCATCATCAACAACCAAGATATTCATACCGATGCCACCATATCCTCATGATTATTCGAGGTTATGCCCTGCTCTCGCATTTACACATAACGCCATTATTATGATATCATTTCACAGATAGTAAACTTTTTAAAACGCCTTATAAATACCTTAATATTTTATTAATTTGTTTGATATTATGGATGAAATGGCTTATAGCACTCCATCACCGCCTGCGCTATTCTTACCCCGTCTACCGCGGCGCTAACGATGCCGCCCGCGTAGCCCGCGCCCTCGCCGCAGGGGTAAAGGCCGCGGATGCCCTCGGCCTGCAGGGCCTCATCCCGCAGGATGCGCACGGGTGAGGAGGTGCGCGTCTCTACGCCGGTAAGCACCGCATCCGGTGCAGCAAAGCCTTTGATTTTGTTGTGAAAGGTGGTTAAACCCAATTTAAGCATATCGGTGACAAACGGCGGGAGGATATCGGTTAAGTTCGCCTCCGCAACGCCGCTGGCATAGGTAGGCTGTACACGTCCAAGCTCGAGGCCTGCCCTGCCGCTTAAAAAACGCCCGACGGTCTGGGCCGGGGCCTTATAGCTGCCGCCTCCTGCCTGAAAGGCCTTTGCCTCAAGGCTGCGCTGAAACACCATACCGCCCAACACCCCGCCGCCAAAGTCGGCGGGCTCTACCCCTACCGCCAGCGCCGAGTTGGCGTTTAAGCCGTCGCGCCGATATTCGCTCATACCGTTGGTCACCACCCCGCCCTCCTCGCTGGAGGAGGGTACCACAAAGCCGCCGGGGCACATGCAGAAGGTGTAAACACCCCTGCCGTTTAAGCGGTGCGAAAGCTGATATTCCCCCTGAGGCAGTGCCGGATGCTCGGCAAAACGGCCGTAAAGCCCTTCGTCAATGGTTTGCTGCAGGTGCTCGACGCGCACCCCCACCGAAAACGCCTTAGGCTGCATGACGATCTGCTTATCAAGCAGCATCGTAAAGGTGTCCCGTGCGCTGTGGCCGATGCACAAAAGCAGCACCTCACAGGGCAGGTCCTGGCCGTTTGCCGTTACCGATACGAGCCGACCCTCCCGCAAGGTGATATCGGTAAGGCAGGTGTGAAACAGCACCTGCCCGCCAAGGGCAATAATCTCCTCGCGGATAGCCTTCACCACGCCGCGCAGCTTGTCGGTGCCGATGTGCGGTTTGGCCTTTTCGAGGATATCGGCGGGCGCCCCGTGCCGGTAAAGCTCGTTAAGAACAAAGTCGCACCGCTCGTCATTGATACGCGTGGTGAGCTTGCCGTCTGAAAAGGTGCCTGCGCCTCCCTCGCCAAACTGCACGTTGGTGGCCTCATCCAATGCTCCGCCCTGCCAGAAGGCGTTTACGGCGCGCACACGTTCGTCTATATCCCCGCCGCGCTCAAGTACGATAGGGCGAAAGCCCGCGCGGGCAAGCAAAAGTGCCGCAAACATGCCTGCGGGGCCAAAGCCCGCCACCACAGGCGGGTGCTCAAGCAGTTTGCTGCCCGTTTGAAGTGCAAGGACAGTCGTGCTTTTAAGGGTCGCGGCGCTGCCTCCGGCGCGCCTGAGGATGCCTTCTTCGTCGGAGGCCTCTACGCCAACCGAGTAGACCAGCCTGATCTGCTCCCGCTTTCTGGCGTCTACGGAGGACTTAACGATATAAGCCTTCCGGACATCCTTTTGAGCCAAGCCGAGTTTTTTCAGCGCAGCGTCAATCGCTGCCTGCTTCGGTTCGTTTAAGCCTATTGAAATATTCGGAACAATAAGTGCCATGGCCTTCCCCGTTCTCCGCATACCGCGGCAGTGGATAGTAAACCGAAACCTGTAAATCGACTTGGCTTAGAGAATCAAGGAGCCTGACCGCACGGCCAAGCTCCTTGTGAAACTTGTTTGAATGTCCGAGTGCATTACTTTTCCTGAACCGTAATAACCGCTGAATAATCACCGATTGCCCAGACCGTGCCGCGTGACGGCACAGAAATCTGCACCGGTACGTTGTGCTGCTGCCCGGTGCCGAGGTCGCGGTCGCCGAGGTTGATTTCTGCCACGATATCACCGGCGGTAAGCTTGTCCAGCACATCGGGCGGGCCGACAATGCTGATATTGTTAATGCCTCTGGTCTCCAGCTTGACGGAGTAGTTTGCGGGCTCGTTAATGAGGTTGATGTTTGTGCTTTTAATGTTAAACTTGCGTACCTCAAAGCCAGCCGTGGCAAAATCGACTTTAATGGTGGTGATATTCTGAATGTTCAAAAAGTTATCACCCAACTCCACATCAAACGCAAATACACTTTCCGGCTCAATGAGCTTTAAATCAATATAACCGATGGGTATTTCAGTGAGGTTGTCTATCGTTTCGGCAGGCCCCGCAACCTCTATCTGCGTTTCAGACAGGGTATAATCCAGATCGGAAATCGGGAAGCCCTCGGGAACGTTAATAAACTTTACCTTAACGGGCAGCACCTTTTTCTTGAGCACGGGAATCGTCACATCCGCCGTTTCCTTATCAAGCTTTAAATTGGTCATATCCACGCGCTGGCCCATCACATCATAAAGCACGATAGGGCCTTTTACGCCATACGTCTTATCCACTACCTCGGGCAGTTCCGGCTCCGCCATGCATTTGGCCACCCGTGAAACCTCCGCCTCCGGCCCAGAAACGGTAACCTCGTTAGGGGTAATGTAGGGCTGCTGCCTAATGTAGCCGTCTGGGGCGCTAATTGAGGAAAAATCCACGCTAAGGGCAATTTTTTTGGAGACGTATTTGTCAAATTTCGCGGTAATCATAATCGGCTTGTTAGGCTGATTAATATCATAATTGGTATTTTGAAGCTTTTTACTTACCTGCACCTCAAGGTCATAGGTGCCCGGTGCATCTACCCCTACCAGCGATACCTTCGCAATGAAATTATTCGCAGTAAGCTCACTAACGGGAACGCGGTCACCGGTTACCTCGACACTTACCGTCTGGTCCTGCCCCGAAATAACACTGAGACCTAGCTTTTCTAAGGTGGTTTTATCAAATGCAACCGGAACGCCTTTGATGTCGGTAGTATAGGTCGGGTCGATAACCCACGCAATAATAATCCAGACAATAATACCAAGAATGACCGAGAGCACCATCAGTATGCGGTCGTTGTATATGAGCCTTTTAATGGAAAATTTACTTTTTTTCATTTGGTTTCACCTTCCAAAACGAGGGGCGCTTCTCGGCAAACTCGGCGATCTTAGAGGAAAACAGCGACTTGTCCAGCCGCTCGGCGAGCGTTTCACTGTCAAAATTACGGGTAAGCTTACCGTCTTCCGCCACCGAGATGATGCCGGTCTCCTCCGACACGATAATTACAAGGGCATCGGAGTTCTCACTCATGCCGAGTGCCGCGCGATGGCGCGTACCCAAGGTTTTGCTAATGGTGTGATTCTCGGAAACAGGCAGAAAGCATCCCGCCGCATACAGCTTGCCGCCCCGAATAATCAGGGCGCCGTCGTGAAGCGGCGAGTTTGGAAAGAACATGTTACCAATCAGTTCAACACTCGGGTCGGCGTCGATGATCGTGCCGGTTTTAATAATCTCACCAAGCTTGGTTTCTTTTTCTATTACAATCAGCGCGCCTATTTTTTGGCGGGAGAGGGAGCTTGTACTGTCACAAATTGCCGAAATAGCGGCGCGCCAGCGGCGCTCCTGTTCGTCGGCATCCATACTGCCGGGGGTAAACATGCTCAGCCCGATTCGTACCCTGCCCATCTGTTCGAGCGCACGGCGCAGCTCCGGCTGAAATACCACTACCAGCGCGGTAACACCCAATGTTAAAAGGTTACGTAAAAGAAAGCTCATAGCGGTAAGCTGAAGCTGCGTTACAAGAAAATAGCCGACAGCAAGCAGCGCAAAACCTTTAACGAGCTGCTCCGCTCTGGTATCTCGAACCAGTTTTATAATTTTATAGATTAGATAAGACACAATGGCAACATCCAAAAAGTCCTGAAACTTAATGGTCTGCAGGCCTGATAATATCTTATTCCATATGTCTAAAAAGTCTATCAAAGCACCCACCACCGCATAATACGCAACAATATTCCTTGTGTTACTCTTTCGTAAAAGTTATAAAAAAAAGCAAAGAGGCCAAAGCAAAATCAGTGAGTAGAAAAACACTTGAATATATTGTAACATATTTAGGCGCTAATGCAATGCCTAAAATGAATAGAATCTAAACCGAAGGCTTGGGTATATAATCCATTGTCTCAAAAATGCATGAAAGGATTAAGCTGATTCCTTCATTCTTTTTAGTTCAAAGAGCAGCCTTTGCACCTGATCAGGCGTGTTAAACATCGAAAAACTCGCGCGCACCGCGCCGGTTTCATTGGTGCCCAGCTTATTGTGGGCAAGCGGCGCACAGTGGTAGCCGCCCCGCAGCGCAAACCCCCGTTTGCTTAGCTCCTCCACCACCGCCTCGCTGCGGCTCTCTCCCACATTAAAGCATAAAACAGGCAGATGTGTCCCCTGCTGGGGCCGTTCGGTATAAAGCCGAATGCCTTTAAGCTTGCTTAACCCGTCATAAAGCTGCTGGGTAAGGGTAAGCTCATGTTTATAGATCTTGTCGATGCCGAAGGTGCTTACAAACCGCATGCCCTCCCGCAGCCCCATAATGCCATAGGTATTCAGCGTGCCGCTCTCCAGCTTATCGGGCATGATCTGGGGCTGATCCGCTAGGTACGACTGGCTGCCGGTACCGCCCTCCATAATGGTGTCGAGCATTTCACCTTTATTCGTAATCAGCATGCCCGTGCCGGTAGGCCCGTAAAGGCCCTTATGGCCGGGCATACACAGAAAATCCGCCCCCGCAAGGGATGATTTTACCACGCCGGCCGACTGCGCAAGGTCAAGCAGCAGCAAGAGGTTATAGCGCTTGCACAGCGTATAGAGCGCGTCGCACGGCAGCATGACACCGCACAGGTTGGAACCGGCGGTACAGGCGATCAAACGGGTTTGGGTGGTGATATTTCTCTCAAACGAGCGAAGCGTTTTTGCAAAATCGCCCTCAAATACCTCCGCGATGGAAAAGGTGACGTTCTTGCCCTTCGCGAGGTGGTAAACGGGGCGAAATACGGAGTTATGCTCAAGGTCGGAGATGATCACATGCCCGCCCGACTGCATAACACCCTTTATCGCGATATTGAGCGCGTGGGTGCAGTTTTCTGTGAACACCACATTCTCCGGCTCAGCGCCGAACAGCTGTGCCGCCTGCTCCCTGCACTCGTACACCTTCTGCCCCGCAAGCATCGATAAGCGGTGGCCGCTGCGCCCGGGGTTTGCGCCAAAATGATTGGCACATTCCCCAATAGCCTTTAAAACTGTCGCAGGTTTTTGAAGAGTGGTGGCTGCGTTGTCAAAATAAATCATTGCTATTCACCCTTTACCGCCGCGAGGTAAGGAATCCCTACACGGACTAACAAGCTCATAGCTTTATCAAAACCGGAAAGAACATTTAAACGAAACTGGCAGGTTCTAAGAAGATGGTCCTGCGATTTTAAAACCTCTGACCGTATACCGTTACGTTGCAGCAGGCTTTGCGCTTTCATGGCGTAGGTAATCGTAGAAAAGGTGATCACACCGTTTCCCATTTCTTAACACTCCTTCGTCCGGCACAAAATGAAAAACGATACACGTCGTATACCGCATAGTTCATCTTATGCCGGACAACGGGAGTTGGAACATGAATTGAGCGAAAATTCGCCTCAATCGAGCAAGGCCGACAGCAAGAAGTCGGCTTATTCCGTTTCGAGCAGGCAGACCGCGTGGGCGGCCATCCCTTCCCCCGTTCCGGTAAAGCCCAGCCCTTCCTCCGTGGTCGCTTTGATGCTGACGGCGGAGAGATCACAGCCCGCCGCCTGCGCGATGTTTAAACGCATCTCTTCAATATAGCCTGCAAGCTTGGGCGCCTGTGCCACAACGGTGGCGTCGATGTTGTTCACGTGATAACCCTCGTTTGCAATAATCATCGAGACCTGACACAAGAGCTCCATACTGTCGGCGTTCTTAAAGCGCTCGTCCGTATCGGGAAAATGCGCGCCGATATCACCCAGCGCCAGCGCACCAAGCATGGCATCCATTACCGCGTGGATAAGCACATCCGCGTCCGAATGGCCGAGCAGCCCCTTCTCATAAGGAACGGACACCCCGCCGATAATTAACTGCCTGTCCTTCACCAAACGGTGAACGTCATACCCGTGGCCGATTCGTACCATAGATGTCTTCTCCTAACATTTTAAAGTCTTTTTTTAAGGATATCTGTACGTTCGTACTGATCATTAAAGGCATATCTGCTTTACCTGTCCGCCCAAGCCTGCGCCAGAAGCTGTGCAAACAGCACGTCCTCCGGCGTGGTGATCTTGATATTGGTGTAATCGCCCGCCGACATGCAGACGGGGTAACCGGCCTGCTCAAACAGCTGGCAGTCGTCGGTAAAATCCAAACCCTGCCGCTGCGCCCGACTGAACACCTGCCGGTAAAGGTCGGCCTTAAACATCTGCGGGGTTTGTGTGATGTACAGCACGCTGCGATCGGGCGTTTCCCTCACCAAGCCGTTTGCGTCCACCCGCTTGATGGTATCCTTCACCGGCACACCCGCCGTGGCGGCACCGTGGTGAAGAGCATCCTCAATCACATGGGAGATGCATTGCTGTGATACCAGCGGGCGCGCGCCGTCGTGGATGATGTAGTACTCCGCGTCTTTTGAAACGCTCTCTATGCCCTTCGCTACCGATTCCTGCCTTGTATCGCCGCCCGCAACCACCTCGCGCAGCTTTGAAAAGCCGTACTCCTTCGCCATGGCGGCGATGTCCATGATATTCTCCATTCTGGTCACCGCCACAATCTCGCCGACAGCCTCGTTTTGTTCAAACGCAAGGATGCTTTTGGCGACTACCGGCATATCGTCTATCATTAAAAGCTGCTTATTGACGCCCTCCCCCATGCGGCTGGAGCTGCCCGCGGCGACAATAACCGCGGATATAAACGGCTGATGATTTTTCATGTTCTACCTGCCTCTCAGGCTTTATTCTTTAACGGCTTAATAAGCATAAAAGTACTGTAAACATTATACCGTAGCGGGCAGATATTTTTTATGATTAATCTGCACAAAATCGTCTATTCATATCAGGCATAATGACATATGTATTTACAATACATGCTACTTATTGTGGGTGCTGGATACCCTGATGGTCGATGGTATAGTCCCCTGAATAGATCAAATCGCTCACATGCACAAAGGTATAACCCCGCTGCGACAACGTATCGATAATCTCCGGCAGGGCGAGGCGGGTGTTCTCTAACGCCGTATGAAAAAGGATGATGGAGCCTCCGCTTGCCTGCTTGAGCACGCGCTGTATGATCTCCTGTGCTGGCGGGCGCTTCCAGTCAAGGCTGTCTATTGTCCATTGTATAGGCGTGTGGTCTAATGCCTTTGCCACGGCTATCACCGTATCGTTATACCCGCCCGACGGCGCGCGGAAACACTTAGGGAACACGCCGGTCGCCTGCCGGATGGCTTCGTCCGCCTTAGAGATATCCGCCTCGATCTGCCGGGCGGAGAGGGTGGTCATATCGGGGTGAGCATAGGAGTGGTTACCAATCTCGTGCCCGGCCTCGGCAATCAGCTTGGCCTGTTGCGGGTTCTTTTCGGCCCACTGCCCGACTAAGAAGAAGGTGGCCGTCACCTCTTTTTCCTTGAGAAGCGCGAGCAGCACAGGGATGTCGTCAGCCTCCCACGCGGCGTTAAAGGTAATGGCAATCTGCTTTTTCTCGGTTTCAACGCCATAGATGGGCAGCTGCCTGCCCGACGCGCTAAAACTCAGCGACGGTATAAAACGGGAGGACGGCACCGCGATGTTGTTAAGGGGTTCCAAAAGCAGCAATGCGGCAATCAGGCCAATTAAAATCAGAATGCCTGTAAACAGGTGCTTCTTGGTAACTACAAAATAGCGTTTCACCCTTACCCCGCTTTCCTATACGACGGCGATAATACTAATTCTTCAAAAAGTGATAAAATCGCTTTTGTAAACCCCACCTTCGGCGGGGAGCAACAACGTGAAGCATTGTTACAGAAGAAGTATGCTAGCTTTTTATATGCGTGAAGGCTTGTACGGTATTCTATAGGCGGCGCATGTAGGCGGATATCATGAACTTAACAAAGCGTGCATAGATTAATCGGTACGGTTATGGTACAATCTATTACAGTAAGCGGGTTCACAACCATACCCATGGCATTACCATATATGTGTGCTTTTTTAAATTTATAGTAAAGGAGTTTTGTTGATGAACGGGACAGTTATCCTCGTTTTGGGGCTTGTGCTCATCGCGGTAATCATCTTTTGGGCAATCGCGGCCTATAACTCGATGGTGCGCAAGAAGAATTATATACAAGAGGCTTGGTCGGGAATCGACAACCAGCTAAAGCGCAAGGCAAATATCATCCCGAACCTTGTGGATACCATCCGGATGCAAACCAAGTTTGAGAGCGACATCATCGATAAAATCGCCGCCTCACGCGCAGGTATGCTTTCAAAGGACCGTGGTGAGGCAATGGGCGCAAGCGACGCGGTTACACGGATGCTGCCCTCGATTATGGCGCTTTCGGAGAACTACCCCCAGCTCGGCACCAACCAGAGCTATTTGAAGCTGATGGAGGACGTAAAGGACGTTGAGGACAAGGTAGCCTATGCGCGCACCCGCTATAATATGTGTGTAAACGACTACAACACCTTCATTGCCATGTTCCCCGGCAGTATTCTGGCAGGATTGTTCCGCTTTACCCCCGAAAAGCTATTTGAGATTGAAGAAAAGGAAAGGAACTACGCCGACAACCTGCGTATAAGCCAGCTGTAACATGGAACAGAATCTGAATGTTTCAAAGCCGCTCTTTGTACATGAGCAGGTGCGCATCAATAAATTTAAAACAGTTTTGCTCATTGTCTCGTTTGCCACGCTTATCCTGGGCATTTGCTATCTGATAGGCTATGTATACGACAATGTGGCGATGGGGTTTCTCATCGGGGCCGGCTACTGCGCGTTTATTATCCCCATACAGATTATCTCGTCGAAAAGTATGCTTGTTTCGTCGGTGCACGGGCGCGCGGTGAATGAGAACAGCCCGAACGAACGCCGCGTACGGCGGCTGGTAGAGGGGCTTTCGATCTCCGCGGGCTTAAAAGAGCCGCCGCAGGTATTCATCATCCCCACCGGCACCCCCAACGCGTTCGCGGGCGGCCTCACCCCCGAAAAAAGCTACATCGGTGTGACCGAGGGGCTGCTCGCCATCTTGGACGACAGTGAGCTGGAAGGGGTTATCGGGCATGAGATGTCGCATATCATACAGCGCGACGTGCTGATTTCAACCATCGCGATAGCGCTGATGAGCATTACCATCTTCCTCGCGGGCATCTTTTACCGCACCTCGGCCTACGGCTCCCGCAGGCGCAGCCGCAGCGACAATAACGGCGGAGGCAACGCCGCTATCCTGATATTGCTTGGACTGGTAGTGTATTTAGTGGCGAGGCTGCTTGCAAACCTTATAAATCTTGCCATCTCCCGCAAGCGCGAGTATGCTGCGGATGCCACTGCCGTGCGGCTGTGCAGCAGCTCGGAGGGACTGGCGCGCGCGCTTGAAAAGATTGCGGGGGGAAGCGGGCAGTATAACGCGCGCACCGTAAGCGACCTTGGCGGCGACGAGATGCTCTGCCTGTACATTTATAACCCCAAAAAGAAGCTGATGGCCCTGTTTTCCACCCACCCGCCCATCGAAGAGCGCGTCGCGCGCCTGCGGAATATGTATTGATTGAATAAGAGCCGGCCAGAGGGAGTTGTTCCCGAAGGTCGGCTCTTTTTGATGAGTATATGGTCACGGCAGTTCCAGCACAAAACGTCCGTCCTGCCAGTTGTAGCTGTGCGTTACCTTTTCATTGGTCTTTTCATCATAGCCTTCGCAGGTAAAGGAGGTGGGCGAGGTTTTGGAAAGTGCGATAGAGTAATCAAAGCTCGCTGCGCTTAAATTCTCACAGGGCAGCTGCTTGATGCTGCTGTCGCTTGCCACGGTGTAGATCTGATATACGTTGCCCTTGGCAGTTCCCCACTGCCCGAGGGTAAAGTCCGGGTTGCCGTCACCGTTATAGTCGTCAAACACCAGCTGAAACTGTTTATCAAAGTTCAGCTTGCCTCTCGAAAACACCACGGGCGCGGTAAACACCGCCTTGGGCTGGTCGATGGCGGAATAAACACTGATCTGATATTCACCGATATAGTTTGTGTCGTAGATGCCGTCGCCGGGGGCGTAGTTCGGCGAGCTTTTATCCAGATACTCGCCGTTTATCATTTCAACATTGACGTACAGTGTGATACCATTGGGAAGGTTAACAAAGTTGCGGGAGATCACGTAGGGCAGCGTCAACCCCGGGTCGGAGATAATCGGCGGCGGGAAGGTACTGCTGTTTAAGCCCCCGCCCTTTCCCCTGTTGCCGTTTACGTGGTCGACGCTGCCGTCGCCGCAGGAGAATAACAACAGAAGCACGACAATAAACAGAGCGGTAAACTGCAATACCGCCCGTTTTAAAGCCGTCATTTTCTTAAGTTTCATGCGTTTTGCATCACTTTCTCGTTTGTATGAGCGTCGTCAAAGCTATATGTTGAGTGTAACCAGCTTCACCCGGCTTATACTGAATTCCATTTGAAAGGGGGCTTAAATCCCCCTTTCAAACACGCCGTTTGTATACGGCGTGGGCGGCTTTTAGCCGCCGAATTACCATTCAATATTCATACTGCAATAACGCTTTGCGTTATTGCTCTCCGCCAAAAGCGGGGATTAAAAAAGTGATTTTTTAATAAAAATCACTATTATACAAACCACCCGCTTACAAACGGCGGCAGCAAACACATTGCACTTACGGAATGTTGAAAAAGCAAAGCCGGATGATCCACACCGCCACAAAAAGAAAGATGGTAAGCACATAAAGCTTTATGTAGCGCTTGTCGGTGGGCAAAATACCATAAAAAATATAACGCGCCACTACAAACGCACCTACAGGCAGCAAAAAATAAATCAGCGGGTGGTAGTGAAAAGCGGCGGCAAACTTAAATTGCACCAGAGAAAAGAATGCGCGCGTCATCCCGCAGGAGGGGCAGGGAATGCCGGTGAGATAGCGCGGCAGACACCCGTTTACAGGCGCCGCCAGCACCCATATACCAAAAGCGTCGAGCAGGCAGATACCGATGGTTTTTATAAGCCTTTTAAGTATTTCATTCATTGTTTTAACCCACTATATTTTTATTGTATCAATGCAAACACGTTTATGATATATTCGCTTATGCAATGCGAGGTAGGCGGTATCATAAGCACACGGGGTAACGCTTTTGCCCGGTCCCCGATGCGTTTATTATACCAGATATAGTGTAGATGTGAAACTGAATGCTTGAAATAACTGTGAAATACGGTATAATAATTTTTATGGCTTCATTTATTACGAAAGGGTGGAAAAGATGTATAATAACCTGATGGATTCCATCGGCTTTGTGAAGGGTTTTGATAAAGCCGTTGGCGATGCCATGGAGCTTGAGCTCAGGCGCCAAAAGAGAAACATCGAACTGATTGCCTCGGAGAATATCGTTTCCCCGGCTGTGATGGCTGCCATGGGCAGCGTACTCACCAATAAGTACGCGGAGGGTTACCCCGGCAAGCGCTATTACGGCGGCTGCGAGTGCGTGGATGTAGTGGAAGAGATTGCACGCGACCGCGCGAAGCAGCTGTTTGGCGCCGAACATGCCAACGTGCAGCCCCATTCGGGTGCACAGGCAAACCTTGCCGTATATTTTGCATTATTAAACCCGGGCGACACCGTGCTGGGCATGAACCTTGCGCACGGTGGGCACCTCACCCACGGTTCGCCCGTAAACCTCTCGGGCAAATACTATAACTTTGTTCCCTATGGGGTAGACGACGTAACTCACCGTATCGACTACGATAAGGTTGAGGCACTTGCATTGGAACATAAGCCCAGAATGATTGTGGCGGGCGCCAGCGCCTACCCGCGTGTGATCGACTTCGCCCGCCTTTCGGAGGTTGCCAAGAAGGCTGGCGCTTACTTTATGGTGGATATGGCGCACATCGCAGGCCTTGTGGCGGCCGGGCTGCATCCCTCCCCCGTACCCTACGCCGACGTTGTAACCACCACCACGCACAAGACCCTGCGCGGCCCGCGCGGCGGTATGATCCTGTGCAGAGAGGAATATGCCAAGGCGATTGACAAGGCTATCTTCCCGGGTACTCAGGGCGGCCCGCTGATGCACGTGATTGCCGGTAAGGCGGTTTGCTTTGGCGAGGCGCTTTCGGATGACTTTAAGGCCTACCAGAAGAACGTGGTTACCAACGCGCAGGCGCTTGCGGCAGCGCTGACCAAGCGCGGCATCGACCTTGTTTCGGGCGGCACCGACAACCACCTGATGTTGGTGGATTTAAGAAGCGTAGGCGTTACGGGCAAGGAGCTTGAAAAGCACCTTGACGAGGTATACATTACCGTCAACAAGAACGCTATTCCCAACGACCCGCAGAGCCCCTTCATCACCAGCGGTATCCGCGTGGGTACCCCCGCCGTGACCACCCGCGGCTTCGGCGCACCCGAGATGGAGCGCATCGCCGAGTACATCCACCTTACGGCAACCGATTTTGACGCGAAGGCGGACTATATCCGCGAGGGCGTTGTTGACCTCTGCGCGAAGTTCCCGCTCTACGAGTAAATAAGAATTGCAGTTTTTAAGGGCTAAGCTTGGCACGATACCGAGCTTAGCCCTTTTTATTCTGTTCTGGGCCGATGATTACAGGTTTTGCAAAAAGGCATCCACCACCTGCTGGTAAGCGGCGGTATCCGCGGAATATACGTCGGCGTGGTCGGCGTTTGTATGCAGATACAAGCGGTCGTGCGGGTTATGGCGCTTCTCGTACATCTCTTTGGTACCGCGGAAGGACATGATACGGTCCCCCTTGGAATGGATGAAGAGGGTTGGAATCGATAGCCCTTCGTGAAGGGCAACCTCTATAGGGTTTACCTCGTTCATCGAAAAGCCGATGCGGGCGCGCACCATTCGGTTGACAAGCGGGTAAAACAGCCACGCGGGGGCGAAATAGCTGTGAATGCGCTGGATGATAAACTGCCGAAGGGTCGCATAGGTGCAGTCGGTTATGATAAAGCGTATGCCGGTGTCTATCTTTGGGTAACACAGCACGGTGGCGCCGCCCAAGGAGTGGCCCATCAGGCCAATCTCGCAATCCTCCCCCAGCCTTTCCCGCAGCAGCGTTACCCAGTGGTGCAGGTCTCTGCTCTCATACAGGCCGTAGGAGGGGAATTTTCCCCCGCTTTCACCGTGGGCGCGCTGGTCAATCACGAGGACATTATACCCGTGCCTGATAAATACCGGCGCGTATTGCAGCGCAATGACATGGTTGGAGCGGTAGCCGTGCGCGATGATGACCGCCCGCTTAGCGTCGGGGAACTGGTTAATATAATAGCCCGTCAGAGTAAATCCGTCGTCACTTAAAACGGTAAGCCTCTCGGGCGCCGCAATCTCCTGCGGCAGGGTACCCTTTTGCTTTAAAATAGAGACCGAGGCGGCTGCGCTCTGCTTCTTCATGGCGAAGATATAGTGGAAAATCGCCGCCGTTATTGCCCAGAGCAGGAACACTGCTGCCGCCGCAACAACAAACAGCTGCAGCGTGTTCATTTGAGTTCCCCCTTGTCTTCAGACAACAGCTTTTCGCGAAAGGCCCTGGCGGCCTGCTCGGTTTTGTTATCGCCGAAAGAATAGTAACGGGCTTGCTTGATGTTGTCGGGCAGGTACTGCTGGGCGGTATAGTCGTTTTTATAGCTGTGCGGGTATTTGTAGGTAAGCCCGCGCCCGAGCTTGCCCGCTCCGCCGTAGTGGGCGTCCTTTAGGTGCAGAGGAACATCGCCCACATCGGTGCCTTTAATGTCCTCCGTGGCCGCGTCGATGGCGCAGATGGCGGTGTTGGATTTGGGCACGGTACAGAGCAGGATAACCGCCTGTGCAAGGGGGATACGCGCCTCCGGCAGCCCAAGCTGGTTTGCGCTGTCTACGCACGCCTTTACGATGCTGATGGCCTGCGGGTAGGCAAGCCCGATATCCTCACAGGCGGTTACCAGCAGCCTGCGGCAGGGTGAGATCAGGTCGCCCGCCTCGAGCAGCCGCGCCAGATAATGAAGTGCCGCGTTTTCATCCGAGCCGCGGATAGACTTTTGAAACGCCGAAAGGATATCGTAATGCGCGTCCCCGTCGCGGTCGTAACGCATGGCGCTTTTGCCCGTTATCTCGCTCACGTCGCTTAAGGTGACCACCCGTTTGTCGCCCTGCACCTGAGCGGCAAGCACCAACAGTTCCACGGCATTGACAGCCTTGCGCACATCACCGCCGCAGGTACCCGAAATAGCCTCGGCGACCCCTTTTTCGAGCGTATAGCTTTCACCGCGCTCCTCGCCGATAATCTTAAACGCGCGGCCTACCGCAAGCTTGACATCGGCAGCCGAAACGGGCTTAAACTCCATGACCGTGCAGCGGCTTAAGATCGCGCCGTAGATGTAAAAGTAAGGGTTCTCGGTGGTGGAGGCAATGAGGGTAATGCGCCCGTTTTCGATGTATTCAAGCAGCGACTGCTGCTGTTTCTTATTGAGGTACTGTATCTCGTCGAGGTAAAGCAGTACCCCGCCCATCCCCGCGAAGGTCTCCAGCTCCCCCACGATCTCTTTGATGTCGGAAACCGAGGCGGTAGTGCCGTTAAGCTTGTGCAGGCGTTTGCCCGCAGCCTGCGCGATGATGCGCGCAACCGTAGTTTTGCCCACGCCGGACGGGCCGTAAAAGATGAGGTTTGGAATCTCTTTCGTTTCTATAATGCGACGCAGCACCTTTCCCTTACCCAGAAGGTGCTGCTGCCCCACTACCTCGTCGATGGTCTCGGGACGTATCTTATCCGCAAGCGGTGCCGCCATAGTCAATCCTCCATGTACACTGCCGAAAGTTGATTTCTGCAACCATTTTAGCACATACGTTCTTCCAGCACAACAAAAATTGCCGTGCAGGGTGAAACAATCACGTTTGCACCCAGCGCGGCAAATAGGATGCCCTTAAACGGCAATCCCGTTCATCAAAAAACCCATCAATTCGAGGTATTCATCCTTCATCCGTTCATACAGCGCTTCCGTCATCGGCCCGGCCCTGACAATCGGCATGTATTTTTGTTCCATCACCCCAACCACCGCCGAAACCAGCTCTGCGGCAACCTGCTCGGTGACCCCGGGCTTGAGGTTGAGCTTGCCGATGAGCGAGGCCATCATCTCGGCGGATAGCGTCGAAAGCTCGGCAAACCGCGCCGAGAGCTCCGCCTTTACCTCGTCCGGCGTATGCGCAAAGGCGCCGATGATCAGGCTGTAATGCAGCGGGTGTTCCTCAAAAAACCGCATTTTGCGGCTGCCGTAGGCGGAAATTGCCTCGGCAAAGCTCATGCCCTCTGTCGAAAAACCGTCAAACAGGCTTAGGATATCGGTGATGCACTGCTCCACACAGAGGATATACAGGCTTTTTTTCGAGCCGAAGTAGTGAAACAGCAGCCCTTTGGATACACCGGCCGCCTCGCAGATGCGGTTGGTGTTCGCCTTGTCGTAGCCGTACTGCGCAAACTCGGCAAAGCACGCATTGAATAGTTCCTGCTTTTTACGGTTATCCATCAGGTTTTTAGATCCTTTTTACGGTAAAAGTAGAAGGCGAATACCACCGAAACGGCCATGATGATAAAACCGATCAGGATTCTTAACGCGTTAAAGCCGTGGAGCAGTACATCAAACGGCGTGGCGTAGTCGAGCGGCGACAGGTATACCAGGTAATCCACCCAATTGGCATAATCCGTAAACGCCTTGGAGAAGATGCCCAAGATATAGGTAACGAACACCAAACCGACGGCAGCCGCAATCGCCTGACGGCTGCTTTTGAGCAGCACCGACAAGAGCAGCCCTAGGCATAAAAACACCAAACCGCCAATCATAGTTCCGGCCAGCAGCGATTTAAATTCGGTCATCAATACGACGAGCCCGGTATCTTCGGGCTTCAGGACGGCAAACAGGATTCCGCAGACGACGCTCAGCACGACATTCAGTACCCCATATACCGCAGACGACGCCAGCAGCTTTTGAAAAACAATCTGTGTTCTGGTAACGGGCTGCGCGTAAAGGTACTCGATGGTGCCGTCGTTTTCTTCTTTAATCAGTGCCTGTGCGCCCAGTAATGCGGCATAGATACTGCCCGCAACCGCAATATACTGAAAGATGTAAGAGAAATAATCGAGAATCTTCGTAAAATCGGGGATTTCGGTGAGCCCCACTGCCTCCAATACATCTTGCGGCAGCGCGTTTAGCTTGGTTTGCACCAGGTCTTTCATCGCGTCGGTGCCCATCGTGGGGAAGAGCGACATAAACAGCACCAGCACAAGCGACAGAATGCCCGCCCACAGCAGCAAGCCCTTGAGGTTGGACTTAAACTCCAGTTTAAACACGTTCATTGCGCACTGCCTCCCTTGTAGTAGGATAAAAAGCGGGTTTCAAGGCTCGGGTTTTCTACCGTGTAATCCTGCGCGCCGCTTTCACCGATGGCGTGGGCAAGGCGTGTAAGGTCGTTTTTATACGAGAATATCACCTTGCCGCCCTCCTGTGCGAGCTGCTCGGCGCCGATAGTTACAAGCGGCTGCAGGCTTTGTGCTCCCCACAGGGTAACGATCTTTTCGCGCTGTTGCTCTACCGTAAGATCCTGTACCTCGATGATCTCGCCCTCTTTGATGAACGCAGCCTTGGTGCAGTGCTCCTGTACCTCAAGAAGGTTGTGGCTGGAGAGAAAGACGGTGGCCCCTTTGCTGTTGCGCTCCTTTAAAATCTCAAACAGGGTGCGCTGCATCAGCGGGTCCAGCCCGCTCGTCGGCTCGTCCAGCACAATCAGCTCCGGCTCACAGAGCAGGGCGCTTACCACCGCCACCTTCTTTTTGTTGCCGAGCGAGAGCTCGCCAAGCCTTTTGCCCCGTTCTATCTCAAAGGCCGTGCAGAGGCGCTCGAGCTCCTCAAAATCAGTTTTTTGGTGAAAGGCCAAGGTGGTTTTAAACAGCTCATCCACCTTCATGTCGGCATAATAGCGCACCTCGCTGGGCACATAGCTCACTCTTTGCTTGATCTTTGCGCTGTCGGCAACTGCATCCAGCCCCAAGACGCTGGCGCTGCCTGCAGTCGGGTAGATAAAGTTAAACAGCAGCTTGATGGTGGTCGACTTGCCCGCTCCGTTCGGGCCGATAAAGCCGTAAAACTCTCCCTGCTTTATCTCAAGGCTTACGTTTTTTATGCCGCGGGCCGTGCCATAGGTTTTTGTAAGATTTTTTAGTGAAATGGCGCTCAAGAGCAACACCTCCGCGTGATATTGACCGATTGGTCAATATCATAGTAGCACCTATTGACCCATTGGTCAATAGGCAATACAATTGGTTGACCTTTATTTGCTTGCATGTTTAAGTGGTATTTGTTATATTGAAATCAGCTTACACAATATGCCGGAATTTACACTTAAATCACTATTTTTGAAAGGTTAGGTATAGTCTATGAGAGCTGTCGTGATCCACGGGATTATGCATAAGGGCAGCACCTATCATTGCGTACATATCTTTTTAGAGGAGCTCCAAAAGCTGCTCAATCTCGAAGTAACCGAGTTTTTCCTGCCGGGGGATATGCCGCATTTTTGTGTGGGCTGTTACTCCTGCTTTTACAAGGGCGAAGACCACTGCCCACACTATGAAGCGATGAAGCCCATCGAGGAAGCCATAGAAGCCGCCGACCTTGTGGTGCTGAGTTCTCCGGGATATGTACTGAACATCAGCGGCGCGATGAAGGCTTTTTTAGACCATCTGGGCTTTCGCTGGATGCCTCACCGTCCGCACCCCTCGATGTTTCGCAAGATAGGGGTCGCCTTCTGCACCGCCGCCGGTGCAGGCGCCAAAAAGGCGGTGAATACCATGCGGGATAACTTTACCTTCTGGGGCTTAAGGCGCAGCTATGTCTTTCGTAAGAATGTGGCCGCCATGCGCTGGCAGGATGTAAAGCCGAAGCTGCAGCAACGAATTCGCGGCGACGCGCAAAAGCTTGCCAAACGCACGGCAAACGCTCTGAAAAAGGCCGACAAGCTTCCGGTAAGGCCCTTCACGCGCTTGATATTCTTTGCCATGATGGGTGCGCAGAAAAAGAACGACTATAACCCGACCGACCGCGCACACTGGGAGAAGAACGGCTGGCTGGCCGGCAAGAGTCCTTTTTAACGACGAAGGAGATTTCTATGCAGTTATTGATGAAGAAGACCGGCCTGATGACGGCAATCGCCGCGCTGCTTATACTGGCAGCCTAAACACTGATTGCCAAGGCAGGCTCCGCGGCAGCTGACCTGTTCACCTATGAAGGCATGGATCCAAGCGGACAGTTTGCGTGGATCAGTGTCCACCATATTGTACAAGCAGCAATTGCGCTGGGGGTTATGTGGATAGTATCGCGCTTTTTTAAGCCGGACTGGCATCTGCAGCTCGGTGATAGAAAAGCGGGGCTGCACAGCGTAGCTTGGTTTACCGCGATATTCTTAGGGTATACGCTCGCGGTCTATGCTGTTGAAGGCAGTATGGGAGAGTTAAACGGCTATGACTTCCCGTTAACCACCCGAAATATCTTGGGTACCTTGGGGTTTCAGCTGCTGTTGAGCGGCCCCTCCGAAGAGATTCTATTCCGCGCCTTCCCCATTGCTATCCTATCGTGTATGTTACAAAGGGAGATCGGCATCCGGTTCTTTAGGTGGCATATCAGCCTGCCGGTGATTATTGCAGCCGTGTTTTTTGCCGTTGCGCATATCAGTTGGAGTATCACGAAATTCTATCTGTCGTTTGACCCTTTTCAGTTGGCTTATGCCTTTGTACTGGGCATTATTTACGGTATTATCTATCAAAAGAGCAAGAGTGTGCTCTACCCCATGATGGTACATAGCATCAGTAATTTTATCATGGTGGGGACGGGGTATTGTGTGGCATTTTTAAATTTATAAGCGAGGAATGCATTTTGGAACTAAAAACCGCAAGATTAAGAATTATCCCGTTGCGTATTGAAGAATTGGGTTTATTGATTGAGGATGCGCCCAAGGTCGATGAGGCGCTGAAACTGGCCTCTTCGGGTAAAGCACTGGATGACGACACCAGGCAGGCGATGCAGGAGCTGTACGACAGGGCTGTTTTATCCCCCGCCGATTACCTCTGGAGCACCCAGTGGCAGATTGTTTTAACCTCAGAAAACCGATCGATCGGCGGGGCCTGCTTTAAAGGCGCCCCGAACCAAAACGGCGAGGTTGAAATCGGCTACGGATTAAGCCCTGATTATCGCGGGTACGGGTATATGAAAGAGGCCGCGTCCGCCCTGTGCCGCTGGGCACTGGAGCAGCCGGACGTGACCAGCGTAGTGGCTGAAACCGATAAAGACAACCTTGCCTCTCAAAAGGTGCTGCAACACTGCGGCATGATCTTCGACAGGGAGTCGGACGAGGGCTTTTTCTGGCATATGGAACGCGAGCACAAACTTAAAATACGTTTTGAAAACAGAGAGCATTTTAAGGTGTACGGCTATGCCGCCGAAACGTCGCTTGACACTAACGACCAAGACCTTACCCGCCTGTGGCAGCATAAAAACGATCTGCTCTCTTTACAGAACGACAGCCCCTCTCTGTACGGCGTAATGTGGTATACGGAGCAGCACCGTTTTTTTTACCTTCTGGGCTTTCCCGTAACGGAGTACCTGCAGTTCTTGGAGGGGATGGTATTTGCCGAAATTCCCGCCGCGCGCTTTGCGGTTGCAGCCGTGCCGGAGGGGATGAGCGCCGTCACGGCGTGGACAGAATTCTTTGAAAAAGAACTGCCCGCACATAAGTTCACACCCGACACAGAGCACGGGAAGTACTTCGAGTACTACACGCCTAACGGCAGCCTAGAGCTTTGGACACCCGTTAAACCCATATCATTACCTTAAAACAGAGAAGCCAAACCTATACAAAACGCATTGGCTTGGCTTCTCTAATTTTGTCATTTTAGAGGCTTTACAACGTAACAATGTTATGTTATTCTAATTACATTGGGAAATAATAAAATCCGTCTTTAAAAATCAGCATTCTAAAATACATATTGTTTTTGCGATCACGCATACAGAACATTGTTGTGTTCTGCTCTTAAGGGTGGGCATCGTAAGAATGTTATATGAACGAAGGAAAACAACTGTTAAGTATGAGAAAGAGGACGAAATATGGAACAAAAATTAAAAACGGAGTTATGGGTCGGCAAGCTGCTGCTTTTAACCTTTACACCCGCGGTACTGATCCTTTTGTTTTACACACTGCTAGTGACGCTGTGTGCAGCTGTTATCCCGCCGGTACTATCGTTATTACTGGCTATTGTTTTTGTATTGATTCCTTTTGAACTGGGTGTGATACTGCACACAAGCAAAAAAGAGTATGGAAGCTTCAGCTTAAAAAGCGCTTTTCTCTTTAACAACAAGCTGCCGGTGGTAAAGCTGCTACTATACGCGATTATCCCGTTCATCATTGGGGGCGTCGCCTTTATGGTGATTCAGCCCTTTGAGAACCGCATCCTGCTGGACACGGTATTTCAGTTTGTTCCCAAAGAATACCAACTGGCCGACTTTATCAACCAGATAGGCAATTACCCCAAAGCAACCATCATCATAACGCTTATATTATACTTTTTATTAAATGGGTTTGCGGGGCCGATTGTGGAAGAACTGTATTTTCGGGGCTATATCCTGCCGCGCTTAAGCCGATTCAAAGGGTTTTCCCCGATCATTACGGCGGTGCTGTTCTCGCTGTATCACCTGTTTTCACCGTGGGAGAATGTCACCAGAATCGTTGCGCTGATCCCCTATCACTACGTTGTATGGAAAAAGAAGAATATCTACATAGGAATGATTGTGCACTGTTCGATGAATCTCATCTCTAGTTTTATGCTGATCACTACCGTTGCTGGTCTGTTAAAATAGCAAGCAATACCCCAAGCCTTACGGAGGATAATAAACGTTAAAACGCCCGGCCTAAACACCGGGCGCTTCATTCTGCGATTATTCAGAAGGTTCGTTTGCATTTCAAGAGGCGGAGTAATATCACCGGCGCCTACAATACCTGTGAAAAACCAAACGGCTTTCCGTGCCCGGGGTATACAACCGCGGGGTGCAGCTTTTTAAGCTTATTAAAGCTCTGCTGCATCGTTTCATAGTCCTCCGCAATATGGGCAAGCGACGGGGAGGTAAAATTCATAAACATATCCCCCGCGATGAGCTTGCCGTCGTCAAACAACAGCGCCATCGAGCCTTGGGTATGCCCGGGCAGCGGCACTACCTCGGCGAACAGCCCGTACCGGGCAAGGCTTATCCCCTCCTGCAGCGGCACGTCGGGGACAATATGGTTCTTTTCATGAGCCCTTGCCTTTGATAAAGTAATCAGGATACGCCCCATTCCTCCCCTGCCCGCCATCGGGCGGAGGACACCGATATCCGCTTCGCTCATGGCGATGGGGATATCGTACCGGTCTTTAAGACCGTTTGCGCTCCCCGCGTGGTCCAGATGCCCGTGTGTCAGAAAGATCAGTGAGATATCCTCTGGCGAAAAACCGAGCTTTAAAACCTGCCGTATAATACGATCGCGGTCTTTACCGGTGGCGGCATCCACCAGCACGAGGCTGTCGTTGTCCTCAACCAAATAACAGTTCACAAAACCGCATGGGATAGTATGTATTTTTGCCATTATCGCACCTCCGTAAGGATGATATACCCCTTTTACACTGATACGGGCGATGCCCTGTTACGGCAGCGCGTAAAGATTGGTATCCCAAGCCGGGATATAGGGATGATGCCGCAGATACAGACGATATTCGGGGTTGAGCGCATGCACCAGCAGCGGCAGGTCAAACAGGTCTTCGTTGCGGTGGTAAGCCGAAACGATCAGCCGCGGCGCACACCGCCGGATGGTGTCTGCGCACCCCAGCAGGGCCGGATGCTCGGCGCCCTCCACATCCAGCTTGATGAGCGTCGCCTTGCCGCCGCTTAATATAGCATCCACCGAGTTCACCGAAACGGGTATCACGCGCTTTGCCTGTGTGTTTTGGGCAAGGGCTGAATTCCGCCCCGCCCTGCCCTCGAAGTACAATGTCGTCTTTTCGTTGTGCGCACCGATATTCAGTGCCAGCACACGCTGCAAATCCTGCTCAGGCAGGCTCTCCGCCAGCTTATTTAAGAGCTTTTTATGGTTCTTTACATCCGGTTCAAAGGCAGTGATACGTTCAAACTCCCCGCCGGTATAGCTCAACAGCTCGCGGATGGTGTCGCCGTCGTAGGCGCCCAAGTCCACATAATACTCATCCTTCCGCGGTTTGATAAGCGCTCGGTAGGCCTCGTCCTTTTCCGTAGTACAGGCCTTCAGGTACGAAATCTTCCCGCTTATCTTATAGTTTAGCGCCGAGCCGAATACTAGCCTTGACTGCTCGTCGGCAAACAGACCGTATGCCCGCTCAAGCTCCGCTTCGTGTTCATGGGCATAATCCAGTGTAAAAAGCCCTTCCCCCGCCACGGGAACGTCCGGCACGTAGAGCTCATACCGGGTACTTAGCTCGTAAAGCCGCCGCATCATCGGCTCGTCGTGCACCGCAAAGGCGACGAGGATGATAAAATCCGGGTAAAGCGCCTGTATTTCCGAAAGGGTCTTTACGCGGTAACCCTGAAAGCTGTGGCCGCGTACAAAGCCGTCGCTCGCGAAGATATCGCTGACGGCGATATCATACTCCTTGCAGACGCGCAATATCTTTAAGGCACCGTCGCCCATCCCGTAGAGCACAATCGGTTTTTGCGTTTGGGTGAGCAGCTGCCATACCGTTTGGGTTTCATGAATGAACTGCATGAATATAATCCTCTTTCAATATTGCGTAGGAGCAGCAATCGGTCAGCACACCGCGGTGGTTGGGGCCTACTTGACGGCGAATGCCCTCAAAACGCATCCCCGCCTTCTGCATAACGCGGCCGGAGTTGCTATTCTCCACCTCGTGCAGCGCCTCCAGCCGATTAAAGTTTACCTCTAAAAACAAGAACCGCATGACCTCATTCAGGGCCTCAAGGGTATATCCCTGCCTCCAGAACTGCCGCCCGATACAGTAGCCGAGCTCCCCGCTCCGGATAAGCTCGTTCTGGCCATGCAGGCCGATGGAGCCGATGGGCTCGCCCAGCATTTTTAATTCTATGGCCCACTCGTACACATTCTGTTTTTGATAGCAGGGCAAGAAAAGCTGCTCTAATATGATCTTGGTTTCGTTGACATTCTTGTGTGCGGACCATGTAAGGTATTGGGTGACCTCGCTATCCCCTGTCCAGTTTTTAAACATCGGTTCGGCATCGTCTGCGGTGAACCGGCGCAATACCAGACGCGGGGTCTCCAACCGCTTGGTAGACTGATGATGAAGCTGCTCCAAATGCTGTCCTCCCACCAAAGCTGTTTTACGTTATACTAAATTCCATTTGAAATGAGGATTTTATCCCCATTCTAGGCTTTAAGCCGCCGAATTACCGTTTAATACTCATACCACCAGGCGGGAATTAAGAAATTAGTATTATTATATAATACGGTGCTTGTAAAATACAAGCATCAAAAGAACTTTTGCGTTATTCCTGCTGAAGGCGTTAATCGGCTAATCGCTCTGCTATTTATCTTCTTTTTAAAATATATTATAATGGGACTCTAATCATACTTTTATGACAAAAAGGAGTTTTTATATGCAGATAAGGGTGATAGACGGGGAGTTTGCCGTATGTAAGCTGAGCACCGCAGCCGATATGGATTTTTCGGGTGAGTTTGTATTCGCTGCCAAAACCGATGAGGAGTTGTCGTTCGTTTGCAAAACAGAGCAGGTACCCTCATGCTGTATAGCCTGTAAGAAGGGGTGGCGGGCCATGCGCATTGAAGGTGTGCTGGATTTTTCGCTTACAGGGGTGATCTCGTCCCTTTCGTCGGCGCTTGCCAAGCAAAAGATTGCGGTATTCGTGGTTTCGACCTTTAACACGGATTATATCCTTGTAAAGGAGCATTTGCTAAGCGACGCTGTATCAGCGCTCACAGAAAAGGGCTGCGAATTTACATTATAAAAATCAAAGGTAAAGCCGATGCTGAACAAATACAGCACCGGCTTTATGTAAGTAACTTTATACAGCTTATTGGAGAGGATTGCCGTTCTTATCGGTATACTTACCGGCTGCTATCAGGATGATGTCTATAAGCCACCAAATACCTAAGCAGGCACCGGTAATAAGCTTAAGAATACCTGTTCCGACTTTGCCTACATAGAATCTGTCTACCCCCAAGCCGCCTAAAAAAATGGCCAGGATCAGTGTTGTGGTCTTGCTTTTCATTTACTTTCCTCCATATTTTCGAATATTTTAAACAAGCGAGAAAATACTCATCAGGGGCCTTACCGGCCCGTGAATTATCTTCCGCTTTTTAAAACCGATGGGACCCACCAATCTTAAGCCAAAGCTTGCCCAGAACGCTATAGTAATTTTTTACAAACCAATGATGCAGATAAGTATGTTAATTGAAAAGCTGGAATGGATTTGATATATATTAACATATTACGACAAAAAGGTCAACTTTATAAAGTTAAAACGACATCTTTCATAAACCCCATGTAACAACAGTATAGTTATTAATGGTAATTACGAAAACTGTGTAAATTTTCCATATCTTTTTTAAATAAGACTAAGACGCAAAAATCCCTTCACAAAGATTGATCTTTGCGAAGGGATTTTAACTTTGTTACAAGGTTATTGTTTGTGGCAGCTGCCTTGCATAGAGCACCCGGAGCAGCCGCAGCTGCAGTTGCCTTTCTTGCGGTCTTTTACTATCTTTACGACTGCCAGAACCATGAGCAGTGCAATGAAACCGGCGATAATGTAAGTAAACATATCCATTCCTCCTGTTAAAAATCCGCTTTACGGCCTTATCAAGCTTGAGGTTAGCTTGTGCTAACCTATCCTGATTACAGTTTACTACCGCTAACCGGTTTTGTCAACAGGAATTCATACCTGTTTTGTATTTTTTATCGAAACTCATTGCCCTTTTTAAAGCTAGCGCCTATCTGATAAGCGCTTGAGACTTTTGCCGGATATAGATTCGTTTTACATTGCTTTCTTTAATGCGCACCGACTTGATCTCGAACACATCCAGCGAGTTGATGAAGGGCGTGAGCTTTCTAAAGCCGTAGTTGCGCACGTCAAAGTCCGGGAACCGCTTTTGCAGCGTGTTGCCGATGTCGCTTAAAAGCGCCCATCCCTCTTCGTCCGAGGCCTCGTCGGTAATCGTTAAGATGGCGTTCTTCATCGCGTCGAGTGCCGTTCGTTCCTCCGCCGCGGCGTTTTTATCCGGTTTGACCGGCGGCAGAACATCCTGCGCGATAACCTCAAGGTACTTAAATTTGTTGCAGGCCGCGATGAAGGGGTTGGGGGTCTTCTTCTCGCCCATACCCACCACCGTCATGCCCGCCTCGCGCAGGCGGGAGGCGAGGCGCGTAAAGTCGCTGTCGCTGGATACGATGCAAAAGCCCTCGACGTTGCCCGCGTAGAGGATGTCCATGGCATCGATAATCATAGCGGAATCGGTTGCGTTCTTGCCGGTGGTATAGCCGTATTGCTGGATGGGCGTAATCGAGTGCTCGAGCAGCACATTCTTCCAGGAGCCGAGCGTCGGCTTGGTCCAATCGCCGTAGATGCGTTTATAGGTTATAACCCCTTCGTTGGAAATCTCATCGAGGATAAACTTGATATAGCGCTCCGAGACATTATCCGCGTCTATCAAAACCGCAAATCGATTGTCGTTTGCCATAAAAGACACCTCCATCTTAATAGAAGTTACCGTTCTTAGTATAACAAATCGGCCGACGGTTTACAAATCTTTTCACTGTACAACCTGCCATAAAAACGATTTGCCCGTTTAGCCAACAATTTCCGTCTGCCGCTTTTGCTATTCAACCGTGCGCTCGGGCACAATAAGGGTAATACTATTTTTTAACCCACGCCTTTAACGGCAACAATGCTTTGCGTTGCTGCTAATGGGATTTAGCTTAAGCGGCATTGTGTGTGCCACCGAGATAATCTTGCGCCGCTTAAAACTTGTGAAAAGTGAGGATAAAAGCATGGAGATACTGATTCGAAGCAGCTTTGATAATGTCGAAACCGCGGAAACCTGCGTAAAACGGATACGCGAAGCGCAGCTGGGCGTAAAGGAGATTACCCTTATCCCGCCGAAATACCTGCGCGAAGGCGGCGACGATGACAGGCAATATATCCCCGCGACCAATTATATCTTCCCCGGCACCTTAAACTCAAGCGGCGGGGTGGTTGCATTCGGGGTGGTGGACACCGGCGGCCACGACGACAGAAAAAGGGCGGATTATGTGAGTGGCGACGCTATTATCGAGATTGTTACCGATTCATCACAAGAGGACAAAATCAGAAGCATTATTATCAATTCCGGCGGCAGAGATACCACGAAATTTTAATGCCTGAGGATTGCAGCCGGGTAGAATTATGGTTAAAAAAGCAGGCTTAACCGCTTGCGCTATGGTCTATTACCCGTATTACCCCTCATATAAATGTTAATGCAGCTTGTGCTGTATACAGGAAAAGTCAATTACTCCCGCCCTTATAGAGCGTGTACGGTTTTGGTAATTGATGAATAAAACGGGGGGTTACGGAATAAAATGAGCAGTTATAAGCCGGAAGGTCTATTGCTGGATACCGCCGAGAACAGGCAGAGTATGCGCAGTGCCGCGGCCCTGCAGGAGGCTTGCGCCAGCAACAAAACACTTGAGGCCCGCGCGGTTATGTGCGACAACGAGCATAACCTGATGGTGGACCTTGGGGTGATGCGCGGCATTATCCCCCGCGACGAGGGCGCTATCGGCATTGCCGACGGCAGCGCTAAGGACATTGCAATCATTTCCCGGGTGAATAAGGCCGTCTGTTTTAAGGTATTAGGCCTCGAGACAGACAGCCTTGGTAAGCCTGTTGCATATCTCTCCCGCAGGCAGATACAGGAGGAGTGCCGACAAAACTACCTGACCACGCTGCGCTGCGGCGATATCATTCCCGCGCGCGTCACCCATTTGGAGCCTTTCGGCGCGTTTGTAGACATCGGGTGCGGCATCTCGTCGCTGATACCGATCGACAGCATTTCGGTTTCGCGCATCACCCACCCCAAGGACCGGTTTCGATGCGGGCAGGATATCTACGCCGTGGTGCGCAGCATAGACGAAACGGGACGCATCTGCCTGTCGCACAAGGAGCTGCTCGGCACGTGGGCGCAGAACTCGGTGTTCTTCGCGCCCGGGCAGACCGTTGCGGGCATCATCCGCTCGGTGGAGGAATACGGCGTATTTGTGGAGCTTGCGCCGAACCTTGCGGGATTGGCGGAACTAAAGGATGATGTAACGGCAGGACAGCACGCAAGTGTTTACATAAAATCACTCATCCCCGAAAAGATGAAGGTGAAGCTGATTATTGTAGATTCCTTTGATATGAGCAACTACACCCCCACCTTCAGCTACTTTTTGACGAGCGGACATATCGACCGTTTTCGGTACTCCCCCGACTGCTGCAGCAAGGTGGTTGAAACGGTATTTGAATAATACCCTGATAAATGATTAGGCAGATGCAACGCTCATTGCATCTGCCTGTTTTTATAGCCTTTTTTCGTAGCAAAAGAATCTACCCTTTCTAAGGGCGATTTCTCCCCTGTTTATATAGCCCGAGCGCTCGTATAACCTGAGCGCAAAGGGGTTGTGCGAGAATGCATCCAACCTGATGGAGGTATATTCCCTGCGCTTAAGCAGCTCCTCCGCCGCTTCAAGCATCCGCCGAGCGACACCGCCGTTTTGATACTGCGGATCTACGCACAGGCGGTGCACCACCGCGCAGCGCCCGCCGCACTGCCAATTTACCGCCTGATAGGTCTCATCCTGTTCCTCGTTGAGCACAATACAGGCAACCGGCTGCTGTGCTGCGTATACGTACATCTCGCCGCGTTCAATATCCGCGCGCAGGGTGTCCCTATCGGGGTAGATTTCGTCCCACTGGTAGATGCCGTTGTGGTTCATCTGCACTACGGCGCGGGAAAAGATATCGAGCACGGTTGTGTATTCCTCGGGCAAAGCCGGTCTTAACAGAGCATCCATCTAATGTAATTCCTATCCGCCTTGAATTTATTTAAATTTTTTAGTATCAGACTGCTATAGTAAACCGCGCAGACCAGTTTTCGACGTCCTCAACGGGCTGCCAAACGGCGAAAGTGGTTTCTTCAGCCAGACGGCACCCTGTCAGGTAGGCCTACGCAATCTCGCTGCATTCGAACAGGCTGCGGCTTAGGTAGGCCATCAGCAGGCTGAGCGCAAGGTTTACTAAGAGCAGGATCGGCAGCATATAGACAACAGTGAATCTATCCTGCAGCAGAATCATGGCGATGAGCGCCGCAATGCCCGAGGGAAGTGCGCCTGCGGCGGCAAACAGTGAGCGCAGAAACGCGAGCGCCATCGCATTTTTCATGCCGTTCATCACGCGGTAGGAGAGAACCTCGGCCAGCACAAAGACGAGCGACAGGCTTGCATAGATGATTATGAATGCAACGACATCCATTGCGGCGGCCTTAAAGATAAAGCCCGCAAGCACCAAAATAACAGCACCGTTAAAAAGTGTTTTCAAATACCCGGGTAAAACGGAATACAATACCTTTTTAAGGGAGCTTTCGGGTATAAGGTACACATATGGCTTTTTAAAGTCTTTGTTCCAGGTGTCACCCGTTGAGGAAGAGAGCGACATAAACACGATCATCATAAAGACGAACCAGTAGTCCAGCTTTAAAAAGAAGGCCATGGCAATATACACAAGCCCCGACAAAAGCTCTCTGAACACAAACATGGTGGAGGTTTTGCGCATCTCAAGAATCTGCTTGGAAAACAGCGCCGCTGCACCCACTTGAAACGAGCCCTTCGCCTGCTTGGTTTTGACCTTGGTTATTGAGCGCACATCATAGTTATCGCTTTTGGCGCTTTGGAGGATTTCGTTGATTTTATAAGAATCGCTGAGCGCCTGCTCGTAAAAATCCGCCTTGCAGCGCATGATGGCAAACACCATCAGCACATCGAGCCCTGCCATCAGCAAGAGCGCGGGCAGGTAGGCAGTAAGGTACTGGCCCTGGATGGCGCCCACCACACCCCACTTCGCCCAGCCGAACACCGGGATCGCGTTATAAAAGGGGCTTGAGAAGAAAGCCGACGCCGCCTCTGAAAGGTTAAAGCCCTTTGTATACAGCACCAATACAAAGGCCGCCGCCACCAGCCCCATGAACACCCAAACCGCATATTTTGCTTTGGCGCGGATACCTTGATACTCGGTGTCGAGGATATAAACATAATAGAAGATAAGGTAAGTAAACGTAATGAGCAGGGCGGTAAGCAGCAGCGTAAGCAGGTAGTCGCCCACCCCCATGCTGCTGCCGGTGAGAAACGGAAAATAGAAGGTAAACAGCAGCGCCGTTAACAGCGACGCCGGAATCACGTCAAGAATCGCCATAAAGAGCACATAAGCGGGCTTAATAGGCGCCTGAAACAGAAAATTAGCGTCCTGAAGCGTGAAGATACCCGCCTGCTTAGAGGAGATCATCGCGTTGGTAAATAACAGCGCCATACCGAGCAGGATGCAGGAAACCACAATATCAAGGTCGCCGCCGATGCCCTTACGCGGTATGATAAAGGCTGAGATCATACCCGAAAGCATACCTACAGCTGCAAGAACGGTAATAACGGCGCTAAGCGGCTTTTTGAAGGTGCGCTTTAGGCCATTGATATAACGGCGCCAGAGCAGGTAGAGCAGCGGCTTCATTCCTGCACACCCCCTGTAAGCGAAAAGAACAGCTCCTTGAGCGGCCTGTCGCCCAGTTCCTCGCGCGTTACCTCACGGAGGATGGTGCCCTTGCACATGATCAGCGCCCTATCCCAGATGCTTTCAACGGTGTCGATGATATGGGTGCTGATCAGCACGCTTACCCCCTCGTCCCTCAGCTCGGTGAACATCTTGATCACTTCTTCGATGGCCTTGGGGTCGAGCCCCACCAGCGGCTCGTCGAAGATAACGGCCTTGGGCTGCGGCAACAAAGCCGCCGCAATGCTGAGCTTCTGCGTCATGCCCTTAGAAAGCTCTCGCGAAAGCTTATCCTTTTTGTCCAATATTTCAAGGCGGTTCAGCAGCGCTTCGCCGCGTTCCTGCCAGCCATCCTCCAGGCGATAGGCCCGGGCGATAAACTCCAGATGCTCCCTTACCGTGAGCAGGTCGTACAGCGCGGGAACCTCGGGGATATAGCCGAGGATACGCTTGGCCTCAAGGCTTTTGTTGGGCTGGGAGCAGATGTCGATCTGCCCGGTGTGCTTTAAGAGGCCCGCGATGCTCTTAATGGCGGTAGACTTCCCCGCGCCGTTGGGGCCTAAAATCACGGTGATCTCGCCGGGTTGGGCGGTAAAGCTGATATTGTCTACCGCGGTTAACTTTTCGTACTTCTTTACAAGACCTTTTACTGCTATCATTTCCGATTCCCTTTCGTCATTTTCTCTGCTCGGAGATGCCGAGCAGGATATTTTTGATCTCTTCCGTGGCCTTGATGATGCCGTAAACCTTCACTGTCTGAAAGGTGTCCTTCACCAGCTCTGCGGGAACATCCTTTTCTATCACGAGCATTCCCACGATCCTTACTTCAATCTTTCTGCCTGAGGCTTTCACCTCTTCCAGGCCTTGTTTGTTGAACATAAACACGCCCGACCCCGCAAAGCTGGTGCCCGCAAGCTTTATAGGATTGATACGTTCAACTTCTTCTACCGCTCTGGCAACCTCCAGGTTTACTTTATTGAGTTCATTGGCTACCGCATCAAGGCCAAAAAGGTTGGTCGTTTTGATTCTTTGAAGATCATCGGTATGCGCGGCAAGGCGCGTACGCACCGCCGTACGGATAAAGTCGGTGCGGTTGGAGTAAAAGCCCTGATCCACCAAAAGGTCTATCTGCCCCAAGTCCACAGCGCCGATGTTAAAGGTAATCTTCTCGGTATCCATCGTTCATCCTCCATATATCATCCTTATACCATCCATATGGAGTATATCACCTTATAAAGACCATTGTCAACCGTTTCCTGAGAAAATGGGGGAGATATACAAAATAATCCGGCAAACCGATTGCATCGCAATCAATCTGCCGGATTATACAACAGCGATATAATTTCATTTTCACTCTTAAACATGACCTGACATCGTGCAATACCGTTACCTGGCGCGGACAAAGGTGTGAAGGGCGCCAATGTACAGCGCAGCCATAAATTCCATCGGCATGGCGGTGGCAAGCATGGCAATCAGGCGTTTGTTCTGTACCAGCTTTTCATCATCCGCAAGGCAGGAGAGAATATACATCATTCGGTTGGGCGAAGAAACAGGCGACACCGCGCGGCTGATATTGGTAATGCACTCTTTGACCGAGAGCGCGGGGCTTACGTCCAAATCCAGCTCGGCGTAAGGCAGGCGAGCATAACGCACCACCTGATTCATCAGCCTGAAGTTATAGGTCTCGAAGCGATAAGGAGTAAAGGGGCTCACGCCCAGTAGCTCGCCCGCCGCCTCCGCCGCCGCGGTGACCATATCGGTGAGTGACACCTCTTTCTTGCACCAGCGCTTTTTAACCGCCTTCAGCACCGCATAGCGCGCCAGATATTCGTGCACCCCGCCCAGCACGTGGGAAAAATCCTGCGGCGCCTTGGCTTCTATGTCGACATCCAGCCGGGCAAAAAACTCGCGGAAGAGCGTAAGGATATGCGGCGCGTTCTTCTCAGCCTCGCCCTTGTAAAAGGTGTATTTACAGCCGTCGTACAGGCCGAAGTGCTTCTTGCAGTCGTAGTACCCCAGTGCGATATTGCGCTTTGCGCGGCTGCCGTCAAACACAAACATGGCGCCTAAATCCCATTTAGGCTCGATGACATCCACTTTGACCGCGCGGTAGCGCTGCTGCTGAACCAGCCCTACCGTTCGCAGCTTTACCACCACCGCTTCCTCTGCGCCCCCCTTTACGGCAAGGCCGATGGGGGTATTGTCAAAATAGCCGCCGTCCACAAACATTTTGCCGTCTATCGTATGGCTGTGCATGGCGGGAAAGCAGGACGAGCTTGCCACCAGATAATCGATGAGCTTACCGTGCGGAATATCGTTTACGTAAAGCTGGTGCGGCTTAAGCGCCGGCACCTCAACGGTAACCAGGCCGAATTTGACGGAGGAACCTCTGATTTTATCCTCATCAATCACCTGTTTCAGCAGCTTTTGCAGCGGAGCACTGCTGACACCGCGGGTTTTAAACGCCTCTTTGGCAAACAGGTTGAGCGTCTCGAGCATCCCCTCCACCGTGTGAGTATCCTGCTTGATCTCAAACTCCAGAATACGGCCGGTATCGAGTTTTTCCCACATTTCATAGGCTGTACTGATGTCGTTTTGCACCATGAGCGCACCGTTTAAGGAGCCTACCGAGGTACCTGTGACGATATCATAGGTATACCCCAGCTCCCGCAGCGCCTTCCAGACCCCTACCTCATAGGAGCCTCTTGCGCCGCCGCCGCTTAAAACAACTGCACGCTTCAAGATAATCCCTCCCCCGACATCGAACGATAGGATATCAGCTGATGATTCTGGGCAGATTGAGCTTATAATAAACCGCGGGCAGCCGGATAGCCAGTATCACGGCCACCGAGATGTAGGCTGCGAGCAGCTCATTGATGAGCGGCGACAGCAGCCACAGGCAGAGCGCGCCCGCGATAGCTGCTACGGCGTAGATCTCGCGGCGAAAGATTACCGGTACCTCTTTGGACATCACGTCTCTCAGTACGCCGCCGCCCACGCCCGTTATAACCGACATAAACAAAAACGACAGCAGGTTTAACTGCATGTCTATCGCCTTGATGCCCGCGTCCACCGTGAAAACGGCAAGGCCGATGGCGTCAAACAGGATGAATGCCCCCGGCCAGCGCGGGCTGCCCCCCACCGTGCCGATGAAGATAACGGCAAGCAGGATAAGGGCGTAATAATCGTAGTTGGAAAACGCGGCGGGGATGCCTCTATTCATCACTACATCGCGTATCACACCGCCGCCAAGCGCCGTAACGGTGGCAAGGATGAACACACCGAAGACATCCATGTGCTTTTTTACCGCGGTGATGGCGCCCGAAATGGCAAACGCAAAAACGCCCACGGGCTCGAAGATATCAAAGATTGTCATGTTTAAATACATGCCCTTTCTTTTGGGCCTTACGCCCAAAAGAGAGGGCATAGAACCAAATTTAAAAAATGCCGGTGCCGCATAGCGGCAGGAAGGGCTTGCTGACAGGCGGTTTTTCAAGGGTTAAAAGATTTTCTTTTAACCTATGCTCCGATCATCGCTTCAATTTGTGCAGCAGCTAAAATTAGTTTTATTAAATAATTATAACCTATCGGTGTAAAAAAACAATAACCTCTTTGGTCGAAGTATAGTTTTTACAGCGCTGATAAAACTAGTAACGATATTCATACTAAGTATTGAAAAGGAGGTTTTACCGATGGAACTAAAGGGCTCTAAAACCGAGAAGAACCTGCTCGCAGCCTTTGCCGGCGAAGCGCAGGCCTGGGCTAAGTACCAGTCTTACGAAAAGTGGGCCAAGGCCGAAGGGCTAAATACCATTGCAGAGGTATTTAAAAAAACAGGAGAAAACGAGGCGGCACACGCCGCCATGTGGTTTAGACAGCTGCACGACGACGGTAAAACGCCAACCTCACGAAACCTGACCGACGCCATTGCGGGGGAGCACTACGAATGGACTGAGATGTACGCCCAGTTTGCCCAAACCGCCAAGGAAGAGGGTTTTTCACGCATCGCATGGCTGTTTGAGAGCGTACTGGCCATCGAGCACGCACACGAGGAGCGTTACCAGAAAAACCTCGACGACTTAAATAATAATAAGGTGTACAGCAAGGATAACGAGACCCAGTGGATATGCACTAATTGCGGTTATGTGCATTACGGCAAGGATGCCCCCGAGGTATGCCCCGTTTGTGAGCACCCCAAGGCCTATTTTCAGCCCAAGGCCGAGAACAATTAGGGGAAGGCATGAACAGCGATTGTGAGGTTTTGCGTTATCTCTACCTTGCGGCCGACGAGCGTGTAAAGTGCCTAAATGCGCTACTCAAGCGCGATTACTCCCCCGCCTTTGTTTATGTGCTGGCAAACGAACTGAGCAACAGCCGACGTATACGCCTCAATGCAAAAGCGGCGCTGACCCGTCTGAACATCCCGGTGACCCAGCTGATCGGGACGCTGCCCCCGCAAAAATCGGCCAAAACGGGAATCATTGAAAAGGACGAGAAGAAGGTTGCCGAGACGCTTATCAAGAACACCACCGCGCAGGTGATCGGCATAGGTAAAAAACTAAAGGAAAACAAAGACTGCAGCCCCAAGACAATCAGCCTTGCCGAAAAAAACATCGAGATTGAGAACCTGTTTATGGCAAGGCTGCGAGGCTTTTTATAATGCTAATTCTCCTTTAAAAAAGCGATAAGCCCCGCCTCCGGGGGGGGAGCAACAAGGCAAGGCATTGTTGCAACTGGAATTTAGTATAACCGACGCTTTTAAAGTGACAACAGCAATGCATGCATTACGCAAATGAAATTTAGTTATAACCTTATATCAACAGAAAGGACCGTCAGAAACATGAAAAACACCCCGAATAAGAAAAGCAACACCACAAACTATATACGCACCTTTGATAAGCCCTCGCCCATGAGCGGCAATAACTATCAACGGCGCAAGCGCGACTCAAACCCCATACCCATACTCTCCAACAATGATGTAGAGATTGCGAATGAAATTGTGGACGACAAGAATAAGAAATAAAACACCGGAGGGCTTATTGGAATGGCGAACATTCCTTAAGCCCTCCGGCATTTTTATCGTTGCTGTCGCATTATTTCTTTGCGATGGCTTCCTTTGCCTTAGCAGCGATGTTCTCGGCATTGAGGCCGTACATAGCCAGCAGCTCTAAGGCGGGGCCGGAGGTGCCAAACTCGTCGTTAACACCGACGCGCACCATCGGGGTGGGGCAGCGCTCGGCCAGCAGCTCGGCAACAGCGCCGCCAAGGCCACCGATGATGTTATGCTCCTCGGCAGTGACGATGGCGCCGGTTTCCTTCGCGGCCTTTATGATCAGTTCTTCGTCCAGCGGCTTGATGGTGTGGATGTTGATGACCCTTACGTGGATGCCCTCGGCGGCAAGGGTCTCGGCGGCCTTCAGCGCCTCGTTTACCATTAAGCCGGTGGCAACGATGGTCACATCGGAGCCGTCTTTGAGGGTAACGCCCTTGCCAAGCTCAAAGTGATAGTCTGAACCGTTTACAACCGGCACCGCGAGCCTGCCGAAGCGCAGATAAACCGGGCCGTTGTACTGTACGGCCGCCTTTACCGCGGCCTTCGCTTCGATATCGTCGGCGGGGTTGATGATAACCATACCGGGGATGGTGCGCATAAGGGCGATATCCTCGTTGCACTGGTGGGTGGCGCCGTCCTCACCAACCGAGATGCCGGCGTGGGTGGCGCCGATCTTTACATTCAAGTGCGGGTAGCCAATGGAGTTGCGTACCTGCTCAAACGCTCGACCCGCCGCGAACATGGCGAAGGTGCTGGCAAACACCACCTTGCCGGTGGAGGCCAGGCCCGCCGCGATGCCCATCATGTTGGACTCGGCGATGCCGCAGTCTACAAACCGCTCGGGGCACTTCTTTTTAAAGGTGATGGTCTTGGTTGCCATGGCGAGGTCGGCATCCAGCACGATAAGGTTGGGCATTGTCTCCGAAAGCTCGGCGAGCGCTTCACCGTAGCTGTCTCGGGTCGCTTTTTTTATTACATCTGCCATTGTTACTCTCCGTTCCGCCGCCGGTAGCGGCATAAAGTTATGCGTGAAGTGTGTTTACCGCTGCGGCTGTTTATGCGGTTTCCAGCGCGGCGAGCGCCGCCTTGAGCTCGGTCATGGCCTGCTCATACTGCTCGGCATTGGGGGCGGTGCCATGCCACGACACGTTGTTCTCCATAAAGGAAATGCCCTTGCCCTTTACCGAGGTGCATACGATGGCGGTGGGCTTGCCTGTAACGGTTTTCGCTTCTGCAAAGGCCCTCTCGATCTCATCAAAGTTGTTGCCGTTGATCTCGATCACATGAAAGCCGAAGGACGCAAACTTTTCGGGGATGGGGTATGGCGAGCATACCTCGCTCACGGGGCCGTCGATCTGCAGATTGTTGTTGTCCACCACCACGCAGAGGTTATCCAGCTTTTTGTGGGCGGCGAACATCGAGGCCTCCCATACCTGGCCTTCCTCCAGCTCGCCGTCCCCGAGAACGGCATATACGCGGTGGCTCTCATTCGAAAGCTTGGCGGAGAGCGCCATGCCGCAGGCAGCGGAAATGCCCTGCCCCAGCGAGCCGGTGGTCATATCCACGCCCGGCGTGCCCTTCATATCGGGGTGGCCCTGCAGCATCTTATGGGGCTTTCTTAACTGTTTAAGCTCCTCTACGCCAAAGAAACCGCGCTGTGCGAGCACCGAGTAGAGTGCTGGCGCGCAGTGGCCCTTGGAGAGCACCAGCCGGTCGCGGTCGGGTTTATGGGGGTTCTGCGGGTCGATGTTCAGCTCCTCAAAGTAGAGGTAGGTAAGTACATCGGTAATGGAAAGGGAACCGCCGGGGTGCCCGCTCTTTGCGTGAAAGGTGCCTTCGATAACACCCATTCTCACACGGCAGGCTGTTTTTTGCAGCTGAAGCTTCTTGGTTACATCCATTTTCTCATCCTCCATATTGTTTATATAGGAATATGTTATCGGCATAAGCTCTCGATATGCTCTACCACGTCGGCGACCGCTCCCTGCCTGTAATCGCATACCACAAGGTCTGCGCGGGCCTTAAGGTCATCCGGCGCGTTTGCGGCAAATACCCCGATGCCCGCAGCCTCTACCATCTCGGCGTCGTTGTAGTAATCCCCCACCGCGACAGTGTTCTCCATCTTGATATTCATTAGCTCCGCAAGGTGGATAAGCCCCGTGCCCTTGTTTACCCCCTTGGGCAGCATCTCGAAATACTGGGGGCAGGACTTTACAAACACAAACGAGTCGGGGAATCCCTTCTCATACGCATAGGCCTCCAGGCGCTCGATAATCGCTCTGTTGTCGGCGAAGATGGCCTTTGACCAGTTGTGCGGGGCGTCGCGCTCGGTTGCATATAAAAACGCCACCTGTTCGATGACGGAATGCTCTTTGATGTAGTCGTTATTCTGCAGCACATAAACCTCTTCGCCCACAAACGACTCGCACCCCACGTGCGGGAACTCATCCAGCAGATGGTAGGCGAACTGCTCGGCCTCGAGCGGCAGAAACGCTTCAAACAGTATCTTACGGTCTTGATAATCGTAAACCACGGCCCCATTGGACAAAATGACGGGGACATCGAGCTTTAACTCCTCAAGATACATTTGTGCCGACGCGATGGAACGCCCTGTGGCGATGGTGAAATGCCCGCCCTTCGCCTTAAAGCGGCGGATGGCTTCACTATTGCGCGCAAGAACGCGATGGCCTTCATCCAGCAACGTGCCGTCCATATCGGAGACGACCAGAAAATCCTCTATCCGTTTGGTCATGGGCTACCCCCTGTTTATCTTGTTTAAAAACGCAACGAAATATTCCGGCAGCTCGGTTTCAAAGGTCATCCACTGCTTTGTCTGCGGGTGCACAAAGCCGAGCAGCCTTGCGTGCAGGCATTGCCCCTGCAGCTCTTTAATCACCTTGGCAGGGCCATACAGCTCATCCCCTGCCACCGGGTGGCCGAGGTACGCCATATGCACGCGTATCTGGTGCGTCCGGCCCGTCTCGAGCCTTACCCGGATATGCGTAAACCCGTTATAGCGCGCCACGACCCGATAGTGGGTAATGGCGGATTTGGCGTTTTTCTCGGTAACCGCCATCTTTTTGCGGTGCACGGGGTGCCTGCCGATGGGGGCGTTAACGGTGCCCTCATCCGCTTTTAGGTTGCCGTATACCACCGCTTCGTATTCGCGCAAAAAGGAATGCTCTTTAATCTGGCGCGCCAGAAAATTGTGCGCATAGTCGTTCTTCGCCACCATGAGCAGGCCGCTGGTGTCTTTATCAATGCGGTGTACGATGCCCGGCCTTACCACCCCGTTGATGCCTGAAAGGCTGTCGCCGCAATGGTATAGAAGCGCGTTTACCAGCGTACCGCTGTAGTTGCCCGCCGCGGGGTGCACCACCATGCCCTTGGGCTTGTTGACGACAATCACGTCGTTATCCTCATACACAATATCCAAGGGCGTGCTTTCGGGCAGCACGTCGAGCGAAACCGGCTCAGGAAAGGTGATGCTGACTGCGTCGCCCGTCTTGAGCTTAAAGTTTTTGCTTTGCATCATGCCGTTTACGGTAACCATTCGCCCGTCGATGAGCTTTTGCGCCTGTGAGCGCGACATATCCGGCGACATGGCTCGAATAAAGGCATCGAGCCGCGCGCCTACATCCTCGGGGGGCACCATATAACGCTCACTTTTGTTCACTCAAACCACCGTCGTCTACTTTTTTGGACGCAAGGGCCTTACGCTTTTGCTCCCTCGGCTCCAGAACCAAAAGATATAACAGAACAAGGCCGACACCAACGCATACGCAGGTATCCGCCAGATTAAACACATAGAAGTTGATGAGCCTGAAATCGAAGTAATCCACCACAAAGCCGCGGGCAATACGGTCAATCAGGTTGCCCACACCGCCCGCAATAATGAGGGCTATCGCCCAGATGAACACACGGTTTTTCACGCGCCCGCTCAATAAAAAGATAACGGCGCCCAGCAGTACCAGTGAGGTAACGCCCACCAGTATCCACTTCTGCCCCTGCAGCATGCCGAAGGCGGCGCCGCGGTTCTCTACATAGGTAAGGTGAAAAACGTTGCCGATAAGCGGGATGGTGCCAATCTCTGCAAGGCTGGTCATAGCCCAATATTTAACGAGTTGGTCGGCACCGATCAGCAGCACCGCAACCCCGAGCGCAATATAAGTGATCATTGCTCCTCCTAAGTTACACGAAAATGACGGAACATAAACAATCTTACGCAAGGCGGTGGGGCCGCCCGTGCGTAAGACCGTAAGAAGCTAGTTAAATCTCATCAAGGATGCGGCGGCAGCGTGCACAAAGCTCCGGGTGCTGTGCATCATCACCCACCGTTGTGCTATGCGACAAGCAGCGAACGCAGGCGGTGCCATCGGCCTTGGCAGCGGAAACGGTAACGCCCTCGAACTCGCCCTTCATGTCGCCGCCCTTGCCGTTTACCACCTCTACCTGCGAAACGATAAAGATTTCCGGCAGCATCGGCTCCACCGACTTGATAAAGCCGTAAGCCTCCTGCTCGGCGTAGAGGGTGAGCTTGGCGTCGAGCGACTTGCCGATGATTTTTTCGGCGCGCAGGTTTTCAAGCTCCTTCTTTACGTCGTCGTGCAACAGGCTTAGCTTTTCCCACTTCTGCACGAACGCGGGGTCGTAGCTGGTTTTAAGAGGCTTTGGCATATCGTTAAACAGTACCGAACGCTTATCATAGGCCTTGCTTTCGGGCATAAAGCTCCAGATTTCGTCGGCGGTAAAGGCTAAGATTGGCGCCAGAAGCCTTGTGAGGGCCGAGAGGATAAGGTGCATGGTGGTTTGCGCGCTGCGCCGCGCCTTACTGCCCGCCGCCTCTACATACAGGCGGTCTTTGATAACATCTAGGTAGAAGTTGGACATATCCACCACACAGAAGTTGTGCAGCGCATGGTATACGATGTGGAACTCCAAGCGGTCGTAGGCTTCGGTCACCTTGGTGATAAGGTCGTCCAGCCGCATGAGCGCCCATCTGTCCAGCTCCGGCAGGTCGTCGTAGGCCACCGCGTCGGCGTCGGGGTTATAGTCGTAGATATTGCCGAGGATGTACCGCGCGGTGTTGCGGATCTTGCGGTAAACCTCGGAAAGCTGCTTTAAGATATCTTTGGAGATGCGGATATCGGCATGGTAATCGGAGGATGCCACCCACAGCCTTAGCACATCCGCGCCGTATTCTTTAATGATGTCCTCGGGCGCAATGCCGTTGCCGAGCGACTTTGACATCTTGCGGCCCTCGCCGTCCACCACCCAGCCGTGGGTGCATACCGCCTTGTAGGGGGCAATACCCTTCCACGCGACGGAGGTGAGCAGCGACGACTGGAACCACCCGCGGTACTGGTCGGCGCCCTCAAGGTAGAGGTCGGCGGGCCAGCGCAGGTAATCGCGCACACTTAAAACAGCGGCGTGGGATACGCCGGAATCAAACCACACATCCATGATGTCGTTTTCTTTGGTAAAGTGCCTGCCGCCGCAGTGCGGGCAGGTAAAGCCTTCGGGCAGGATCTCCATCGCGTCGTGGGTATACCACGCGTCGGAGCCTTCCTTGGCAAAAAGGGCCGAAACGGCCTTGATGCTCTCATCGTTGACCACGTACTTGCCACAGTCGGAGCAATAGAAGATGGGGATGGGTACGCCCCAGGCGCGCTGGCGCGAGATGCACCAGTCGCTGCGGTCGCGCACCATGCTCTCGATACGGTCTTCGCCCCAAGCGGGAATCCACTCCACGCTCTTTACCGCCTTGACGGCGTCCTCTTTAAACCCGTCTACCGAGCAGAACCACTGTTCGGTGGCGCGGAACAGGATGGGGCTCTTGCAGCGCCAGCAGTGCGGGTACTGGTGGATGATCTTCTCTATGGCAAAAAGGTTGCCCGTCTGCTCAAGTTTTGCGGCGATCTTCTTGTTGGCTTCGTCGGTGGCAAGGCCTGCAAACTCGCCCGCCTCTTTGGTGAGCACACCGAGTGAATCCACGGGCACCACAATGGGCAGCTCGGGATAGTTGCGGCAAACCTCAAAGTCCTCCACGCCGTGACCGGGCGCGGTGTGAACACAGCCCGTACCGCTTTCAAGCGTTACGTGCGAGCCGATGATGATGGGCGAATTGCGGTCGATAAACGGATGCTGCGTTACGATATGCTCAAGCTCTTTACCCGGCACGGTTTCTTCCGAAACCTCGTAATCGTCGATTTTAGCGGCCTTCATGGCGTTAGGAACCAAATCCTTCGCCATAACATAACATTCGCCCTTCACCTTTACAACGCAATATTCGTACTCGGGCCCGAGGCAGATGGCCACGTTGCCCGGCAGTGTCCAGGTAGTGGTTGTCCAGATTACAAAGTAGGTGTTGGCAAGGTCGGCGCCCAAAGAGGCGAGCTTGCCGTTATCCTGCTTTACGGCGAACTTAACATAAATAGAGTAGCAAGGGTCCTCGGCGTATTCAATCTCGGCCTCGGCCAGCGCGGTTTTACATTCGGGGCACCAGTAAACGGGCTTTAACCCCTTGTAGATATAGCCCTTCTTGGCCATCTCGCCAAAAACCTCGATCTGCTTGGCCTCAAACTCGGGCGCCAAGGTAAGATACGGGCGGTCAAAATCACCCAGAACGCCAAGGCGCTTAAACTGTACCTTCTGGTTTTCCATGTAGGTGAGCGCAAACTCACGGCAATGGCGGCGAAGGTCAACCGGTGAACCGATATTCTGCGCGCCGATCTTCTTCATGGCCTTCAGCTCTATCGGCAGGCCGTGCGTATCCCAACCCGGCACATAGGGGGCCTGATAGCCCGACATATTCTTATACTTAACGATAATATCCTTGAGCACCTTATTGAGTGCGGTGCCGAGATGGATGTCGCCGTTCGCGTAGGGCGGGCCGTCGTGAAGAACATAGAGCGGCTTGCCCTCGTTTCTCTCGACCATTCTATAATACAGCCGCTGCTGCTCCATCGCATTTAACATCTCCGGCTCACGCTGCGGGAGCGCCGCACGCATGGCAAAGTCGGTTTTAGGCAGATTAAGCGTACCGTTGTAATCCTGTGACATTTACTGATACTCTCCTTATACTCATCATGCGACGAAAAGACGCATGACACCGCCCGAATGGGCGATGAAGATGTTGTACAATACTTATTCTGCAACAACACCTTGCGTTATTGCAGAATAAGTATTAAAAGTCTATCTTTTTTTGCGATAGTTTTTCCCGCCGCCGAAGTTGCCGTCACGCTTTAAATCGTAAGCCGCGCCGAACTTAAGCTCGCCGAACTTGGAGGTTGACGGGTCGGAGGCAAGCGGAACATCATCGGTTTCTTCTTTTTCAAAGCGGATGCTCGGGGCCACCGCGGACGGCTTCGCAGCCTTCTGCGGGAAAGGAGGGTAAGCTCCCTGATAGGCATCCGAACCGATGTCGTCATCGGCAAGATTGGGTACAAAGCCCTTGGCGGGTGTAAGCGGCTGTTTGGTAGGCGCAGCCTGAACGGGCGCTACCGTGGGTACCTCCGGCCTTTTAACCTCGGGAGCCGACAGCTTGGGCTCTTCTTTTACAGGTGCCGCAGGCGCTGCAGGAACTGCGGGCGCGCTGAAGGAGAAGGTGGGCGCTTTGGGCTGTTCAACCGGGTTTACCTCTTCAACCTCCTGCACATCGTCATATACAAACCTTGTGGGCTTTTCCTCTTTGGGCGCAGGAGCCTCCTGCTCGGGGCGCGGACGGTTGGCATCCGGCAGTGCGCGGATTAAATCCATCTGAGCCTTGTACATGCCAAGCAGGCTGTTTTTAAACACACCGATCTCCCGCTGTACACGAGCAAGCTCGTTGCGCTCGATAAGCACCTGATTGTGTGCATTCTCGATAAGCTTTTGTGCCTTGCCGTTTGCCTCATTGATAATCTGCTCGGCCTTTTCCTTCGCTTCTCTGAGCAGACTGTCACTCATCTTCTGGGCGCCCAGCAGAGCGGCGCTCAGGCTTTTCTCTTCGTTTCTGTACTCTTCGAGCCTCTCCGCCAAAACGACCATCTTGTTCTCAAGCTCGTTATTGTCGTGAAGTATCTTGGCATACTCCTCCGCAACCGTGGTAAGATAGGTGTCTACCTCATCTACCTTGTAACCAAACGCGGATTTATCAAATTTCTTTGTGTTGATGTCCCCCGGTGAAAGCATAGTATAACCTCCCTGTGCTATGTAAATTTTCTTGCAGTTACATGTGTCCTGCCCTTTTTTGTCGTGCCGGACACGCCGTCAAAGATGAACCTGCCGTACCCACGGATAGAAATCTTGTCCCCCGCTGAAAGCTTATAAGAAATATTGTCTGTTGCCTGAAAGTTTATGCTGACAAGCCCGCTTGTAATGAACTTTACCGCCTTTTCGCGGCTGAGCTTTGTAAGCAGGGCCGCTATGCTGTCAAGCCTTTCAGAAGCCACAACACCTTCAATGGTTTCAAAGCTGTTTTGCTGTGGCAGCTCCGTACAGATACCCTGCTCGGCTTTAACGCCCACGGAGCCCACCTTTTTCAGTTCATCTATAGCAAGTGTTGCAGCCTTCTCGGAAAGGAACGCCACCGTGTGCCCCTCACCTACCAGAATATCACCGATGCTGTCGCGCGTGATCATCAGCGCCATCAGCGCGCCCAAAAAGTCGCGGTGGGCAAGACGATCGGCCGCACGGTAGGTAAAGGTTACGGGGTAAATAGGAAAGATAGCCGACTCCGGCTCTTCATAGGGGGAAAGGATGCCGAGGTATACGCGCGACGCGTCTTCGTACCCGCCATAAAGGCTGTAATGGGTATAGCTCTGCCGCCGCAACATGTCTAAAGCCAAAGCCGCCTGCCGCTCGTCTAAAAAACCGATAAACTTGTTTACATAGCGCTCCTGCGCACGGGCGATGCCCTCGGTTATCTGAGCGGTTAATATCTTATCCTCGTAGGAATCATTCATTGCCATGGATATTAGTAAAACACCCCGCTGCTTTCAAGTTCATCCAGCAGATCTCCCATGATGTCGACATTGTAAGGGGTAATGATAAAGGTGCTGTTGGCCACCCGTTTGATCTGGCCGTTGTTGGCATAGGCGACACCGCTTAAAAAGTCAATGAGCCTGCGCGAAACATCCTTATTGGTAGACTCAAGGTTCAGCACCACGGTTCTTTTCGCGTTCAAATGGTCGGCCACCGAGCTTGCATCGTCGAACCGTTCGGGCTTTACAAGCACTACCTGCAGCTGCGTGGTGGCATGTATATTTACGACCTTGTTCTTTTTTATGGATGCGGTTGCGGGAGACGCATCATCATAGATAGATGTTGATGAATGCTCACTGCTTCTGCTGATGGGAATCTCCTCTTCCGCGTAATCATACTCCTCTGTGGGAACACCCATGATGTTTTTAAACTTGTCCATAAAGCTCATTGCAAAGCCCTCCGTTTATTTAACGTCTAAGACGGTAACTAGTCGTATTACTCCATAAAAATAAAAAGTGAACGGATAGTTTGAACGCTTATATTGCTATTATCTAATTTTTTTACGGTTATGTCAACAAATATGTTGTGAACAGAAGTGAAGAAAATAAAAAACCTTAGCTGCACAAATTGGCTATAAACGGCACACAGCCCGTTTACAGCCAAATGGCAGGCCTTTATACAAATTCTATTTAAAAGAATATTTAGCATTATTGGGTGGGGACGGTCTCCATCTCTTTGCCGTTTATAATCATTTCGTTATACTGCGCGAGATACTGCGTATCATCGTGCTCTTTAGAGAGTACAAAACCGTCGCCGTAAAAGATAATGTCCAGCTTCTTGAAAACGATCGATTCGCCGTTTTTCACATAGACACCGGGCTGGCTGCCCTGAAAGCGCATAATGCTGTTGCGAACCTTCAGCCCTCTGTAAGACATAAACGAAAGCTCCGCCCGCTCGCTGCGAAGGGTGCAAAGCTCTTTATTCATGCGGTTGAGCTTGAGGAGGACAACACCGTCCTGCGAGTCCTCCTGCGTAATGGTACTATCCACCACAGCGGCATACCCCACGTCCGACTCATAGGGGAAGGTGACGGTAATGGAGGTACCGCGGGTAAAACGCCCCATCTTTTCCATGGGCACCAGCGCTGCAAAGTGCCATTCAAAGTCGGTGATGATCTTGCCCACCACCTCGGGTGAGGGTTGGTAGGGCGCCTGCTCCTGCAGCTGCTGCTTAAAGGTATCCACCGTCATGGAGGAAACGACATCCTGCGTAAGCTTCCCTTCATACCCGTCGGTTACGCTGACGAAAAAGCCGGGGGTGGGCGACTGCACCTCTGCGATGCTCGGCTGCGTGCTGTTTTGTAAGCCTTCAGCCTCCTGATTCAGCTGCGCGACGCGCGTATCAAAGTTCTGCACGCGGTCGGTGGCTACCTGACGCGTATTCAGCAGCATGAGGTATTCATTTTTGTATGTATCCAGGCCGCCTAAACTGCGGCTTTCAACCACTTCCGAGAGGTGGGTGAGCTTGTCTATAATCTGGCTGCTCAGCACCTCGGCGTTGGCGTAATCCGCATGGCCGGGGTCCGCCGACTGGCTGAGCATCTGGGCCTCCTGCTCAAGCTTTTTGATGGCGGCTTCGTTCGCGGCATCCTGCTCGGTAGAGTAAACCTTCGCGACGGGCATACCGGCGGAGACCTTTTCACCGTCGTCGAGCAGATAGCTTGTTACCCCGTTTGCCGGGGTAGTAATCACCGTCTCATCCCGCACCGCGATTCCCTGAGCCAGCACATAGTCCGACTGGGTGAATAGATAGGCGGTTTCAACCTGTTCGGGCATGTACAGGTAGCGAATAACCTGATAACCGAGGAAAGCCAGTGTGATGATGACAACCACGACGGTGCCTATGCGGTAAAGAATGCGGTTCATACTGCCCTCCTGCAACGTCTTTACTGATAATTATGAAGGCTAGAAGCGTAAAAACGAATGAGGTTGAAACGATTTTTGTGATCTGCAAAGCGAGGCCTTACTCGGCGGTTTCTTTCTCCGCGGCCTCCAGAATGCTGATATTCCTGCCCGGGATGATGGTGGAGATGGCATGCTTGTACACAAGGTTCTGCCTGCCTTCGCAGTCGAGAATGACCGTAAAACTATCGAAACCCTTTACCATGCCCTTAAACTGAAAGCCGTTTGTCAGGAAGATGGTAAGCGGAATTTTGTCGCGTCTGGCTTGGTTTAAAAAAACATCCTGCAGATTCAGCTGCTTTTGCATAGTTGTTCCTCCGTCATATGATATTAAAGAGTTTTAGTACTTCTTCGGCTTGACTAATAGTGTTATTGTCCTCATTATATATCCAGCGGATGCGCTCATCACGTCGAAACCAGGTAAGTTGCCGCTTTGCATAGCGCCTTGTTTGACGTTTTAGGTTCTCTACCGCCTCGGTAAGGGGCAGCTCCCCCTTAAAATACCCGTACAGCTCCTTATAGCCGATGGCCTGAAAGGCGGTTTTAGAGAGCCCTCTGTTCATCAGGGCCTCTACCTCGGCCAGCAGGCCGTTTTGCAGCATGGCGTCTACCCTGTCGTCAATCCGCCGGTAGAGCTTCTCGCGGTCGCGACATGTAAGGCCGATCATGCAAAGGTTGTAGGGCGACGGCTTCAGCCGCGAAAGGGCCTGAAACTCGCTGAGCGGCCTGCCGGTGGTTTTGTAAACCTCGAGCGCGCGGATGATGCGCCCGAGGTTATTGGGGTGCAGTACCGCCGCAAGAACCGGGTCGGCCTGCTGAAGTTCCTCAAGCAGCACCTGCCCGCCCTCGCTGCGCGCCCGCTCCTCAAGGCTGTGGCGCAAGGCCTGATTGGTTTCTATCTCGCCGAAATCGGTGTTATCCACGATCGAGGACACGTACAGTCCGGTTCCGCCCACCAGAAAGGGCAACCTTCCCCTCTGCAGTACCCCGTTAATGCAGGAAGCGGCAAGCTTCTGATACTGCGCCACGTTAAAGCTCTCGCTGTTTTCCAGCACCGAAATAAGGTGGTGAGGCACCCCGCGCATCTCCTGTAACGTGGGCTTCGCGGTTGCGATGTCCATGCCCTTGTAGATCTGCATGGAGTCCGCCGAGATAATCTCGCCGCCGTGGCGCGCCGCAAGCTCGATGGAAAGCGCGGTTTTACCCGAGGCGGTTGGGCCGACGATGACCACCAGCGGGGGGTTCTTACACTCTGCCAAATCTCTTTTCAAGCTCCTTTTTTTCAATTGCAACCACAATAGGTCTGCCGTGGGGGCAATGCTTGAGCTCGCCGTTTTCGGACAGTATGCGTATGAGCTCAAGCAGCTCCGGTGCACCGGTCTTGTCGTGCGCCTTTACGGCAGCGCGGCAGGCGATGGAGTGAAAAAGGTCTTCGATAACCTGTGGGGTGACGCTGCGCTTGTTTTTCAATAAACTGCCCGCAAGCTCCGCCACAACAGCGCCTATATCCTCCCGCGCAAGCTCAAGCGGGAACTCGCGCACCAGAATACTGCCGGTGCCGAAATCCTCAAACTCAAAGCCCGCCTCGGCAAGACGCGCGAGGTTCTCGGTAATGGCGGCGTATTCTTCCTTGGGCAGCGTTACGGTAACGGGCACCAGCAGGGTTTGGGAGGTGAGGGTTCGGTGCTGTGCCTTGAGCTGCTCATAGAGGATGCGCTCGTGCGCGGCGTGTTTATCTACAACTAGGATATCTTCCCCTTTTTGCAGGAGAATATAAGTATCGAACACCTCGCCGATGAGCCGGGCAGGTATATCCTGTGGTGGCTGCGGCTGCGCCTTTGCGGGCGCTTCGGCGACCGATGGAATAAACACCTGCTGCGGTATGACACCGGGCTCAACCATCGGTCCGGCCGCTTTATGTAAGGGAGGAGCCTCCTGTACCATAGGCCGATCTGGCGGCAAATCCACTGTCAGGGTGGCAGGCTTGCCGCGGCTGGCATAGAGCGGCGGAGAGGTATCGTGAAACTGGGGCTGCAGGTCGCGAAACTGCGCGGCGGTAACGGTTGTAAAGACCTGCTGCGGCTTTGCTTCCTGAAGGCGCTGCTGCTCGGGCACCTCCCGCACGGGCGGTTGGAATAGCTGCTGGGGGCTCTGTATATGTGGCACCGGCTTTGAAGCCAGCTTGGGTGGCGCGTCCAAGGCCGTGAGCGCGTTCTTTACCGCGAAATACACGGCGTCGAACACCATGCGCTCGTTGACAAAACGAACCTCAACCTTTGCGGGGTGCACGTTCACATCCACCTGATGGTAGGGCAGCGAGATGTTGAGGATGCAGGACGGAAACCGCCCCACCATGATAGACCCTTTAAAGGCCTCCTCCAATGCCGCCATGGCGGTGCGCGTGCGCACAAACCGGCCGTTTACAAAGAAGTACTGCATCCCGCGGGTGGCGCGGCTCTCTTCGGGCTTGGAAATAAGCCCCTGCGCGCGCACCCCGTCGGCCTCATATTCAGCATCGATCAGCCCCTTGGCAAAGTCCCTGCCGAACACGCCGTAGGCGCAGGAGAGCAGGTTGTTGTCACCCGAGGTGTGCAGGGTGGTTTTTTGCTCGCGGATAAAGCGCAGCGAAACCTCCGGGTGTGAAAGGGCGATACGGTCAAGGCACGCGGCGATAGCGTTGGCCTCGGAAACATCCTTTTTTAAGAACTTCATGCGCGCGGGAGTGTTATAAAACAGGTCGCGCACCACGATGGTGGTGCCCACCGGGCAGCCCGCGTCCTCTACCGAGAGGATGGCGCCGCCCTCTGCCGTCACGCTGGTGCCCGCCAGCTCATCCGCCGTGCGGGTGAGCAGCGAAACCCTCGCCACCGCGGCGATAGAGGCGAGCGCCTCGCCACGAAAGCCGAGCGTACCGATGCTGTAAAGGTCGTCCGCCCCTGAAATCTTGCTGGTGGCGTGGCTGACAAAAGCGTTTCTCACGTCGTCGCGCAGGATGCCGCTGCCGTCGTCGGTGACCCGTATAAACGAGACCCCGCCGTTTTGTATCTCGACGGTGATGCTGGCCGCGCCCGCGTCTATTGAGTTTTCTACAAGCTCCTTCACCACCGAGGCGGGGCGTTCCACTACCTCCCCCGCCGCGATAAGCTCGGCAACCTGTTTGGGTAAAACCGTAATTCGGTTCATCGCAATAACCAATCCTATCTATAAGTCCATAGCCAATGATTCCGATGCAGTTGTTTCAGAAGTTTATTGCTGATAAAGGACGCAATTAACCGAGCATACTTTTGATATGATACAGTGTATTGAGCGCCTCGATGGGCGTAAGGGTATTGACGTCAATCTGGCGCAGCTTTTCAATCAATTCATCGTTCGCGTTGGAGGTAAGGCTTGTCTGCATAAAGGCCGCTTCGGCAGTCTCTTCTTCCTTGCGGATGCTCTTTTTCACCTTTACCATGTCGCCGTTTTCAAGGCTCTTTAAAATCTCTTTGGCCCTAGCAATCACCGGCTCGGGGATGCCCGCAAGCTTGGAAACCTCGATGCCGTAGCTGTCGTCGGCGCCGCCGCGCACTATGCGGCGCAAGAAGGTGATATCGTCGCCGCGCTTTTTAACGGCGATGTTATAATTGAGCACGCCGTCTACAGTGTCCTCCAACTCGGTAAGCTCGTGGTAGTGGGTGGCAAACAGCGTTTTGGCACCCAACCGGCGCTTGTCGGCGATATGCTCTATCACCGCGCGGGCGATGCTCATGCCGTCGTAGGTCGATGTGCCGCGCCCGATCTCATCGAGGATGATAAGACTTTTTGCGGTAGCGTTTTTAAGGATGTGCGCCACCTCGTTCATCTCCACCATAAAGGTGGACTGCCCGGTGGAAAGGTCGTCGGAGGCCCCCACCCGAGTGAAGATGCTGTCGACAATGCCAATCTTGGCACTCTTTGCGGGCACAAAGCAGCCGATCTGCGCCATGAGCACGATAAGCGCCACCTGACGCATGTAGGTGGATTTACCCGCCATATTCGGCCCCGTGATTACCGCAATACGGTTCTTATCAAGGTCAAGGTGTACGGAGTTAGAGACAAACAGCGCCCCGCCGCTTAAAATCGCCTCCACCACGGGGTGGCGTGAATCTTCAAGGATGATCTCCCCCGAAAGGTCCACATCCGGGCGGGTGTAACCCATCGACTGCGAAACGGTGGCGAAGGAGGCAAACACGTCAAGCCTTGCGATGGCGCGCGCCGTATACTGTATGCGGGGAAGCTCCGCCGCAATCTTGCTTTTTACCTCCGTAAACAGCTGCGCTTCGAGTGCGATAATACGCTCACTCGCGCCCAGCACCTTGGCCTCCAGCGTTTTGAGCTCCTCGGTGATGTAGCGTTCGCCGTTTGAAAGGGTTTGCTTGCGTATGTACTCGTCGGGCACCTGCCCCGCGTAGCTGCGGGAAACCTCCAGGTAGTACCCGAACACCTTGTTGTAGCCTATCTTAAGGGTTTTAATGCCCGTTCTCTCTTTTTCTTTTTGCTCAATCTCGGCGATATACGCCTTAGAGTTTTGGATGATCTCGCGGTATTCGTCCACCTCTCGGCTGTAACCAGCCTTGATCACGCCGCCGTCCTTGGCGGTGGCGGGCGGGTCGTCGGTAATAGCGGTTTCTATCAGCTCGCGGATGTCGTCAAGCGTATCTAACTGGGTACAGATTTCCTGCAGCAGACGGCTGCCTACCCCCGCAAGACGCTCCTTTAAAGCAGGCAGGCTCTGCGCCGTATAGGAAAGCGACTTTAACTCCCTCGCGCTTGCGCTGCCGTAAACAATGCGCGTCATGATGCGCTCAAGGTCATAGATGCCCCCGAGCATGTCGCGCACGTCGTTTAGCAGGATACTGTCGTTATAAAGCTCCTCCACCGCATTTAAGCGCTTGGAAACGGTGGCAGGGTTTAAGAGCGGCTGTTCGATGTAGCTGCGGATAAGCCGCTTGCCCATCGCTGTTTTGGTTTGGTCAAGCACCCACAGGAGCGTTCCCTTTTTATCCTTGGTGCGCATGGTCTCGGTGAGCTCGAGGTTCTGGCGCGCGGTAATATCCAAGTTCATATACTGGCTTTCGCCGTAAAGGTTTAGGGTAATCAGGCGCTCCAAGCCGTTTTTCTGCATCTCGGTAAGGTAGCGCAGCAGGGCGCCCAAGGCGACGACGGCGCAGGGCTTGTCCTGTAAATCCAAAAGCGAGAGGCTTTCTTTTTTAAAGTGCGCAAGAATGCCGCTTTCGCAGCGCTTAAGCTCAAAATAGTCGGCGGCAAGGATATCCGCCATGCAATCTAGCTTATTCTTTAAAAACGCGCCGAGTGTTTTTTGCGCACCGGCCGCTTCACTTAACAACACCTCGCTGGGCGAGAAGCGGCCCACCTCGCTCATCACAGCGGCGACGATATCGTCACCCGAAAGCTCAATGAGGTTGATCTCGCCTGTGGAGATATCGGAGAACGCGGCGCCCGCGCAATTATCCTGCATAAAGATCATGCAGATATAGTTGTTGCGGGCTTCGTTGAGCATGCTGTTTTCAATCACCGTGCCGGGGGTGACCACACGTATGACATCGCGCTGCACAATGCCCTTGGCAAGGCTCGGGTCCTCCATCTGCTCGCAGATGGCCACCTTGTAGCCCTTCTTGACCAGACGCGCGATATAGGCCTCGCAGCTGTGGTAGGGCACGCCGCACATGGGTGCACGTTCCTCCTGCCCACAGTCGCGGCCCGTAAGCACCAGTTCCAGCTCGCGCGATGCCAAAACCGCGTCGTCGAAAAACATCTCATAGAAATCGCCCAGCCGAAAGAATAGGATATGGTCTTTATGCTGCTCCTTGATTCTTTGATACTGCTGCATCATCGGTGATAAATCCGCCAAGCAAACCCATTCCCTTCCGTCGTCTACTTGTTATACTGTTTAGTGGCAGCCCGCGCAGGAAGAGCAGCTGCCGCCGCAGGAGTGCATCTCGTCCGCCGTTTCGGGGTCCATTCCGTTCAGGCTGGCCGAAAGGATAGCGTTTATCTTGGAGATGATGGTATCGAGCTCCTCCTGGGTTTCACTGTATAAAACCATATTGGGGTTCTGCATGATCTCGCCGTGCAGGGTGCGGATCTTGGTATCCAGATCGGTTACCTTCTGCTGATCGCGGTCTTCCTTGGAAAGCTCCTGATTCAGCGACATCTTGGAGAGGTTAAACTCGCCGATCATATCCTGAAGTTTCGTGTCCGCGTCCACCATTTCCTTTGCCTTTGCCATGGCAAGATAGGTTTCATCCGCCTGAATAAGCTTTCCAAGCTCTTTTGCCTTTAAAATAATCTGTTCCATACTATTAACCAAGCCTTTCCCATCTGAATTGTATTTATTGGCATTATACGTATATTCTGAACCTATGGTGCAGTATCACGGTAATGCTTTGCCAACCAAGGCCCAATTTTGAGCATCGGTGACGTAAACCTTTACAAAACTGCCTATTAGGTCCTCCGAAGCGGCAAACTCGCAGGCCATGCCATGCTCGGTTTTGCCTGTAAGGCAGCCCTCGTTTTTCCCTTTACCTTCAGCCAGCACGTGCACAATGGTGCCTATTTTCTGGCGGTACTGCCCCTCGGCGCTAGCGGCCTGATGTTTGAGCAGCTCTGCAAACCATGCGGTTTTTTCAGAATGCGGCACAGCATCTTCCAGTTCCGCCGCACGGGTGCCCTTGCGCTTGGAATAGATGAAGGTAAACAGCGCGTCGTATCGAACCTTTTCGATAAGTGCGAGGGTTTCTTTAAAATCCTCGTAGGTTTCGCCGGGGAAGCCTACGATAATATCGCTGGTAAAGGCCGCACCCTTGATGATTTGCCGCGCAAGCGCAATGGTTTGCAGGTATTGCTCCGCCGTGTAGCCGCGGTTCATCTGTTTAAGGATTCGGTCGCTGCCGCACTGCACCGGCAGGTGGATATGCCGCTCTACCTTCCCGCTCTCGGCAATCGCCTCAAACAGCTCGGCAGTGGCATCCTTGGGGTGGGAGGTCATAAACTTGATGCGGAAATCGCCCTCGATGGCGTTGATTTTTCGAAGCAGCTGCGCGAACGAGAGCTCCCCTTGGGTGGTGTTGCCATAGGAGTTGACGTTCTGCCCGAGCAGCATAATCTCTTTAAACCCCGAGGCGACCAGCTCTTTGGCCTCGGCGATGATTGTATCGCTTGCGCGGGAGCGCTCCCTGCCGCGCACATAGGGCACGATGCAGTAGGTGCAGAAGTTGTTGCAGCCGTACATCACCGGCAGCCACGCCTTGATGCCGCCTTCATGGCGTACGGGCAGGCCCTCCGCAATATAGTTTTGCCGCTCCTCAAGGTCAAATACACGCTTGCCGCCCTTTAGCGCGCTGTAGACCATCTCGGGCAGCTTGTGAATGGCATAGGTACCGAACACCATATCCACATACGGGTAGCTTTGCTTGATCTTTTCGGCAACATGCTCCTGCTGCGTCATACAGCCGCAGATGCCGATGAGCATATTCGGTTTGCGGCGCTTGTTGTGCTTAAGCGCGCCAAGATTGCCGTATACCCTGTCCTCCGCATGCTCGCGCACCGCGCAGGTGTTGTAGATGATAATATCGGCCTCGTCGGCGTTATCGGTAAAGCCATAGCCCATCTCGGCAAGCTGGCCGCTTAACTTTTCGCCGTCGGCTACGTTCTGCTGGCAGCCGTAGCTGTGCGTCAGCGCCAGCCGCTGCCTGCCGGTTTGCATAAAATGCTCTTCGTTTATCTCAAATACCTGCCGCGCAAAGTCGCGCTGCTGCGCAAGCGTGGTTGCATCGATGACAGTTTCTGCGCGTTTGTTCATGGTTCCCCCTAGAATGATGAATCCCCAAAATTAGTGTGCCCCGAAAGGCAGTGCAGCTATTACCTACTGCATATTATTTAATTATACAAACAGAACCTAAAAACGTCAATTAAATTATACCTTTCAAATAGGCTATTATTGTTATTTGTAAGTTATACAGCCTAAACTGCAAAAAGCAACCCGAATCAGGTTGCTTTTTGTAATATCAGATCTTAAATAGACTACGGTGTAGCTACCGTGCCAACATTGACCGTACAGGTGGCAATGTAGTTCCCATCCTGAGTTCTTGCGGTAATGGTGGCTGTACCGGCCTTTTTCGCCGTAACCTTGCCGCTTGAATCGACTGTGGCGACGGCAGTGTCACTACTGCTCCATATAACCTTTTTATCTACAGCATTCTCTGGCGTAACGGTAGCGCTAAGCGACCCGCTGGTGCCTATTGCCAAATTCAGTTGGGAGACACTGATAGACACACCGTTTACCGCCACCGCAGGGTCAACCTTCACCCTACAGGTGGCCTTTTTACCGCCGTCCACGGTAGTGACCGTAATGGTTGCTGTTCCCGCAGCCTTCGCGGTAACCTTGCCATTGGCGTCCACCGTAGCTATAGATGAATTACTGGTGCTCCATGTTACCTGTTTATTTGCGGCGGTATCGGGTAACACAGTAGCGGTTAATTGCGCTATTTCATTTACCCAAAGCACCAAATCGGGTTGATCAAGCTGTACAGCGGTAACCGCCGCGCCCGTAGCCGGTGTAACTGTGATGGTAGCAACAGCGCTTTTACCGCCGTCCGCAGTGGTAACGGTAATCTTAGCGATGCCCGCCTTGACAGCTTTCACCAAACCGTTCTCATCAACGGTAGCGATATTTTTATCGCTGCTCGACCATGTAACGCCTTGATTGGTTGCGTTCTCAGGCTTAACAGATGCAGTGAGCTGTAAGGTCTTCCCTACCTCGACGGTAGCTTCGGTTTTATCAAGAGATACGCCCGTAACCGCAACATTCGGTACGTTGCCCGTCGATTCTGTCCCCTTCGAGGAAGAGCTGTAACGGCTGCGGAAGAAATCGATAATGGCCTCGACAGTGCCCCTTGCCATTGCAGCCTGCCCCTCGTCGCTGATCATCTTCGAGTATTCCGAGCGGTTACTCACAAAGCCATATTCAGTTAAGGTTGCCGGGAACGCGAAATTGCGCGTCATGTAGTAGTAGCCAAACTTTGCCCCGCGGTTGGTCGTGCCAAGCTGCGATGAAACATTCTTGGCAGCATAACTTGCAAGCGCGGTGGAAAAATCGTTGAAATAATAGCTTTCGGTGCCGGTAGCGGAAGAACCCGCCGAGTTACAGTGAATACAGATAAGCAAGTGCGGCGCAAACGAAATGGAATTACTCATTCTTCCTTCAAGTGATGAACTGGAGGGAGAGGGATTTACCTGTACGGTCGCGCCAAGGTCTTCGAGAATATCTTCGGTTTCGCTTGCAATCCAACGGTTGATCTCGCGCTCGTTGATATCCGGGTAGAAGCCAAGTGCACCGGGGTCGGCATCGTTGTGGCCGGGGTCAAGCACAATGCGCGCGCCGTCTAAGGTATAGCCGTAGGAATTGGAGGCCTCTTGAATTGGAGCAGGGTTATTAAACTTAAATTTCAGCGTATTGCCGCTGTACGAAGCCTGATAGCCCATAAACCCGCCGGATTTAATCTTTAGGGTCAGCGACGAGCCGGACCATGTGGCACTGGAGAACAGTGGGTTCTTACTGAGGGAGGAAAGATTGCCGGGTGTAGAAGAAGTGTTTTTAAAGCTAATCTTCATCGCCGTAGAGCTTAAATCCACCGTATAGGGAGCCGCCCAGCTCATATCGAGCGAAACAGTAGTATAGCGTCCGTCGTTATCTACGGTCAACTTAGAAATCTTGTTGCTGGATAGATTTTTATCGGAGATGAACGAGATATCCTGTTTATAAACGCGCACACCGGATGCGAGGATATAATAGGTGAAGGAAGTTTTACCATCCGAGAAGTTGATGGGGTCGCTAACCACCTTATCCAGCGTACCCTTGGGCAGCGGATGATAATCCGGGTCGGAATAATCGTCTATCGTATCGGTGGGGAAGGTTTCCGCCTGCGTAGCGACAACCTGTATCTGGTCGCCATTGCCGCCGGAGGTATCATAGGAAATTGCCTCGGCCACCTTTACACTGGCAGCGGTTTTACTTTCGGTTACCCCCTCGGCAGTAGCCTTTACACTGATGGTGCCGAGATTCTGCACCGAGGATTTAGCTTCCGGCATAGTGAGGGTACCGATAAAGCGGCAATAATTCGAGTCTTGGTCATCGGAGTCATCCGGGCTGGTGTCCTCTTTAAGTGTAATGTTCTGCCCAGCAAGAGAGGCAGTCACCTTGGCACCTTTGTAAGCCACAACCGTAACGGTTACCGCCGAATTACCCAGCGGCGAAATGGAACCGGCCGGGGATACCTCCTTGAGTACCTGAACATCGCGGTTAATGGTGTAGGTTATCGTCTTTTCCTTATGCTCGAAGGTGAAGGTATTTTCACCGGGCTTAAGGTCGGCATCGAATGTAATATAGCCGTTATCGTCCTGTGTGAGCGCCTCCCCGTTAAGGGTGATGGGGAAGTTCGGGTCTGAAGCGCCCTTAAAGGTCATGGTCGGCTCATTGGTAGAAATCGCCTTTTTGGCAGGTTGGGTAATGGCAAGGTCTTTAAGGATATGATCTACCTTTACCTTGTCCGCATAATAGTTAACAAGCAGATTGGTGCTGCCCTTCGGGTCGGCCGCCAGAGCCTTGAGAGAATTAAACGCACTGCCCTTGTAGCCGGAGATCTTACGCGCCTCTATCACCTGTCTGGTCAACTGATCGGGGCTGCTCCACCCTGCGCTGTCGGTGCAGGCCTTGGTGGCGGAGTGAATGATATACATTGGGATGTTGTGCTGCTGCGCTAAGTCAGCCCACCAGCTTACCACCGTCTCAAAGGGCACGGCGGAGTCGGTGATAGCGCCGGAGGCCTTTACCGAAACAAAGTCTACATACCCTTTTTCTATGTATTTTTTCACATCGGCATGGCCGTCGTAAAGCATCTGGTATTCAGCGTTGGTTTTGGAGCCGCTCTCCTCAGCCTCGCTGTTGGCCCATACGGAGGTGGTGCAGATACCTACCTGAACGTTGCGGTTTACCGCCCGTACCGTATCCGAGATGGCCTTGATTACCGCCTCGTCGTTTTGGTACATGTAGTTATTAAAGCCGATGGAGATTCCGTTCTCGGCGTACAGCCCATAGGAACCCTCTTTGGTTTCATTAAAATAATTCTCAATCAGGATACCGTCGACCGAGTAGCCTTCTACGATTTCCTTTACACCATTTGCTATGGTGTCGAGGGTGTCGCCGTTGATATTATCTGCGGTGACAATCTTATCACCCGAAGGAACGTTCAACGCCTCATAGATGGCATATACAAACAATCCCTTCGCCTTGGCTTGTTTGGTTAGATAGTCGAAGGCATCAAAATCGCCCACTTTGGAGCGGAAGATGCCTGATTTATATATTACCGTATCGTTGTAGCGAAGGTCTACAATCACCGAATTCATGTGCAGCTCGGCTGTTTTGGTAAGTGCCGCATCAATCTCTTTCTGCACTTGTTCCGCCGAGGTCGTATTGTTTAAGATGAAATCCTCCCCGGGAATAAGGTACACGGCGCGAAGCTCATCCGGCCTGTTAAAGGATACCGGCGTTACCTCCGTCTCTGCATCCGGCAGCTCCGGAAGTGAGCTTTCGCTCTCCGGCACGGAGGAATCCTCCACCGATTCAACCGGTGCTTCACTGCTGTTTACCCTGCTGTCGTTTGCATTAATGATGCTCGGCGGCAGTATCCCCGAACCATTAAAGGCAAAAGCAATAATTCCGGCTATAACAGTGATAACCAGAAAGCTGCTTCCCAAAACGATGCCCAACCTCTTGTTGCTTTTACTCATCCTTGACAATGATTTCACCCCGTATTTCGCTTTGTCACAGTATCGACTGCAGATTTTCCAGTTCCTCATTGACGCTTGTTTTTACAGAAGAAGCCGGATTAAAGATAGAATCATATCTGTAAAGGGCAAAGCCGGAATATTTCGACAGCTCCCTTGCCGCCGAAACCTGACGCTCCAGCATGGTCGTTGTATCCTGCCACTCGTCAGCGCCTGCACCCGCCCATTGATCACTCACACCTATTTTGTACACGGCAAGCCCTGTGTAAAGCTTGACCCCGCTTGCCTTAATCATGCTGTTCCAGAGCTCTACCGTATCCTCATACGGGCAGGTATCGTTCTCAAAGCCAAAGTAAACCTGCGGCATGATATAATCGATATATCCAGGGGTCTTGCACCATGTTTTTACGTCCGCATACTGGCTGGAATAGTTGATATCTACGTTTGCCTGCGGACTGACACCAAACTGTACCGACGAGTTGATGGCCTTTACCGCCGAGTAGGTGTCTGAGATAAGTTTATTGACATTATCAAGCCGCCAGCCTGCAAGCGACAGCGCACCGCCGTCTGCCTTGTACTCATCGTAAGCAGTTTTATCAAAGGACGAAGCGGTGGTGGGATAAAAATAGTCATCGAAATGCACGCCGTCGATATCGTAGCCCGAAACAAGCTCCTTGATGCCGTTTACAATCAGCTTGCGCACCTCGGGACGGGCGGGATTAAAGAAGATACCCTTGGAATCTACAACTATAGTATAGTCCTCTTCATCCTCATACCACTGCTTGGCAATGTTGTCGTCAGAAAGCTTGCTCATATCGGTCGTGGTGAGTACGCGGTAGGGGTTTACCCATGCGTGTATCTCGAGCCCGCGCTTATGCGCCGCGCTGACCATAAGGCTCAGCGGGTCGTAACCCGGGTTTTTACCCTGCGTGCCGGTCAGTATTTTGGACCACGGAAAATACTGTGAATCATATAGAGCATCGGCAAACGGGCGAACCTGCACGATTACCGTATTCATAGACTGTGCCGCAATCTTATCAAAAGCTTTATCTATCCCTGCTTTTGCCTCCGACTGAGACTTGCTTTTTAGGATTGTCTCGAGGTCGAGGTAGGAAAGCCAGACAGCGCGCATCTCTCCTGAGGGAGCTTTCACCGACTGACTGGGTGCTTGCTCCGTGCTTGGCTTGGACGAAGCCGCCTTTGAAGATGCTGCCGCGGAAGAAGCCTTAGAAGAAGACGATTTTGAGAAGGACGATGCCTTAGAGGAAGCGGCAGCACTTTGCTGCTGCGAAGAGGAAGCTTTTGATGAGGAGCCGTCAAGCGCCTCAAACACATCCTCTACGGTATTGTTGCTGACGTTCTCAAAGGGTACCTCGCTGTCATAAGCGGGTTGTTCGGGCGGGTAAAGAATGCTGCTGTCTTCCTGCACAGCCGACGTAGCAGCCTGAGAAGAAACGTCGGGCGTTTGCTGAGACCTGCTGCAGGCAACAAACAGAAATGCCATAGCCAGTAAGCAACTGAAAACCTTAAATCGTTTCACTCGCAACACATCCTCCAGTACACCTGTACAATTTATATATTACAATAGGTTGAATTACAGGTCAATAGATAATTACAAATTATATTACATAAAACATCTAATTTTACTATTATTTTTCATCGCATAATGCATAATAAAACAGATAAATCGCGTAAACACAGGCTTCTATAGTTAATAGTGTAAAATTCGCTGAGGTTTTATGCAGTTAACTTAATTTTATTGTAATGTTTTATGTAATATATGCAACCAAACCTTCACAAAGCTTAATAACAGATTGTATTGACCAAAAGGGCAGAAATATTCGCCGAAATTACACAAAAAAGGGCCGTCCTTTCAGACGGCCCTTAACTGTTAAAAAGAACAGTTATTTAATCATGCTGGCAACTTCATCGGCGAAGTTATCCTGACGCTTCTCAAGGCCCTCGCCCTTTTCAAAACGGGTAAAGCCGGTGATAACGATCTTGCCGCCGAGCTCCTTGCCGGTTTTCTCGGCATACTGAGCCACGGAGATATCTGCATCCTTAACAAACGCCTGCTCAAGCAGACAAACGTCCTTGTAGAACTTCGAGATTCTGCCAATTACCATCTTCTCGGCGATGGCGGCAGGCTTGCCCTCGTTGATCGCCTGAACGGTGAGAATCTCTTTCTCCTTTTCCACTTCCCCGGCGGGAACGGCTTCTTTATTTAAATAGGTGGGCGTCGCAGCCGCAACCTGCATGGCAACGTCTTTTGCAAAGGTCTCGAACTCGGGCTTTGCCGCAATCTCGGCGGTCGTATCGAACTCTACCAGCACGCCGATTCTGCCGCCGCCGTGTACGTAGGTTGTGATTGCGCCTTCGGCTCTTTTAAAGCGGCGGATCTTGATATTCTCACCGATGGTGAGGATCTTTTCACGAAGAAGGTCGGCAACGGTTTCACCGCTTGCAAGCTTGCAGGCCTCAAGGGCCGCAACATCGGCGGGGTTCTGTTCGATAATGATGCTCGCGCAGGTTTCAACAAACGACTTAAAGCTGTCGTTCTTGGCAACGAAGTCGGTCTCGGCGTTAACTTCCAGTACAACACCAACATTCTTTGCATCATTTACCGAAGCGTATACAACGCCCTCGGCGGCGATTCTGCCCGCCTTTTTGGTGGCGGCGGCAAGACCCTTTTCGCGAAGAATCTCAACTGCCTTATCCATATCCCCGTTTGAATCGGTAAGCGCCTTTTTGCAGTCCATCATCCCGCAGCCGGTTTTCTCGCGGAGGGTTGCAACGTCTTTAGCTGTAAAAGCCATTTTCAAATCATCCTTTCAAAATAATCGCACATAAAACAGTGTTTTTAAAAGGAATGCCCGCGCAACCTGCTCGGGCATTCGTTATTTCAGGGTAAAAACTACTCTTTGTCGGCAGGAACTTCCTGCTGTGCGGCCTGTTCCGCCTCAGCACCCTGTCTGCCCTCCATGACGGCGTTGGCCATAGCGCCGGCAATCAGCTTAACGGCGCGGATAGCATCGTCGTTGCCGGGGATAACGTAGTCTACCTCATCGGGGTCGCAGTTGGTATCAACAATCGCAACCACGGGAATGCCAAGCTTCTTGGCTTCGGCTACCGCAATCTTCTCTTTGCGGGGGTCTACCACAAACAGAGCGCCGGGCAGCTTATCCATATTCTTAATACCGCCGAGGAACTTCTCAAGCTTTTCAATCTCAAGGTTTAACTTAATAACCTCTTTCTTGGGCAGCGCGTCGAAGGTGCCGTCTTCCTGCATCTTGCGCAGCTGGGTAAGCCTTGCAATTCTGCGGCGAATGGTTTTAAAGTTGGTGAGCATACCACCGAGCCAGCGAGCGTTCACATAATGAATGCCTGCTCTCTCCGCCTCGTCCTTAATCGAGTCCTGCGCCTGCTTCTTGGTGCCAACAAAAAGAATGGTATCACCGTTTGAAACAACGTCGCGAACGAACATGTAAGCTTCTTCAAGCTTCTTTACGGTCTTCTGCAGGTCGATAATGTAGATGCCGTTGCGTTCGGTAAAGATATAGGGCGCCATTTTGGGGTTCCATCTTCTTGTCTGGTGACCGAAGTGTACACCAGCTTCAAGAAGCTGCTTCATGGATACTACTGCCATTTGTGTTTCCTCCTAATTTTGGTTGTTAACCGCCGTTTTACGCAACTTGACGCGAGACCGCAACCTTTGTTACGGCACCGCCGCAGTCAATTGTAAAACGTGTGATTTTATTGAGGCCATGATAGGCCTGCCGATTGCCACGCGAAAACTCACAAAAAGAAAGCCTTAGCCAATGGCAATTGACTCGACGATTTATTGTAGCATAGCACTATAAAAAATGCAATATCTTTTACAGATAATATGGGCTTAATTTTCAAAGATGTTAAACTTTCGTCGCGCAGGTCGGTTCACATACTCAAAGCTTACCAGAATGGTGTCCTCACCCATAACCTTGATGTTATCAAGACCGATGAAGATGTCGTCCGCGCGCCCGAACAAGCCGAAAAAACGCGGCCTGCCGTAGATGATGAGGGCGATCACCTTGGCGCAGTCCATATCAATCTCCACGTCGCATACACAGCCTAAACGTGCACCGTCTTTAATGTTTACCACTTCTTTGTGCCTGAGGTCGTTGACGGTTAGATGCACACTGTTCCCTCCAAGCATGGACGTTTCTTAAGGCATTGACAAGCACTGGCGCCTTCAGATTCGTCCTTAAATTATTGGGCTAACTCGGGACAATAATACCCCGTCTTATTGTATGCTTTGAGCGTATCCAAAATGACCTCCGCCTCGTTTTTGGGCGCGATGTTTCGAACGGCGGCAAACAAACCGGCAAAGCCGCTCGGCCCGGGTGCCGCATGCTCCTGAATAAACATCTCTTCGCCGCCGATCGCCTCTTTCATGTCATCAAGCGCCTCTTCATAGGTACAGATGCCATCAACCAGCTTATTGTTAAGTGCCTGCTTTGCGGTGTATACCCTGCCGTCGGCGATCTTTTTTACTTCGCTTACCGGCATCCCGCGCCCTTTCGCCACAACACCCACGAACTGCTCGTAGGCTTCGTTCACCATCGACTGAAAGATCGCCTTCTGTTCCTCCGTCATGGGTTCAAACTGGCTGCCCATCGACTTATTGGCACCGGAGGTAAAGGTGTGGGTGGTAATGCCATAGCGCTCCAGAAAACCGGAAAGGTCGATATAGGTGCCCATGATCACCCCGATAGAACCTGTGAGTGTGTTTCGATTGCACAATATTTTATCTGCGGCAGAAGCGATGTAATAACCGCCGGAGGCAGCCATCTGCCCCATATAGGCGTATACCGGCCTGCCAGTTTCTTTATACTCCTGCAGCTTTAAGTATACCTCATCCGACTCGTACACGCCGCCGCCCGGCGTGTTTAAGAACAGCATGATCCCTTTACTGGAATCGTCCTCTGTCAGCCTATCAATGGTATCGAGTATAAACTGATGATGATAGCCGCTGCCGGAAGCAAACAACGAGGAGGTATCCACCGATGTGATCTCCCCTTCTATGCGAATGACATCAATCCGCCCGTTGATCGTTGAACCGAAGGCGGAAACCATCCAAACCACAAAGGCGGCGATGACGCCGACAAGAACCAGCCCTGCCGCGCAGCACGCGATGATGATGCCCGTTTTTGATTTCTTCTTTGGCCGCTGCGGAACATTTATATTCTGCGCAGGATTAAAACCCATATTCTCCATCTATGACCACACCTTTCTTACTCTATACCAAAGAATCACTGGCCTTTATTATGAGGCTTCAATAAATTCAATGATTAAACCCTTGTTCGGCTTTAAACGGAACAAGGGTTCCAATATAACACTATTAGTATACTCTAATATTTATGCCAAAACAACTGCCAATTTACGGATGGAGATTAAGATGATTCCTCGTCATCCGTTCTGCTTGGGCCCTTGGACATTGGGTCCGTCGTATGGCCCGTACCACGCGCGAATTTGATGATAATATAGGTCATCCCCAAAACAGTAGCAATGCCTGCTCCGGCTATGACGACCTTTTCAAAATCGTTCGAGCCGCTCGCAGTTTGAACCGTAGAGGCTCTTTTGCTGTCGGCATTCACAACACCATCAGACTGCGTGCCCTCAATAGAAGGTTCCGCAGAGGTTTGCTGCCTGACATCATCACTGATTTCCTTGCTTTCCGATACAGGCTGCTCGGGTACCGCGGGGGCGCGGTAAGTTGGGCTACCCAACCCAATCGTATCTTGGCCGTCAGGATAATCGGCGGTGTCCGACAAGCGGGACGGGGCATCATCATCTTCGTCGTCGCGGCCGCTTTCCCTTGAGGAGTGACTGCTGCCAGTATTGCTGCTATTACTGCTGCTGTTATCCGTCGGCTGGGAGGATATGGGGCTGGAGGATGTATCATCCGTACCGCCCATAACAAGCTGTTCTCCGGTAAAATGAACATTCGCAAGGATTGCGCAGTACGGTGAAGGCATCTGCGACCATTGCAGCGGTGACACACTGGTTATCATTCTGTTTGGCTGGTTGATTTCAACCTTAATATACTTGCTGCCCGCCGGCAGGTCGGCCGCTATCTGACAGTATAATGCGTCCGAAAACGTATTGAGCGCCTCGCCGCTTTGAATCTGCACAATGTTATGGGTAACGCGGGTGTACGCCCTTCCGTCCGCAGAAGCGTAGATATTGATAAAGGCGTAGGAGAGCGGTGCGGGTTCTCCCACCGTAGCCGGATCGAGGCGCTGAAAACATAAAGCGTATACTTCATAATCATAAGCGAGGTAATATCTTGTTTCGCCATCCTGCACATAAAAGCTTTGGGCCGCTGCATCGTACAGTACGGGAAGGAGCCTGCCCCCTGCCGCCGGTTCACAGAACCGATAGGTGTCGTCGCCGGAGGAATAGTTGGCATACAATCCGTATTTAGCGTAAAAGCCCACGCGTATGGTCTGAGCCCCTGCGGCCTTGAAAACGACGCTGCCTGTCTCGGTGCGATTGGAAAGCGCCACGCCGGATACATCCGGCGGGTTGACAATAGACAGAATGCTACCAATGTTATTTACATATGCCAAGTTGTCGATGAGGGTATAATCGTTCCCCACGGGCTGACTAAACTCTTCGTCGTGCCCGGCTGCAAAAAGGGGAATGGAAAGCAAATAAAATATCAGCAACAGACAATAAGCTCTCACGACATTTTTCATTGAGTCATCCCCCATTCTAATTCCAATAAGTATAAGAAAATTGTTTTTATGGGCTATTATTACTATAAATCATACCACGCCCAAATTTGTTGTCAACAGGATTCGTCAAATTTCGTCACGCCTGTGCAAATTATAGCAAATTGGCATCCAAAGTTTTCTTAAAACAACCCGTATTTTCATTGATTTTTAACCCCATATGCTTTAAAATAGAATAGAAATTGACTCGAAAAGTTTCGAAGAATGCTATTGTGCATAAAATTCTTACACTGCACGCGATTACAGTCTGTGTTTAATACCCAACTTCAGTTCTTCCGGGATGTATAACCAAAATATCTTGATGTTCTTAAGTGAAGGAGAATAATCATGCTTAAAAAGTCGATCGTTCTGAAAATGCTGCTCATGATATTCGTCCCTATTATGGTTCTTTTCGGTGCCTGTGCGGTGCTGGTAACCATTTTGGTGACCAGTAACTCTGAGGGTACTATTAAAGAAAATATCATCAGCCAAAGCAAACAGATTGCAACCCAGGTTGCCACACTCGATAACCTCGAACTGGCTCACAGTGTTGTGGATTGGAGCAGTTACGGCGAAAAAGGCGCCTATATTCTGTTGGATGCCGAAAATAAAATAATCGCGAGCACCAACCGTTCCTTTGACGGTAAGGCGATTACCGATGTTCTGGAGGAGAACGCCCTTACCAAGTTAAGCGAGCAGGTAGGTGCGCCCTCCACACATATTTTCAATTCCACGCAGTCGATGTGCGTCATCAACAGCGTTGGCTCGAGTGACATGAAGCTGCTGCTGGCAGTGCCGTTAGGGGAGCTTACCGGCGCTTCCAATACGATTCGCACCACCCTGATTATCGTGTTTGCGGCTATGCTGGTACTTACCTTTGCAGCGGTACTCGCCGCCACCATCATTATAGTAAAGCCCATTAACAAGATTAAGGATGCCGCGCAGCAGATTTCGGAAGGCAACTTCTTTGTAACCGTTGATGTGCGCTCCAAGGACGAAATCGGCGAGCTCGCAAACGCCATTAAAAAGACGGTTGCGCGCCTGAGCAACTACGTGCTGTACATTGATGAGATTACCGATGTTCTTACCTCGATCTCGGACGGCGACCTTACCTTTGCCCTGCGCAACGAGTATATCGGCGAGTTCAGCAGCATCAAGGATGCGCTGATGAAGATTTCCGATTCACTCAACCGTACGATGGCCAACATCAACAACGCTGCCGAGCAGGTGACAAACGGCAGTATGCAGGTTTCGGGGGCGTCGCAGGCGCTGTCTCAAGGCTCCACCCAGCAGGCCACCGCTGTAGAGGAGCTTTCGGCGACCATTAAAGAGGTAAACGATCAGGTAGTGCATAACGCCGATAACGCAAAGAACGCGAACTCCTTGTCGCTTGAAACCGTAAACAGCGTTGAGAAATGCAGCGAGCTGATGCGCAATATGCTCGGGGCGATGGAGCAGATTCACGCCGCCTCCTCGAACATTGCTAAAATCATCAAGGTGATTGACGACATCTCGTTCCAAACCAATATACTGGCACTCAATGCCGCCGTAGAGGCCGCCCGCGCCGGCGCCGCCGGTAAGGGCTTTGCCGTGGTGGCCGATGAGGTGCGCAACCTCGCTACCAAGAGCGCACAGGCCGCGAAGAATACGACCGAACTCATCGAGTCCTCTATTACGGCCGTTGGCAAGGGTGTGGATATCGCCCAAAAGACCGCCAATGCCCTTGAAGATATCGTGGCTGACTGCAACAAGTCGAGCAAGCTGATCAACGATATTACGGTTGCGACGGACGATCAGGCAACCGCGCTCATGCAGATAACCCAAAGCGTCGACCAGATTTCCGCGGTTGTGGAAACGAACTCCGCCACCGCTCAGCAAACCGCCGCAGCCAGCCAGGAGCTTTCTTCGCAGTCTGAGATGCTCAGAAAGCTGACCAGCCACTTTAAGCTTAAGGGCGACGAGGATGAAACGGCGGAGGGGGATGCCGAGTATCCCGACTACACTACAGATGAATCCGACGATTACGCCTACAGCACCGTAGATTAAAATGCCCTTGAAAGCGTTTTGTGCTGCATTGTGTCCTTTTTGGTCTTGACAAATCAGCAGACGTATGCTATTATAGTAACAATTGAATATCCTTATCAAGAGTGGTGGAGGGACAGGCCCTGTGAAACCCGGCAACCTGCGTACAGTAAGGTGCCAATTCCTGCGTGAAACGAGAGATGAGGCTTAATAACCATAAAAAAGCGCCTCAACCTGTCGGTTGGGGCGTTTATTTTTTACATTATGCCTTACAATAATGACGACTGGCTAAAGGGCTTACCTTTTGGCCGATGGTTCGATAGATACCGAGTCATTACAATCATCATCAGGGGAATTCAATCAGTACATTAAATGGAGGAACGAAGAATGTCTAAAATGCTGTTTACATCTGAATCCGTTACCGAGGGGCACCCCGACAAAATATGCGACCAGATCTCTGATGCGGTGCTTGATGCCATACTGGAGCAGGACCCTCTTGCGCGCGTGGCGTGTGAAACTACCGTAACCACCGGCATGGTGCTGCTGATGGGTGAGATCACCTGCAGCTGCTACGTGGATATCCCCAAGATTGCGCGTTCGGTGGTTGCCGACATTGGCTACAACCGCGCGAAATTCGGTTTTGACGCCACCACCTGTGCGGTGCTCACCTCGATTGACGAGCAGTCGCCCGATATTGCCATGGGCGTTAACAACGCGCTGGAAACCCGCGACGGGCAATCCGATGCCTTCGACACCGGCGCGGGCGACCAGGGCATGATGTTCGGCTATGCGTGTGACGAAACCAGCGAGCTGATGCCCATGCCCATTTCACTGGCGCACCGCCTTGCCAAGCGTCTTACCGAGGTGCGCAAGGATGGCACTCTGCCCTACCTGCGCCCGGACGGCAAAACACAGGTGACGATTGAGTACCGCGACGGTAAGCCGGTGCGTGTTGATACAGTCGTAGTCTCTACCCAGCACAACCCCGAAATCACGCTGGAGCAGATAAGAAGCGATGTGATTGAGCAGGTAATCCGCCCGGTTATCTCCTCCACACTGCTCGACGAAAACACCCGTTACTTTGTAAACCCCACCGGCAGGTTTGTAATCGGCGGCCCTCAGGGCGACAGTGGCCTGACCGGGCGCAAGATTATCGTGGACACCTACGGCGGCTATGCGCGTCACGGCGGCGGCGCGTTCTCGGGCAAAGACCCCACAAAGGTAGACCGCTCGGCGGCCTACGCGGCGCGCTACGTGGCAAAGAACATTGTTGCCGCAAAGCTTGCCACCAAATGTGAGATTCAGCTTGCCTACGCTATCGGCGTGGCTCACCCGGTATCCGTCATGGTGGACACCTTCGGTACCGGCGCAGTAGCGGACGAGGAACTGTCACAGGCGGTAAGCAAGCTGTTTGACCTGCGGCCCGCGGCAATCATCAATACCCTGGAACTCAGAAGACCCATCTACCGCCAGCTTGCCGCATACGGGCATATGGGACGTGAGGATCTGGGCGTAGCCTGGGAGAAAACCGATAAGGCGGAGGCGCTCAAGCGGTATTTTAACCGCTAGGCGCTTGTCTCCAGGATACCAGCACAGAGTAAATATAAAGGGAGCGGGCATACAGTACATACCCGCCCCTTTACTGCACAAGAGGCAGGAACGAGTCGTTCCTGCCTCTTCTATGCTATTTGAAATAAGTACTGGTTATTTCTTAAAATCATACCTCGCGCCGACTGAGGAAGGCTTTGCCGTAAAGTACAGGGTATCCACTACCCTTCGCTGGCCGGACATTCCTTTTAACTCCTCCACCATGCCGCCGCGCTCTTTCTCGGTTTTGGTGATCAGTTTTTTATCAATGATAGAGATGTCTTTTAGGAGAATATAAATCTGCTTTGCCTGTGTAAGAGCACCGCTAAAGCGCGCGTCCTGCAGGAAAACCTCCCGGCCGCGCAGCGCCTGAGCCACCGCGGAGAGAGAGGCGTCTTCGGTCACGGAAAGGCATCGCTTGATGCGCAGATCGGCGGCGTTCACCTCATCGATGATATGGCGGCGCGCTTCCAAAAGCTGAAGCACCTGCCCAACCTCACAGTTGAGTAAAGAAACGGTAAGGGCATGATAATCACGCATCTGATTGAGCTTAAAAGCCAGATGCTCATTTAACTGCGCGATATCCTGGTCACTGACTTTCATGGCTGTATCACTCCATTAAACTGCTACTGCTAAGCCTACAGTTCTATGCTTTAATTTTTGCGCATTGATTTTTCGGCGGTGGAAAATGCCTCACGCAGTTCCTTTAACAGGGGAATCACGTCATTTACAGGCTGCGTGTCCTTTTTGATGTTGGCGGTTACAAGCTGGTTCTTGATGTAAGCATACAATGGCGCAAGCTCACCTGCAATGCTGTAATTATTGTCTAGCGAGGAGTTTAAATACGAAACGATATCCTGCGCCTTCTTTAGCGACAGATTGGCTGCTTCAAAATCTTTGTCGGTTAGATATTTAACGGCAAAGTTGCAGCGTTTAATCGCCTCATCGTAAAGCTTCACAATCATTTCACCCGGAGTAAGCGTAACAATAGACTGCTGCTTGTACTGGTCATAGGCTGATGTGTACATGTCTTTTCCCCATTTCTTCGGCGAGCACATCGTTACGCTGCGCCGCTAATCTCGCCCGAAAGGCAACCTTAGGGTCGATATCCTACCAAGATGCTTATTTTAACCGCCAAGCTGAGAGGTGAGCCAGCTGCTCTGGGCGTTTAACTGGCTGAGTGCTGTTTCCATCGCCGAGAACTGCTTCCATAACCGCGTTTCTTCCGCGGTCAGTTTATCCTTAAGTTCAGCGATCTTCTCGTCAATGTCGCTGAGCTGCTGAGCCTGATCGCTGTCTGTAAAGCCCGCAGTACCCGAAACCTCCACCAGCAAGCCGGTAGCAAGCACGCTGGGGCTGCCATACTTATCTATCGCGGCGGCAAATTTATCCGAAACACCCTCTTCCGGGTCGGTAAATAAGCGGGTTACGCCCTCGTGGTCTTGGTTGAGCATCTCGCGGAACTTTTCCTCATTAAACGCAAGCTTTGCGCCGTCGGTGATACTTACGGTCATGGAGATACCGATGTCTTCCAGTGTATAAGGAGAGTTGGGCGATTTCGAAACCAGCACATCATAGAAGTCGTTAAGCATATCGTTAAGCAGCTGATCGTTTTTGACAATACCGCTCTTGGCATTATCCTCCCAGAGCTTGATCTGGCTTTCGGACATATCCTTCCGCTGCGCCTCGGTAAGCGGAGCATAGTCGGCGTTGGTTTCTTCATTGAGCTTTCCTTTTACAGCAGTGACAATCTTATTGTATTCATCCACAAAGCTCTGGACGGTTTTCACGATGTCATCAAGGCTCTGGGTGGAGCTGATGGTGATGGGCTTCGTGGTATCGGTATAAACATCATTTAATTGAATATTGATACCGTTTATGTTAAAGGAGTTGGTGTTGCGCTCGATTCTTGTGCCGTCGGCAAGGGTGATAACCGCATTTTGGCCCGCGGTTTCCTTTACATTTCCATTGTGGTTTCCGTCGAACGACGCAGTACCCATGAATGCCTTACCAAAGCCTCCCGCATCAGAAAACGTAAGTTGATGGCTGCCGTCGGATTTTAAAGAAAGCTTGCCGTCAACAAATGTCGCCGTTATACCGGTAGTTTCTGTTTTAGCGTTGATATTATTGATAAGGGTTTCTATGGTATCATCGGCCGAATAATTGATTGCCTCTTCACTTGCCCCAAGTTTCAAGGTTCCAGAAGTAAGCCCGAGCATGGAAAGCTTGGATTGTGCAGTGAGCGCGTTGGTGGTGTCTTTGTCAAACTGGAGTGCACTCAGTAATTCAGTGGCTTCGCCTTCATCGTCCACTGTGCTTAACTTAACAGACTTATTGTTTTTAACCGCAAGCTCAAAGCTGCATCCTGTTACCGTGCCATCTTCCTCTTTTGAGAGATTAAGCTTAAACTGGACATCACCGTTGCCGTATGCAGATTTCAACTGGGCATTAAAGGAGTCTACCATAATCTGATACTTCTCTGCGTCCGTTTTTCCTTCCTCAAAGGTTGGCATTTTGATGGTTTTAGTAACCCCGTTTACCGTTATATCAAACGATTTGTCCGCAAGCCCTGCCCAACCCGACTCGGGAAGCATAAACGCACCCTTTGCTACCATTCTGGTCGCATAGGTGACCGGGCTCTCGATTTCTTCAACATCCGTCGTTTCAATACCGAACATGGCGCTGAGCAGATTGCCCTTCATCTGAGAAACGGTGATGTTGTTGCCGGTACCCGAAGTGGTAGAGGTCATGGTGAACTTATCGTCTATATCGGAGTAGGCAATCTTCACCCCGGCCTTGCTGGAGTTGATGGTGTTGATCACCTTCATTACCGAGTCGGAGCTTGAGAAGTTAAAGTCTACACCGTTAATGGTAAAGGAATAGGAACCACCCGCAAGCGCGGTCGCAAACGAGGTATTGCCAAGGGTTTTAGTAATGTCGATATGCGTGGATTGGCCGGATTTAAGGCCCAGCGAAGCAAGCATATCCGCATCGCCCGAGATGGTTACCTTACTGGTGCCGCTGCCCTTAATTTCAAATGTACCATCAGAAAACGTCAACGAAACTCTGGGAACAGAGTCCTCCCCGGTTGTCATGCCGAACGCATCAACAAGCGCTGCCTGAGGGTCATCCCCAAAGTTGATTGTTTTAGTGACACCATCCAAGGTAATCGTCATCTGTTTGCCTTTTAAGTCCTCAATACTGCCGACACCGACAATGCCGCCGGAAACCGCTGCGCCGCTTTCCAGCGACTGCGCAACCGCAAGGTGGTCGATCGACCTGACATCCAGTCGCTCGCCCGTATTGGCGGTGCTGGAGGACACGGTTACCGCGGAGGAAGAGGACGAAACCACCCACGTATTAAACGCCGACGAGCTGCTTAAGTTGCTGCTCGGGTTCACTACGTCAAAGAAGCTGCTCTTTAAGCCGTTAATGCTGTTGATAATATCCTGATAGGTGGACTGCTTCCACTGTATCCTTTGCTTCTGCTGATAAGCGTTGTCGATCTTCGCCTGCGCGGTAGCGGTAAGCTTTTTAATCAGATCATCGGTGTTGATACCGGAAATCAAACCGCCGATACCGTTATATTTTGACGGATTGCTGGAAGAATTGGTACCCAACCCAGCAACAGAACCGAACATAGAGATGCCCCCTTAATTGTTATTAACTCCGATTACGTAAATTTCTATACGTATCCCTCTCTATTTTGTAATATCGACAGAGAAGCAGAATTATTTAGCATTTTTATGAAGAATTTTTACATTCTTCGGCTGGCTATTACAATAAACATGATATTGGGAGCCCAAAAACGCGCAAACGCCCTGCCCGCGACAGCGAGTAGGGCGTTTTGATAAGGCTATTCTTTACTATCTTATATTAAAAAACTCATAAAAGGCGCGGTAAGCGCTGTATACATCCAGCTTCGACACCACTTCCATGGGGGCGTGCATCGAGAGCACCGGTACGCCGACGTCGAGCACATCGACGTTTAAGCCCGCGATATACTTGGCGACGGTGCCGCCGCCGCCCAAGTCCACCTTGCCGAGTTCCCCGATCTGCCACAGTACCTTATGGGTGTCGAGCAGGCCGCGCACCTCGCCGAAAAACTCGGCGGAACAATCGGAGGTGCCCGATTTGCCGCGTGAGCCGGTATACTTAGTAACCACCACACCATTGTTTAAGTATGCGCAGTTGCGCCTATCCAGCACATCGGGGAAGGTGGGGTCAAACCCCGCGTTTACATCCGCCGAAAGGCATTTGGAGGCGGAAAGCACGGTGCGCGCGTTTACGCCGTAAGGCTCCGCAAGATCGGCGACAAAGTAACGCAGATAGGAGGAATCAAGACCGGTGTTGCCCTCGCTGCCCGTCTCCTCCTTATCGGCGAGAACGGTGACGGTGGTGTAAAGGGGGCTTTCACAGTCGATAGCCGCCATCAGCGCCGTATAGGCGCACACCCGGTCGTCGTGGCCATAGGCCGCAACCATGCCGCGGTCAAAGCCCAAATCCTTCGCCTTGTAGGCGGGCACGGCCTCCAGCTCAGCGGAAAGGAAATCGGCCTCTACAATGCCGTATTTCTGGTTTAAAAGGTTCATGATATTCAGTTTGACGGCTTCGCTCGCCTTGTCATCCTTAAAGGGCATACAGCCGATAAGGAGGTTGAGCTCCTCGCCCTTGATACCCTGCCCGAGCGTGCGTTTGGACTGTTCGTCGGCAAGGTGCGGCAAAAGATCGGTTACGCAGAAGATAGGGTCGCCGTCGTCTTCACCGATATTGATTTCTGCCTTTGTGCCGTCCGCCTTGATCACCACGCCGTGCAGCGCGAGGGGGATCGTCGTCCACTGGTACTTTTTAATGCCGCCGTAGTAGTGGGTTTTAAACAGTGCAAGCTGGGCGTCCTCGTACAGCGGGCGGGGCTTTAAATCCAGCCTCGGGCTGTCGATGTGGGCGGCGGCAATGCGCACGCCCTGCTCAACGGGCTTTGTGCCGATGGTTGCGAGGATGAGCGCTTTGCCGCGGTTGTTGTAGTAAACCTTCTCCCCCGCGTTGTATCGCTTGCCTGTCTCAAACTGCTGAAAGCCTCTTGCACGCAGGATACCGATTGAGGTATCCACCGCCTCGCGCTCGGTTTTAGCGCTGTCGAGAAAGCTCTTGTACCCTTCCGAAAAGGCAAATGCCTGTTCTATTTCCGCATCACTTAAAACCAGCCCGCCGTTTTTCTGTTCGGCTATCAGCTTCTCCTTGAGTTCCTCCGCTGCGCTTTTCGTCTTGTCGTCCATCATAAAACCTCCAGTTAACTCAATGTTCTATTGTCATATGGCCTGTTAAGGCTATTCGGTTTCACTGTATATATTTATGGCCTTCTCAACCTTGCTCACATAGTGCGCCGTATCCCTATACGGTATTGTATCCAAATCGGTTCCGTTTAACGAGTATTCTTTGTCGTCTAACCATTTTTTTACGATATTGACCCCTGCGTGGTAAGCGGCCAGCGTGTTTTTCACGTTGCCGAGCTCCTCGTAAAGGTAGCCGAGCAGGTAGGTTCCATAGCGGATATTCGTCTCGGGGTTATACATATCATCGAAGGTAACCTCATCGGGATCGTCCAACCGGTACTTTACCCAGTCGAAGGTATCCCGGGTGAGCTGCATCAGGCCCCGCGCACCGATATTGGATTCCGCGTCGGGCGTAAAGCGGCTCTCGGTGTAAATAACCGCGTACACCAGCGTGGAGGAGACGTTATTCTCCTGCGCGTACTTTTCCACCAGCTCGCTGTACGCGTGCGGATAAAGCCGCTCCTTGAGGGGTTCTTTGACCAGCAGACAGAGGATGACGGCTGCGAGCAAAAGGGCGGCAACCGTCAGTGTCGCAGCCAAGATTCGTTTGTTCATATCGTTAACCATGCCTTTCGGGCTTCCATAGGATTTACGCGTCTGCAAGTGCGTGCAGCCAGCTTAACAGGCCGCCGTAATCCGGCTTCGGGTGCGCGTTGTCTACCACATAATCGGCGCGGCTGACATAAAACTCGTCACTCTGCTGTGAGGAGATGCGCTGCATAGCCTGCTCATAGCTGATATTATCCCGGCTCATGATGCGCATCAAACGGGCTGCAAGCGGGGCAATCACCACTACGACCTTATCACACAGCTTGTCGCAGCCGCTCTCAAACAAGGTGGGGGCGTCCAGTATCACCAATTTATGCCCCCGCAGCGCGCTGTCGGCAATAAGCCGGTTGATGTCTTTTATAATGTAGGGGTAGATGATCGCTTCCAGCTGTTTTAACCGCGCGTTATCGGCAAAAACCAGCTGCCCGAGCACGCGCCGGTTTAAGCTGCCGTCGGCGTTTAAAACATCCGTGCCAAATGCCTCGGCGATGCGGTCAAGGCAGGGGCTGCCGGGCAGCACCACCCTGCGGGCCGACAGATCGGCATCGACGATCTCGTAACCGTTTTCGGCGAGCAGCTTGGATACGGTTGTTTTGCCGGCACCGGTCGGGCCGGTTAAACCGACAATCTTCAGTTTTACCAAGACGCTCACCCCCTTTATCAGTCAAGCGAAAGGATCTGAAACCCCGCCGCGCGCAGCAGGCGGTTATACACCGCAAGCCCCACGCCGTCCTTTTGGGGGGCGCGCGCATACACGGTTTTAGCCCCAAGGCGGTCCAGCTCACGCAAAGAATAAAACAGCCGGTGCGCCTGAGAGGCATCGTCCCGCTCCGCGCCGTAGCTGACAGAGGGTACGGTAAGCTTGGGGATATCCTCCTCAAAGCACAGTGCAAAGGCGTCGGTATGCCGGTTTACATAATCACAGTATTTGTCGCTGTTCCCCTCGAGTATAATCACATTCGCCTTGGGGGAATAATGCTTATACTTCATGCCGGGGGAACTCACCTTGCGGCTGTCGTCCGTCTTATGAAGTACGCCCGGGTCGATGGTCACGCCGCCGATGACCTGCGCAAGCTGCTCGGCGGAAACCCCGCCCGGGCGAAGCAGCGCGGGGGTGTCCCCCACAAGCGACACAACGGTGGATTCCACCCCCACGCTGCAGGAGCCGCCGTCGATAACAAGCGGGATGCGTCCGTTCATATCCTCCAGCACATGCTGCGCGCAAGTGGGGCTTGGGCTGCCCGAAAGGTTTGCCGAGGGCGCCGCGAGCGGAACGCCCGCCGCCTGGATGATTGCCCGCGCCACCGGGTGGGAGGGCATGCGCACCGCCACGGTATCTAAGCCCGCCGATACCGCCGCGGGCACCAACGGCGAGCGCTTAAGGATGATGGTGAGCGGCCCCGGCCAGAAGGCCTTTGCAAGGCTCCTTGCCTTTTCGGGAACCTCCGTCACCAGCGGGGCGAGCTCCTCCAGCTCCGCGATATGAACAATCAGCGGGTTATCCTGCGGGCGGCCCTTCGCGGTAAAGATAGCCGTAACGGCATCGGCATCCAGCGCGTTTGCGGCAAGGCCGTAAACCGTCTCGGTGGGGATGGCCACCAGCCCGCCTTTTTTGAGAATGTTTGCTGCCGCAAAAATTGAATCTTCCTGCAGCTTTATAGTGTCGACTTTTAAGAGTTTTGTTTCCATTGTTTTCTTCTTTGCTTTTTTACTGATTTCAAACAAAAATGCCCTTTTGTGAAGAATTTTTACGTACTATTTCTTATCGGATTGAGTATTACTTACTCGTTGTCGCCCGAGGCCTTGAGCTTTTCGGCCTGATCGTAGGTGATAAGGGCATCCACCAGCTCGTCGATATCGCCGTTTAGGATGGAATCGATGCGGTAGAGCGTAAGGCCGATGCGGTGATCGGTCACACGGCCCTGCGGGTAGTTGTAGGTGCGGATGCGCTCGGAACGGTCGCCCGTGCCAACCTGCGACTTGCGCTCGGCGGCGATCTCATCGGTCTGCGCGCGGCGCTTTTCTTCCAGTAACCGTGAGCGCAAAAGCTTCATCGCCTTATCCTTGTTTTTATACTGGCTGCGCTCGTCCTGACACTCCACCACAAGTCCGGTAGGCAGGTGGGTAATGCGGATGGCAGACTCGGTCTTGTTTACGTGCTGACCGCCCGCGCCGCTTGCGCGGTAGGTATCAATCTGCAGGTCGTTTTGGTTGATCTCAAGCTCGACCTCCTCGGCCTCCGGCAGCACCGCTACGGTAACGGTGGAGGTGTGTATGCGCCCCTGCGTTTCGGTTTCGGGCACGCGCTGCACGCGGTGCACACCGCTCTCGTACTTATAGCGGGAGTAGGCGCCCTCGCCTTCTACGTTGATGCTTACCTCTTTAATGCCGCCGAGCTCGGTCTCGTTGATGTTTAAAATCTCCCACTTAAACCGCTTGTTCTCGGCATACATGGTGTACATACGCATCAGGGAGTTTGCAAAAAGCGCCGCCTCTTCCCCGCCCGCGCCGCCGCGTATCTCTATAATAACGTTTTTATCGTCGTTCGGGTCTTTGGGCAGCAGCAGTATCTTTAACTCCTCCGCGGCGGTTTCGGCCTTGGCCTTACCCTCCGAGTACTGTTCGTCCACCATCGCGCGGAAGTCTTTGTCTAGGCCACCCGCTTCGACCATCTCGCGCGCCTCGTCCATATCCGCCTTGGCTCTTTTATATTCCCTGTATTTTTCTATAATCGGGGTGAGGGATTTATACTCCTTCATCAGCTCCCTAAAAATCTCCTGATTATTTACCACGCTCGGGTCCATGAGCTTATGGTTGATCTCCTCGTAGCGTTCCTCTACGAACTTCAGCTTATCAAGCATAGAATCCTCCGTAATACTAATTTCAATAAGTATAAGTATTTATTGTTTTTGAGTATCATACCTTTGTGGCCGCACCGTTTTAGCCGCGTGACCGCGGCAAAGCTAGTGGCCGTCCTCGCGGATGATCTTCTTGATGTTTTTTTCAATCTTGGCGCGCGGCACCAATACCTCGTGCCCGCATTTTAAGCACCGGATGCGAAAGTCCATCCCCGCGCGGGTAACCAGGAACCGCTTCTCGCCGCAGGGGTGATTTTTCTTCATTTCTAGGATGTCTCCCGGACGAACGTCCACAGTCTGCACCTCCGCTGCGTTTGTTGAATGGCGTGCCTTAAAGAATATATACCAATGTATTATACCACTTTTGATATTGTCAAATCAAACGTTTTATTCCATAAGCAAAGCGGCGCCCGGAGTAAACCCCGGACGCCTGAACACTCTGTATTATTGCGCGACTATTTGGAAGACGCCGCCGATACAACCGCCGTTGCGGTATCGCCCTTCTTGGCACTTTCGAGCGCGGCATTCACAAGAGCCTTAAAAGAATTGGTGGAGTTGGTGGCACCGGTGATGTTGTCCATCTTCTCGGTCGAGCCCTTGGCCGCCTCAAAAGATGCGAGGATTTCGGGGGTATACTTTTCAGGGTAGGTGCCCGTAACAGGCTCCATCGCGTCGCGGTATTCGGCGTTCTGAGATTTTTTATCGCCGGCCTCGTTGAGCGAATCAAACTCCTTGATCGCCGCCTTACCGTCGGCTATTTCTACAACGACATAATCCTTCCAACCGTGCTCAAAGTCCGCAGCCTCCGCCTTGTAGGTACCGTCCTTATACCCACCGGAGCAGCCCGCGAGCAGTGAAACCGTAAGAAGTGCTAAGGCCACAGCCATAAGAACTTTTTTCATCGAAATACCTCCATGTATTGGTGTAATGTCTCTTCGTTAATAATATATCATATTAGTATAGTACTGTCAACGGAAGTAGGAATTGTTTTCATTAAACACTTGACGTACCTAGTTGCAGCGTTTAAAATTGAAAAGATAATGTTATTATCTCCACAGAAATGAAATAATGAGCCAAAAGCGAGTAGAAAGAAACAGATGAAAAAGCTAAACACCAAGATTATTGTATTCGTATGCGCCGCAGGTTTGCTGGTAGTTGCGATAGTGTCCCTTATCGTCAGCTTAAACACCCCCAAATCCGTATCCACCAGCGGTTTTGCCATGAGCACCTATATAGACCAGCAGCTTTACAGCAAGGATGTTTCCGCCGCAAACGCGGTGATGAACGATACCATGAGCATGCTTACCGCCTATGAAAACCGGCTTTCTATGTATATCACCGGCTCTGAAATAAGCGATGTGAATGCAAATGCGGGTATTAAGGCCGTAAAGGTATCGGAGCATACCTTTGCATTGGTGAAAAAGGCGGTACAGTACTGCGAGATGTCGGGCGGGCTGTTTGACATCACCATTGCGCCCGTTACCAAGGCGTGGGGGGTTAACAGCGACAACCCACGCGTGCCCCCGCAGAGCGAGCTTGATGAGCTGAAGAAGCTGGTAAACTATAAAGATGTCCTGCTGGACGAAGCTGCACAGACGATTATGCTTAAAAATAAAGGGCAGGCGATTGACTTAGGCGCGGTTGCTAAGGGCGAGGCCTGCAACCTAGCGCGCGATCTTTATCAAAGCAAGGGCATTACCACCGGCCTGCTTTCCATCGGCGGCAACATCATGGTGATTGGCGAAAAGCCCAGCGGGAAGGATTTTGTCATCGGGGTGCGGGACCCGAGAGGCGCGCCGAACGAAACCATCGGCACCGTAAAGCTGACCGATACCACCCTCTCCACCTCCGGGGATTACGAGCGAGTGTTTGAGAAGGACGGCAAGTACTACCACCATATCATGGACCCTAATACCGCCGCCCCCGCAGAGACCGACCTTATGTCGGTGACCATCATCAGCCGCGAGGGCGCGTATGCCGATTTTCTTTCCACCTACCTGTTTCTGCTCGGGCGCGACAAGGCCTTAGCCCTCTTTGATAAGCTGAAGGTGGGGGTTATCGCCGTGGATAAGGACTATAACGTTTATCTTTCCGACAGCGCCAAGACCATCTTCACCCCCAGCGAAAACCCCAACTACACCTATCATCTGGATACAGACAAAAAGGCGGTGACAGATTGAATATGAAACTTCAATCTTTAAAAAAGCTGCTGTCGACGCATAGCCCTTCCTGTAATGGTTTAAGCCATTCGGGCACATCTATAGACGTTTGTCTTTCCGGCTTTTATAGGCAGAGCATAAACCCTGAAAGGCAGGGTAATGAAAAATGAGTAAAAGCCCTGCGAGAAAGGTAGCCTTCCTCGGCCTGCTCTTTGCCCTTTCGGTGGTGCTGGCGTTCTTGGAGTCGCTCATCCCCACCACCGGCCTTCTGCCAAACGGGGTAAAGCTCGGGCTCTCCAACATCGTCACCATGTATGCGGTGTTCTTCATAGGCTGGAAGGAGGCCTACGGCATCGCGGTACTGAAGTCGCTGTTTGTACTGCTCACGCGCGGCGCGTTCGCGGCGGTGTTAAGCTTAAGCGGCGGGCTGTTGTCGGTGACGGTGATGCTGCTGTTGCTGCTTTTAAAAAGCAGGCTGTCGTATGTGGTCATCAGTATATTCGGCTCGCTTACCCACAATCTGGCGCAGATCACCTGCGTATCGTTTGTATTGGGCGCAAGCGCCTTTTACTATACGCCGGTGCTGATTATATCGGGCGTATTGATGGGCATCATCACGGGCGGCATCCTAAAGGTTGTTTTGCCGGCTCTGGAGCAACTGCGCGGAAAGGCCTGATGCTCCGAGAAATTCATCCAATAATACATTTTCACCGTTACCCGTAGAAGAATACCTTTATGGGTAATATAAACGCCCCTAGTATGCTCAACGGAGGACTGTAATGAAGATTGTAATACTCGACAGCCTGGCGGTAAGCAGCGGCGATGTGAGTTGGGCGCCGATAGAGGCGATCGCCCCGACCATGCTGTATGATGCCACGCCAACCGATTTGATACCAGCGCGGGTTAAGGATGCGGACTATATCTTCTGTAACCGCACCCCCATCAACCGCGCGGTGATAGAAGGCGCGCCCAACCTGAAATGGATTGGTGTTTTTGCCACGGGCTATAACCTGATTGATAGTGCCGCGGCAAAGGAAAAGGGCATTGTCGTTGCCAATGTGCCCGGCTATTCCACCCACGCGGTGGCACAGATGGTATTTGCGCTCATCCTAGAGCTTTACAGCCATGTGGGTGACTTTAATACCGACGTGCACAACGGTGTATGGCAAGAACAGCGGGAGGGCATTATGTGGCGCTACCCGCTAAACGAGCTGTACGGCAAGACTATCGGCATCGTCGGCTTCGGCGCCATCGGCGGCGAGGTGGCCAAGCTCGCGCAGACGTTTGGCTTAAAGGTGCTGGCCTACAGCCGCACGGTTAAACCGGAACTGGAGAATGAACAGCTGCGCTTCGTGCCGCTTGACACACTGCTGCAGCAGAGTGATATCGTATCGGTGCACCTGCCGCTGTTTGACAGCACCAGAGGGCTTATATCGGCGGAGAGGATCGCGCAGATGAAGCGGGGCGCCGTACTCGTCAATACCGCACGCGGCCCGGTGGTGGACGAACAGGCGCTGGCAGAGGCGCTTAACTCCGGCAGGCTCTCGGGCGCTGCCGTGGATGTGGTGGCGAAGGAACCAATTGTGGCGGGCAACCCGCTGCTGACCGCTAAGAACTGCATCATTACCCCTCATGTGGCATGGGCGCCCATCGAAACACGGACACGGCTGATTGAGATGGCAGCGGAGAACCTGAAATCGTTTATTGCGGGAGCCCCCAAAAACGTGGTAAACCCGTAAACACTATATATTGATTACCATCTATAAGTCACTATATAAAAGCGCCTTGCTCACTGCCGCACTAAGTGCGGGTGAGTAAGGCGCTGAACATTTGCAGATATAAGGTCAGTACTTTGACATATAACGCGCGAGCAGGGTGTTTTTGATATCCCACAGGCTGAAGGAAAGGTCTACATAGTAGCGGTGCGGGTACTCAAACCGCTTCACCTCGTCCCACAACAGGTCGATCTGCTCTAAACAGTAGGCGCGGATATCCGCAAGCGCCTTAGACTCGTAAACCAGCTTGCCCTTATCAAAAATCTGCTTGAGCATAGGCTTAGCGACAATGTTGGAGAGGTACTTCTTCTTCCACACCTCCACCGGGTCGAAGATGGTAATGCCGTTTTCCACCCGCAGCTTTTCGCCGCGGATAGCGATATAGTCGGCCACCGCCATGCCCGTCTCTGTGGAGAAAAAGCGGTACAGCTCCTTGAAATGAGGGGTGGTCACCTTCTCGATGCTCTCGCTTACCTTGATCTTGGGCTGGTAGGTGCCGTCCTCGTTTTCGATTGCGACCAGCTTGTACACCCCGCCGAACACCGGGTCGCTTTTGGAGGTGATCAGGTTCTCGCCCACGCCGAAGCTGTCGATACAGGCGCCCTGCAAAAACAGGTCGCGTATAATGTACTCATCCAGCGCGTTGGAGGCAATGATGGCGACGTCCTGATAACCCGCCGCGTCGAGCATACGGCGCGCCTTTTTGGAGAGGTAGGCGATATCGCCGCTGTCGATACGCACCCCTTTGGGACGGTAGCCCATCGGCTTTAAAACCTCGTCGAAGGTGCGGATGGCGTTGGGGATACCCGATTTGAGCACGTTATAGGTATCCACCAAAAGCGTGCAGCTGCCGGGATAAACCTCGGCGTAGCGCTTGAATGCCTCAAATTCGCTGTCGAACAGCTGCACCCAGCTATGGGCCATGGTGCCCGAGGCGGGGATGTGATACTCTCTGTCGGCGATGGTGCAGGCGGTGCCGTGGCATCCGCCGATGTAGGATGCTCTGGCGCCTAAGATAGCTGCGTCGCTGCTCTGCGCGCGGCGGGAGCCAAACTCAAAGACCTGCTTGCCCTGTGCCGCCCGCACAATGCGGTTGGATTTAGTGGCGATCAGCGACTGAAAGTTGATGGTGAGCAGCAGCATCGTCTCCAGCAGCTGCGCCTGTATAATCGGCCCGCGCACCGTTACCACCGGCTCGTAGGGGAAGATGGGGGCTCCCTCCTCCATCGACCATACGTCGCAGGTGAACTTGAAGTTTTTAAGATAGGCTAAAAAATCCTCGCCAAACAGGTGCTTGCCCCGAAGGTATTCGATATCCTCCTCGGTAAAATGGAGGTTCTGAATGTAATCGATCACCTGCTCCAGGCCCGCAAAGATAGCGAAGCCCGCCTTATCGGGAATGGTTCTAAAAAACATATCGAAAACTGCAACCTTATCACCCATACCGTTTTGCAGATAGCCGTTTGACATGGTCAGCTCGTAAAAATCGGTAAGCATGGTGAGGTTGCGTACCTGTGCCCAATTTGCGCTCATGTGCCTTACTTCTTTCGTAGTGAATTGTGATACTGAATTTCCATTTGAAATAGGGATAAAATCCCCTTAATAATAAAGAAGCAGTATTATGCTTCGATGTCGCCTACCACCTGAATGCCGTTATCCATCATGCTGCATAAAAACACGGAGTTCAAAAGCTCCGCGGGGTGCTGGGGGGTATCGTAGGTATCCACCAGCGACACCGGCACGATTACGGCGCAATCGTCGTTATTCTCGTTAAAATAGGTTTTAAGCGAACAGGCAAGCTGATAGATACAGATATCGGTGCAGCAGCCGGTGACGATAAAGTTTTTATAATCGCTTAAAAGCTCCTTGGTGTGCATCTTATAAAAGCTGTTGGTAGAGTTCTTTTCAATGACGGTTGGGAATAACTCCTTCAGTTCGCTCACAAGCTCCGGCTCGTCGGTACCCTCCATGCAGTGGGGCGGGTAGCCGCCATTTAATTCAAGCGACTGCTCGTTGTGTCGGTCGCTCAGCGCCACCAGCACCATGCCGCGCTCCTCGCAAGCCGCGGCAAACGCAGCCGTTTTGGATATCAGGGCGTTTACCCTTTCGGAATACAGCGCACCGTGCTTGGCAAAGCCGTTGTTCATATCCACCGAAATAAGCAGCGTCTCCTCGGGGTCAAGTGCCGAAAGGCGGAGTACGGGCGCGTTCTTTACCCTGTTCTCCATCTCCGTAAGTGATATGAGCACTTTATCGTTCATAGCCATCCTCTTTTCATCGGTTCACAAGCCTTAATCTGATATTTAACAGATATATTGTCAAATTTTCTGTAAATAATACTAATTCTCTTCTAAAGAAAGCGATTTCTTCGCTTTTTTTAGCCCTGCCGAAGGCGGAGAGCAACAACGCAAGCGTTGTTGCAGAATGAATATTGAACGGCATTCGGCGGCTTTCAGCCGCCCACGCCGTTTTTATAACGGCGTGTTTGAAAAGGGGATTTTATCCCCTTTTCAAATGGAATTTAGTATAATTATTATATCAGTCCTATTTATAATTTGCAATTCTGTGCGCGATTATTTTGCATTCCGACGGTTCAAACAGCTTTTCGCCGCCGAAATGTTTGATATAACGCAACAGCTTTCGTCTGCCGCCCCTTCTCGCCGAAAAAACCGGAATTTCTTCGCTGTATACCTTCACCTTGGTTCGGGGGTGTGAGAAGTAAACGATGCCCTGCGCCTCGATATCATAACCGTTTTGCGTCAAAACCCGCGTTAAAACCCGCGCGTGCGTGGTGACCTGCTTGACGGGGCTGTAGAAGCGCTTGGCATACCGGCTGCCGCTCTCGGTCTTCTTTTTTTGCAGCAGCGCGTGATCCTCATCATCGCCGTAGATGACGCCCTTATGGTTCTTGGTTTCTACCACAAACACGCCGTTGGGCCCGACCACCACATGGTCCATCTGCGCGGAGTGCCCGTCGCCCGCGATGGTGACATCCGGGCAGACGTAATAGCGCCGGGGCAGTCGCTTTAGCACTGCGGTGGTGGCTATCTCGCCCTCTATACCGTGCTTTAAAATCAGCATCTGTATCCGTTCACGCTTGATAAAAAAGAGCGCCGCCAATAAAATAAGACTGATGCCGTATGTAAAAAACGCAAACGCGGCACCCAGCAGCGCTAAAAGCACATACAGCGCGATGCGCAGAACACATCGGTTATAGCTTGCCTTTACCGTGTTCACAATGCCGGACTTGATAATCTTTGCCATCGTGGCCTCCCTCAATATAAAATCCCGCCTGTCAGGTGGCGGGATGGTCTAATCATATTCGCCTAGTCCTTATACTAATTCCAATAAGAAAAAACCGTAAAAATTCTTTACATAAGGCATAAATTAAACCTTTTGCTCGAATTTCTCTATATTTCTAATTGTAATAAGTATCAGAAAAAAGCTGTTGCTGTAGCTTCTTTAAGCGCTCGCGCCTGCGCTGTGTTTCGCCTGTGTCTATGGTCACGCCGCCGTGAGCATCCACCCGCAGGCAGTCACCCTCTTTTACACCGTCCGGTAAGGATGCGATGGGGATTTTTTGCTGATGTCCCTGCCCGTCCTCACAGACGGCAAGGCTGCCTTCCAGCCTGTCTACGCATAAAAGCTGCTCTTCCGGCATGGCCAATAACCTCCTTTGAGGTAATATGAATTGTTACCGCTGCGTTTTTACGGCGATGTTCTCGCCGTCGGTGGTATAGACGATCGTGCCGTTTAAATCCGTACGGTTCACCGTAATCTTCCTGTCCGCAAAGGCCTGCAGGGTAGATGCGCTCGGGTGGCCGTAGTCGTTGTTTACCCCGCAGGAGACGGCAGCATAGCTCGGCATAATCGCGTCCAAAAACGCCTTACTGCCGGAGGTAGAGCTGCCGTGATGCCCCGCTATGTAGATGTCACTTAGAAGGTTAAAGCCCTTTTCCAGCACGGCCTTCTCAGCCTGCTTTTCGGCGTCACCCGAAACAAGTACGCGGGTTCTGCCGAAGGTTATTTTAGAGACCACCGACTCGTTGTTGAGGTCGTCAAAATCTGCGGCGGGGCCGAGGATATCGAGCTTCATCGCGCCCACGGCGTAGCTTTTGCTCGGGGTGGCGGCAATCACCTCGATCTTTTTTTCGGTGAGCTCGGTGAGCACGTCCTCGTAGGTCTTGGTGGTGGGGACGATTGCACTGGGAACCTTGGGCAGGATAACGTGGTCCACCGTCACGCTTTTGAGCACGTCGTCCATCCCGCCGATGTGGTCGGAATGCGGGTGGGTACCTATCATGTAGTCAAGACGGTCTATCCCGAGCGTTTGAAGGCAGTCAAGCACCGTATCGCCCTGGTCGTTCTCGCCTGCGTCGATGAGGATGCTGTTGTCGCCCGTAGTAAAGAGTGTGGAACTGCCCTGCCCCACGTCGATGATGTAAACCGACATCTGCGCACCGCCCAGCATCTCGGGCGGCGGATTCTCCTGCTGCGTAGCGGAGGGAATCTCGGCGGGGGTGAACACCAAAGCGGTATCGTACGGCTCGCCCGTCACCAACGTGTAGGCGTCCCCCCACGTGGGGAACGAAAAAGGCAGCAGCGAAAGGGTGGATAGCGTCAGCAGGACGACCGCAGCAGCCGCCACAGCCAGCGCGGACAGCCCCTCTTTCTTTTGTTTAAACAGGTCTTTTAGGAGCCTTTGCGCCTGTCGGCCTTGTCGTTTTGCCATGAAGCTCTCCTTTGCCGCCCCGAGGCAGCGCGGCCTTCTGCCGTGCTACCCCGGCCCTGCCGCCGCTGTGCGGGGCCGCCGGGCGGTACTGTGTTTTGCCTTCGCCCTGAAGTTTGGGCTTTTTTTAGGGATGTAAGGTGGAACCAGGCAGGCCTCCCCGTAGCCGATAAGGTCTTCCCTGCCCGCCTTTTTAAGCGCCTGCACGACAATAGCGTGGTTGTTTGGGTTAAAATACTGCAGCAGCGCGCGCTGCATGGCCTTTTCCTCGCTCGTGCGCGGTACAAAAACAGGCTTGAGCGTGTATGGGTCCAGCCCCGTATAGAACATGCAGGTGGAGATGGTGCCGGGGGTGGGGTAAAAATCCTGCACCTGCTCGGGGCGGATGTTGTGCTTCTTTAAAAACAGCACGAGGGTCACGGCGTCCTTTAAGGTGCTGCCCGGGTGGGAGGACATTAAATAGGGCACGAGATACTGCTCTTTGTGAATCTTCTTAGTGCGCTCATAAAACCGCTTTTCAAAGGCCTCGTACGCCTCGATGTGCGGCTTGCCCATGGCGTCCAGCACCGTTGGGGAGCAATGCTCGGGGGCAACCTTGAGCTGCCCGCTGACGTGGTTTTCGATAAGCTCGTTAAAAAAGGCGTCGTTTTTATCCTCAAGCAGATAGTCAAAGCGTATGCCCGAACGGATAAACACCTTCTTTACACCGCGAACGGCGCGCAGCCTGCGCAGCATGTGCAGGTACTCGCTGTGGTCGGCCTCCAGCGCCGGGCAGGGCGTGGGGGCAAGGCACTTCTTCCCCTTGCACAGCCCCTGCGTAAGCTGCTTTTTGCAGGAGGGCCTTCTGAAATTGGCAGTGGGGCCGCCCACATCGTGGATATACCCCTTAAACCGCGGGTTGGCCACAAACGATTCGGCCTCGCCTACCACCGAGTCTTCACTGCGGCAGGTGATCTTACGCCCCTGATGGAACGCGATGGAGCAGAAGTTGCAGTGCCCGAAGCAGCCGCGGTTGTGGGTGATAGAAAACTCCACCTCTTCAATTGCGGGTACGCCGCCCTTTTGCTCGTAGCTGGGGTGGTAAAAGCGCATGTAGGGCAGCGCGTACACCCTGTCCAGCTCCTGCTGCTCGAGCGGCGGCATGGGCTTGTTCTGTATTACAACCCTTTTGCCGTGCTTTTGTAAAAGAGCGCGGCCCGAAACGGCGTCGTGCTCGTCAATCTCAAGCCTTGCGGCCTTGCAGTATTCCTTTTTGTTCTCACTCACCATCTCAAAGCTGGGCAGATTGGTTAAGCCTATGGGGATATTCTCCGGCTCGGTGACATAGCAGGTGCCGGGCACATCGGTAATGGCCCCCACCGACTCGCCCGCAGCGAGACGGCGGGAGATCTCGACGGTCTGGCGCTCCCCCATGCCATAAACCAGCAGGTCGGCTCCGCTGTCGATTAAAACCGAGGGGCGCACCGCGTCGTCCCAATAATCGTAGTGCGCAAAGCGGCGCAAGGAGGCCTCCAGCCCGCCGATGATGATCGGAGCATCGGGGTAAGCGCCGCGCAGCATACGGCAGTAGACGATCACCGCGCGGTCGGGGCGGTGCCCCGTTTCTCCGCCGGGGGAATAGCTATCCTCCGAGCGCGGGTTCTTGGCCACGGAGTAATGGGCCACCATCGAGTCGATGTTTCCGGAGGTGACAAAAAAGCCGTAGCGCGGCTCACCGAGCTGCTTAAAGTCCTTTATGCTGTGCCAATTCGGCTGGGCGAGGATGCCCACCGAATAGCCCTGCGCCTCCAGCACGCGCGAAATAATGGCGATGCCGAAGCTGGGGTGGTCGACATAGGCATCACCCGTCACACAGATATAGTCAAAGCGGTCAATGCCCTGTTTAAGCATCTCGCTGCGGGAAATCGGTAAAAAACCTGACATGGATGGCTCCAATCGATATTCGTTAATCCTGCGGGGTATCCTGCCGCATGGTCATTTCCAGCCACTGCTGGCGGGTGATAAGCACCGGGCGGGGCTTGCTGCCCTCGAACGGGCCGACGATGCCGCGCTGCTCCATCTCGTCGATGATGCGCGCCGCTCTGGCGTAGCCGAGCTTTAGCCTGCGCTGCAAAAGGGAGGTGGAGGCCTGCCCCGCCTCGACCACACACTCGATGGCCTTGGGGAGCATCTCGTCTTCGCTCTCTGCGCTGTCTTCACCCGAGGGCGCAGACTTCTCTTTTGCCGCCTGCTTCTCTATCTCGTCGATGATGTTGTCGTCGTAATCGGCGGCGCCGCCCCTCTTGATGAAGGAAACCACGCGCTCAACCTCTTTTTCGTTGACATAGCAGCCCTGCACACGCACGGGCTTGGAGGTGCCCACCGGGGCGAACAGCATGTCGCCGCGCCCGAGCAGCTTCTCGGCGCCGCCCATGTCGAGGATGGTGCGCGAGTCCACCTGCGACGACACCGCAAACGCGATGCGGCTGGGGATATTTGCTTTGATAACACCCGTGATAACGTCCACCGACGGGCGCTGCGTGGCGATAACAAGGTGCATGCCAGCGGCGCGCGCCATCTGGGCCAGACGGCAGATGGCATCCTCCACCTCGTTGGGGGCGGCGATCATCAGGTCGGCAAGCTCATCGATGATGATGACGATCTGCGGCAATGGCTTAATCTCGTCGTTGATGGCGGCAAGCTCGTTATAGCCCACAAGGTCGCGCACCTGATTATCGGCGAATAGCTTGTAGCGGTTGAGCATCTCGGTAACCGCCCAGTTTAAAGCGCCCGCGGCCTTGCGCGGGTCGGTCACCACCGGCACCAGCAGGTGCGGGATGCCGTTGTAGATACCAAGCTCCACCACCTTCGGGTCCACCATCAAAAAGCGCACCTCGTCGGGAGTAGATTTGTACAGCAGGCTGATGATAATGGAGTTGATGCACACCGATTTACCCGAGCCGGTGGCGCCCGCCACCAGCAGATGTGGCATCTTGGCGAGGTCGGCGATGGTTTTGTCGCCCGTTAAATCCTGCCCCAAAGCGACCGACAGCTTGCTTTTGGCGCTTACAAACTCGGTGGAATCGATAATGCTGCGCAGCTTAACGACGCTTACCTCTTTGTTGGGCACCTCGATGCCCACGGCGGGCTTGTTGGGGATGGGCGCCTCGATGCGCACGCCCGCACTCGCAAGGTTTAGGGCGATATCGTCCGCAAGGCTGGTGATTTTAGCGATCTTCACACCCGCGGAGGGCTGCAGCTCGTAACGCGTTACGGCGGGGCCGCGTGAGATATCCAGCACCTTGGTAACCACCCCGAAGCTCTTGAGGGTGTCTACCAGCAGCTCGGCGTTTTGTTGAAGCTCCTCGCTGATGTCGGCAGTGTTCACCGGCTTGCCCTGCTCAAGCAGCGTAATTGGCGGGTATGTATAGCCGTCGCCGGTATCGAGCGACTCCTGCTCCACGGCGTTTTTCGCGATATTCTGCTCAAAGGCTCTCGCCTCGTTTTCAAAGGTCTGGCGGTTGGTCTTGGGCGCGGCGGGCTTGTCCAGCGGGATATCGATAACCGCCGCCTTGGGCACCGCGCGCTCGACGATGTTGCTGATCTCACCCGCCGCGTTCTCGTCGGGCTGCGGCGGCTTTTTATTCTTAATCTCGGCAATCAGGGCCTTGTTTTTCTGCTTTTCTTCCTTCTGCTTCTGCCTGAGCGCCGCCTTGCGCTCCTTTTCGGTTTGCGGTGCGCTCGACCATATCACCTGCCCTGCCGTGATGGGGTGCCCAGGCATCTCGGTTTCTTCATCCAGCGGCACGTCAATGTTAAAGCGTGCCTTGGTTGCCTTTTCTTCAAACCGCTCCTGATACACGTCGCCCAGCTTCTTGACGGGGGTGGAGACGGTCTTAAAGATATCAAGCAGCGTAATGCCGGTGAGTATCATCACAAAAAGCAGGATGAGCAGGATGATGGTAATGCCTGCACCGTTTTTATCAAACAGCTCATACAGCGTCCAGCCGAACACCGAGCCGAAGAACCCGCCGCCGCGTTTGGCCACGCCGTCGTTGTACAGCGAGGCGATCTGCTTAAAAAAGGTGTCGCCCGTCGGAATGCCGACGGTGAAGATCTGCACCGCGCCGCAGATCATGACGGTGAGCAGCCCCGCCTGCCAGCACTTTGCCACGGGGGACACCGCCTTGTGGTCGATGGCCATCAGCACCGCAAGCAGCATGGTGATAAACGGCACGGCATAGGCTACCTCGCCGAACATGCCAAACATGAACTTGTGCAGCTCTGTCCACAGGTTGGTGCCCTGCACGAACACAAGCGCGCAGAAAAATACCCCCAAGGCGAAAAGCACCACGGCGTACATCTGCCGTCTGGCATAGGCGCGCCGGCTTTCATGCTCCTGCGCCTTCGATGCCTTTGTGCCGCTCTTCTGCCTGCCGGAGGAGGATTTTGAGGCCGGTTTTCTGGCTGTGGCGGTTGCCGCCCTTTTTTGCGCCATCCTTACTCTTTCCTTCCGCTGTTATACTACCATAAGCCCAGCCGGTCTTACCCCTTTAAGATTAACCGGCCATCGAGCTTAAAAGATCTACAAAATTCATGCCCGCCATGTGCTCGATGGCGCCGATGATTATCACCACCACGCCGAGGGCAAGGGTATAATATGAGAAGATGGCAAGCTTATCGGTTTTCACCATCCACGCGAGCAGCTTAATGGCAAAGAAGCCCACAATCGCCGACACCGCTACCCCGATGAGGATAGGGGGCCAGTTTATCTGCGTGCCCTGCGCAACCGCGTCGCCCAGCTCAAAAACATTGGCGCCGATAATCGCGGGAATGCCCATGATAAACGAGAACGCCACCGCATACTCGCGTGAGTAGCCGCGCAAAAGCGCCATCGAGATGGTGGAGCCGGAGCGGGAAACCGCGGGAAGGGCCGCGAGCCCCTGCATCGTGCCGATGAGCAGCGCGTCGGGGGATTTCATGTTCCTGGCGGTCTTGTCGCCCTTGTAGCAGCGGTCCGCCAAAAACAGCATAATGCCGGTAACGAGAAACAGTACGCCCTCTACCACGATGTCGCTGTCCTCGGCGATAGCCGTGAAGAAGTCCTTGACAAAGTAGAAGGCGAGCAGCGGGATGAGCGAAACCAGAATCATTAAGATCATGCGGCGGTCGGGGTTTAATTTTCTAAACGAGAACCTGCCGGTGAAGATATCGCCAATCATACGGCAAAACTCGAGCAGCAGCTCGCCGATTAACGTATGGTAAGCGATAAATACAGCAATAAGTGTACCCAGATGCAGCATTACCGTAAAAAACAGCGCGCCCTCGCCCGACGTTTTGGTAAAGTGCTGGTAGAGTGTAAGATGCCCGTCGCTGGAGACGGGTAAAAATTCGGTGATACCCTGCAAAATGCCCTGCAGGATCGCATTTAAGATTGTCAAAGCCATGCCCTCCGTTTTATGTAGCCTGCAAGGCAGGCGCTATTCAAGAACTCTGCCGCTAAATAATTACATCCATTTAACGACGCTGCCGGGTGCATACTCCTTGCGCAAAAACACCTTCGGGTCGGTGGAAAGCACCCGTGTAACATGCATGCCGTCGGATTGCTCTACCCCTTCCAGCAGCACGCCGTTTACCATCTTCGTAACAGTCTGGGATGCTGTCGCATCCTGAAAAATAAGCTCGTACGGTTCTTTTGTATATAGATACATCAGCCGGTCACCCGTCCTCCTTTTTTCCTCGTGCCTTTCTTCTTGTGCTCTTCCGCTTCCTTTTCAATCAGCTCGTAAAGACAGCTGATTGCGTCGCTTAAGCCGCCGAGCGAATCGATAATACCGACCTCCACCGCCTTTTCGCCATCCAGCACGGTGCCGATGTCCATTACGAGCTCCCCCGTTTTGGTCATCAGCGCACGAAAGTCTTCCGCCGAGATACGCGAGTTCTCCGACACAAAGCGCACGATGCGCTCCTGCATTTTGTCAAAATAGGAAAGCGTCTGCGGTACGCCCAATACCAGCCCGCTTAAGCGTATGGGGTGAATGGTCATGCTCGCCGACGGCACAATAAACGAACGCTTTGCGCATACGGCAAGCGGCACACCGATGGAATGGCCTCCGCCCAGCACGATGGATACCGTGGGCTTTTTCATGCCCGCGATAAGCTCGGCGATGGCAAGCCCCGCCTCTACGTCGCCGCCGACGGTGTTGAGTATAATCAAAAGCCCCTCGATCTCAGGGTCTTCCTCAATCGCTACAAGCTGGGGAATGACGTGCTCATACTTGGTGGTTTTATTCTGCGGCGGAAGGATATAATGCCCTTCCACCTGCCCCACGATAGTAAGGCAGTGAATGGTGTGGTCGCCCTTGCTTTGGGTAACCGAGCCGGTTCTTACGATCTGGTCGGTTTGCTCTTCGCTGGTGGTGCTTGGGGCCGTCTCTTTTTCGGGAGCGTCTTGAGTTTTCTGTTCGTTTTGCTCATCGTTCACTATAATCCCTCGCCTCTAAAACATCATAAAAGCTATTGTTTCCAGCAGCCAAGGGATGTATGCGCAAGGCGTTTATGGGAATGTGCATAAACAACGAACCAAAAATATTATATCAATTATTCTATATTTAAACAATAGCAAGATATACAAAACGCCGTCGTAAAAGAACATATTTTCTTTTTCATTCCTAAGTTCAATAGTAAAATTCCAATACAATAGTTTTGAAAACATTGAAATAAATGCTATTTCATGTTAAAATAATGTCATATTTTATGCAAATATGCGTTTCGAGGTTCCCATGAAAAAAGAATTCAGCATCGTTTGCATCTCGGTATTCTTACTGGTGCTTGGAACCTTTATATCCGGCTCGCTGTTTGTGCCCTATGCGCGCACGCTTGGCGGGAGCAGCCTTACCATCGGGCTTATCTACAGCAGCATGTATGTGGTGCGCCTGATATTCGGCACACCCATCGGCTGGCTTTCTCAGAAAAAAGGGGCCAAAAGGGTGCTCGTATACAGCCTGATGCTTTACCCGCTCATTGCGGTGGCCTACTGGGTATCGTGGAACATCCCATCGCTGCTGGCGGCAAGGCTGCTGCACGGCGTGGCCTCGGCGATGATGCTGCCCATGGCGATGGCCTATATCGGCGAGATCAGCCCGCAGGGGCAAGAGGGGCGGTACATGGGGCTTTATAACCTGATCACCTTCTCCGCAAGCGGCATCGGGCCGGTGGTGGGTGGCTTTATCTACGAAAGCTATGGAATCAAAGAGGCCTTTTTGACATTGTTTGTCCTCGCGCTACTGGCGCTCTTGCTCATTTTAATTATGGGCCGTATGAAAACGCCTATGTCAGCGCCAAGCCGCGCAGGTGAAGCTCGGGGTGATACTCAATATAATGCCAAGGCGCTGCTGTACGATAAAAGACTGTGGGGGCTTGCCTGCATAAACATCGTTTCGGCCGTGCTTCTGGCGCTGTTCGGCGCGTCCTTCACCGAATACGCGTTAGGCTGTGCGCTCAATATGAAGAGCATCGGCGTGCTGATCGCCGTCAATAACATGGTTATCGGCGTTGCCCAAATCCCTCTCGGGAAGTTTAGCGACCGATACAGCAAAACCGCATTGGTGATGGTTTCGGCCGCAGCCACCTCCCTATTGCTGATATTATTCCTCACCCTTAAGAGCTTCTGGAGCATTGGCCTTCTGCTGGTTGTGATCGGAGTGGCGATCGCCTTACACTTTTCCGCGTCGGCCGCAATATCGGCGGTGGTCGGCAAACAATGCGGTATGAGCGTTACCATGGGTTTTCTAAGCTCAGTAAACAGCACCGGCACGATTATCGGGTATCTGCTGCTCGGCTTTATTACGGATACCTTCGGTATTGAGAACACCTTTTATTTTACCGCGTGCCTTTTTATATTCGGTAATCTGTTATTCTTATTGTGCTGGCGCCTTTATTTAAAAACATTGAAACAGGAAAGGATTGATTGACCCGTGAACACCGTTTGTTTTGAAGAAATCCGTAAGGAGTACCTGCCCGAGGTGCTGAGCATCTACACCTATTATGTGCTCAATACCACCGCTACCTTTCACGCGCATGCGTTAACGGAGGCGGAGATGAGCGAGCTGGTATTCTTTGAAAACCCCAAATACCACGCCTATGTCATTGTGTGTGAAGATAAAATTGCGGGCTATGTGATACTGACGCAGCACAAAAAGCGCGAAGCCTACGACGCGACGGCCGAGGTAACGATCTATTTAAAGCCCGACTGTACCGGCCAAGGCATCGGCTGCAAGGCGACGCAGTTTATTGAGGAGGTTGCACTGCGGCAGCAGATGCATGTACTCGTGGCGACAATCTGCGGTGAAAACCAAAGGAGCATAAGGCTGTTTGAAAAAAACGGCTACGTAAAATGCGCGCACTATAAAGAGGTAGGCGTAAAGTTCGGGCAATATCTGGACGTGGTGGCATACCAAAAGATTTTGCCGCGCAAATAGCAGTAAAACCCGATGGTTAACCTTAACATAAAACATCCTCACACTGCCTTCTCCACCCTGCTTACAGCTGGAAACACATTAGTTAATTGATTGACAATCTTCTATGATTATTATAGAATTATATATACCCGTAGGCGAGGAATTTTCGGTATAAAACCTCGGCGGGATTCTGTTTTAATCATCAAAATTCGCAAAAGCGCGAATAAATATACAATCTTTTATTTTGCTAACTTAAACCGAGGGGAGAAGTATACAGTGGGGTTCACCATCGCACAGAAGATTATCAAAGGCCATCTGCTCAGCGGCAGTATGGTAGCAGGGGAAGAGATTGGTCTTAGAATAGACCAAACACTGACGCAGGACGCAACCGGCACCATGGCTTATCTTGAATTTGAGGCCATGGGCGTGCCGAGGGTAAAGACCGAGCGTTCGGTTGCCTATATCGACCACAACACACTGCAAACCGGCTTTGAAAACGCCGATGATCACCGATACATTCAAAGCGTTGCCAAGAAGCACGGCATCTATTTTTCGCGCCCGGGCAACGGCATCTGCCACCAGCTGCAGCTTGAGCGGTTCGGCATCCCCGGCAAGACACTGATAGGCTCCGACAGCCACACGCCCACGGGCGGCGGCATCGGCATGCTGGCGATGGGCGCGGGCGGGCTGGACGTAGCGGTTGCGATGGGCGGCGGCGCTTACTATATCCCCATGCCGAAGATGGTAAAGGTAAACCTCACCGGCAAGCTTGCGCCGTGGGTGAGTGCAAAGGATATTATTCTTGAGGTGCTGCGCCGTTTAACCGTAAAGGGCGGCGTGGGCAAGATTATTGAATACGGCGGCGAGGGCATCAAGGCCCTGAGTGTGCCCGAACGCGCCACCATCACCAACATGGGCGCGGAGCTTGGCGCCACCACCTCGATCTTCCCCTCCGACGAGATCACCCGCGCTTTTTTAAAGGCGCAGGGCCGCGAGGGCGATTATACCCCCCTTGCTTCCGATCCCGACGCGAAGTACGACGAGCTGGTGGAGATTGACCTATCTACCTTAGAGCCGCTGGCGGCCTGCCCGCACAGCCCCGATAACGTAAAGGCCGTCTCTCAGCTTGGGAATATGAAGATCGACCAGGTTTGCATCGGCTCCTGCACCAACTCCTCTTACTTAGACCTGATGCGTGTCGCCGCGATTTTAAAAGGTAAAACCGTACATCCTGCCGTAAGCCTTTCGATTGCCCCCGGCTCTAAGCAGGTGTTTAATATGCTCGCACAAAACGGCGCGCTCGCCGACCTGATTGCCTCGGGCGCCAGAATACTTGAATGCGCCTGCGGTCCCTGCATCGGCATGGGGCAGTCGCCCAACTCCGCCGGTATCAGCCTTAGAACCTTTAACCGCAACTTTGAGGGCCGCTCCGGCACCGCCGACGCGGGCGTATACCTCGTTAGCCCCGAGACCGCGGCGGTTTCCGCCATCACGGGCGTGCTGACTGACGCGAGAACCCTCGGCGATGCCGCTTTGATTGAGATTCCCGAGGAATTCCTCATTAACGATAACATGATCGTCCCCCCCGCGAGCGAGGCGGAGGCAAAGGATGTAGCGGTGCTCAGAGGCCCGAACATCAAGGAGTTCCCCAAGAGCGAGCCACTCGCCGACACCGTCTCCGCCGATGTGCTGCTGAAGGTGGGCGACAACATCACCACCGACCACATCATGCCCGCGGGCGCCAAGCTGCTGCCCTACCGCTCCAATATCCCCTACCTCTCAAACTTCTGCTTTACCCGCTGCGACGAAGAGTTCCCCGCCAGAGCCAAAGCCGCGGGCAAGGGCATTATCGTAGGCGGCACCAACTACGGGCAGGGCTCCTCGCGTGAGCACGCGGCGCTTGTTCCGCTCTACCTCGGCATTAAGGCCGTGGTGGCCAAAAGCTTTGCGCGCATCCACCGCGCGAACCTCATTAACGCGGGCATCCTTCCGCTGGAGTTTGCGGATGCCGCGGATTACGACAGCCTCGCCCTCGGCGACACCCTCACCCTTGCGCATGTGCTGGAGGATATCGCGGCGGACAGGCCGTTAACCATCCGCACCGCTTTAGGCAAGGAGATAAAAGCCACCTGTGTGCTCTCGCAGCGCCAGAAGGATATCCTGCTGGCTGGCGGGCTTCTCAACTACACCAGAGAACAATCCAAGTAATCAGATATTACTATACGAATAACAGGATGAATGGAGCGTAATACAATGGAACAAAAGATAGCGGCGGCGGCAGAAAAATACGCGAAGCTGATTGAATCGCAGCTTAAGCGCGTTGAGATGATGAAGGCGCAGGGCGATTTCGTAGATTACAGCAAGGTGGACAACATCGTCATCGGCGTATGCGGCGGCGACGGCATCGGCCCCACCATCACCAACGAGGCGCAACGTGTGATCGAATACCTGCTTAAAGACGAGATTGCAGGGGGTAAGGTATCCTTCCGCGTGATCGACGGCTTAACCATTGAAAACCGTGCCGCGGTGGGCAAGGCAATCCCCGAGGACGTATTGGCGGAATTAAAGCTGTGCCACGTAATCCTTAAGGGCCCCACCACCACCCCGCGCGCGGGCGACCCGTGGCCGAACATCGAGAGCGCCAACGTGGCCATGCGCAAGGAGCTTGACCTGTTTGCCAACGTGCGCCCCGTAAAGGTACCCGAAAAGGGCATCGACTGGACCTTCTTCCGCGAGAACACCGAGGGCGCCTATGCCATCGGCTCGAGCGGCGTTAATGTGGACGATGACCTCGCGTTCGATTTTACCGTAACCACCACGCAGGGCACTGAGCGCATCGCCCGCCTTGCGTATGAATATGCCCGTAACAACCATAAGGACCGGGTATCGATCATCACCAAGGCAAACGTGATAAAAACAACCGACGGCAAGTTCTTAAAGCTCTGCCAGAAGATCGGCGCGGAGTACCCCGAGATTACCACCGACGACTGGTACATTGACATCACCACCGCTAAGCTCATCGACGAGAAGCGCCGCCGTGATTTTAAAGTGTTTGTACTGCCCAACCTTTACGGCGACATCATCACCGACGAGGCCGCCGAGTTTCAGGGCGGTGTAGGCACCGCGGGCAGCGCCAACATCGGCAAGCGCTACGCGATGTTTGAGGCGATTCACGGCTCCGCCCCCAGAATGGTGCAGGAAGGGCGCGCACCATACGCCGACCCCTGCTCGATGCTGCGCGCCGCCGTACTGCTGCTCTCCCATATCGGGTACCAGCAGCAGGCCGATAAACTGGAGCGCGCGCTGGACATCTGCATGTACGAGGAGAAGAAACTCGCCATCACAGGCCGTGAAACCGGTGCAACCTGCTCGGCCTTCGGCGAATATGTGATGCAGACGATTAGGGCGCTGTGATTTTTGCGCATCCATCCCTTCACATAAACCAGCATATGTTCTATTCATCGTAAAATTGTGACACGGTTATTGAAGTACCCTGACAGCTGGTTTTCATCATCTTTCAGAAAGCAGGCGATTTACAGTGGCAAAAAGTCAATCGGTTTCGCTGTCGGTTATCAGGCGGCTGCCCCGCTATTACCGCTTTTTGTCCGACCTTAAGGCCGCCGGTATCCTGCGGATCTCTTCTCGCGAGCTTTCGTCTAAAATGGGGCTTACGGCTTCACAGATCCGGCAGGACCTCAACTGCTTCGGCGGTTTTGGGCAGCAGGGGTACGGGTATAACGTGGAACAGCTTCACGCTGAGATCGGCAACATACTGGGCGTGGATAAAAAGCACAAGACCATCCTGCTTGGCGCCGGCAACCTCGGTAAGGCCGTTGCCTCGCACATGGATTTTGAGGCCAAGGGCTTCGAGCTGGTTGCCATCTTTGACACCGATAAGCAGGTAATCGGCAAGATGCTACGGGGTATTAAGATTGCATCCTACGACACGATTGTGCCGTTTTGCAAGCAGCACCAGCCGCTCGTCGCCATACTGTGCATCCCCAAAGAAAGTGCCCGCAAGGCGAGCGATCTGTTGGTGGAACTGGGCATCAAGGCCTTTTGGAACTTCTCGCACTACGACTTTGCGGTATCCCACCCCGGAATTGTGGTGGAGAATGTACACCTGGGTGACAGCCTGATGATTCTGTGTTACCGGGTAAATGAAACGCTGGACGGAAACCGTACGGAAGATGAAGAACAGTTTTAAAGTCTGATTTCAGGGGCGGCGTTTGCCGCCCCTGTTTTTATGGGCAATTCATGTTTGTGCACAGAAATAAATAACAATTATAAATATTTACATGCATTATTACCATTTGCATACTTGCGATAATCTGTTTTTGTGCTACAATGTAATTAGGGTCTATCTGAAAGCTCCAAATTCTTGTCTATTTCTACTACAAAAAGGCATCTTCTGCATCAAAAACACTCGGAATACATACAGTATTCCTGTGTCTTTTGATTTGAATCTGCTCTTTTGTAGCGAAAGATCCTGCGATTTTCCGTTTTCAGAAACGCCCTAATAAAATGATTTTGCTCGGCGAATAATCGGAATCTTTTAATATATTTCATAAGACGGAAAAATACTTTTCACAATTAAACAGTATAATCAAATCAGTGGGTTGGGCATAACAGGAAACCGCCGTTGGTTTCTGTGTTTTTCTTATGCTTTATCGGTGATGCCGCCCACAAAAAATGAACCGGAGTGATCATTTTGAGTAAGTCTTACAGCATCAGTACCGACTTCGATATCTACAATAAATACATATCTGCGACCATTGTTTGCGTAACTGACCAGATTAACTGCGAAAGAATCATAAAACGCGGCCGTGAGATCGCCGACAAAACCAAGACCAACCTGTATGTCATTAACGTGGATAACGGCAGCCGGCGCGACATCGCGGCAATCGAGCACCTGTTTCGGGTCTCTAAGGAATACAACGCGGTGATGAACATCTTTTATAACAACAAGGTGCTCGACACCATCTTAAACTGTGTTCGCGAGTATAACGCGGTGAATGTGGTTTCGGGTATGCCGCAGACCGTAAACTCTATCTTAAATAAGCTGTGGGCCGTGATGCCGCAGATTGATTACTACATGATTGGTTTAGAAGGAGACGTTACCGTTATCTCATCCAAAAAGGCTGTTATTAATCAGTAAAATAGAGGACAGAATCGGATGGTGGACATGTTGGGTATTCAAACGGAGGAACTCAGCTACTTCAGCACAGACAAAACCGACACTGTGAAGGCTACACTCTGGTTTAACCCCGTCTCACCGCCAAAGGCGGTTTTGCAGATTACCCACGGCATGAACGAATACATCGGGCGCTACCGCGAGTTTGCCGAGTACCTCGCCGAAAACGGCTTTGCTGTGTGCGGCAACGATCATCTCGGCCACGGCAGGACCGCGCCCAGCGACGAAAAGCTGGGGTATTTTGCGCCGCGCGACGGCCACCGATATCTGGTTGAGGATGTTCACGAGCTGTATCTGCTCATGCGCGAGCGTTACCCCGATCTCCCCTATTTTCTTTTCGGCCACAGCATGGGGTCTTTTATTACGCGCAGTTATATCACGAAATACGGCGGCGAGTTAAGCGGCTATATCTGCAGCGGCACGGGGGGCCCGAACCCGCTCGGCAAGATTGCCGTGGTGCTGGCCGAGGCCGAGATACGCCGCCTGGGCGAGTTCGGACGAAGCACCTTCTTAAGCAACCTTGCGTTCGGCGGTTACAACAAGCGCTATACCGAGCACCGCACAAGGTATGACTGGCTTACCCGCGATACCGAGATTGTAGACCGGTATGAGAAAGACCGCCTTTGCAACTATGTTTTTACCGCCTCCGGGTTTCGCGACCTGTTTTTGCTGTTAAACGAGATCTCCACCAAGGCATGGGCGAAAAAGGTGCCGAGACAGCTGCCCGTTCATATGATTTCGGGCAAGGAAGACCCTGTGGGGGAATACGGCAAGGGAGTGCGCAAGGTGTACGACCTTCTGCGCGAGGCGGGGGTAGAGAACCTTTCGCTGAAGCTGTATGATGATTGCCGCCACGAGGTTTTAAACGAGCTCAACCGTCAGGAGACCTACGCCGAGCTGCTGGAGTGGATGAACGCCAGAATCGAGACCGCCGCCGGCCGTACCGTTTAACTACCCATCTCATAATGCATACAAAAAGGCCTTATCCCCATCTTACCGGGGATAAGGCCCTTTAAGATATTACCGTCTCATTAGAATACGGGAACTACCGACGCACCGTATTTCTCTTCAATAAATTTCTTGGTAGCGTCGCTCTGCAGGGCTGCGATGAGCGCCTTAATGTCTTCCCTGCCCTCGTCGCCTTCCTTTACAGCAAGGATGTTTGCAAACTGCAGAACACCATCGGCGTTTTTATTCTCTGTTGCGAGAACCTTATCGGCAATACCGGCTTCCAGCACGTAGTTGCCGTTGATAACCGCAAAGTCAACATCCTGCAGGGCGCGGGGCAGCTGAGCGGCCTCGGTTTCGATGATCTTTGCGTTCTTGGGGTTGACGGTGATGTCCTGCACGGTAGCAAGAAGGCCTGCGTCGGGCTTCAGCTCGATGATCTTAAGAGAGGCGAGCAGCTGCAGCGCACGGGCCTCGTTGGTGGCGTCGTTGGGCACGGCAATCTCTGCGCCGTCGGGGATGGCGTTGATGTCGGCAGACTTGCCGGGGTATACGCCGAACGGCTCGTAGTGGATGGCTGCCACGGAAACGATCTTGGTGCCGTTCTTGGCGTTGAAGTCGTCGAGGTAAGGCTTGTGCTGGAAGTAGTTTGCGTCAAGCTCGCCGCTGTCGAGCGCGTTATTGGGGAGCACGTAGTCGGTAAACTCTATGATCTGAAGGTCGATGCCCTTTTCTTTCAGCTGATCCTTTACAAACTCCAGAATCTCGGCGTGGGGTGCGGGGGAAGCGCCTACCTTTAAAACGGTCGCCGCGGGGGCTTCACTGCTTGCAGCCGATGCAGCTTCCGAGCTGGCGGGCGCGGACGCCTCTTCGCTGCTGGGATTGGCGGCAGGGGCGCTGGAGCAGGCGGATAAAACGGTTAAGGACGAAGCCGCAAGCAGAGCGGCCAGAACGATTTTCTTATATGCTTTCATTTTTAATAATCCCTTCTGTTATTTATTTCGTTTATCGATTCTGCGTGCCACAAGGTTAAAGATGCTTTGAATCACCTGTACGATAATCACCAGCAGCACGATGGTAATGAGCATGACCTCGTATTGATAGCGGTGGTAGCCGTAGCGTATCGCAATGTCGCCGAGACCGCCGCCGCCAACGGCACCCGCCATGGCGGAATAGCCGATCATCGTAATGGTGGTGATGGATACGCCGCGAACCAGCGAAGGTACGGCCTCGGGGATCATCACCTTATAGATGATCTGCCAATTGGTGGCGCCCATGGCCTTTGCGGCCTCTATCACGCCGTGATCCAGCTCCTCCAGCGAGGTTTCCACCATTCGCGCCACAAAGGGTGCGGCGGCGATGATCAGCGGTACACACGCCGCCGTGGAGCCGATGCTCTTGCCCACTACCAAGCGGGTAAAGGGAATGAGCGCAATCATCAGAATGATAAAGGGGATCGATCGGCCGATGTTGACAATCCAGCCCACAACGGCATTGAGCTTGGGCATGCTCGCAATGGAATTCTTGCCGGTGATAACAACCAATACCCCGAGCGGCAGGCCGAGGATATAAGAAAACAGCACCGAAAGGCCTACCATGTAGAGGGTTTCGAGGGTGCCCTTACCCAGCATGGGTGCATAGCCGATTAATGTCTCAAGATTCATTGCGCATCACCTCTCATAAGCAGCAGCTGCCTTGTAACAGGGCTTTGCGGGTTTGCAAACACGGCTTGGGTGCCGCCCTGCTCCACCACAACGCTGTTGTCGATGACGGCTACCTTGTTGCAGATAGACTTGACGACGCCGATTTCGTGGGTGATGATGACAATGGTCACCTTATATTTGTTGTTGATCTCCCGCAGGAGGTTTAAAATAGACCTAGTTGTAAGGGAATCCAGTGCCGAGGTGGGCTCGTCGCACAATAGCACCTTGGGGTTGGAAGCCAGCGCACGCGCAATGGCGACACGCTGCTTCTGCCCGCCCGAAAGCTGGGAAGGATAGGCCTGCGCCTTATCAGAAAGCCCTACAAGCTCCAGCAGCTCCCCCACCGTTTTTTGAACGCTCTCTTTGGGGGTAGCGGAAAGTTCGAGGGGGAAAGCGATGTTCTTTGCCACCGTTTTCTGCATAAGCAGGTTATAGCCCTGAAAGACGGTGCCGATCTGCTTACGCACCTCGATAAGCTGCCTGGGGGAAACCGACAGCACATCCACGCCGTCGATTAAGATACTGCCTTCATCCGGAGTATCGAGCATGCCCATGCAGCGCAATAACGTACTCTTGCCTGCACCGCTCATACCGATAATGCCGAAGATGTCCCCCGTATCAATGTCGATGCTCACCCGGTCCAGCGCTTTGACCTGGGCTTCGCCCGTACTGTAGATTCTTGTAAGGTTTTCAATCTTAAACATAAGCCCATACTTCTTTCACATGTGAATATGTTGTTGTACCCGTATAGCATACAGTTTGTATGCCGCTTCCTTTGTAAGAAGCTTTAAATACCGCCGGCCGATATCCGGGCACGAAAAAAGCCCTCCCCCCTACGGAATATTATTCCGAGGGCGAGGACCTAAACAGCCACGCGGTACCACCTCGTTTTGCCCGCACCTCACGGTGAAAGCCTTATCGGGTACAAGCCTGTACGGCCGGTATACCCTATCGCTGTAACGGGCGAGCCCGTCGTAGCCTAAGCATAAGCTTCGGTACGCAACTCCAAGACCATGTTCGGCACTTGTTCCCCAACCTGCTTTCAGCAGCCGCAGGCTCTCTGTGTGGGCAAAAGATGCTTACTCTTCTCTTCATCGTCATTGTAAACACTATGGGTCGTCCACCTTACGGTGGTAAGCTCACCTAGCAGTGAACTATGGATTACATTATAACATTTTTTCATGGCAAGTCAATACCTTTTATACTAAATTCCATTTTTAGCCGTCGAATTACCCTTCAATACGCTTTCTGCAATAATACAAAGCGTTGTTGCCTCCCTTCGGCGGGGCTTAAAAAAGTGATTTTATCACTTTTTTAAGAAGAATTAGTATGATTGAAATTACGAGAATTGCTAATATCGCTTGTTTTACCGGTAAATTTGATGTAAAATATAGAACGTCGTGACAATATCATTCTCTTTTTTGCTGTTACTGAGCAGGAAAGCGGTAAAGCGGCGCAATACTCTCCGTCACCTGCGCCGGCTTTGGGCAATTCATTATAAACAATTAAACAAACATCATTTTATTTTCGGGGTTTGATATGGTTTCTAATCATTTTTCCAAACCGCTTTCAAACAAGCAAGCGGTTATTTCTATGCTGGTTTGCAGCATCATGTGGAGTATCGGCGGCATCTTTATCAAGCTGATACCTTGGAACCCGATCATTATCGCCGGAATACGCAGCCTGATTGCCCTGCCGGTTGTATACATCTATATCCGCCTTGCGGGCTTAAAGCTGAAGCTTAATAAGAAGAACGTCTTTACAGGTCTGTTTCTTTTTATGACCATCATCCTGTTTGTGCCCGCAACAAAGCTTACCACCGCGGCCAACGCCATCGTACTGCAGTATTCCTCCCCCGTTTTTATCATCCTGCTGAACATATTCTTGTACAAGCAGCGCCCGCGCAGGAAAGACCTGTTTGCCGTTATTGCGGCCATGGCGGGCATTCTGCTTTGCTTTGCCGATAAGTTCGGAGCAAGCAGCCCCACCAGCCTTTTGGGGGATTTTTTAGCGATCCTCTCCGGCATCGGCGTGGCCGTATTCTTTGTGTTCGGCAATAAGAGCGACAGCCTAGACGACAATTTAAGCGCGATCTTCGCGGGGCATCTCATTACATTTGCCTGCTCTGTCCCCTTCATTTTACTGTCTCCGCCGGTGCTGACACCGTCCTCGGCGGCCTTTATACTTTTACTGGGCGTCGTGCAGATCGGTATTCCCTACATACTATATGGCAGGGCGATTAAAGCCGCCTCGCCGCTCATGTGCTCATTGTTGGCCATGCTCGAACCGTTGTTAAACCCGGTGTGGGTATTTATCGGGGTGGGTGAAAAGCCTTCGGTCTTTTCCCTGCTTGGCGGTGTTATTGTAATAGCCGTTGTCACCGTATGGTCCCTCAGCAACATAAAGGACGCTGCAAACAACACACTCTAATCTCACTAACATTGCAGAAAGGCGTTGCCATGACAAATCTACTCAAGCGCATATACAGTATCCGGTATATGATAAAACCGCATCAGGTACTGGGTAAGCTCCCTACCTCCAAAAGCATGTACCTGTCTACCTACCGCATTGCGTGGCCCAGTGCGCTGGAGGCGGTTTTAATCAGCCTGATCGGCTCGATGGATACCATCATGGTCGGCTCGCTCGGGGCGGGCGCCATCGCCGCCGTGGGTATCACAAACCAGCCCAAGTATCTTGTTTTATCGGTGATCGTATCGTTAAACCTGGGCGTTACCACGATTGTCGCGCGGCGAAAGGGCGAAAACGACATTATCGGGGCCAACCGCTGCCTAAAGCAATCGCTGCTGATCAGTATCATCCTGTCGGTGATTGCCTCCGCGCTGGGGTTTGCCTTTTCAGACCCCTTAATGGTGTTCGCCGGAGCCGGAGAGGATATTATCGCCGACGCTTCAGTTTATTTCAGAATCATTATGATCGGCAACGTCTTCAGCTGTATCGGGCTGACCATCACTGCGGCGCAGCGGGGCTCGGGCAACACAAAGATTTCGATGATAACCAACCTGAGTGCGAATATTGTGAATATCTGTTTTAACTATCTGTTAATCGGCGGCAATTTCGGCTTTCCCGCGCTCGGCGTTGCGGGCGCCGCCATCGCAACGGCAATCGGCGGGTTTGTAAGCCTTGTCATCGCCGTGTTTTCCGTTGCGCGCCACGGGGGCTTTTTGAGCCTGTTTGAATACGGCAGCTGGCAGTTTGACTCAAAAACGATTAAAACCCTTGCAAGCCTTGGCTCCAGCGCTTTTGTAGAGCAGATCTTTATGCGTATCGGCTTCTTTTCCTACGCGAAGATAGTAGCCGGGCTCGGCACCGTTGCGTTTGCCACTCACCAAATCGGCATGAATATTTTAAACTTTTCGTTTGCGTGCGGCGATGGCCTAAGTATTGCCGCCTCGTCACTGGTCGGGCAGAGCCTTGGGGCAAAACGCCCCGATCTCGCCATCCTGTACGGCAAGGTGACGCAGCGTATCGCGCTGAGCGTCTCCGCCGTGCTGTTTTGCATCTTCATCCTGCCACGGCGGGAGTGGATCATGCTGTTCTCCAGCGAGCCCGAGATCATATCGCTGGGCGCGCTGCTGTTGATCGTCATCGCCTTTACCTGCCCGTTCCAGACCTCAAACGTCGTGGTATCCGGCTGCCTGCGCGGTGCGGGCGACGCGAAATTTGTCGCGCTGGTATCGTTTGTCTCCATCGGCGTTGTGCGCCCGGTGGCGACCTGGCTTTTATGCTACCCACTGGGGTTCGGCCTGCTGGGCGCGTGGTTTTCGCTGGTCATCGACCAGATCATACGCCTAACCTGCAACTATATACGTTTTTCAAGGGGCCGATGGACAAAGATTATCGTATAAGAGATATCGATTCACAGATAAAGGGACTGCCCTCCGCCAGACCAAATCGTCCGGCGAGGGCAGTCCCTTTTATAAAGATAAGCCATCCAAGTTTTCAGTTGGTGAGGAATTAGTGTGGTTGTTGTATGATTGTCTGCAGACGTTTGTTACGATTGACAGCTTGTCTTACCCGTTAACCAAAGGCCGAAACCTTTGCAATCTCCGCGTGGCTGTTCTGCAGCAGCCGAAGCGGAAAGGTCTGGTGTGCAACCACCGGCTGAAACGGCGCAGTGGGCGGAGAATAAACGATTCTTCCCGTATCGCCCGCAGTGGTTTCCACGGTTGCGCCAACCAGAAAGGAGGACATCTTGTCTATAAACACCGTCAAATACCGCTGTTCAAACAGCTCGGAGCCCTGATGCTGGAAGAACTCAAAGGCTCTAAACGGAGTAACCCCCTGTTTGTAAACCCTGTCTGAGGTCATGGCATCGTAAACATCGGCAATCGCGATAATTCTGGCATAGGCGCCGATATTGTTGGTCGCCAGTGGGTAACCGGTTTTGTTCAGCCGTTCGTGGTGGTGCAGTACCGCCTGACGAACGCACGGGTCTATAGAGGAACAATCAAGAAGCTTCATATAGCTGAAGATCGGGTGCTTTTTCATCAGGCTGAACTCTTCCACGCTCAGCGCCGACTGTTTTTTAAGGATATCCGCCGGAATCTCTTCCTTGCCGATATCGTGCAGCAGCCCCGCCTGCAGCGCTATGGCGCTTTCGTCGTCCGTCATCCCCAGCCAGGTAGCCAGCAGCATCGCGTACAGCCCGACATTCAGGCTATGGCTGTAGGTGTAACGGTCTATCTGCTGCAGCAGCTGAAGGTGCCCGTTAATGATGGTAAAGCAATCCTTACTGAGGATACCCATAATATCGGGGAACAGTTCCTTCAGCCTGTCACAGTCGAACGTACAGCCCGCGGAAAGCTGGGTGATGGTTGTCTTAATATCGTAGATATGGCGATAGAATTCGTTTGGGTCGGCGTTGTCTAAATGCTCCTCCTGCACGCCGCAGTAAACCATCACGCTGCGGATACAGTTCTGAGTGAGTAGGTTTTTGATAAACTCCGTAACAATGGTGTAGGCCGATACCAACTTTTCGCCGTCAACGTTGTAAACATCGCCTGCCAAAATATCCGTTTCACAACATACCGCTAAGGGCTTTTTGACTACGGGCTTATCGAAGGGCCCAATAGGCTCAAAAGTCAAGTTTCTGCTCATATTGTCTTTCTCCTGTGAGGCGGTTTTCGGCTACGAAGTGATTGTAGCCATACTGTATGTCATCTGCCTTTCTATAGGCTTACGGCATGCCGGATGCTTTATAAAAAATACATCCGGCACACTTTCAGCTATAGCGAGGTAAAGTTAATAGCTTTCGCTGTATGCCACCCTACGCGCAAGCGGGCGGGTACGTGCAGTTTCTTCATGAACGGTGTCGCTGAGCGTAAATTTGCTGACCATCTGCATCAGGATATTCGCCTGGCCGGAAAGCTCCTCGCTGGAAGCGGCGCTCTCCTCCGCGGTGGCAGAGTTCGTCTGCACCACCATGGAAACCTGCTCGAGGCCCTGGTCTACCTGCGCGATCGCCGTCGCCTGCTCGTTGGAAGCATCGGCAATCTCGCCCACCAGCACCGCGCATTTCTGCACATTCTGCGCGATGATACTGAGCTTTTGCGCGGTTTCGTTGGCAATCTTGGTACCCACGTCCACCTTATGTACCGAGCCTTCTATAAGCGCGGTGGTATCCTTGGCGGCCTCGGCGCTCTTTGCCGCCAGGTTGCGCACCTCTTCGGCCACAACGGCAAAACCCTTGCCGTACTGCCCCGCGCGCGCAGCCTCCACGGCGGCGTTGAGTGCCAGAATATTGGTTTGGAACGCAATATCGTCAATAACCTTTATAATCTTGGAGATATTGGCTGAGGATTCGTTGATCTCGCCCATTGCCGCGAGCATCTGCGTCATCTGGTCGTTGCCCTGCATGGCCTGCGTCTGAACCTCTTGCGAAAGCTCGTTGGCGTTGAGGGCATTCTTGGCGTTTTCTTTGGTCTGCCGGCTGACCTCGGTAATAGACGAGGTGAGTTCCTCGATGGTGCTCGCCTGCTCTGTCGCGCCCTGCGCAAGCATCTGGCTGGCGTCCGAAACCTGTTTGGAGCCTGCCGACACCTGAGAGGCTGAGCTGCTGATCTCGCTTAACAGCTCATTAAAGGCGCGGATGGTCTGATTGAGCGAGGTCTTCATGCGATTGTATTCGCCCTTATAGTCATTCGCCATCGTAACGGTGAGATTCCCCGCGGCAAGCTCCTGCAGCACCTGTGAGGATTCTTCGATCGGCAGCGCGATTGCCTCAAGTGTTTTGTTAAAGCCGGAAATAATCTTCTGGTAGCCGCCCTCAAAATGCCCCTCGCTGCCCCTTACGGTAAGGTCACCGTTTAATGCGGCCTCTGCAAGCATGTTCGACTGCTGAATCAGGTCTTCTATCGCCGTCATCATACCGATGGCCGAAGGGATCATCATGTCGTTTTCCGAGCGCTTGCCGATTTTTTGGTAGTCCCCCAGCAGGTGCGTATCACCATGCCATAGGCCGATAAAGGTATCCTGTATATGTAAAAGCCTGTCCCGCACACTGTTGATAGAGCTGGCGAGCTTACCAAGCATGCCGCGGTAGCCTTCAGACATCGAAGCCGTGTAATCATTGTGTGACATTCGCCCGAGTACAACATCCGCCTCGTTCAACGGATTGATGATGGCGTCAAGCATCTCGTTGAATCCGTGAAGAATCTGGCGGTAGCCGCCCTGCACCAGCGCTTCGTCCGCGCGCGCTTCCAGCTCGCCGTTAATGCCGGACTGCCCAAGCTTGATGGATTCCCCCAACAGGGCATACAGGGATTCTCTTACCCGCTTTAGGTTATCAATCAGTACCGCGTAGGCCCCTTTAAAAGGATTCTCCAGCACCTCAAGCTCGGCGCCTTCCGCCATCTTATCAATAAACACGGACGCCGTCACAAGCGGGTCTTTAATGCCGTCGAGCATACTGTTTACACCCCTGATAAGCTCACGGTAATCCCCTTCATGCTTCGTTACATCCGCGCGGATTTCGAGTATCTCACCCTCCGACGCCGCCGTTACCAGCATGGATATATCCATTTTTAAGGAGCGCAGCGCGGTGATGGTCTTTTTTAACGACTCAGACAGCAGCTTCGTTTCGTCATCGGTGTCTACTTCCACATCGACGTCAAGATTACCCGCGGCAACGGCATCTGCAGCGCCTACCATCTTGATAATCGGGGTGCTGATGGCGCCCGCTATGCGTTTGCTCCACCATATACTGATCACAACAAATACCGCAATCAGCAGCAAAAAGACCCCGATTGAAACAAACAGCAGAACCAAGGAGGAATCATAGTGCTCATTCGCTTGCTCGGTATTCAGGATAAACGCGTTGTTGATACCGTCATTGATCTGCTGGGCAAAACCACCCGTAAGCAGCGCCTGCGCTTCGCTCTCTTGCCCGGCGTTTATAAGCTTGATGAAGTCATTTTTCATGCCTTCATACCCTTCGAGTGCCTCTAAGACGCTGTCGTAATTCTCTTGTTCTTCCTGTGAAGTAAGGTCCTTGGAATATTCGTCCAGTTCCGATGCTGTTTTTGTAAAGGCGGCTTCCAAATCCTCCTGCAGGGTCTTTTGATCCGTTGTATGAAGCAGCATATTTCTCATCATAAGGCGCATGGAGTTATAATCCACCGATGCCTCATAGAGCGTATCGAGGGGTTTGACGTTTTCTTCATACATCTCGCGAGCATTGTTGCTGATCAGTACCGTAACAGCCACGCTGATGACACCGATAATAAGGCTGGCACACAGCGACATGGTGATAATCGCTTTGGTGATCTTTTGTGAAATCGTTTTTCCTTCTTCACTTTTCAAGGTGACACCTTCTTAATCGTTATTCTGTCTGTTAGCTCAATATTTTATTTGGTATTAGTACCGATAATCCAGCAGTCATCCTGCCCCCGCAGATTGGCCCTGCCCTAATGGACACCGCTATATCGAGGCATAGAGCCGATTTTTTGAAATCCGACAAACTCGATATCGGATTTCAATTGCGTAATCCCCCTTTTCTACTGCAAATATTCAGGGTTCTGCCTTACTGGGTGATATCGCTATCCTTAACAAGCTCTTGGAGCATCCCGCAGATTTTGCCGTCTTATTTTGCCTAACTGTATGGCAGGCAATAAAAAACGCAGTACCCATGTAGAGTACCACGTTGATGCCAATTTAAAATGTGGTAACCCGGCTGTCATAGAGTATCCGTTAGACCCGTGGCTTTGCGTCTCCGCCTTTCGACGGGTTTGCTATTCTCATATCCATATTATATCAAAATGTGAAAGTTCAAAAAGAAACAATATTATTATTATGTTTCTTT
>JAEYNX010000023.1 GCA_023412215.1 Bacillota bacterium | reverse complement strand
GGACCTGTATGACCTGTCGGACCTGTATGACCTGTCGGACCTGTCGGTCCCGTGTGACCGGTTGGACCTGTGTCGCCTGTTGGGCCGGTCGGGCCAGTGTCGCCTGTCGGACCAGTATCGCCGGTTGGACCAGTCGGACCGGTATCACCGGTCGGACCGGTTGGACCCGTATCGCCTGTAGGGCCAGTCGGACCCGTGTCGCCCGTTGGACCAGTTGGACCCGTGTCACCTGTTGGGCCGGTATCGCCTGTCGAACCAGTCGGGCCGGTATCACCTGTCGGACCAGTCGGGCCCGTGTCACCGGTTGGACCAGTCGGACCCGTGTCACCTGTCGGACCAGTCGGGCCGGTATCGCCTGTCGGACCAGTCGGGCCAGTGTCGCCTGTCGGACCAGTTGGACCCGTGTCGCCCGTTGGACCGGTTGGACCGGTCGGGCCGGTGTCGCCGGTTGGACCAGTCGGACCAGTATCACCTGTCGGACCGGTATCACCTGTCGGACCAGTCGGGCCCGTGTCACCGGTTGGACCTGTGTCGCCGGTTGGGCCGGTCGGGCCAGTGTCGCCTGTCGGACCAGTCGGACCTGTGTCGCCGGTCGGACCTGTTGGACCCGTGTCGCCTGTTGGACCAGTCGGACCTGTGTCGCCTGTTGGACCAGTCGGGCCGGTATCGCCGGTTGGACCTGTTGGGCCGGTGTCGCCGGTCGGACCAGTCGGACCCGTGTCGCCGGTTGGACCGGTCGGACCCGTGTCGCCTGTCGGACCAGTCGGGCCGGTATCGCCGGTTGGACCGGTCGGGCCTGTGTCACCGGTTGGACCGGTTGGGCCAATTGCTCCGGTTGGGCCGGTCGCACCGGTCGGGCCAGTCGCGCCGGTCGGGCCAGTTACACCGGTCGGGCCAGTTGCACCGGTCGCGCCGGTCGCTCCCGTAGGACCGGTTGGACCCGTTGGGCCAGTATCACCGGTTCCCGGGCCAGCAGGCCCCGTTGGGCCTGTCGGGCCCTGTGGGCCTACCGGGCCGAGAGGGCCTTGAGGGCCGGTTGCTCCGGTTGGGCCAGTCGGGCCGGTATCACCGGTTCCCGGGCCAGCAGGGCCCGTTGGGCCGGTTGGACCGGTCGGGCCAGTCGGGCCGGCGGGGCCAGTCGGGCCAGTGCCGCTTATATCATCTTCCACAATAAGAAGGGTAGCCTGAACGGGTACTACCGCCGAGTAGAAGATACTTGCTGTGGTCGCGTTCACCAAACTTAACTGAACGGGTGCAACCACGACGTTAATAATACCTATACCGTCAACTTCATCGGTTTTAATGGGAGAGTTACCCTCTATGAAATCTCCCTGCGTAGATGACAGCGCAAATACAATCGATGGGGTTCCGGGTGCTGATTGTGTAGCCACCCACCAATCAACCACATATCTGCCCGGCTCATTAAACGTAATCACGCCGGTAACGGGGTCGTAGCTGATGTTTCCCGCGATAAAGCTGACATTATTGAAGATAACGTTTCCGCCTGACGGTATTGAACCGTCAAAGGTGCGTTCTATTTGAAGTGCAATATTACTCACATTAATCCTCCTAAAATTTAAAACGATATTGAATTTAAAACGAAATTAGAAGCTTACGTCCGTAATAACGATATTCGCCTGCACCGGAAGATCGGCGAAGAATATCGAGAATCCGCTGGTGTTAACCAGCGACAGCGTCGTAGGCCCTGCGACGGTAACCAGCGCACTGCCCGATATCTGCCCGGTGATTACCGGTATGCTGGAGGTTATGCTGTTGCTGACAGGCCCGGTCGCCACTAAGGTAAAGGATGCCGTTGGGCCTAAATCCGAGCCATCTATCGCTACCTGCCAGGATACAAGGTAGTTGCCCACTCGGGTAATGGTGAATACTCCGGTCACGGGGTTATAAACAAGCGACAGATCCTGATCGTTAATCAGGGTGTCGAATACCACATTCGCTCCGTTGGCAACCGAGAGTGCCTCTGCGCCTTGAAGTTGATACTCAACCCCTCGTATCTGGGTGGTAAACCCTTGCGGGCCAGTCGGGCCGGTTGGGCCAGTCGGGCCGGTATCACCTGTGCCTGTGCCTGCGGGGCCGGTTGGGCCGGTCGGACCCGTGGTACCCAGTCCTGCGGGGCCGGTTGGACCGGTTGGGCCGGTCGGGCCGGGGATGCCTGTTCCAGCAGGGCCGGTTGGGCCGGTTGGACCTGTCGGGCCGGGGATGCCTGTTCCAGCGGGGCCAGTCGGGCCGGTTGGGCCGGTCGGACCCGTTGTGCCTAATCCAGCGGGGCCTGTCGGGCCGGTCGGACCGGTCGGACCAGTCGGACCTGTCGGACCTGTCGGGCCTGTCGGGCCGGTTGGACCTCTTCTGCAGAAGAAGGGGCTCTTCGGGCATACAAAACGTATCGGACAGGTGCAGCACCTATTAAAGCCCCAAAAGCCCGATGCGTCAAAGGCTCCATCCATGCCCGGATTCCCTTGCATAAAGTTGTTTGGATTCGCGCCCGCGTTTGCGTAGTAGGCCTCGTTACCGGGGGAAGACATACTGCCGTTTTGATACATATTACCGCAGTTACCATTGGGGTACCGATTTCCCGAATTGCCCGGGTCAGCCTGCCGGGGACCGCCGTTTTGAGGGAAATGCATCCCTATCGGCGCTCGCTGTTGGTTGTTATATACTGTCATATTGTTGAATTGCGGAAAAAATCTCATGTGCCATATCTCCTTCTTACAAACTTGACCACGTTAAGCTTCTATACCATTGTATGACGGTCGTTAAAGAAGGGTTAATGGCAGATTTTCTGACTATTTTATACCTATCCTTATTCTACATGGTACTATATCGTAGTTTTCGTATGCGAAGTTTGTCGAGTTTTGTAAAGAGTCGTTGATTTGCTTTCTTGCACTACCGCTTTCTATTAAGTCCCTCTTCTTCCAAAACGCAGCTTTAAAAACGGTGCGGGCGATTTTAAGCCGTCCAATTGCCGTTTAATGCACTTAACGCAATAACCGTTGCGGCTCCCCGCCAAAGTCGGGGTTAAAAAGCAATTTTATCGCTTTTTTAAAAGAAGAATCCGTATTATAATAGTTGGGAAGCAAAACCGAGCCATAGGAAAGGCAGGGTGACCGCACCGATGTTTCAGGTGGCCAGAGATTGGAACCCCGGGCAAGCGCGCTTAAAGGAGATCATCCTTAAGCCGGAGCTGTTGAATGAAGCAAGGGACCTGCTGCTGCAGATGCACAACATGGTACATGCTTCGGGTGTATACAACACATTGACACCCACCTATATGGACGAGATCACACTCAACCTGAGCGAGCACGCCTTTTGCAGCATGCCGACAATTAAAGACGCTACCATTGCGTGGGATATCTGGCACATTACACGCATCGAAGACCTGACGGCGAATATCCTGATTGCCGACAGCGAGCCGGTACTCGACGACAGCCGGTTAAAGATGCTGGGCACTGCGGTGAGGGATACCGGCAACGCCATGACCGACGAGGAGATTATCGCATTCAGCCGCACCGTGCGGATGGATGCGCTATTTGACTACCGCAATGCCGTCGGGCACAAAACGCGTGAGATCCTTCAAGCTCTTTCCGCAGCTGATTTTAAACGCCGCATGAGAAAAAGCCAGCTCGACCGTATCGCAGCCGAGGGCGGGGTGCTCAACCACCCCCAATCGGTGTGGCTGCTGGACTTCTGGGGAAGAAAAACGGTGGCGGGCCTGTGCCTGATGCCCATTACGCGCCATCAAATCGTCCATTTGAACGACTGTGCAAAGCTGAAAGTAAAATGCGGGAAGAGGACTGCAACATAAGCCTTGTTATAAACAGGTACACAAAATAAAAGCGACGAGTAGTTTGACACTACCCGCCGCTTTTGCGTTTATTTAAATGAATTTAATGCCCGTATTCAGACGCTCCGTTATAAAAAACGACATTGGTTCTTAGAGGGCCCCATGATTCCCCATGACAGCAAACCAAGGACTGGCCCTACATCTTGCTACTCACCAGAAAGTAGATAAGGATGGCCAGTACCGGAAGCAGCAGCATAGCGCACCCCAGCCGCCGCCTGGGCTTCTTGTCCTGCCTTTTCATATGGCGGCGGATAGCCGGCTCGTCTTTCTCCCCCAGATACCTTCCGTTTTTAAAGACCCCGTAATTCACAGCGGATCTCCCCTTTCAGGAGCAGACAGTTACAGCTCTTTAATGGCGTTCAGCAGCTTCTTCAGCTCCGCGGCTTCCTCCAACGAAAGCGTAATGCCCTTCGCCATCTTCTCGTGGTCGGGCGACCATTCGCGCAGGTCGTATTTCGGCTCGCGGTCGTTCCAGCTTACAAGGTTCAGTTCCTTTGTCCAGCCGTTGCGGCTTTCCGCCAGTACGCCGAGCTCTTTTACAATCTCATATTTAATCTCTGCCATATCAATACTCTTCCCTCTCAATGATAATAGATATTACTCAGATTCATTCCAAGCTTTCAAGAATATTCTGTTATAAACGCAGTGGCGTTTATAACAGAACCGTCCATTCCCGCCGTTGCCCCGCAGGGGCGAGGGGGTGGACATAAAACGCATTCGCAAATCCACTTACCTGAATAAGCTTATTATATCACAACTCTATTGTATTAAAAAGCATATATGCTGTCCGATTGTGTCAGGTTTTCAGAAGGCCTTGCACCGTCTCCCGCTTTTCAAACAGGGTACAGCCGCCGCGGTGTTCCCCCTGCAGCAGCCCCTCTGCGCTAAGTTTTTGAAAAAGCGGGGAATCGAGCGCCTGCAGCAATGAAGCATTTGTCAGGTTTACGTCGGAGAAAGGGGAAAAGGGGCAGGGTTCGGCGCCTCCGTCCGCGTTAATGTGAAAGAACCCTCTGCCTGCCGCGAGGCAACCGCCCGTGTACTTTTCATCCCCCGGGAAGGATAAAAACAGCAGCTCCGCGAATTGCTCCCGAAGCGCCCGCTGCCGCTCTTCCAGCAGGGCGCGCTCGGCGTCGCCGGGGGCAAGGGCAGCGCTTAACGGGTCTACCGGAACATACTCCACATAGAAAACCACCCTGCAGCCGTTTTGGGCCAGTTCCTGAATAAACGCGTCGTCGGTAACCGTGTGGACATTTTGAGCGGTAACGGTAATCGACACGCCGTAAAAGATTCCTTTGCCCCTGAGCGCCTGCATCGCCTGGGTTAACGCGTCGTATACGCCCGCCCCGCGCCGGTCGTCGGTTTCGGCTCGATTGCCCTCGATGCTGAGCACCGGAACCAGATTGCGGTGGCGGTCAAAGAGGCGAAGATATGCTTCGTCAATCAAGGTGGCGTTGGTGAAAACAGGGAACAATATGCCCAGATGCCCCTTGGCGCAGTCGAGCACATCGCTTCTCATCAGCGGCTCGCCGCCCGCAAGCAGGATAAACGCCACCCCCAGCTTCTGCGCCTCGGTAAAGATCTCGTTCCAGCGCAAGGCGGTGAGCAGGCCCTGCTCGTCACCCTCTGCACAGGCGTTGTTGGCGCGTGCATAGCAACCCTTGCAGAAGAGGTTGCAGCTTTTCGTAATGCTTGCGATCAAGAACGGCGGGATATGCCTGCCCTTCTTTTCATGCGCCGCCCGTTTCTTCTCGGCGCCTACACTGTGGGCAAGGTAGGCGGCAAAAAAGGCCGATTCCTTGGGGTTTTTAAGCGACGCCTGCAGCGCGCTCTTTACCATCTGCCGGATGGCATTGTTCATATAGCCCGCCAGATTAAACGGCTGCGCGCTCTGGCCGTTATTGCCGCTCGCGTCGTCGTTCAGGTACTCCGTTAACACGATATGCTCTCTGTTTTCTTGCATCCTCTCATCCCCCAGCCCATAACTAAACATGTTTAATTATAGCGGATGAACCCTCTATTGTCAAGGAAAGGGAGGAAGCAAATGGCCTTTACGATGGGCAGTAGTAAAATGTAATAATCTGTTGTATTCGCACACATTTCGTCATGTAGCTGAATACTATAGAGCGAAGGACGTTCTTCAATCTGTAAAAAAGGTGAGACTATGTGCAATAACAACTTTCTACCGCGCCGTCAGGTAGCTTTAAACGCCAACAGCGGCGGCGTAGGCCCCCTGCCCATCATTACCACACTGTTTGCCTCCCCGCTCAACGTGGTTTCCACCAGCATTGATACCCGGAATATCGGCGTTGCGAACATCCTGTTACACTTCTCGAGTATCATCAACCTGCCGCTGGGTATCTCGGTAACCCTGAACTTCGAGATCCGCCGTTCTTCCAGCGAAAGCGGTACGATCGGCGTAGGCTCCACCTACACCTTCTCTACCTTGGTGGATGTTCTGGAGGCGGAGGCGTTCTCGTTCCAGTTCCTGGATTCCGACGTAGAGCCCGGCTTCTACACCTATTCTGTAGAGCTTTCGACCAACTCGATCATCGACATTACTCCCGGCGCCTCGGTTCAAAACGCAGTACTCAGCGCTCTGGCAGTCATCGACTGATTAGGGCGCATAAGCGTTGCGCGGCATAAGCCTCTTATACCGTAAAGCGCTTGGAGGGCAGTTAAAATGCATCGGCGCTGCAGAGTTGATGGGATGCCCATATAATAACGGATAAAAAAGTTTACAAACAAGCAGCGGCTTTTTAAAACCTGAGGTTTTAAAAAGCCGCTGCTTGTGAAAACTTGCATGGAAGAATGCAAAGTATGAAATAAGCAATGTTAGAGCCTGCTGCCACAAACCGACGCCTATGGCACTATACTTATTTGAGCTGATAAATGTATTATGAGGCTTCTCCTATGCATCGTATCTCTCCGGTGCCGGAGCCGGTTTATGCGATACGTTATCCCTGCTGTTTTATGCATCAATATCTACATCACATTTATTCCATCTGGCCGCCTTTTTTAGACATAAAACAAGATATGATATTTTTGCGCGCCGACACATGCCGACCTTTTTCGACAATTATAACACAAAAAATAGCTAATTGCAATGGTAGAATATGCAATTGGCCTGGTTATATACAATTTTACTGTGCCTTTACAAGTATCAGCGCACAGACTGGCGGCACACGAACGCTGTCTACCTCTACGGCATATAGCGGGGTATCCCCCGCGCGCTCGGCATCCGCATAAACCTCGTACCGCTCGCCGGGCTGGTCGGTATCGGTGGTAAAGCGGCAGTCAAACGCCTCGGCGGTGGGGTTGACGATCACCACGATGCGCTGCACGGTATCGCCCGCGGCATCGGCGGCAAGGCGAAAGCAGATGCGGTTTTCGGGGGCGGTGTATAAAAACTTTAAAAAGCGCTCGGTATCCTCCGCCGTGGTCATGCGCAGCGCCTTATGCGCACGGCGAAAACGGATAAGCCCCTTGTAGTACTCAAACACCTCGCGGTATTCCTGCTTACGGCTCCACACAATCTGGTTTACACTGTCGGGGGAACGGTAGCTGTTGTGCTCGGGGGTGCCGTCCTCCCGCAGCTTGCGGCGTAAAAACTCCTCCCCCGCGTGTAAAAAGGGGATGCCCTGCGCGGTGAGCACCAGCGCGGCAGCCAGTTTATTGAGCCTTATCAACTCCCGTTCGCCAAGCTCGGGGTTTGCGAGTGTGAGCTTGTCATAAAGCGTATAGTTATCGTGGCAGGAGTCGTAGGTGACCGTCTGGGTGGGGCGTTTGGCAAAGGGGGGCTTATCGGGCCGGTACATCACATGCGGGTGTGCGGTAGCCCCCACGAGCCCCGCCTTCACCGGCTCGGTAAAGCCGCCGTACAAACGGCTGTTTAAGCACCCGCCGAGGTAGCCCTTCTCTTTTGCCTCAAAGGCGCTGCCCTTTAAGGCGTCGCGGTAATCGTCGTTAAAAAGAGCGATGCGGTCGCTTAGCTTTTCGGCGTTGTCCTTGGTGGCGGCAAGGCTGCCCGGCAATACCGAGGGTCCTCCCTGCCAGCCCTCGCCGTACACCAGAATACGGCTGTCTATCTCGTCGAGCTTGTGGCGGATATAGTTCATGGTCTGGATGTCGTGCACCCCCATCAAATCAAAGCGGAAGCCGTCTATGCCGTATTCCCGCACCCAGTAAAGCAGCGAATCGATCATCAGCTTGCGCACCATGCTGCGCTCGCTGGCAAGCTCGTTGCCGCAGCCCGAGCCGTTGGTAAAGCATCCGCACGACTTGCGGTAGAAATAGTCGGGCATAACGAGATTGAGCGGCGAGGTCTCGGTGAAGTAGGTGTGGTTATACACCACATCCAGCACCACGCCGATGCCGTTTTGGTGCAGGGCGTGCACAAGCCGTTTAAACTCCTCAATACGCGCGCCGCCGTCGGCGGGGTTGGTGCTGTATGAGCCGTCCGGCACAAAGTAGCTAAAGGGGTCGTACCCCCAGTTGTAGCCGCCCTGGGCAAGGTTCTCTTCATCCACCGTGGCGTAATCCATAACGGGCATCAGGTGAACGTGAGTGATGCCCAGCTCCTTAAGATGCGCAAGCCCCGTCTGCTCCCCCTGCGGGCTTACCGTATTCCCCTCGGCGAAGCCCAAGAATTTTCCCTTGTGCTCCACCCCCGAATCGGGCGATATGGTGAAGTCGCGCACATGCACCTCGTAGAGGATGGCATCGGTGGGGTTGTGGGGCAGCACGTGCGTTTCGCTGCTCCACCCCGCGGGGTTGGTGGCCTCAAGGTTCAGCACCACGCCGAGCTTCGCGTTTTCGGTGGTGGCTTTGGCGTAAGGGTCGACGCATAAGGCCGTACGTCCCCCCGCCGTTACGGTGTAGGCGTAACAGATACCGTGCAGGTCGCCCTCCACCGCCGTATGGTAAACGCCCTTCGCCCCTTTTGTCAGCGGCACGCTTTTAAAAGGCTCCGAGCCCGGGCGGGCGTACAGGTGCAGCACTACCGCGCTCGCCAGCGGCGACCACAGACGAAATACGGTCTCCTCGCGCGCATAGTCGGGGCCGAGTACACCGCCGTAGAAATAATGCGCGTCAAACTCCGGCGTGTCGAAGATTGAATAATCCGCCTTTGCGGTAACGGCTTGCCCGTCACCGAGGGTTACCGTTACCGTTTCCTCAAGGCTCAGCTCCTCGGCAAGGGTTATGTCGAACCCCGTGCCGTTTGCATGCGGGGCGGTGCCGGCAACAGCCGCAATCTTGCCCGAGCGTGTGATGCGCGCCTGAGCAATAAGCGAATTGTCCGCCGTGCCCTCGATGGCAACGGTAAGCCTGTTGAATCCGGTAATAAGTGCCGAAACGAGTTTCATACAATTTTACCACCATTAAGCAAGTATCTTTTACAGTCTATGTAAGATGAAGTTTACAATCCAACGCTCGTTAAAAACTCATCCACCGTGCGTTTATAAAGCTGGTAATCGACAGCGATAGAATTGGCGTGTGTGGCGCCCGCCACCTCCAGGTAACGGAGGCTTTGGCCTGCCGCCCCTAGGCGCCTGCCCATCTCGGTGGGCACCTTTTTATCCGCGCCGCCGTGAATGATAAGGGCCGGAATCGTCAGACTTTGCGCGGCCTTTAGCGCATCGACCTCCTTCACCCGCGCGCCCGACACCAGACGGATAAACACCTTGGCGAGCGGCACGGCGCACAGCAGCGGGCGCGGGTACCCGCTTGCCACCTGATGGCGGATGATCTCGCCCCACGAGGTATAGGCGCAGTCGGCAATACAGAAGCTTAAACGACGGTCGCGGCTTGCCATCAAGAGCGTGATCGCAGCGCCCATCGACTCGCCCATCACGCCGAAAATAGGATTTTTTACCCCGTCCGCCTTTGCGAACGCCTCAAGTTTGCCCACCCAGCGCATTGAGTCGCGGTGCTCGTAGTAGCCGAAGGTGACAAAGCCGTCGTCGCTTAACCCGTGCCCCACGTGGTCGGGGATGATGACGTTGATCCCGCGCGGCAGAAAGAGCGGCAGGTATTTGATGGCGCTGATATAGGGGTAGGTGTGCCCGTGGTTGAAAAGCAGATACACGCCCTTGGGGTTTGGCGCGCGGTAGTAGTGGGCAAACAGGCGGTAGCCCCGCTCGCTTTGCAGGGTAAGTTCTTCGCTTTTAAGCGTATAATAATCCGGCTCCAGTATGTTGCCGCATTCGCGCTCCGAACGCCAAACGGCGTCGTAATCCCGCTTTTGCGGGCGCAGCACCGCCTTTGCGATAACCGCCGCCGCCACGACATAAACAACCATCAATAGGGTGCCCAGCGCGCAAAGGATATACAGCCCCCACATATCCATACCTCATCCGTGTAGCGTTTTCCTTATCATAAATTATAGCATAAAACGGCTGCCTTTTCACCCCACCACCTTGCGTAAAGCATGGCGGGGCGCAAAAAAGGCACGGCGTAAAACCGCGCCTTTTTGCGGCAAAGAAGACTGCCTGTCTGTTTAAAGCCCCTTCGGGGTATAAATCGGCATGCCGGAGAGGGTATCGGTGACTGAGATCACGCGGTCGCCCGTTTTCTCGCGCCGAAACAGGGTAGAAAGGTTGTTTACCGGGTCCAGCACCGCGCGGTAATACTCGCTGATGCCGGTCTGGCATAAAACCGACTTGTCGCTGCAGTTGATCTCGGTGTGCTCGCAAAGCCCCACAAAGTCTACCTCGTAGCCGCTGCCGATGCGCGTCACCTCGCTTACAACGGGCAGGGTTCTGTGCAAAAAGCCGTGGTGCAGCAGGGTGCGCCGGGGCTTGAAGGGGCATATGTACAAGCCGATGTCACAGTGCTGGGTAAGGGACTCGCTGAAACGGTTGATGCCGTCCTCCTCTTCTGCGGTGAAGCGGTAAACGGCGTTGATAAGCCGGTCGTTGATCCCCAGCGAGAGCGTGCCGCCGTCGTATACGCTCTGCACGACAATTCCGCGAATGCGATAGCTGCCGCCGAAGTTCACCTGCGTGACCCATTCGCCGCCGTTTAGAATCGACACCACGTTCAGGCTTTCGGGCAATCGGTGGCCAAAGGAGAGGATATCCGGGTTTTTCATGGCGGTGGTGCTTGCGTTGTACCCTGAGCTCATGATTGTAAGTCCCCCTTGTTGCAATTCATATATGAACAAGTATATTGGGACAGGTTTGGTTTTAGACTGAAAAGCAGGGTAAAAAAGGTCACCATTTTCCGCATGGATTTTTGTATGCCTTGAAGTTAAGGGGACACGCTTAATACGCGCCTTAGCGCGCAAGGATGGGAAACACCTCATAAAAAACAAAAAACGAAAGACGCCGGTTTCCCGGCGCCTTGTACGATTGAATTAAGCCTTTCGGATAAGCCCCATCGGGGTTTGTTCGTTGGTCTGGCCAAGGGGGTTGTCCTTGAGCAGCTTGCAGAGCCACTCCCTGTCCATCTCCTTGGAGGAGGTACCGAGGATGGCACCCTCAAGGTCGTTGATATCCACCACCGTGGCGGGGCAGCCCAGCGCCTGTGAGAGGTCTTTTGCCACCTTGTCCGGCTCCGCGGGAGCGAGCACGACGTACTCGTTGTAAGGAGGCAGCGTATAGCTGCAGGGGCCGTCGATAGACCTTGCCTTTGTGCCCGCGATTACATAAAACCACCCGCGCTGATGGAACAGCTTGCCGATGGCCGAAATGAACGCCGCAAATAAAATCTTGAGGGTGCCGCATTCCCGCAGCGCCATCTCCATGGTCTCAGGGATGCCGAGGCCGATGCCGTAGGGGGTTTTGAGCACAAACTTGCTTAAAAAGGTAGCCAGCGGGCGCGGATGGATATCCTTCATGCGGATGGCGCGCTTTTGGGTGCAGGCCACCGCCTTTTCCGACACAAAAAAGATATCGCCCGGCTGCACGTGGGGCTTTGCATACTTTGCCGCCACATCGCAGATGTTGTCTTTATCAGTAATCACGTGGGTTTTGATCGCGTATCGAACATAGTCTACGCCGCCCACGGTAATAACGCCGTTTTTCTCTTCATTTACAAGAAGCTCATCACTCATCGTTTGAACCGTCCTATCGTTTACATTGTGGTACACCAAACACTAGTATATTCCGTTTGATTGGGAATTGCAACCCTTTTCCTTCACCCACAACGCGCGAACCGATTGCCTACGAACGGTTAAAGGTGCCTTTGCCCAAGTAAAGCGCGGCGTCACCCAGATGCTCCTCGATGCGCAGCAGGCGGTTATATTTCGCCACGCGGTCGCTGCGCGCCGGGGCGCCTGTTTTGATCTGGCCCGCGTTGGTGGCAACCGCGATGTCGGCGATAAAGCTGTCCTCGGTTTCACCGCTGCGGTGGGAGATGATGGTGGTATAGCCCGCCTTCTGCGCCGTGAGTACAGCCTCCAAGGCCTCGCTCAGCGTGCCGATCTGGTTTACCTTTACCAGAATGGAGTTGGCGGCACCCAAAGAAATACCCTGTTTGAGGCGTTTTACGTTGGTTACAAACAGGTCGTCGCCCACCAACTGCACCCGCTCGCCCATGCGGCGGGTAAGCGCCTGCCACGCGTCAAAGTCCTGCTCGCCCACGCCGTCCTCTATCGAGATGATGGGGTACTTGGTTACAAGATCGTCCCAGTAATCGATCATCTGCTCGGGGGTGTAGGTGAGGCTCTTCTTGGGCAGGGTATAGCTGCCCTCGTCGTACCACTCCGAGGAAGCGGCGTCAAGGGCGATCATAATATCCTCGCCGCCGATGTAGCCCGCCGTTTCGGCAGCCTCTAAAATCAGCTTGACGGCATCCTCGTCGCTGGCAAGGTCGGGCGCGAAACCGCCCTCGTCGCCTACCGCGGTGGAAAGCCCCTTCTTCTTTAACAGCTTGCCGAGGGCGGCGTAGATCTCCGCGCAATAGCGCAGCCCTTCCTTAAAGCTCGGCGCGCCCACGGGCATTACCATAAACTCCTGAATATCCACATTGTTGGAGGCGTGCGCGCCGCCGTTTAGGATGTTCATCATCGGTACGGGCAGCATACGTGCCTGCGCACCGCCAAGGTAGCGGTAAAGCGGTATCCCCACACTCTGTGCGGCGGCGCGTGCCGCGGCCAGCGAAACCGCCAGCATGGCGTTGGCACCCAGGCGGGTTTTGTTCTCGGTGCCGTCGAGCTCGATCATGCGGCGGTCGATGGCCTGAATGCTGCCGACGCCCATACCGGTCAGTGCGCTGTTGATCTCGCCGCTGACATTGCTCACCGCCTTGGTAACGCCCTTGCCGCCGTAGCGGTCGGCGTCGCCGTCGCGCAGCTCATGCGCCTCGAAGATGCCGGTGGAGGCCCCGCTCGGCACGCTCGCCATCGCCGTTACGCCGTTTGAAAGCGTCACCTGCGCCTCTACCGTGGGGTTGCCGCGCGAATCTAAAATCTCTCTGCCGTAAACCCTTGTTATCTTTACCTCGCTCATGTTTTGATACACTCCTTTTTGCATAGATTATGTTTATTGTTCACTTGAACCACTAAATTATACCAATATTCCTTGGTTATATGGTTGGCGCCCGGGGTTATTTCAGACAAATATCTTATACTTATTTTAATTAAAAATATAGAAAGAATTCTTCACAAAAGGCCTCGCTTATGCCTTTTGTGAAGAATATTTCTTATGAAATTAGTATTAAGCTCGCGAATTTTTGAAGGCATTTCACACACACTAGTTCTGTGGCTTGACAGGGGCCACGTTTTGTCGTAAGGTTAATTTTAGGGATATATTCGGTAACATTATGTTAACTTTTGGTTTTTATAAAAGGAGCGAAACTTGTTGAAACGTTATCTTAAAACCGGCGCAATGCTTGCCGCATTGCTTTTTATGTTAACTTCGTGCACCTACTCGCTGCTCGACGGCACCGGGGCGCAGCCACCGTCCTCCGCCGCTCCGTCCTCCACCGAGCCTTCTTCACAGCCCGAAAGCCTGCCCCCGCCGGCAGTGAGCACCCCGCAGACGGAGTCCTCCGGGCCGGAGGTGCCCGAGGCGCCCGTGAAGCCGGTGATCTCGCCGGAGTACGAGGACCTCGCCGCCCTGAGCAATACCAAGGTGCAATGGGGGCCGGGTACCCGCCTAGACGCGGACGGGCGTCCGGAAGCGCCGGTACAGTTGCAGGAAAAGTACGGCAAATACGGCTCGTACTTTATCGGGCCGGACAACGGCAAAATCTACCTCACCTTCGATGAGGGCTACGAAAACGGCTATACCCCCACTATTCTGGATACGCTGAAGGAAAAGGGTGTTTCCGCTGTATTCTTTGTAACCTACGATTTTGCCAAGCGCAACCCCGCGCTGGTGCAGCGGATGATCGACGAAGGCCATATCGTGGGCAACCACAGCACCACCCACCCCTCCATGCCCGACAAGACGCTTGACGAGGGCAAGGCGGAGATCATGACCCTGCATGACTATGTGGTGCAGAACTTCGGCTATGAGATGTGGCTGTTCCGCCCGCCGCAAGGGGATTTTTCGGAGCGGACACTGGCACTCGCACACTCGCTGGGCTACCTGAATATCTTCTGGAGCTTCGCCTACTCAGACTGGGACCCGGCTAACCAGATGGGCTACGACGCGGCGCTTGCCAAGGTGACCGCCAACCCCCACTCGGGCGGCATCTACCTCTTGCATGCGGTATCCAAGGATAACAGCGAGATTCTGGGGGCGGTGATCGATAATTTCAGGGCCAAGGGCTACGAGCTTGCCACCTTTGACCTCGCGGGCGAGCCGCAGGCTTCCGAAGAAGCCAGCAGGGACGCGTCTATTATTCAATAGGGATTCTTATAGTTTAGATAAAAGGAATGTCTCTAAAGGGCATTCCTTTTTAATTGTGTACGCTTTTTGTCTACATTGAGAGTATACCACTATTTCGTAAAAAAGTATAGCGAAATATTGTTAACGGCAAAGAAAGAATCTTGTTTAATAAAAACATTACAATTGCTTTTAAGGGTATGTATTGTTATACTATTCGTAATAGGCTTTATGTTGGATTTTTACGCAATTTTCACGGAATGCTAGCGGCACAGGAGGCAAAACGCGGTGGGCGCCAACAGAATCTTTCGGGTTACCGTTGCAGGAAACAGCACAGACAACGCTGCCACAAACGCACCAAAAACGATTACACCAACATCGGCTGCCGAAAACAAGTACAAGCTGCTGCTGATACACGAAAAGCAGGAGAATACCCGCCTGCGGGAACGTGCGACACAGCTTGAAACAGAGAACCAGGAGCTAACCGAGCGGCTAAAGGCAGAGCAGCGGCGCGCTGCTGATCTTGAGCGGGAGCACGCGCAATTATTAAGCCATCTTGAGCAGTATAAAACCGCCTACGAGCAGAAAAACGACGAGGCGGGGCAGCTCGCGGGCGCCTTGCAGCAAAGCTTGGACGAAAACACCACCCTCGCCGCGCGGGCGGAAAGCTTGGAGGATCAATGCACCCAGCTTGACGAGCTGCGCCACCAGCTTTCGGAACTGATTGTGGAAACGAAGCAGAAAACCGAGCGCTATGCCCCCTCCGAAAGCGCCGCAGTGGATACCGCTGCCAAACAGCCGGATTTCTTCCGTTCGGATATCAGCGAGTTTCGCAAGAACCTAAGCGATCTCGAAAACCGGATTGCCGGAAGCTTTGCGGATATCAGCGCGTTTATCGGCAACGCACACCTGGAGATTGAGGAGCCTCCCACCCCGGATTTTGAACCGGAGGTAGTAGCGCCGTTCGATTTCGGTGAGCCGTATTTCTATACCGAACCGGACGAGCCGCCGCAGGAGAAGATCACACTGGAGGTGGAGGCCAAGCTGGTGGAAACTTACGACGAGCCCGCTGTACAGCCCTCGGAGCCGGAAGACGGGGAGCCAAGCGATAAAGGCTATTCGCCCCTTCTGGCCCTCGCAGACCTGCAGCAGGACGCTCAATCAACCACGCCAAGAGTCGCCGATAAGCAGGCCGAGGCGGACGAGCCCGCAGAAGAGACGCCACCCGTAAAGCGGCGGTACTGGCCCGGAATTAAGTTAAAGCGCGAATCGATACACGCAAGCAAGGCAGCGGCCAAAGAGGATGCCGAGGATGATTTTGTGGAAGAGGCCATCGGCGCCGACCCGCTCTTTTCGGCGCCCATATGGGCGGACGAGCCCGCCCCGCAGAAGGATAACTTTCGAAAGCGCTTTGATGACTACCGCAACCGTTAAATAAGTAGGGGCTTGCGTACAATTGCACGCAAGCCCCCTTTGCATTATCCGCTTTAAAATTCAGCCGAAGAATGCTCTACCGCTTAACTACTTCGCGGAGTTTTCGTACGCCTCGATCATCTTTTTAACCATCTGACCGCCGATAGAGCCGGCCTGTCTGGAGGTAAGATCGCCGTTGTAGCCTTGCTTCAGATTTACACCAACCTCGGTGGCTGCTTCCATCTTGAAACGGTTCATAGCTTCACGAGCCTGAGGAACGATGATTCTGTTACTGTTGCTGGCCATAATTCTACACTCCTTAAATTTTAGAATTAGCGTTTGCACTATTATTGTAGTCCGCCAAAGAATGAATATGAGAGGGAATTCGCGGCACAGTGTGTAGCAATTTAAAGCTTTTACGGAATTTTTTATTATTTTAACAACAGAAAAGATGATCGAATTGGCAAACTAAAGTGTATTTATGGGCTTATTGCTCTCTGTCGCTACCCTGTCGCCGTGACTGCCGGGCGACGATACCACCAAAAAACTCGGTATCTGCTTCGGAATGGTTCATCATCCGGTGTGCGGCCAAAGGAGGCACTTCAATGCCCTCCTGCGGCTTAAGCGTATAGGCTTACCCTTCTATCCCGATCTGCGCTTCACCGGTTAATACAAAAAAGAACCGGCGGGCAATCTGATGGCAGTGCCGCACCTTGAGTGTCGGGCGGCATTTTTTCGTGAAGGATGTGCAGTTGCTCGTTTTTTAAAAGATGCCAGCCGTCGCAGAGGTCGCCCTAATGATAGTGTTGCGCATTTTGCTTGCTTATTTTCATCGCTGCTATCCTCCAGATGGTTCCAAAATCCTATAGAAAGCTTATAACATCCCCGTGATAAAAAGACAAGCTCCGCCGATAAACGACGGAGCATTTTAAAACAATATTGTGTAAAGGAAACGGTAAGATTACTTCTTCGGTACGCTCTCCCAATCCTTTAAGAAGCGCGCGATGCCCTGTGTGGTGAGCGGGTGGTCGATGCTCTTCTTCATTACATCGTAAGGAACGGTGGAGATGTGTGCGCCGGCCAGAGCGGCAGCGGTTATATCCTCGGGCTTGCGGATGCTGGCGGCGATGATCTCGGTCTCAATGCCGTGAATCGAGAAGATGTTCGCGATCTCCTCCAGCAGCTCTACGCCGTGAGCGCCCACGTCGTCCAGTCTGCCCACAAACGGGCTTACAAAGGTTGCGCCCGCTCTTGCGGCGAGCAGCGCCTGCGCGGCGGAGAAGATAAGGGTTACGTTGGTTTTGATCTTCTTCTTGGTGAGCTGTGCGGTGGCCTTTAAGCCCTCGGCGCACATCGGAATCTTAATAACGATGTTCTTGTGAATCTTCGCGAGTTCAAGAGCCTCCTCAACCATGCCCTCTGCCTGGAGGGAGATAACCTCGGCGGAGATGGGGCCGTCTACGATACCGGTGATCTCGGTTACCACCTCTTTAAAATCGCGGCCTTCCTTTGCAATCAGGCTGGGGTTGGTGGTTACGCCGCAGATAACGCCTAAGTCGTTGATCTCGCGGATATAGTCTACATTGGCGGTGTCTAAAAATAATTTCATGGTTTTACCATGCCTTTCCGGCGATATCTTAAGGTTTAAAAATCAAAAGACATCGTCTTTCATTTTATATACGATATCAGGACTTAAAGCCGTAAGTATTCACCCGCCGCACAAAGGCTGCATTAAAAATAGGGTAATAATACTAATTCCAATAAGAAATAAACCGCAAAAATTCTTCACAAAAGACATAAACGGGGCCTTTTGCTCAAATTTTTTCTGTATTTCTAATTGTAATAAGTATAAGGGACGTGCCCTGTTTTCAATATCTCCTTTTCGCCTCGGAAAATACCTTTAACACGCAATAGTATAGCACACTTAATTAACGATTTCAATCAATTCACAGTCAAAAATATTTTTGAACTGCTTTGATAATCGCATCTATATCGCGGGCTTATCTGCCTCCCTGACAATAGTGAGAATGCCCTATCTGTGCACCATCTGCACGAGTATCTCCCTTTTTCTATTAATATGCGGCTTTACCTCCGTGAAAGGCACAAAGACAAATCTAATATTACTAAGGAGGCGCGCTTGGCAGCCCGCAGCGGCGTCTCTTTTCACACGCTAACAATGTGTAATCTGTATCACAATTGCACATTTAATTAACGGCTTAAATCAACGCACATCAAAAGGCGTCTCCGCACCCTGTCCCGCGTTATACACACACCATCTAAAAGGAGCCACAGAGAAGGAGTTACTCTACTCAGCAATGGATAGTTTACCAGAATTTAACCTTTCCACTCTCAGAGAGTGGACACAGCGATCAGGTTTTCCAGAATTTTATTTTTCCACTCTCTTGGAAGTTTATCGCAATCAGCAGCAGCATGGGCAGCAGCAGCATCCCGATAACGCCGAAGTTCACCAGACCGATATACATGCACATGAGCGTGAGCAGCGGATTTAAGCCGATGCTCTGCCCCACGATCCTCGGCTCCATGATGTTGCGCACGATGATGATAACAACGTACAGAATCAGCAGGCCGACCGCGCGGGCGTAGTTGCCCTGTATGATCGAGATGACGATCCACGGGATGACGATGGTGCCGGTGCCGAGTACCGGTACGATATCCACCACCGCGATGATGAGCGCAATCAGGATGGCTGATTCCACCCGCAGGATGGTTAGCCCCACCGAAAGCTCTACAAAGGTAATGGACATAATAATAGAATACGCGCGAAGGTACCGAAGCAAGGTGTCGGATACAAAGCTTTTGCCGTCATACAGCCACCCGATATACTTGGAAGGGAGCTGCTTTAACAAAAAGCCGCGGATACGCTGGTAGTCGATGCTGATGAATACCGACGACATAATGGTGAAGATCAGCCCGAGCAAAAGGGTGGGCAGCTTTGTGGAAGCCAGCGCAATCCACCCTACCACCGATTTGGAGGTGTTGACGACAAAGTCTCTGAGGGCTCCCATCACATTGCTCAGCATGGTGTTGAGGGTATCGGAGATGGCTGGGGTAAGGCCGGAGAAGAAGTTTACGAAAAACTCATTGACGCGCTCAAGCGCGGGCTCAAGGTCGTAGGTGTACATGTTCGGCAGCATCTCAAACAGCTTCTGAAAGCCGTAAACGATGCGCGAGCCGAGCAGCCACAGCAGCAGGCCCACCACCCCGTAGGCCAGAATCATCACCAGCACCGCCCATATTTTGCGGTTGCCCTTTAGTTTGCGGTGCAACAGCTCCACCAGCGGCTTTAACAGGTAGGCGATGAAAAAGCCGATGATAAACGGCATGATCCACTTCGCCACATATTTTAGGCTCACGTAGATGAGCGCGATAACAACCACCCAATAGATGGTGTTGATGATAAAGGCTCTGCGGCGTTCTACCTTATCAATATTCAAGCGTATGCCTCCCGTTTTATACTAAATTTCATTGGAAATGGGGATAAAATACCCGTTTCCATGCCGTTCGATACTCAGATTGCAATAACGCAAAGCGTTAATGTTCCCGCCAAAGGCGGGGATTAAAAAAGTGATTTATCACTTTTTTAACGAAGAATTAGTATGACAATTGCAGGTTACTCACCCAACCGCCCTTTTGGCCTTATGGTCAAGGTCTATAATGCTGCCGGTTACTTCTTTTAAAACGATTTTTACTAAACATTTTCTTCAGCTGCCGACTGCGCTTCTTGTAAAGAAGAAAACCGAAAAAGCCATATTCCACTGTTTGCAGCAAATTCTCGTGCAAAAGGTTCAAAATAAGCAGACTCTTCCGCTTAGTTTAATCTTACTTCCTAAGAAAATGATTATCAAGGGGTTTGCTAGGATATTCATAAATATTATATAATTTATATACAAAAAATCGACAAACTTTTTAATATTCAATAAATTCACGAGAAAACAAAAGCAATGCCCTATTTATCTTAAAAAATGAAGAAATACCGTACCTTTTGATAAGATATAAGCCTATATTGAAATTGAACAAACGTGGACGTCATGTTATAGTGTATCTCATATGAACACATTCGTTTATCAATGACGTACTATATCTCATAAGCAGGTTGGAATCCTAAAGGCTGTGAGGCGATAGGTTGAAAGAAAATCTTTGGGCCCTCGAAAAACTGCCTGTTAGCAAGACCCTCCCTGCCTACGCGGCACCGGCACTTTTTAAATTTGGTTTTATGCCCTCTCTTTTGGGCGTAAGACCCGAAAGAAAGGGCATGGATCTCAATATGAACACCAAACCGAAATATATTGTGGTTGATGCCAATGTGCTGCCCGACGTTTTTCTAAAGGTGGTTGCAGCCAAAAGCCTGCTTGCGGGCGGAAAGGCCAAAACGACCTCTCAGGCAGCGCAGATGGTGGGGATCTCCCGCAGCGCGTTTTACAAGTATAAAGACCGTGTGTTTGCGCAGGGTACCTTGGCGGCGGACAGCATGCTCACCCTCACCGCCACCCTCAGTGACGAGCCGGGGGTACTTTCGCGCTTTACCTCCGAGCTTTACGCGGCGGGGGCCAATATCCTCACCGTAAACCAGAACATTCCGGTGGACGGCGTGGCGCTGGTTTCGGTTTCGGCGAGAAGCGATAATCTAAGGATGGATACCGGTGAGCTGCTCGAGCAGCTCAAGGCGATGGAGGGCATTGTAGACGTGAGGATGATCTCCGGGCGCTGACGCCGCAAAAGTACAAATTTATGCCGCTGGGGCATGGATAGATGGGAAAGGCAGGGATAAGGACATGGCGAATATCGCATTAATGGGGCACGGGGTGGTAGGCTCGGGAGTAGCCGAGATACTGCTCAAAAGCAAGGAATCGCTTAAAGGCAAGCTGGGCGAGGAGGTAACTCTTAAATATATCCTCGACCTGCGCGATTTTGACGTACCGTACAAAAACTGCTTTATCAAGGATTTTAATATCATTGTGCAAGACCCTACCGTTTCGGTGGTAGTGGAGGTAATGGGCGGTATCCACCCCGCCTACGACTTTGTAAAGGCCTGCCTTGAGAGCGGCAAAAGCGTTGTAACCTCCAACAAGGCGCTGGTGGCCGCCAAGGGCGCCGAGCTGCTCTACCTTGCGCGCGAGCACCACGTAAACTTTTTGTTTGAGGCGAGCGTGGGCGGCGGCATCCCCATCATCCGCCCGATGCACCAATGCCTTGCGGCAAACGAAATCCGCGAGGTGGCGGGCATTTTAAACGGCACCACCAACTTTATCTTAACCAAGATGATCCGCGAGCAGATGCCCTTTGACGACGCGTTAAAGCTGGCGCAGGAGCTTGGCTACGCCGAGCGCGACCCCTCCGCCGACATCGAGGGCGACGACGCCTGCCGCAAGATCTGCATCCTCGCCTCCCTTGCCTACGGGAAGCATGTATACCCCGAGCAGGTGAAAACCGAGGGCATTACCAGGCTCACCCCCGAAGACGTCGCCTACGCCGAAAGCTGGGGCGGCGTGATCAAGCTCATCGGCCGCGCCAAGAAGCTTGAAAACGGCAGGCTGCACATCATGGTAAGCCCCGCGTTCATCAGCCGCGAAAGCCAGCTCGCGGGGGTGGATGACGTGTTCAACGGCATTCTGGTGCGCGGCGACGCCACCGGCGACGTGGTGTTTTACGGCAAGGGCGCGGGCAAGCTGCCCACAGCCAGCGCCGTGGTTGCCGATATTATTGACGCAATCAAGAACAAAGATACGATTAAAACGCTCTATTGGCAGGACAGCACCGAAAACTATGTAGAGAACTTTGAAAATTACAGCACCCCGATGTACATCCGCGCCCTCTTCCCCGACGTTAAGGCGGCCCCGCCGCTTATTGCCAAGGTGTTTGGCGAGGTAAGCGCCCTCGCGCGCAAGAACCAGCCTGAAAACGAGCTTGCGTTTGTTACAAGCGACCTCACCGAGAAGGCGATCGCCGAGGGCATTAATCAGCTCAAGGCAGCGGGCGTTACGGTACTCGCCGAGATTCGGGTACTGGATTATTGATTGGCGGTGCCTCCGCGGAAATGGATGAAACAGCATTGATGAAGATATCCGTACCGGCTACCAGCGCAAACCTCGGCTCGGGGTTTGACTCGCTCGGCCTTGCCGTTAACCTGTACAACAACGTTTATATAGAGGAAAGCGACAGCATAGACATCGCTTCGCTCGACGGCATCCCGGTGCCAACGGGCGGCGACAACCTGATCTTCACCGCCGCGCAAAGCCTGTTTGCCCTGTGCGGCAGGCGCTTAAAGGGACTTATGATCAGGCAGGAGAACAACATCCCCATGACGCGGGGCCTCGGCAGCTCCTCGGCCTGTATCATCGCGGGGCTGGTGGGCGCAAATGAGCTGTTAAGCCACCCGCTTAACACCGACGCGCTGGTAAACCTCGCCGCCGAGATCGAGGGCCACCCCGATAACACCACCCCGGCATTACTGGGCGGGCTTGTTACCGCCGTGATGGAAGAGCGGCGCGTATACTATATTAAGCAGGAGATTACCGGTTCGCTTCGGCTGTATGCCTTTATACCCGATTTTGAGCTTTCCACCGAGTTTGCGCGCGGCGTGCTGCCCGAGACGGTATCGCGCAAAGACGCGGTGCACAACCTTTCGCGCGCGGCGCTAATGTCGGCATCGCTTTTAGAGGGCAAGTACGAAAACCTGCGCGTAGCCGTAAACGACCGGCTGCACCAGCCTTACCGTCTGGGTTTTATCAGCGGCGCAAAAGAGGTTTTTGAGATGTCTTACCGCCTTGGCGCCTACGCCGCGTTTATCAGCGGCTCCGGCTCGGCGCTGATGGCGATAACGGGCGGTGAGAACACCGGCTTTGAGGCAAAGGCGCGGCAGGCGCTTGACCAAATGGGCAAGGCCGCGTGGCGGCTGCTGCCCCTTGAGATCGACAACCACGGCGCACAGGTTATTCAGGGCAGCGGCAACCTGCCGCCCCTAAAATAGAGTAACAGGGCATGGGTGGGTTACGCTTCGCCCTTGTTCCCAAAGAACGGGGCATGGAGAGCGGCAGGCCCAAAAACACAGCACAATATGCAGGGAGGAAACGGACTGATGAGTCTGATTGTTCAGAAATTCGGCGGCACCTCGGTAAAGAATACCGAGCGCATCTTTAATGTGGCGCGCATCGTTACCGAAACCTACGCCGCGGGCAACGACGTGATCGTGGTGGTTTCGGCGCAGGGCGACACCACCGACGACCTTATTGAGAAGGCGGCGGAGATCAACGAGAAGCCGTCCCAGCGGGAGATGGATGTACTGCTCTCCACCGGCGAGCAGATCTCCATCGCGCTGCTTGCCATGGCGATTGAGAAGCTTGGTTACCCGGTAAAATCGCTTACGGGGTGGCAGGCGGGCTTTATTACCGACTCTACCCACGGCAACTCGCGCATCAAGCGCATCGACACCGAGCGCATGGAAAACGAGATCAACAAGAAGAATATTGTGATTGTGGCGGGCTTTCAGGGCATTAACCGCTACGACGACATCACCACCCTCGGGCGCGGCGGCTCCGACACCTCGGCGGTTGCCATTGCGGCAGCCATGCACGCCGGCCTGTGCCAGATTTACACCGACGTAGACGGCGTGTACACCGCCGACCCGCGCCATGTAAAAACGGCGCAGAAGCTTGAGGAGATCACCTACGACGAGATGCTCGAGCTTGCCACCCTGGGCGCGCAGGTGCTGCACAACCGCTCGGTAGAGATGGCGAAGAAATACGCGGTAAACCTTGAGGTACTTTCCAGTCTGACGAAGGTTCCTGGAACAAAGGTGAAGGAGGCTATTAAAGTGGAGAAAATGTTAATAAAGGGTGTAACCCATGACGATAACGTGGCGAGAATCTCGGTGGTAGGGGTACCCGACCAGCCGGGCATCGCGTTTAAGCTGTTTTCCTTACTCGGGCAGAACAAGATCAATGTAGACATCATCCTGCAGTCCATCGGCCGCGACAACACCAAGGATATCAGCTTTACCGTTTCGCACGCGCACAAGGACCTCGCCATGGACCTGTTAAACGATTATGTACACACCATCGGCGGCAAAAACCTGCTATGCGACGACAACATCTCGAAGGTATCCATTGTGGGCGCCGGTATGCAAACCCACGCGGGCGTTGCCGCGAAGATGTTCGAGGCCCTGATGGAGGCCAACATCAACATACAGATGATCTCCACCAGCGAGATCAAAATCTCGGTGCTCATCGATAAAAAGGATGCCGAAAAGGCCGTTACCGCGATCCACGACGCGTTCATCAGCTAGACGGCACAAAGTTAAGGGTGTAAAGGGATGGCTACAACCAAAAGCAGCCTGCGGGGGAACCGGAATATGTGGATCGTATATGCCGTATTATCGGCTGTCTTTGCCAGTCTTACCTCTATCTTGGCCAAGGTGGGTATTGAAAACGTCAGCTCCAACTTGGCTACCGCCATCCGCACCGCGGTGGTGCTGATACTGGCGTGGGGCATTGTGTTTGCCACCGGCGGCCTTTCGGGGCTGCACGACCTTACGCAGAAGAGCTGGATTTTCTTAATCCTCTCCGGCATCGCCACCGGGCTATCCTGGCTTTGTTACTACAAGGCCATCCAGATCGGCGAGGTAAGCAAGGTGGTGCCGATCGATAAGTTCAGCATCGTGATCACGCTGGTGCTGGCCTTTATCTTTCTGCACGAGCGCTTTACGCCCAAAACCGTTGTCGGCGCGCTGCTGATTACCGCCGGAACCTTTGTGCTCGTCCTATAAAAACAACATATACCCATATAGAATGAAACGGCACGCTCTGCGCAAGGCTCAACACCTGTGCAGGGGTGCCGTTTTACTTTACCGTCAGCTTCTGCTGCCCTTTGTTTTTACATCTTTTTTCATACCGACGCATACAATGTTTTGACGCCCTTTTCCAGTACGCTGCTTTTAAAGCGGCGTATTTAAAACAGAAATCAGTATAAATGAATGGCTGCATCTATGCCGTTCTTTGATCATAATAAACCGTGCAGATATCTTTATCGGCGCGGAGAAACAGGGGGTATAATCAAGTGACGGGAGCCGGGTTCGAGGATGACGAGCTGTTTTTAAAAGCCTTCGGTCATGTGCCCAATGAGGAGGACGGCAAACAGAACAGAACCGGGGAGGCAGACAGCACCCCGCGGCAGATACAAAAGGGGCTGACCGACTCCCTGGTGGGTGACGGCAGCCTTTCCGCCGGTTTTGCCCAGTACATGCGCGCGGAATTACAGCAGGATGTAAAGCCCGGCATGCCCGTCTGTTTTACGGCGGAGCTGGGCGGCCACGGCGGCATCTCCCTAACACAGCAGGGCAGCGTCATCCGCCTCAGCGCGGGAAAAACGGGGGGCGTCTACCTTCTGTGGTACAGCGCCTCGGCGGCACCCGCCTCCGGCGTGACCGCTTCGCTTTTGCTGGAAACAAACGGCAAGGAGCTCTTAGGCTCCCGCTCTTTCTGCCGCAACGCCTACTTTATGGGCACCTGCATGTCGCTTTGCGCGCACGCCGCGGTGTTGGTGCCAAAGGGCGAGGAGCGGCGGATACGGCTTGTAAACGCCGACAGTGCCGCCGACATCGGCAACGCCTCGGTGCTGGTCATCCGCTTGGGATAACGCCCGGTGCGGTTGCCTGTGCAGAAGCGGTGTGTACACAAATCGGGGCTTAAAGCGGCGGTTTTCCGTCCACTCCAGCCCCGAAAAGAATGTTATTGGGCGATATCAACGCACAACGAGAAACGGTCAGATACAGTAATCGGAGCCGTTTTTCTCGTTATAGTCGGCAACGAGATCCTGCATCGTCATGCCGTCCAGCACCTCGTTAACGGCGTTGCCGATCTTCTCCCACACCACGATGGTGGCGCACTTGGGCGACCGTGTGCAGGAGGATTTATCCTGTACGCAGTCCACGGGAACAAAAGGCCCCTCCAGCGCGCGCAACACCTCACCCACCGCAATGCTCTGCGGGGGCCGTGTGAGGGTATAGCCGCCCTGTGCGCCCCGCATGCTCTTAATCAGCCCGCTTTTGTGCAGCAGGATGATGATTTGCTCGAGGTACTTCTCGCTGATCTCCTGCCTTTTAGCAATGTCTTTTAACGAGATGAGCCCATTTTCATAGTTTACCGCCAGATCAAGCACTAAGCGCAGGCCATAGCGCCCTTTCGTTGAAATCTTCATGCCGCATCTCTCCTATAAACCCCACGCCCGTGATGGGCACCAAGTGGCGGGGAAAAGAAGCGGCACGTCAAGCGCCTATAGGGCTGCCCGTGACGGCTTCCGTTTTTCCCGGCGTGGAAGGTGTAGTTTACGCTAAATCCTCTCTCTATTCTAGCAGTCTTTTCATATCCGCGCAATAGGGTTACCCTGCTAAAGCGATTGTCTCTTTTTCCCGCCCGTCAAAATTTACAGTGAAAAGTTGCTTTTGCCCGGCGATGTGGTACAATTAAAGTCAAATAAAACGCCGAACGCGCGAGGATGTTTAAAGGAGACTGCCTTCATATGAATCTGCCGCACCTGATAGACCTTGACGACCTGCATGTTGCCCAGTGGGAGAAGCTTATCGCCCTTGCGGGGGATATCAGCAAGACCCCAAACGACTATTTCGGCAGGCTGTCGGGCAAGATTATGGCTACGCTGTTTTACGAGCCTTCCACCCGCACACAGATGTCGTTTCAAACCGCCATGCTGCGGCTGGGCGGCGAGGTAATCGGGTTTGATAACCCGCAAAACTCCTCGGTGGCGAAGGGTGAAAGCCTAAAGGATACCGTAAAGATCATGAGCGGCTACGCTGACATATTGGTAATACGCCACCCGTTTGAGGGCAGCGCGAAGGCGGCCTCGATTTATGCAAGCTGCCCGGTTATCAACGCGGGCGACGGCGGGCACCTGCATCCCACCCAAACCCTCACCGATCTTGTGACCTTAAAGCAGGAAAAAGGCCGGCTCACCAACCTTACCATCGGCCTGTGCGGCGACCTTAAAAACGGGCGTACCGTTCACTCGCTGCTCAAGGCCATGGTGAAGTTTAAAGGCAACCGCTTCGTGCTCATCTCTACCGAGGAGCTGCGCATCCCCTCCTACATCCGCGATATCCTGCAGGCCAACGGCTGCCCATTTGAGGAGGTTTACAGCCTTGACGAGGCCATCGGCGGGCTGGATGTACTCTACATGACGCGCATTCAGAAGGAGCGCTTTTCTTCCGAAGAGGAGTACTACCGCCAAAACAGCATCTACACCCTTGATGTGCAGAAGCTTGAGAAGGCAAAGCTTGATATGAAGATCATGCACCCGCTGCCGCGCGTGGACGAGATTGCCGACGAGGTGGACACCGACCCCCGCGCCATCTACTTTAAGCAGGCGGCCTACGGCATTTACGCACGCATGGCGCTGATCCTTATGCTGTTTGACGGCTCACTGCCCCCCGCGCCGGTACCTGAGCCGCATTTGGGCGGGTTTCGCTGCCTAAACCTAAACTGCATCACCCACACCGAAAAATATCTGCCGCACCTTTATAAAGGAAACGGTGACATGCTGGAATGTGAATACTGCAGCCAGCGTATCTTAATATAATAAGAGAGACTTATCTCTTTCCAAATGTAATTTAGTATAAAAAATAAATAGACCGGGAGGAGCGGTTGGCGATGGCGGCTTTGCATCTTTCAAACAGGCAATTCTACGAGCAGGTGGAAGGTGCTGATCTGCCGCTGCTGGTCGACTTCTGGGCGGCGTGGTGCCCGCCCTGCCGCACCCTTGCGCCCATCCTTGACGAGCTTGCGGAAGAGCTCGCGGGCAAGGTGGTGGTGGGCAAGGTGGATGCCGACGAGCAGCTGGAGCTTGCCGAGCAGTACGGCGTGGTAAGCATCCCCACCGTGGTGTACATACAAAACGGCGCCGAGGCGGGCCGTCTGGTAGGGCTGCGCGCAAAAGAGGATTATCTCGCCCTCTGCGGGCTCTAGTAACCGAGCCACACCTGGTGTACTATAACGAACAAATTACGATAAAGACGATAAAAATTCTGTGGCGCGGTAGTATGCGTATCCCAGAGCAGATGTCTATGTAAGCTTTGATAACTCCGACCCTTGCCACCTTTACCAACATCGGCATTACCTCCTCGTCCACCAATATAGGATCCTTAGTTATGCTGCCGTACAGACCTCTTCAACTTGATGCATGGCCCGTATTTTAAAGAGACAGGCTGTTTTAGCCGGTGAACATCGGCGAGGTGGAATAATACTTTTGAAAAATCTTTTATAAGAGCTGTCAGAATGACGGCTCTTTTTAAAATCAATTTCCTTTAGTACTTTGCTGGTTATTAGGATAGTACTAAAGGGATATTTTTTTATAAAAATCCACTTGATAACTTACATAGTAATACTAAAATTAAAAAATTTTGCATTTTCGTTTACATTTTAAAACATTTTTTCTCTATACCATCATAAGGATGGTGATTAGTTTGACTGATGTTTCTTTATTTGACGAAATCGAATTGGCACATAACGGTAATGTACAAGTACTCGAAAGTATTATTCAAAAATTTATACCATTAACTAAAAAATATGCATTTTTACTTAGCTATGATGATGCATTTTATGACTTACAATTAGATTTTATAAATATTATTTTGGACTTTGACGTAAACAAAATTTGTAATAAAGGAAACAAGTATATACTATCTTATATTGAAAGATCCGTATATAATATCTTTACTTTTCCATCTTCAGCATCAGGGGTATCATTAACTGTGGGCCAATTAGCTTCCGTGATATAAACATTGTCACCGGAAACTTTTTCAACATATGCAACATGACCAGTGTCACCATCGTCCCAAACTGCAATGGAGTTAGATGTTGCGGTTTGAGTGCCCGTACAATTTGTAACATAATCCCACCATCTAGCTGCGTTTAATCCAGAAGATTGAGAAAAGGTAATGGTTTTTCCTTTTACCTCTTTTGCTCTACCATGTGCATGCCAAGTACATTGCCCTGCACTAAAACTTGTATAGCAGCCACCATTATAATTTAAAGTTGTTGGTCTTACCCCTTCAGTTAAAGTACCGTTTCCTTGACCGCCAGAACCCCCATCTAAATCAATAAATTGCCAAATATTCTGCTGTCCAGAAGTGGATTTCCAAAATACGTTACCAACTGAGGTAGTACTTTTACCAGAGCCTGTACCATTCGAAGAACCATATGAAGATAAGTAATATCCATTGCTTACAAGTTTAATTCTATACAGATCAGTACCAGAGCCCGAAATAGCCTCATAGAACTGAACAATCTGCGCAGCATTGTCTCCAGTAGTATTGTCCCAAACATCTGCGTTATTTAAGCTACTTCCGGATACGGTATACCGATCAAGAACCTTCGTACCATCTTGGCACTGCAATTTATATCCGCCTGATGTGCTTAGAATCTTCCATTTCTGTTCTGCGCTACCATCGTCAGTATACAACACTACATTGGTACCATTACTTGGGTTACCGCTACTATAGACGTTAAGCATCTTTCCTGTTGTTGAATTTCGGATCTTGTAAAATTTTCCAGTTACTAGTGACATTTCTATTTCTCCTTAAATTTTATTTAATCCTCACAGCGCGCTGTTTCATTTCCACCCTCCGCGGTAGGCGGTAAATATACGGTGCATTGCTGTTTGGGTTTCATAAAATAAAAGAGAAATAAATACGGCGTTTGTAAACCTTCAATTATAAAAATACTATCATATTTTTATACAAGGGCATACATTCCGAGTAATATACCTCTGATTTGTCATATGCATATCAATCCCTAAACATATTAACTTGCCATCTTTCTAATGTAATAAAAGCTTAAAAACAAAGCAGCAGACAAAGCTGCCTGCTGCTGAAAAGGTTTTTAACTTTACTTGTTCTTTTGTTCGGAAAGGGTTCGCTCCAGCCAGATGCCGCCGATATCCAAGGCGTCGAACACGCCACTTTTTTCGCCGCGCTTGATGGTGCGCTGCCCGTTGTTCTCAATGCTGATCAGGTTTACCGTTACCCTGCTGGCAACCTCGATACCCTCTTGTTCTTTCTTCTCCAATACCTCAAGCCTTACCATATACTTTTCACTCGGCGTGCCGTAATAGATGGTGTCGCCGCTGCGGATGAGCGGCCTGCCCCGGTACATAAGGGGTTTTTCCCTCTTCACAGGTGCCTGTTTTTTCTCTGACATAGAAAAGTCCTCCTTTTAATCCCTTTATATATCTGAAAAGGTGATTGCCTTTACAATATACCCTCCGTTCTTGGTGCCACTGAATAGTATTGGCCTGCGACTTTGGGGAATAAACACTTTAGCAAGAAAGATAATAATATAAGAAAAAGCGGCCTGTTGGAATCTCCGGCAGACCGCTTCCTACTTTTTAAGCTCTAGACACGTTACTCGTCGAGATACGACTTTACCAGAGCCTGCAACAGCTCATCCCTGTCTATCCGCCGAATCAGGCTGCGGGCATTGTTGTGTGTAGTAATATAAGTAGGGTCCTCCGACAGAATATACCCCACAATCTGGTTGATGGGGTTATAGCCCTTCTGCCTTAACGCCTCATATACAGTTGTGAGGGTTTTCTTCATTTCAACCTGTTTGTCGTCATGAATTGAAAAGGAAATCGTAGGTTCATTCATACAGAAAACCTCCCCCCGAGAAAACGAAAGCTATGACCAATCGGTTTAACAATGACTGGGTCTGTGTGAAAACCAGCTTTACCACTGGTTGTTTATTCGCCTTATAGTCATTATTTACTACCTCTAGCATACACCAAATCGTAAAATATATCAATATTACAGGTACGCGAAATTATTAACATTCTATGAAATCGATTACCGATGACTTTTGAGTTGCGGTACCGGCAACGAAAAAAGAGGGACAGCCGAATTGGATGCTGCCCCTCTCCCCTATACAGGCTTAAGCGATATGTGGCGACTAAACCTTACAATGATAATTCTATACGCGAAGGGCGGCACCCAGCTCCTGCATGGCCTTGAGGATGCGCTTCATGGCGGCGTCGGTCTGCTCGTCGGTGAGCGTGCCCTCGCCCGAGCGCAGCACAAGGTTAAAGGCGATGCTCTTTTTGCCGTCCTCAATCTGCTTGCCCCTGTATACGTCAAACAGCTCGATGCGCTCCAGAATCCTGCCCGCCGCCTTTTTAATCGCCTTCTCGAGGGTCAGCACGGGCAGCGCCTCGTCGCACAACAGCGCGATATCGCGCGTGGTGGCGGGGTATTTGGGCAGCTGTACATAGGTCTTTAAGGCACATCTCGCGCTAAACAGGGTGTTTACATCCAAGGTTGCGAGATAGGTGCGGGTCTCCACGCCGTAGTTTTCAAGCGCAAGCGGGTGCACTTCGCCAAGAATCCCGAGTGTCGCATCCCCCACAACTACCCGCGCGCAGCGCCCGGGGTGGAAGGTGGGGTGGTCGCTTACCGCCTCGAAATCCAGCTCCTCGATGCCGACGGCAAGCGCCACGGCCTCGATAATCCCCTTGAGGGCGAAGTAATCGGCACCCTCGCCGTACATGCCTATGCAGAGCACATTGTTCTCCTGCGGCAGCTTGGTGTCGTCGCTGTTTTTCAGGTAAACCGTCCCCATCTCAAACAGTGAGGCGGCGGGGTTGCGGTTATTGTAGTTGCGCGCGAGCACCTCCAGCATACTGGGCAGCATGGTGGTGCGCATCACGCTGGTATCCTCGCCAAGCGGGTTGGTGATGGTAACGCTGGCGCGCAGGGGGCTATTCCTTTCAAGGCGGATCTTGTCGTAGTACTTGGGGCTGATGAACGAATAGGTTTCTACCTGATTGCAGCCCGAGGCGCGCAACAGCTCGCTTAAGGTGCGTCTAAACTTCTGTTCCTCGGTGAAAGCGCCGCTCGCGGTACCTGTAAGCGCCGCGGTGGGGATGTTGTTGTAGCCGTAAAAGCGCGCTACCTCCTCCGCCACATCGGCCTTGTGCTCGATGTCATTTCTGAAGCTCGGCACCGTGACCGTCTGCCCGTCACAGCCAAAGCTGAGGGCGGTAAGAATCTGCACCATCTCCTCGGTGGCAATCTCGATGCCGAGGAAGCGGTTGATCCACTGCGGCTCAAGGGCGAGCCTGCGCAGGGTCTTGTCGGAGCGGTCTTCATCGATCAGGCCGCCCACCACTTCACCCACGCCCAGCAGCTCCACCAGCTCGCAGGCGCGCTGCAGAGCGGGCAGGGTATTCTGGGGGTCTAGCCCCTTTTCAAACCGGCCGGAGGCCTCGGTGCGCATACCCAGCTTCTTGGCAGTGGTGCGCACCGAGGCGCCTTTGAATACCGCCGACTCAAACACCACGGTGTTGGTGTCGTCCATGATGCCGCTGTACTCGCCGCCCATCACGCCTGCCACCGCGACGGGCTTTTCGCTGTCGCAGATTACGAGCATCTCGGGCGAGAGCTTGCGCTCGGCGCCGTCGAGGGTGGTAATGGATTCCTCCGCCTTCGCGTTGCGCACCACGATGGTGTTTCCCGCTACAAAGCGGTAGTCAAATGCGTGCATGGGCTGGCCGTATTCAAGCATCACGTAGTTGGTGATATCAACCAGGTTGTTAATGGGACGCACGCCGCAGGCGCGCAGGCGCTCGCGCATCCAGCGCGGCGAGGGGGCGATCTTTACGTTCTTGACAATCCTAGCGCTGTAGCGCGGGCAGAGCTCGGTATTCTCTACTGTCACCTTTAGCATACTGTTGATGTCACCCTCGCTGCCCTTGACCTCGGGTGTATGCAGCGCAAGGGGCTTGCCAAAGGTTACCGCGGCCTCTCGGGCAAGACCGATTATCGAAAGGCAGTTGGGGCGGTTGGAGGTGATCTCAAACTCCACCTTTACGTCGTTGAGGCCGATGGCGGTCTGGATATCCTGCCCGATTTCACAGGGCTCCTGCAGCAGGAAGATGCCATCCTCTATGGCGTAGGGGAAGTCGTTTACCGTAAGGTTTAATTCACCCAGCGAGCAGAGCATGCCGCAGGATTCCACCCCGCGCAGCTTACCCCTCTTAATCTTCACCCCGTTCGGCAGGGTGGAGCCGTCCATCGCCACCGGCACGAGTGAACCTTCGGTGACATTGGTGGCACCCGTTACGATCTGCACGGGTTCCCCCTTGCCCACATCCACGCTGCAAACTACCAGCTTGTCGGCGTCGGGGTGGCGCTCGATCTTAAGCACCTTGCCTACGACTACGTTGCTGATCTCTTCGCCCTCAACCTCGTACCCCTCCACCTTGGAGCCGGACATGGTCATGGCCTCGGCAAATTCGCGCGGCGAGGCATCTATATCAACATACTCGCGCAACCATCTCATTGAAAGATTCATGAAATCTCAATCCTTTCCGTTTGGTTTAAGCTAAAACTGGTTTAGGAAGCGTACATCGTTCTCGTACAGCAGGCGCAGGTCGTCGATGTTGTACCGGCGCATAACGACACGCTCGAGGCCCACGCCAAAGGCGAAGCCGCTGTATTCCTCGGGGTCGATGCCGCAGGTAGAGAGCACCTTGGGGTGCACCATGCCACAGCCCAAAATCTCTATCCAGCCCTCGCCCTTACACAGGCGGCAGCCCTTGCCGCCGCAGGCAAAGCACATCATGTCGGCCTCGGCGGAAGGCTCGGTAAACGGGAAGTGGTGCGGTCTGAAGCGCGTCTGCACATCCTTTCCGTAAAGCGCCTTTACAAAGGCGTCCAGCGTGCCCTTTAAATCGGCCATCGTAATGCCTTTATCCACCACTAAGCCCTCGATCTGGTGGAAAAGCGGCGAATGGGTGGCGTCTACCGCGTCGGAGCGGTACACCCGCCCGGGCGCCACAATGCGGATGGGCGGTTTCTGCTTTTCCATCGTGCGTATCTGCACCGGCGAGGTCTGGGTGCGCAGCACGATATTGTCGTTGATATAAAAGGTGTCCTGCGTATCGCGCGCGGGGTGATCCTTGGGGATGTTGAGCGCCTCGAAGTTGTAGTAATCGTACTCCACCTCGGGGCCTTCTGCAACCGAGAAGCCCATGCCGAGGAAGATCTCGAGCACTTCATCCAGCACGCTGTCAAGCGGGTGCTTCTTGCCGATGGCAACCTTTCTGCCCGGCATGGTGACGTCCAGCCGCTCGCTCGCGAGCGCGCGCTCCTGCTCCCTTTCCTTGATAAGCGCGGTAAACTCGTCGATCTTCGCCTCGATATCTGCTCTGATCTCGTTGGCCAGCTGCCCGATGATAGGGCGCTCCTCGGCACTTAAGCCGCCCATCTGCTTTAAGATGGCGGTAAGCTCACCCTTCTTGCCGAGATATTTTACCCTCAGGCCGTCCAGCGCCCTAAGGTCGCCGATGGAAGAGAGCTCTTCCATCGCGGCTTTTCTGATCTGTTCTATCGCCTGTTTCATTGCCTTGTACCAGTCCTTTCAATATACTGTTTGCCGTGCGGGGGGCTCGGCGGAGCAAAAGGCAAACAAAAAGGCCCTCGCCCGCCGAGTATGACAATACTCATGGGGCGAAAGCCGTAACGCTTCCGTGGTACCACCCAATTTTCTGCTCTGAAAAAGATATCAAGAGCAAACACTCTCTCTGCCTGTAACGGGGCAAGCCGTCGGCGCCTACTTAACCTTTCAGCGCCGCCGCTCGTGAGTGAACTTCGCGGCAACACACACATGGGGACGCTTTCAGCCGGTGGCGCTCCCTCTCTTTAAAGGTGTAAAACCGTTACTCTCTCAGTCGGCACGTTATCGGTGTTATTACCATATCACCTTACCACATTTTTATGCAACTTTCAAGGGGCGGGTGGGGATTTTTTGCATATCCTTATACCCTGCTCCAGTCATATATCTTCGGGAAATTGAACGCAATCAATCAGCCCTTACTAGACAACGCAGCTTCAAAATCCCCTAGACATCCACCCTGCAAGCGAGTATAATTTCATCATAGCCACCATAAAGGGAGGACGCGTGCAGATGGATAACCAAGAGTTACTAGAAGCAATGAGGGCCCTTATAGAACCAATTCAAAAGGACATATCCACGATCAAAGAAGATATGGCTGGAATGCAGAGCAACATAACCGGAATGCAGAGCAACATAGCTGGAATACATAACGACATAGCTGGAATGCATAACGACATAGCTGGAATAAAAAAAGACATAGAGATACTTAAGGAAGATTCCGCAATAACCCGAACCGGCGTAAATACCTTGCTGGATTGGGCAGAACAGGCACAAATCGAGGTGAAAATTCCGCTCTACAAGAAAGCAGAGTAAAATTTAATTGATATTCCGTCCAGTGTCTGGGCGGTTTTACTTTAATCTTTACAAGGTATATTTTTTCTTTTATGTTGTTTATTACATGAAGATGCTGCCCTTATATAAAAATTTAAAGCGGGAGGTCTTGATATGAGCCATACGACATTCATGTTCCGCCTTGTAGGCGGGTGTGTCGGGATACTCGGCATCGTTGTAAGCCTTACCCTAGGGCTTTTAACGCAGATACTCATGGGGATATGTATAAGCGTTGCGATGGGCGGTATGTTGATCGGTATTTCAGAGATTATAAACCTGCTGAAAAAAAGACTTGCAGCGGAGTAAGAGCTTAAAGCGCTGCTACTTGGTGATCATACCTCCATCAATAAAGCGGACACCGAGCAAACCTCAAAACCATAAGCGCCTAGCCGCACAGGTCTGAATAGCAGCCGTTTCTGATTGGTAACCTGCACAAATTTCAGAATCTTTGTGTGAATTGTTTGCATTTTGTCCATAATATCGTCGGTCTGTTTGTTGAATAAACCGCGGTGGTATGCTATAATTTATATAACGTTTGAACAAGTATCTTCCGTTTTTACGTAAGATTGATAAAAACATAGGTGTTTGAGGTAGAGCAGATGGATGTATTTATTGAACAGCTGGTTACCAGAAAAGCGACAGGTAAAACCCTTTTAATTAAGATAGGCATTATCTTGGCGGGCATTATCTTGCTGGTTGTGCTGGGATTTTTGTCTATGGTACTCGGGCAGTTTTCTATCTTCGCCATTGCCGCGATGATGGGTGTGGGCTACGGTGCGTGGTTTTTGCTCACCAGCCAGAATGTCGAGTTTGAGTACTCCTTAACAAACGGCGAGATCGATATCGACAAGATCGTGGCACAGCGCAAACGCAAGCGTCTGATTACCGTGGTGTGTCGGCAGGTGGAGGCCATGGGCAAGTATAAGGCCGCCGCGCACGAACACACGAATTATAAAACGCGCATCTTTGCCTGCGAGGATGAACGCGACGAGCAGAATGCCTGGTTTGTGGTGTACAACAGCGTGAACTTCGGCAAAACGCTGGTGGTGTTCAACCCGCCTGAAAAGATGCTCTCCGCCATGAAGCCCTTTATACCCAAAACGATCGTATATGATTTACAGCGGAACGGACTTATGTAGCATCCCCCGAATTCAAAAAAGCCTGACAAACCCTCGTTTTTTAACGAGGGTATTTTCACATGAGGAGATTGTGTTATTTCAAAGCCGCGGCATGAACCCCGAGACGATCGCCGCCAACTGGGCCGCGAAGGAGGCCTTTGCCAAGGCGCTGGGCACGGGAGTGCGCGGCTTTGCGCTCAGCGAGGTCGCTGTGTTGCGCGATGACCTGGGGGCGCCGTATTTTGCCCTTACGGGGGATGCACACAGGCTTGCGGCGGCGCGAGGCCTGCGTTTTTCGTTGAGCCTGAGCCACACCGAGGGGCTGGCGCTGGCGTTTGTCGTCGCCTATAAGGAATAACTTCTTGCTAAATATCATACAGACTTATTGTTAGGAGGAATGACCGGTGAGGATACTTTCATCCGAACAGATGCGAACCGTGGAGCGCGAGGCTTTGAAGCATTCCCAAACCTATCTAAGGCTGATGGAGAATGCGGGCAGCGGCGCCGCGAAAATCATCCTGCGACATGAACGGCCAATCGAGAATAAACGCTGCGTGGTAGTTTGCGGCAAGGGCAATAACGGCGGCGACGGCTTTGTGGTGGCGCGTAAGCTCAGCCGCGAGGGCGTAAGCGTTGCCTGTGTGCTGGCGGGCGGCGAACCACGTTCGGACGAGGCGCGCGAGATGCTGCGCCTGTTGCATCTGGAGCCGGTAAGCATCCTGCCACTGGAAGAGAACCGTGCGCAGATAAACCTGATGCTGGTCGAGGCGGACATTGTGGTAGACGCGCTGTTTGGCACCGGCTTTCAGGGGGCCTTGCCGGATGCCTGCGGCTTTTTGGCCGAGATGACCAACCTCTCAAAGGCGAGGGTATACGCCCTTGATATCCCGAGCGGATTAAACGCCGATACCGGCCTTGCCGCGGGCAGGTGCTTTACAGCCGACTGCACCATCGCCTTTGGGTGCTTAAAGCCCGCGCACCTCACCGAAGCCGCTGCAGACCAACTCGGCACGGTTGAGGTGTGTGATATCGGCATCCCGGAAGAGGCCTTTTCGGTAATAAACGACGCTGTGTTTTTGATTGACCACGACATGGTGCTGCCCCACCTAAGGCGCAGGCCGGATGATTCTCACAAAGGCACCTTTGGCCGGTTGCTCGTGGTCGCGGGCAGCCTCGGCATGACGGGGGCCGCCGCTTTGGCAAGCCAGGCTGCCTCGCGGTGCGGCACCGGGCTTGTTTATGTGGCTACGGCGCGCTCCTTGCTGTCGCCTTTAGCGGCGCATCTTACTGAGCAGGTTATGCTGCCGCTGCCTGAAACCGAGGCGGGCGGCATCTCTGCCCTGGCACAGCCGGAGCTGCTCTCCGCGCTGCAGAAAGCCACCGCCTGTGTGGCGGGCTGCGGGCTGAAAAACACCGAGGATATCCACGCCATCATCAAGGCGATCCTCACGCACGCGGATTGTCCCATCGTTTTGGATGCGGATGGTATAAATGCGGTAGCCGGTGACATAAATATAGTTAAGAATGCGAAGCATGGGTTGGTGCTTACCCCGCATTACGGCGAGTTTTCAAGGCTTATCGACAAGCCGGTCGATTATGTGGCAAATAACCGCGTTGCACTTGCCAAGGACTTTGCGCAGGAACATCATGTGACGCTGGTGCTGAAGGGCTCTACCACCGTCGTGGCGCTGCCGGACGGCAGCGTATGCCTAAACAAAGGCGGGAACTCCGGCCTTGCGAAGGCAGGCAGCGGCGACTTGCTGGCCGGCATCATCGGCGGGCTGCTTGCACAGGGCTGTGCGCCGCAGCAAGCCGCCATTTGTGGGGTTTACCTCCACTCGCAGGCGGCAAGGCTCACGGCAAAGCGCCTTTGTAAAACCGCCATGCAGCCGTCAGACATCTTAAGTGACCTCTACCTGCTGTTTCAAGAGCTGGATTAGCCGGCTTCTCATCTGAAACCATCCGTTAAATCATTAAAAGCTTACATACCCAAGCCTTGAAGGAGGAAGCGATATGGTTAGAAGGATTGCCCGAATACTGCTGGCAGTTAGCTTGCTGTTGCTGGTAAGCTGCAATAGAGACGCCGTGACACCTGAAAACGTAACCGATAGTCTAAGCTCCTCCTACAATACGAAAGCAGTCGTGGAGTATCAGGATATCAAGGCGAATCTCGAGATGATCAAAAGTGAGGGGCGCTGCGAGGTGACCTTTGACAGCCCCGCCTCACTCAAGGATCTTTCGTTTGATTATAACGGCGATCTGGTTACCGTAAAGTACGGCAAGCTGAGCTTTTCCGTTGAACCCGACTCCATGCCGGGGCAGGCGCTTTCGTCGCTGCTGGTCTCTTCGCTGAACACCGCGCTCAACGACCGCGGCGTATCGGTAAAGCAGGAGGATAACGCCATTAAGGTGGTGGGGCAGACCAATGGTAGCGATTTCGAGCTGGTACTCGACCGCAAGAACGGCAACGCGTTATCGCTTAAGGTTCCCGAGGACGACTTAAGCCTGCAGTTTTACAACTTCAGCTTCATAAGCTAAAACCAAAGCTCCTGTTTACGCCAAGTGTATGCAGGAGCTTTTGCTTTGCCTTATTTCGTAGCCGTAAAAAAGAAATACGGGAAGGGAAATAGGATTCTGCCGTCCTTTTGCTTAGGGTAGCGGGCGATGATCTCATTGAGAATATCCCGCTTAAAGGCGGGCAGCAGATCATCCGACAGCTGATTTAGATATGGACGGAGACCTGTGGAGCTATACCAGTCCCAAATAGCCTCGTGCGAATCCATCTTATGATAGTAAACGGTTTTCCACATCTCAAAATACGTCGAAATCCCCGATAGCAGGTCGAAATATTCGCCGTGCGTCAAATTATAGAATATCCGCTCCTGCGAAAAATGCTCTTGCCATCTCGCGCTGGAAGTAATTTCACCTATGAGGAGATGAATAGGCTCTTCGTAGTTCATCGGGGTTTGCACCGCCATAACTCCGCCAAGCTTTAATAGGCTCATCATCTCGCGCAGCAGCCTATGATGGTTCGGGAGCCACTGAATACAGGCATTGGAGAATACGAGGTCAAAATCATTATCCAGCTTGGAAAACTCACGGTTGGCATCACAGAGGGCGAAATCAAGGGCGGGGTAATCCCTATGCGCGGTTTCGATCATATTTGGCGAGTTATCCACACCCAATATGTATGCACTTGGAAAGCGGCTTTTAAGTACCGCCGTGCTGTTGCCGGGGCCGCAGCCGATATCCAGAATCTTCAGCGGGTTTTCAAGCTTAATCCGGCTTACCAGATCAATAGCGGGCTGCGTGCGTTCGCGGGAGAACTTCAGATATTGACGCGAGTCCCAATCCACAATGCCCCACCTCATTTTGGTATTATTGCATAAGTATAACAAAGGTTATTGTGCATTTACAATACTTGTAACATGGTGGTAATTCACGAACCTGTTGCACAATTTCAAAATAATTCAGTAATGACATTTGAAATCATTACGCTTTACGTCGCATGAGCAGTAAAATAATAAAAAACATAAAAAGCCACCGCTATTGCGGTGGCTTTTTTGGCTCCCCAAGTTGGACTCGAACCAACGACCCTGCGGTTAACAGCCGCATGCTCTACCAACTGAGCTATTGAGGAATATAAAGTCCTCAGATGGCATGTCGGGTAAGGAAAGGCCACCGAGGCGC
>JAEYNX010000020.1 GCA_023412215.1 Bacillota bacterium | reverse complement strand
CTGCATCAAAAATACTCGGAATACATACAGTATCCAGACATACACAGTATGTCGGCGTTTCTTTGATTTGAATCTGCTCTTTTGCAGCGAAATATCCGGCGATTTTCCGTTTTCAGAAACGCCCTAATGAACATACGGCAAATTCAGCAAGAGATGTCAGGTAATTTATAAAAGAGTGTGATATAATTACAAGTACCACAAAGCCCCGCAAAGGAGTGTTGTTATGGATTATAAGCCGCAGATAAAACGTGCCGTTGACTATATTGAGGCCCATCTATGCGAACAGGTGAGCCTTGCCGAGGTGGCGAAGCAGTCGTTCCTTTCAAAGTACCACTTCCTGCGGGTTTTCCGCAGCGAGACGGGCAGCACCGTGATGGCGTACGTACGCCGCCGCCGTTTAGACGAGGCCGCGCGCGAGCTGAAAGAGAGCGACGCCCGCATCACCAGCCTCGCCTTTAAGTACCAGTTCGGCTCGGAGGAGGCATTCTCCCGAGCGTTCAAAGCCCTGTTCGGCTTAAGCCCGCGGGAGTACCGCTCCTGTGTGCAGGCACACAAGCCGCTTACCGCGAACGCCGCCGTCTTCGCACGTACGCCCCACCGCGCGAAGATGCGCATGGCGGCATAGCAAACGTTTTTTAAATCAGGAGTTGAGAATCCATGAGTTTAGTACCTGTAGTAATTGAGCAGACCAACCGCGGAGAGCGTTCCTACGACATCTATTCAAGGCTGTTGAGCGACCGCATTATCATGCTCAGCGACGTCATCAACGACACCACCGCGAGCCTTGTGATCGCGCAGATGCTGTTTTTGGAGGGGGCCGACCCCGACAAGGACATTCAGTTTTACATCAACAGCCCCGGCGGCTCAGTGACCTCTGGCTTTGCCATCTTCGACACCATGCGCTACATCAAGCCGGATGTCTCCACCATCTGCATTGGCATGGCGGCAAGCGCGGCCTCGTTTCTGCTGGCGGCGGGCGCCAAGGGCAAGCGGTTCGCCCTGCCCAACAGCGAAATCCTCATCCACCAGCCGTGGGTGGACGGCGGCATCAAGGGGCAGGCCACCGACATCAAGATACACGCCGACTGGCTGTTAAACACCAAGGCCAAGCTCAACCGCTACTACAGCGAGGTGACAGGCCAGCCGATCGAGCGCATCAATCAGGACATGGAGCGCGACTACTTTATGTCCGCCGAGGAGGCCAAGGCCTACGGGCTGATCGACGAGGTGATCGCCAAGCGCGTTTAGGGCTTGTACAGATTATTGGTTTGACCCTGCGGGGGCTACATCGACTTATATCGATGTAGCCCCGCTTTTTATTTTACGGTGTCGAGAATCATTGACAACGCCTCTGTTATTCGGTAGAATTTAGAATGAATTTCAAATAATTTTAGGAGCCGTGTTGATATGAGTGAGAACAAGCAATCGCCGGTGGAAAGCGACACCGTGCCCGTACTCAAGGAGCGCAAACGCTGGCTGTTTTTCGGCCTTCCCTTCACCTTCACGAAGTACCTGCTGGACGCAAAGCGCTTAAAGCTATGCAAGGGCCTGCTGAATACGACGGAGGACGACCTGCTGCTCTACCGCGTGATGGACGTCTCCGTGCGCCGCTCCCTTGCCCAGCGGATGGCGGGCTTAGGCACCATCATCCTCCTTTCGTCGGACAAAACCAACCCCACCCTCGAGGTAAAGAACATCAAGCATGTGCACGCCTTCAAGGACGCGGTGGACGAGCGTGTGGAAAGCGAGCGCATCCGCATGCGGTTTAGGGCCGGTGAGTACGTGGAAACGGATGATAACCAAACCCCCGAAATGCAATAATGTTCCGATAAGATATCGACTTAGGCGGGCTTGCTCGCGGCAGAGATGCCGGTGGGCAGGCCCGTTTCTTCATGTCCTTTGAATTGGGCCAGGGTGGATTCTATTCATATTATAAGCAATTTAGTAGAATCCTGCATAACAACAATGGGAAATTGTGCTTGATGGTGGTATAATTTAGATTATTACAAACATTTGGAGGTTTTTACATGACTTACGGGATACGCAAATGGCGCATAGAGGACGCGCCCGATCTGGCAAAGGCGCTAAGCAACCCAAAGATACTGGATAACCTGCGCGACGGCCCGCCCTACCCCTATACCACCGCCGACGCCGAATACTATATCAACCTGATGCTCGGCGCGGATGAAGACAGCACCTACGCCTTCGCGATTACGGCGGACGACAGGGCCATCGGCAGCATCGGCGTATTCCGTCAGGGCAATATCCACCGCCAGACGGGGGAAGTGGGGTATTATATCGCCGAGGAATACTGGGGCAAGGGCATCGGCACGCTGGCGCTTACAGAAACCTGCCGCTACGTGTTTGAGCACACCGACATCCTGCGCATCTTCGCCGAGCCGTTTGCGTACAACACCGCGTCCTGCCGCATCTTAGAGAAGGCGGGGTTTGCCTTTGAAGGGCTATTAAGAAAAAACGCCGTTAAAAACGGCAGGGTGTTGGACATGAAGATGTACGCGCTGGTGAAGGAATAAAAGGAGCGATGTAAGATGGAACTATCACAGGTACTGAGAGAACGCCGGTCGGTGCGCCGGTTTAAGGATATGCCGGTAAGCCCAGACGTCATCCAAGATATACTGGAGGGCGCGAGCCTTGCGCCCGAGACCGACACCTGTAACTACTATCTGGGCGTTGTCACCGACAAGGATACCAAGAACGCACTCGCCCAAGCGACCCTGTGGGCGGACTGGATTGCGGGCGCGCCCGCGATCTTTGCGGTATGCTGCGACATCACGTGGGATATCGCCGGGCAGGCGGACGACAGCTACGGCGTAACCGGCAACCGCCTGCGCTACAACCGCGAGATTATCGAATTTCTGCGCCAGCACCCCGACCGCAAGGCGTGCAAGAAGCTGCTCTGCGCCTCCCCCAACTACATCGTCGCCCAGCACATTGTACTCGGGGCGGTTTCGCACGGGCTGCGCGGGTGCATCGTCGATTTTATGGATACCGAGCGAATGAACACCGTCCTCGGGCTGCCTGAGCATGTCAGTTGTCAGGTGCTGGTGCCTGTTGGCGTGGCGGATGAAACGCCGAGGGAGAAGGAAGCGGTTAATTTTGATACGCGGGTGTTCTATGACCATTGGCAAGGCAGGTAGAAAATGTCTTGACCGTTCCGTGTGATTCTGTACACGGTGGATTGTATAAGGTAACAACGGGCCTTGCATAAGGCCCTCCCCACGCCTCCCAATGGAGGCGGTCCCCTCCCGTTTATTGGGCTTATACTATCTTATTGCTTGTAGAAACAGGAGGGGAGTTTTGGCGGAGGGGGCTTCGCCCCCTCCGCCCCTTTTATTTCCCCCTGCGGGGGGACGGTTACGGTAAAATAATCCTATAGGATGGTGTTGATATTGTTGGATAATTATGTGATTGCATATATTGATTTACTTGGTGTAAAAAATAAAATTAGTGATGACACTTTTTTTGAAAATGTTCATAATTTATATCAGAACACGTTAGACATTTTGCAACAGTTAAGGCTACAGCAAGAAAACATTGAGTGGAGAATTTTCTCGGACAATATTGTTATTGCTCGTACTGTTACAGAAGATATAAATAATCAAGCTAGTAATTTGAATCAAATAATAGCTATTGCGGCTATTATTCAAAACTTGGCAATTGCGCAAGTAGGTTGTCTTGTACGAGGTGGGATTACTATTAATAAGTTCCATCTTGATGAGATAATGGTATGGGGTGCGGGTTTGGTAGAAGCTTATAAACTGGAAGGAAATCATACCGAACCAACTATTGTTTTAAGTGAAAAAGCCATGAAAATAGTAAACAGTAATACTGATTTCTCTTTTTTAATATCTAGAAACACCGTCGGTCAGCAGTTTGTCGATTATCTATCTATCAACAACGAAGGTAATTATTTTATAAACTTACATAAAAACCAAATACCGAAATTAAAAGCTGAAGTATCCAAAGAGAATAATGATTATCAGAGAACCATGTCAAAATATAGCTGGGCAATATGGTATCACAATAATATATGCCGTAAAAAGGGATTATGGGATTTATTAATTGAATAGAATCGGAAAGTATTTTACCTACTACATTGTTATTGTTTAAACTTGATAAATTTCAAAATGTATATCAGAGCTATTATTGATAATAATTTTATAAGCAAAGCCGGAGCCGCGTAGCGGCTCCGGCTTGCTTTATCTATTCGCTATAAATCCTATTTAGCCAGCAGCTCTATCCCCTTCTTCACGCGGGCGAGGGCTTCGTCTTTGCCGAGGATGGCGCAGATTTCAATGCCGCCGCCGGGGGTAAACTGCTTGCCGCTCGCGGCAACGCGCAGCGGCCACAGCACAGCGCCGTTCTTTGCGCCGAGGCGCTCGATGAGCGCAAACACCGCGGTGTGAATGCCCTCGATGGTAAAGTCGCTCACCTGCTCGAGCACGGGCAGCACGGCTTTAAGCATCTCAAGGGAGGTCTCGCGCGTGGTTTTCATCTTCTTGCTCACGTACAGCTCAAGGTCGTAGTCGGGCAGGGCGTCGATAAAATCCACCTGCTCGGGGATGTCGGAGAGCACCTCGGTGCGCGCCTGCAGCACCTGCGCAATCAGCTTTACATCCACGTCGGGGCGGGTGACGGTTTTGCGCGCCCACGGCTCGGCGATGCGCGCGAACTCCTCGAGCGACAGCATGCGGATGTACTCGCCGTTGATGTGGCGCAGCTTTAACGGGTCGAAAATGGCGGGGGACTTCGAGATGCCCGCCACGTCAAACTCTTTGATCATCTGCTCGAGGGTGAAGATCTCGTTCTCGCCCTTGGGCGACCAGCCAAGGAGCGCGATGTAGTTGAGCACGGCGTCCTTGAGGTAGCCCGCCTTGATCAAATCCTCGTAAGAGGCGTCGCCGTTACGCTTGGAGAGCTTCTCGGTGGCGTTCTTCATCACGGGCGAGCAGTGGATGTATATGGGAACCTCCCACCCGAAGGCCTCGTACAAAAGGTTGTACTTGGGGGTGGAGGAAAGGTACTCGTTGCCGCGGATAACGTGGGTAATGCCCATCAGGTGGTCGTCCACCACATTCGCGAAGTTGTAGGTGGGCATGCCGTCGCTCTTGATGAGCACCTGATCATCCAGCGTGGAGTTCTCTACCGTCACGTCGCCGAACACCACATCGTGGAAGGTGGTGGTGCCGGTTTCGGGTATCTTCTGGCGGACAACGTAGGGGATGCCTAAGGCAAGCTTTTCGGCAATCTCCTCTTTGGAGAGGCGGCTGCAGTGCCCGTCGTACTTGGGCGAGATGCCCGAAGCCGTCTGCACCTTCTTAAGCTCCTCGAGGCGGTCTTTGTCGCAGAAGCAGTAGTAGGCGTGGCCGGACGCCACCAGCTGCTCGGCGTACTGCTTAAACATGCCCATGCGCTCGCTCTGCACATAGGGGCCGCAGGGGCCGCCGATGTCGGGGCCTTCGTCCCACACAAGGCCGGTCTCCTTTAAGGTGTTGTAGATGATATCTACCGCGCCCTCCACATACCGTTCCTGGTCGGTATCCTCTATACGCAGAATGAACTTGCCGCCCTTGCTTCTGGCCTGCAAAAAGGCGTACAGGGCCGTTCTAAGGTTGCCTACGTGCATATAACCCGTTGGGCTGGGCGCAAAACGGGTGCGCACCTCACCGTTAAATAGTGTCATAATAACTGTGTCCTTTCTTTTTCGCAAATCATCCTTACAATATAGTAACGTTGCGGCGGTCGTTTGTCAAACAGTTCATAACAGGCGCCGATATTGTAGAGCCGGGGAATTGGGCGGTTTCGGCAAAGCCGAAATTTCAGTCTTTGACTGAAAAGCACAAATTCCGAATACTTCACAACGTTTTACGAATTAAAATGGTGTGAAGTGATGCTACCTCGGGGCGGAAAAATGCTCGGTGGCGTACCATTCGTACCCCTTCGCCGACTTGCGCACATAGATGCCGATGCCGGTGCGCGTCACGTCGTTTGCGATCATCGCCTCGTAGTGGGGCTTGCTCTCCTTCCACGAGTCGAAGATCTCCTGCGCCGAGAGGTCGGGCGCCCGGCCCTTCTGCAGGTTTTCGCTCACAACGGTGTAGCGGTACTTGTGCTCGTCCATGATGGTGGACCAGTCGCGCCCGTCGGGGCGGGTGTGCTCGAAGTGGCCGCTCTCCATCAGCTCCTTGCTGCGCTCCCGCGCCGTGTCGTGCAATTCGTCGTCCTCGGTTAACTCGGCGAGCGAAAGGCTCTTGCGCTCCTCGTTCACCAGCTTGAGCACGCCGTCCTCCAGCGTGGGCGAGAAGCCGGTAACGCCCTCGCCCGAGGGGTCGATGTCAAAGTCCGAGCCGGTTTTCTCGGTCTTTGCCACCGAGGAGGTCTCGCTCGCGGCGGCGGATTGCTTGTTGCCCACCGCAATCTCGTCCAACATCGAATTAAACGCAGCGCAGCCGGTAAGCCACACACAGGCAGAGATCGCCAGCATGTACCCCATACACCTATAAAGCAGCTGTTTCATTATGACAAAACCACCCGTCCGTTTATGATTCTGTTTTGCACCGGCCAGCGCCTGCGACGTTAAGCCAGATGCCATTTAACCCCCTGCGGGGTATCCTCCAGCACAATGCCCATATCCTTTAGCGTGTCGCGTATCTCGTCGGCGCGCTTGAAGTCGCGGTCCTTGCGCGCTTGCTGGCGCTCGGCAATCAGGGCCTCCACCTCGCTGTCTATGGTCCCGCCCTTGCGGTTATACAACAGGCCCAGCACACCGCACAGCTCATCCAAGAGCGTTTTGCCCAGCTCTATCGCCGCCTTGGAGCCGATGGTGGTACCCGTAGTAAGGGTGTTTATCTCGCGCACCAGCTCGAATATCGCGGCAAGCGCGTCCGCGGTGTTTAAATCGTTATCCATCGCCGCCTTGAACTGGTCGCGGCGGGCGGTCATGCTTTTAATAAGCTCTTCTTCCTGCGGCAGGGCGTCGCCCACGGCGGATTTGAGCGCGAAGTCGATGTTCTCGCGGCAGGTGTAGAGGCGTTCGAGCGACGCCTTGGCCTGCTCCATCACCTCTTCGTTGTAGTTCATGGGGCTGCGGTAGTGCGCCGAGAGCATGATAAAGCGGATAGGCTCGTAGCCGAAGTACTCGCCCACCTCGCGCGTGGTGCGGAAGTTGTTTAGAGACTTGGACATCTTGCGGTTGTTGATGTTGATGTACTCGTTGTGCATCCAGTAGTTCGCAAACGGCACGCCCCACGCGCACTCGCTCTGCGCGATCTCGTTCTCGTGGTGCGGGAAGATCAAATCTAAGCCCCCGCAGTGCAGGTCGATAGTCTCGCCCAGGTAGCGCTTCGCCATGGCGGAGCACTCGATATGCCAGCCGGGGCGCCCGTTGCCCCACGGCGAGGGCCAGAACGGCTCGCCGGGCTTGGCCGCCTTCCACAAGGCAAAGTCCACGGGCGACTCCTTCTGTTCGCTTACGTCGATGCGCGCGCCCGCCTCCAAATCCTCCAGCGGCTGGTGCGAGAGCTTGCCGTAGTCGTTAAAGCGGTGGGTGCGGAAGTATACGTCGCCGTTTGATTCGTAGGCGTACCCGTTCTTCACCAGTTCACCCACAATCTCAAGGATGGTGTCTATATTCTCGGTGGCGCGGGGGTGGAAGGTGGCCTCCTTCACGTTTAGCCCCGCTGCGTCGGTTTTATACTCTTTGATATAGCGCTCGGCGATGGTGAGGAAGTCGCTTTCCTCCTCGTTCGCGCGTTTAATGATCTTATCGTCGATATCGGTGAAGTTCTGCACATACACCACCTTGTAGCCGATGTACTCGAGGTAGCGGCGCAGCGTGTCGAACACGCAGATGGGGCGCGCGTTGCCGATGTGTATAAAATTATAAACGGTGGGGCCGCACACATACATGCGCACCTCCCCCGCACGGATGGGCACAAACTCTTCCTTCTGTCTTGTAAGGGTGTTGTAAATTCTCATACTGTTTTAATTCCTTTCATCCAAAAGCCTATGGATACCAGTAAACTGTTACGATTATATCGGCGCGCTTCTAGTGATTATACGCACGCCCTGGCGGGATAGAACCGAAAGCCGCTTATTCCGGCTTTGGCTGCTCCTCTTGCCTGCAGATCTCCTTAATGAACTTCTCGAGCTCGTCGATGCGCCCGCTCATCTTGCAAAGCTCCTGCGAAACCGGGTCGGGGATATGCACCTGATCGAGGTCCTCTTCTCCCACGCGCTTACCGCCCATCTTCACCACCCGGGCGGGAACGCCCACCGCGGTGCAGTTGGGGGGGATGGGGTTGAGCACCACCGCGTTCGCCGCGATCTTGGAGTTGTCGCCCACCGTAAAGGGGCCGAGTATCTTGGCGCCGCTGCCGATCAGCACGTTTTTGCCGATGGTGGGGTGGCGCTTACCCTTATCCTTTCCCGTACCGCCCAGCGTGACCCCCTGATAGATGGTGCAGCCGTCGCCCACCTCGGCGGTCTCGCCAATCACCACGCCAAGGCCGTGATCTATGAACACACCTGTGCCGATCTTGGCGCCCGGGTGAATCTCTATCTTGGTAAAAAACCGCCCCAGCTGGGAGTTAAACCGCGCCAAAAAGTAGAGCTTGTGGTTGTACAGCCAGTGGGATACCCGATGAAACATAATGGCGTGAAGCCCCGAGTAGAGCAGCAGCACCTCCACCGAGTTCCTTGCCGCGGGGTCGCGCTCCTTTATGGCTTTAATATCTGCTCTTAGCCGCTTAAACATGCAATACCTCCTGCACACATGCTGAAAAAGTGATGGATTCTATAATTGATTTGTTGTTACAACCCGTGTAGGGAACGGTCTTGACCGTTCCGCCTACATCTTAGACCACGAAATTATGCTGGGCATCGTCCCAGATATTTTGTGGCTTACACGTACCTCTAATATAAACTCTTATACCATTTTACATTGTCGCTCAGGCCGCGACGGGCCCCTACTTTTCTTTTTCGAGAAAGAGTAGCAGCTTTTCAGCAAGCTGAAAAGCCCAGCGAATCGGGGGCAAGCCCCCTGAACCCCCGCGCAGTCAAACAGGCGGGGGACACGAATACCACTAATTTAGCACCCTCGTGCAAACATGCAACCTTCGGTTGCTTGGCAATTCGGCTCTAGCCTCAGGGTGTCGCCGTTCGTAAAACGCTAACGCGTTTTATCTCCTCGGGTTCTCTATCTGAGATACTGCTACCGCCTGTTTGACCGCGCTACTTCCCACTGAAGATTTACAGTAATCCAACTGGCTACTCCACCGCTATCCCCCGTTAAAATGAAAAACGCCCCCGGCTGCCCAAAAGGCAACGGAGGCGGCGCACCGCGGTTCCACTCCGATTTATAACTTTAGTCTATAAATCCGCCCCTGTAACGCAGGGGGTACGCAAAAGGATACTGCGCGGACACCGCGGTTCCCCTTTTGTGCTCGCAGGCGCATTTCGCCGCTTTAAGGCTTAGGCGCTCGCAGCGTGGCGTCGCTTGCGCGGCACCGTGCGCCTATTCTCTGTAGCCGTAAACTGTCGGGTACTTCTCCTGCTGCCGGGCCCTCTGAAAAATCCTCAGAAGCGCCCTGCGCATCCAAACTATTCTCTTTTGGTGGATTGCATCTATAGATATACCATATCTGCGTATCGGTTGCAAGCTATTTCTCGGGGTTTATAAAGTGGCGGTTCTGCCATACATACTGCACGCCCGAAACAACGGTGATAGCCGCAACGCCCCAGATGAGGATATCCGATATTATCCTATGCGGGAAGGCCGCGGACAGTGCGCCCAGCGCGATAAGCTGCTGTATCAGCATAATAATCACCGTAACGATGATCTGGGTGACGGTTTTAATCTTGCCGAGCATCCCTGCGGCAATGACGGTGCCCTCGCCCGCCGCGATAAGCCGGAGGGAGGTTACCATAAACTCTCGCGTGATGATCACCACCGTCACCACGCTGCCGATAAACCCAAGCTCCACAAAGCAGATGAGCGCTGCCGTTACCAACATCTTATCGGCAAGCGGGTCTAAAAACTTGCCGAAGTTTGTAACAAGGCCTTGTTTTCTTGCGATATGCCCGTCCAGATAGTCGGTGTAGGCCGCCGCCGAAAACATCAGCGCCGCCCAAAGGTAGTTGAGCGGTATCTGCGGCAGCAGCAGAAAGATCATATAGGCGGGTACCAGCACTATTCTTAACAGAGTGAGTTTGTTGGGGGTGTTCAGCTTCATCGGTCTTCGGCCTTTCGCATCTTGTTTATTCTTCTACCACTGTGCCTGTAAAATCGTAGTCCAGCACGCCGTCTATCTTCACCTTTACATAGCGCCCGATGGGCAACTTGCCCGGCGCGGTAAAGAAGATCTTGCCGTCGATCTCGGGGGCGTCCTTAGCCGTTCTGCCGAAGAAGCACTCGGCGTAGCGGTCGAAGCCCTCTACCACCGCCTCCACGGTTTTACCGATGCACTTCTGGTTTAAGCGCTCGCTTACGGTGGCCTGCTCGGTCATGATGATGTCGGTGCGGCGGTGCTTTTCTTTATCGTCCAGCTGGTTCGGCATCCCGGCGGCGGCGGTGCCCTCCTCCTGCGAGTAGGCAAAGCAGCCAAGGTGGTCAAACTTCATTTCCTTTACAAAGTCGCACAGCTCGGCGAACTGCTGCTTGGTTTCACCCGGGAAACCCGCAATCAGCGTGGTGCGCAGCGTCACATTCGGGATGCGCTCGCGCAGCTTTTTGATAAGCGCCGTAAGCTCCCTGCGGCTGCCGCGGCGGTTCATGGCCTTAAGCACCGTCTCATCGCAGTGCTGAATGGGAATATCGAGGTATTTTACCACCTTATCGTTCTCCGCAATCGCGGTGATCAGCTCGTCGGTGATGCGCTCGGGGTAGCAGTAAAGCACGCGTATCCACCGAAGCCCCTCGATGCCGTTCAGGCGGGCAAGCAGCTCGGGCAGCGCCTTTTTGTGGTAAAGGTCTTCGCCGTAGCGCGTGGTGTCCTGTGCCACCAGCGTCAGCTCGGTAATGCCGTTTTTGGCGAGATGCTGCGCTTCCTCCACCACCTCGTCCATCGGGCGGCTGCGAAACGCCCCGCGAATGGCGGGGATAGCGCAGTAGGAGCAGCGGTTGTCGCAGCCCTCGGCAATCTTTAAGTAAGCAAAGAAGGGCAGCGTGGTGAGCACGCGCTCACCCGAAAGCGGCAGTGCCAGCTTTTCGGGGAAGCTTTCCACCTTCTTGCCGTTTAACGCCGTCAGCACGGCCTGCACAATATCGTTGTTGCCGCCGATGCCCAGGATGACGTCGGCCTCGGGGATCTCCTTGGCCACCTCGTCGCGGTAGCGCTCGGCAAGGCAGCCCGTAACCGCCACGCACTTGATGCGGCCCTCCTGCTTTAAGCCGCAGAATTCGAGTATATTCTCAATTGATTCGCGCTTTGCGTCCTCTATGAAGCCGCAGGTGTTCACCACCACCACGTCGGCGAGGCCCGCGTCGGCTGTAATCTCAAAGCCGGCGTTCTTAAAGCGCGCCAGCATCAGCTCGGCATCCACCTGATTCTTGGGGCAGCCGAGCGACACCATTCCTACTTTTGTTTTCATAGCTTACGGTAAGTTCCTTTCAATCTTGCACTACTCGTCATATACATCTTCGTCGGTATACCGGCTGATGGCGGCGCGTATCTCGTCGTACGGGTAGCCCAAACGCGCCAGCGCCAAAACGGTTTTATGAACGCCCTTCGGGTCTGTCAGGTAACGGGCGTATCTGCGCTTAATAATCCGGTCAAGCACATCCTCCGCCAGAGGGGCGTTTGCCGCGGCCGCCTCCTCGGCAAGCTCGCGCTCGATGCCTCTGCGCGTCAACTCAAAGAGCACCTTGCGCTCCCCGTAGCCCTTGCGCGCGCATAAGTCCGTCGCCAGTCGTTCGGCGTAGTTTTGGTCGTTGATGAGCCCCAGCTCCTCCAAGCGGTCGGTCACCGCCTGCGCGACGTCCTGCCCTGCGCCCTCGTCGGTATAGTCCATGAGCCTTTCGGTAAGCTCCTTTTTAGAAAAGCTCTTGTACGAAAGCAGATGCAGCGCGCGCTCTTTGAGGAACTTGGTCTGGGCATCGGTTTTCACCTGCTCGTATTCGTCCCGCGCAAGCTCCCGGCCCTGTGAAAGGCGGGAAAGCACAACCGTTTCGGCGTCAGCCGAAAAAGCGAAGGCGCCGTCCACAAAGACGGCAAACCGTCCTTTTTTGGTTTTCTCCACCGCGGTTATCCGCACCTGCCGCACCGCCTTTGTCTATCAGCATTCCGAAAGGCGAGCGGATTATTCCTCGCCCTCGTCTTCTTCCTCTTCGTCTATATCGGTGATCTTGCCCCTGATCTTGCGGTCAACCTTCCCCGCTCCGGCGCGGGATGTCAGCTTATCGGCGTTCGCGCGAATCTGCTTGTCGAGGTCCGCCATAAATTCGGGGTGCTCCTTTAAATAGATCTTTACGTTGTCGCGCCCCTGCCCAAGCCTTGTTTCGCCGTAGTTAAACCATGCGCCGCTCTTGCTGATGATCTCGAGCTTTACGGCGAGATCAAGAATCTCGCCCTCATGGGAGATGCCCGTGCCGTACATGATGTCGAACTCCGCCTCTTTAAAGGGGGGCGCCACCTTGTTCTTCACTACCTTCGCCCTCGTGCGGTTGCCGATAACCTCGCTGCCGTTTTTAAGCGCCTCGCCCTTGCGGATATCGATGCGCACCGAGGAATAGAACTTGAGCGCCCTGCCGCCCGGGGTGACCTCGGGGTTGCCGTAGGCGATGCCCACCTTTTCACGCAGCTGGTTGATAAACACCGCCACGCAGTTGGACTTGGAGATGACGCCCGTCAGCTTGCGCAGCGCCTGCGACATCAGACGCGCCTGCAGGCCCACATGGGTGTCGCCCATCTCGCCCTCGATCTCGGCGCGCGGCACCATCGCCGCTACCGAGTCGAGCACAATCACATCGATGGCGCCCGAGCGCACCAGCGCCTCGGCGATCTCCAGCGCCTGCTCGCCCGTATCGGGCTGAGAAACCAGCAACGAATCGATATCCACGCCCAGCGACCGCGAGTATACCGGGTCGAGCGCATGCTCCACGTCGATAAACGCCACGTCGCCGCCCGCCTTCTGCGCCTCGGCGATGATATGCAGCGCCACAGTGGTTTTGCCCGAACTTTCCGGCCCGAAGATTTCAACGATACGCCCTCTGGGCACACCGCCGATGCCTAAGGCAAGGTCGAGGGCAATAGACCCGGTGGAGATCGCCTCGACATTGAGCGACGAGTTTTCACCAAGCTTCATAACCGCGCCCTTGCCGAACTGCTTTTCTATCTGCGCCAGTGCTGTATCCAACGCTTTTTTCTTGTCCATGTCATACCCTCCGTTAAGCCCGTAGGGGGCGGAATATCGGCACTGCGAAGCAGCGCTCCGGAATGCCGGCATTGCTTTAGCAATGCCTACGAACATATGTATCACTTTTTTCATTATAGCCTAAAAAACGAGAGGATGCAATCTTAATGGGGTTAAATTTAAGGCATGGCCTTTTTTCCGCTTACAACGCGGGCAATGCCGTTTAGATCGTTCTTTGTTTCAATGCCCTCGAAGCCGTTTTCCTGCAAGATAGCGCATACCGCCTCGGCCTGATCAAACCCCACCTCGTACAGCAGACTGCCGCCCGCTCTAAGGCAGGGCTTCCATCGGCGGGTGATCTCACGGTAAAAATACAGCCCGTCCTTCCGCCCGTCGAGCGCGATGGAAGGCTCAAAGCGCACCTCCCGCTGCAGCGTGCGCATATCGGAGGTTTTGATATAGGGCGGATTGCTGACAATCACGTCAAAGGTATCTGCAAAGCCCAGCGATACCTCGCCCACCACGTTGCCCTTTACGGGGGCGACATTGGTTGCCTCGTTGAGCGCGATGTTTTGCTCGAGGTAAGGGTAGGCCTCCTCCGAGAACTCCAGCGCCATCACGCGGCTGTCGGCGCGCTGCCCGGCAAGAGCGACCGCGATGCACCCGCTGCCGCTGCACAGGTCGGCTACCGCGGGCTTGGGCAGCTCCTTCATAACGGTTAGCGCTGCCTCCACAAGGGTTTCGGTATCCGCGCGAGGGATGAGCACCCCTTCCCCCACGATAAAGGGGTAGCCGTAAAACTCCCACCGGCCCAGCAGATACTGCAGCGGCCAGCCCGCCAGGCGCCTTTGTACGGCCTCTTCAATGCGCGCGACCTCTGTGTCGGTTAATATCATATCCCTATGCATCAGCAGCTGCTTGCGGTTAAGCTTACACAAGCTTTCCACAAGAAAACGAGCCTCTGTGGGGGCGGCTTCCACCCCCTGCGTCAAAAGCTCGTCTGATACTGCTTCAATCATCTTTCGGATGGTCATCTATGTTTCACGCCCTCTATACTTATTTCAATTAGAAATATAGAAAAAATTCGAGCAAAAGGTTTAATTTATGCCTTTTGTGAAGAATTTTTACGGTTTATTTCTTATTGGAATTAGTATTTTACTCCCTGCACAGCCGCCGCTCACCATGTGTCGTCTTCCCCTTCTTTGGGCAGCACCGCTTTTAGGGCGGCGAGCGCTACCTCAAGCTGAGCATCGTCCGGCTCGCGTGTGGTAAGGCGCTGCAGCCAAAGCCCGGGGGCGGAGAGGATGCGGGTGGCGATGTTATCGTACCGGCCGGCGAGCTTGATCAACTCGTAGGCGATGCCCACCACCACCGGCAGCAGGATGAGCTTGTACGCCACGCGCAGCAGGCCGTTGCCCCATGGCACGAGCGAGAAAACGAGGATGCTGATCACCAGCACAATCAGCAAAAAGCTGGTGCCGCAGCGCGGGTGAAAGCGTATGCTGTTCCTCGCGTTTTCCACCGTCAGCTCCTTGCCCGCCTCGTAGCAGAAGATGCTCTTATGCTCGCCGCCGTGGTATTCAAACACGCGTTTGATCTCACTCATCTTGGAGATAGCGGCAAGGTAACCGATGAAGATGCAAATTTTAATCGCGCCCTCGAGGATGTTCTTCCAAAACCCGATGCCGCCCGTTAAGTATTCCACCAGCTTTACAAGGTAGGTGGGCACCAGCATAAACAGAACGATGGCGAGCACCACGCCTAAGACGCCCGCGAAGCCGGTAACCACCGACATGAATTTATCGCCGAAAATCTCTTTTAACTTCAGCTCAAACCTCGACGGCTCCTCGTCCTCAAACCCCGCCTTTTCGGCGGACTTCATCAGGCATTTGTAGCCGAGGGTGAGCGAATCGATCAAATTAAAGATACCGCGGACAAAGGGTGTTTTGCGAAACCACTTGCCGCTCTTTTCGCTCTCGGTATCCCATGCTTCCACGTCTATGGTGCCGTCCGGCAGGCGGGTGGCCATCGCGGTTTTGGATACCCCGCGCATCATAACCCCCTCAATAAGCGCCTGACCGCCGATGGTCGTTTTTTTTGCGGTTTTTTCTTTGGCTTTTTGCATCTTTCGTTTAGGTCCTTTCAGACATATTTCTGCTTGCCTCGGCGTCCTTCGCGTAGGTAGGCAGTGTAATGGTTACCGTCGTACCCTTGCCCTGCTGGCTTGCAAGGTCGAGCGTGCCGCCGTGCATGGTGATGATCTCATCCGCAACGGCAAGGCCGATGCCGGAGCCGCGGCGGGAGGATTTGCCCTTATAAAACTTGGTTTTTACCTTCGGCAGGTCTTCCTCGCTGATGCCGCTGCCGGTATCGCTGATGGTGATGACAATATCCCGCTGCGCGTTCTCCCGCGCCTTGATGGTGATACGCCCGCCGTTATCGGAGTATTTGAGCGCGTTGTCGATGATATTGACAAACACCTGACGCAGCCGGTTTTTATCGCCGAACACGGGGCTGAGCGTCTCCGGCTCAAGGTATTCAATAAATACGCCCTCGCGGTAGGCACGCTGGGTAAACATCAGCACCGCCTCGCCCAGCTCGGCCAGGATATCGAGTTTGCTTTTGGCTAAGGTGAAGCGCCCGCTTTGCATGCGCGAGAAGTCGAGCAGTTCCTCTACCATCCCCGAAAGCCGACCGGTCTCGTTGACGATGACCCGCATACCCTTCTCGTACATCTCTTTATCCCCAGGCCCGCAGTTTTGCAGCGTTTCCGCCCAGCCCTTAATGGCGGTAAGCGGGGTGCGCAGCTCGTGCGAGACGGAGGAGATGAAGTCGTTTTTAATGCGTTCGGTGGTGGAAAGTTCACCCGCCATATAGTTGATGATGTCGCACAGCTCACCGATTTCGTCGTTGTATTTCTTCTTAAGCCGCACGGAGAAGTCGCCCGCCGCTATCCTTCTGGCAGTGGCGCCCACCTCCCCCACGGGGATAACGATCGATTTGATAAAGTAAGAGCTGGTAAACACCACAAAGAAGATAATGGCGATACCGATGAGCGTGAGGATCGCCACGATTACAAGAATCTGATAGTTTACCATCTCGAGCGAAACCACATACCGCAGCGCCCTGAAGTGCTGCGCGCCGCTGGGTACCAGTACCGTTACCGCCATAAACGGCTCGCCGCTGGGCATTACGCCGCGAAACTCGCCGCGGCGCCCCTCGGAGGTGACAGCCGACTCGTAGTCGGGCATGGCGACGTCGTTTTCGGGTTTAAAGCCGCTGGAGGTGATGATGACGTTGCCGTCGGTACCGATGGCCATAATCTCCATCTTGGCCTTGTCCTCAAAATTCTCAACGGTGTTGCGGATCTCGTTATCTACATCGAGCGACGGGTTTTCCGTCGTCTTTTCAAGCAGATTAACGGCGGCATTGGCGCGGGCATCGATCGCCTGCTTGATGCCGTTGTAGTAAAAGCTGCGTATACCGATGCCGAAGCAGATCTCGGTTACGATTAAAATCAGCAGTATTACGCCGAGGCTGTTGAGCAGCCACCGCTTGGTGATGCTGTTGATCGCCGCCACTGTAATACCCTCCCATCCGGCGCCGGTGCAGTCACACGGCAAACTTTCCGGCAATCCAGACCGTAGACTATGTAAAAGAAATCAGATCGTATAAAAACCCAGGCGCAGAGAAGAAAACCACCTTTTTACGCGGAGGATATCAGGCATTCCATTTATACCCGTAGCCCCATACGGTAAGGATGTTCTTGGGGCTGGAGGGCTCGTCCTCAATCTTCATGCGCAGGCGCCTAATGTTTACGTCAACGATTTTAACATCGCCGTAATATTGCTCGCCCCAGATCTTCGCAAGCATCTCGCCGCGCTCAAGGGCGACGTTCGGGTTCTTCATGAAGTACTCCATGATCTGAAACTCCACCTGCGTAAGCTCTATGAGCGCGCCGTTCTTGGTAAGGGTGCGGCTTTTAAGGTTTAAAACAAATACCCCGCCGCGAAGCTCCTCCGCGGCCGGGGCGCTCGCGCCCGCCGCCATGGTGACGCGGCGGTAGATGGCGTCTACCCTCGCCACCAGTTCGGAGGGGCTGAAGGGCTTGGTCACATAATCGTCGGCGCCGATCATCAGGCCGCCCACCTTATCCATCTCCTGCGTTTTGGCAGTGAGCATGATAATGCCCACCGAGCTGCTCTGCTGGCGCAGCCGCTTACAAACGGTAAAGCCGTCGATGCCGGGCATCATGACATCCAGCAAAACGACATCAAAATCGCCTTTGCTTGCTTCAAAGGCCTCGAGCGCCGCCTCGCCGCAGTTTACATCGGTAACGTCATAGCCCGCCCGCTGCAGGTTGATGACCACGAAGTCTCTTATAACGTCTTCGTCTTCCACTACCAGTATCCGTTTCATAGCTTTCCACGCCTTTCCGTCTGTGTTTGCATTAAAACCATGGCCTATGCCGTATAGGAACTGCCGCAACGACTGATTGCCGTACTATAGGATAGAACTGTGAAAGAGGGCCTTAAACTCTTCCATGGTAATCGCCAATTCATTCTGCTTGCCCTCTTCAAAAGCAGGGATATACGCGTAATAGGTAAACTCGTCGTTTTGAGCGATCTGCTGATAGCCTTCATCATCCAGATAATCGTTGTTGGTGAAGGCCCTGATGCGCAGCAGCTCGTCCCCAAAAGCAGCCTCGTGAGACTTGTTCTTCCCGATATATTCATAAAAGCGCCACTCGTTGCCGTCCTGCTGCTGCACCGAGATGTTCTTTTCGTCCCAGAACGGGGGGTAGTTAAACGTAAACTGATAGGTGGTGTTCACAAGGCTATAGACGGCGGGATAAAACTCCGCATCCATAAAATTATTCCAGCAGATCAGTGAGATCAGGCTCTCCTCGCTGCTGATGGGCGCGCCGGGTATCGCCAGCCCCACAGGAAACTCAAGCAGTCCGTCGTCGTTGATATCCTTCGTAAGCATCGGTATGGGGCGGATGGTTGTAACCGAATAATCGTTGATCGAACCGTCGCTCGCTTCCTTGAGCATCAGGTTCACCAAACGATTGCGGCGTATCCCGATAATCTCGGTGACATAGGAGTTGTTGCCGGTCTTGCCGTCTATAAAGATATTGTACGCGTCCTCATCGTCCGAAGGCTCGATAGCCGCGGGCTCGCCGGCGCCCTGCTCCGCCTCGTTTTTAACGATATCGGAACGGAGCGGCTTTTCCACGCTCAGCTGCACGTATTCCGCAACGTCGCGGTTGAGCGGCGCAAGGGTCGATACAACGCCCAGCTTGCCGTTGTAATAGGTGTTATCCACCAGCTTTGCCTCGGAATCCCCGGTGAGGTAGAGGTTATTGAGCAGTAAGATCTCCTGACGCGAGTCCCCGTCAAAGTCCTGTATCAGGCAGTTGGTAAAATCGGTCTTAAACTCCTCTTTGAGCCGATTTTCCTCAAACGAGTAGACGGCGAGCGTTTTCTGCCCGCGTGAGCGCAGATCAAACGCAATCGCGATGTTGCTCCGTGTTGCCGAAAGCATTTTGGGAAAGCTGATGCTCTCGATATCGGGGCCGTCCCCCGCGGCGTCATACAGCGAGTACCATGTACCATCCTTCTTATCGAGGATATTCAACCGCACATCGCCGCCCGCGGCCCCGGTATAAAATACGATGGCTTCGTCCTGCTTATCGCCGTCGATATCATACATCACAAAGGCGGAGCGGTATTCGCCCTCTTTGGGGTATTTTAAAGCGACATCCGCGCCCGCGGCGGCGCTCAGGGCACTGAAAATCTGCTGCTGCTCCACCGACAGCTTGGGCGGGCGCATGAGGTTTTCGGTATCCTGTTCAATTTTCATACAGCCTGAAAACACGGTGCATAAAACCAGAAGCACCGCCAGAACCCTCAGCTTCATGCCGTCTCATCCTTATACTAAAATTCTAAATACGCCGTTATAAAGCGGTGTGGGCGGCTTTTAGGCGCCGAATTACCGTTTTATACGCTTTCTGCAACAATGAGAAGTGTTGTTGCCCCCCGCCAAAGGCGGAGACTTACAAAAGGGATAAAATCACCTTTGTAAAAAAGAATTGGTATGAGGCATCACGTTGATTGGAGCGCGAAAACAGCACTCCGATTAAGGTATTATAACATAAACGGCCGAGGATTGATATGTATTAATTTTGAATTCTCAGCCGCTAACCACCGACAAAATCGCAGTACATCGTAACGGGAAGACCTCGCGCTTATCCTGACGCACGCTCTGTTAAAGCAGTCATCAATAGCCCAGCTCTTCCCCCACCAGAATGACCTTGATGCGGCCCTTGATGCGCTGGTAGCTGCTCACCACAGAGTTGCAGCAGATACGAGACGGGCTGTCGCATCCGGCCTCGATGCCCTTTTCCCCCTTTGCAAGCGCAATGCACTCGCCCATCTTGGCGCAGTATGTATCGCAGGAAAGCCGTACCGCATTTGCGGGCGCCGCGACGCTTTTAACGCGCCGCACGGCATCCTCCATATTGCGGACGATCTTGTTGTAGCCCACCACCAGAATCACCGATTTCGGCCCGTACAGGAGATTGGGGGTGCGGTTGCTGGAGCCGTCTACGTTGAGCAGTTCGCCCTGCATGGTAACGGCATTGGAGCTGCACAGGTAGGCGTCCGCAGAGAAGCTTTTGTGGTGAATCTCGTCCTTTTGCTCCGGCGTAATGCCCTCGGCATCGCGGTCGAGGTAGTTGTACCGCCCGCTGCGCAGCAGCTCGATCACGCCCGCCTCCCTTAAGCTCATTGAGCCGCCGGACGATACGGTATCCCCCTCGTGCAGGAGTTCCTTTACCTTTTCCACAGCGGCTTCCTTCGTAGGCACGTAAAACGCCGCCATATTATGTGCCTCCAGCGCCTTCATCGTCTTTTCAATCTTTAAATCCAGTACCTTTTTCGCGTGTTGATCCATGGTCGATACAAGTCCTTTCGTTATGCCCTTTTATTCTAAATTCAATTAACATTAAACTCATTGCAGCAACGCAAAACGTTGTGCTCCCGCATTGGAGAAGGATAAAAATGTGTTATTCCATATCCGATGTCTGCGGATAATCTTCTTCATCGGGGTTCCCCGGTACGTATTCGGGCTGTTCTGCTGTCTCGTCCATCCGGCCGCGTTCCATGGTGTACCGGGCGAAGATGGCAAGCGTACTCTGTGCGTAAGGGAAGGCATACAGCGCGGGCAATACCAGCAGCGAGGCCGCCGCCCACAGGATGTAAGATAGCAAAAGAAGAATCAGCCTTCCCGCGCTGCCGTGCATGTAGCTGATGGAGGTTTTGATCGCCTTTCTGACGCCTAAGCCGTTATTCTGCGCAAACAGGTAGGGGGCGAGGAAATAGCGCGTAATGATCACGAGCGCAAAGAGGAGCCCCAGCAGCGTGAGCAGCACCCCCACAATGACGCTGAGCGTGCCGAGCAGCCTACCGTTTTGCAGCCGCAGCCGTGCGGTAAGCAGCGCGCCGCCCGTCGCGCTGAGCAGCGCTCCCGGCAGGATGAGCACATAAACCCAGAAAAACGCGCGCAGACAGATATCAAGCATCAGCAAGACCGACTTAAAAAACAGCCTTGCGCTTGAATAAAAGGCAAACGCCGCCGAGATTTCGGGGCTCTCTCCGCCCGAAAGGCCGAAGAACCACGCCTTGATGCCCACGAGCAGCGGCGCCGTTACAAAAAATCCCAAGATCAAAAACCCAGCGGTCACGGCGACGCTGAGGGGGGAGGCGATCGGCAGGGTTTCTAGCAGCCCCGGTAGACCGCCCTGCCCGCCCTGTACCGAGAGAGAGACCCCCGCCATATCCAATGCCAGCAGGCAGACCGTCTCCAGCAGCTTAAACAGCAGCAGCACGCCCAGCAGCACCAGCGTAATCACCGCGCCGCGCGCAAGATTCCCCTTTAAGAGCAGGCGGGCGTTTCGTTTCATCTGTGTAATCATCTATTCAATCAAGCCTTTCGTCCGGTAATAGGGCTTATACAAATCTTCTGCGACGAAAGCCGCAGATACCGTGCAATACTTATTCTGCAACAACGCAATGTGTCGTTGCTCCCGCCAAAGGCGGAGCAGTATTACGACAGCCGTTCTTTGATCTTATGCAGTGCCAGCTGCCCCATCTCGGCGGTAGTTGCGGCGGGTAGCAATTCGCCCTTGGCCTGCGCGGCCTTTGCGCGCCCGGAAAGCTCGCTTACCACCTGCGCAATCAGCGCCGCCACCTGCGGCATGTCGAAGGAATACTGAAACATCATGCTCACTGCAAGGATGGCGGCAAGCGGGCTTGCAAGGTTCTGCCCCGCAAGTTCCTCCGCGAGCGGTATGACCGGCTCGTACGCCCCCAGCTTGGAGTACCCGATGCTTGCACTTGCAAGCACGGCATCCGCACCCGCCAGCGCGCCCGCCTCGGCGGACAGGATGCTGCCGAAGAGGTTGGAGGCAAGCAGCACGTCAAGATGCGACGGGTCCTGCACCAGCAGCGCCGCCGCTTCCTCTATATAAAGATGCTCCAGTGTGATGTCTGGGTAGGAGGCCGCCACCTTTTCCACCGTCGCGCGCCACAGGCGGGAGCTTTCCAGCACATTGGCCTTGTCGACGGAGGTGACATGCTTCCTGCGCTGCCGCGCGAGCTCAAAGGCGTGCCGCGCCACTCGCTCAACCTCGCTTGCGGTATAGATCTCGGTGTCGAAGGCCGCGTCGACCTCCTCCACCTTGGTGTAGCCGCGCTCCCCGTAGTAGATGCCCCCGCAAAGCTCACGCAGCAGGACAAACTCCGTGCGCTGGCCTAATGCGGATACCGGCAAACCGATGGGGCGGATATTGGAGAAGAGGCCGAGCTTTGCCCGAAGGCTGAAAACGCCCGCCTCCGGCCTTAGGTGCGGCGCGAGCTCCCGCGCGCGCTTATCCCCCACCGGGCCGAGCAGCACGGCGTTTGCCGCGCGGCAGCGCTGCGCGGCGCGGCTGGAAAAGGGCGCGCCCTCCTTTAAATAGGCGGCATAGCCTATCGTTTCGTAGATCAGTTCCAGTTCGATGCCTTCGATGCGGCAGACCTCCTGCAGCACCTGCACGGCCTGTGCGCAAACCTCCGGCCCGACGCCGTCGCCCGGAAGCACCACCACACTGAGTTTACCCATAACAAAGTCCGATCCTTTCCGCTCTGTGCAAACATCCGTCATAAATCAAGCTGCGCAGGGCACATAAACCGTAATATTCTTTAAACCGTCGATACGCTCTAAACCGCGCCGTCGTCCAGCAGGCTCTCGGCGTAATCCAGATAGGCCTCGTCGTCCGCGTACATCGTGTCCTGTACCGAGGAGGGCACGGTATCATAAAGCTCCAGTTTTTCGTTGCGCATCCAGAGTGCGGCATCGGTTAACAGCGTATAGCCGCACCCGGGCGTAAGCGGCCAGTCCTTTGCAAGCCGTTCGGGCAGCACACAGTCCTGCAGCACCTGCCGCAGTGTCGTCTCATCCGCGATGAGCGCGCTTTCGGCAAAGCCTGCTTGCATCATCTCCTGCAGGGCTGCCTTAACAGCGCTAAGCGGGGTGTCAAACACAACGGGCACCGCCATCAGGTTGGGGTAAAGCGCCGTTGCCGTCTGGGCACAGCCGGGCTGCGGCGCGTAATACACCTTGGACGGTCTTGGATAGCGCGCTTCCTCCGCGGCGGGCTTCTCCGCTCCCCGTGCAGAAAGCGGGGAATCCGGCAGATCGGTATCCGCTTTGCCGGAACAAATCAGATGCAGACGATAGGTTTTCATAATTATGATCATGCCTTTCCGGCGCAAGCGCCGGAAAGGCACAAAACGCCATGAAAAATTGCGATGCGGCTTTGCCGCAGGAGGAGTTTTCTCCGACAGTAATTTTTCCGTAGTTTGAAAGATTGATCTTTCAAACTGATACCTCTCTAGACAAACGGCGCCGGTCGAGCATTTTTGACAAATTAAGGTGCATAAACTCCGTCATAATGCCGTTTTATAAGGGAATGCGGGTAATTTATTAATATTTTGTAGATATTCGCTTTACAAAAGGTAGGCGATATACTATAATTTACGTTACGTTATACGCGATTTTCCGCACAACGACGGGAAGCAGGACATTAATCACCGGGGAGGAATCGGCATGAGTTCAGATTTTCCACGCATTCTGACACTGCTGCGCAAAGAAAAGGGAATTACCCAGAAGGATGCCGCAACCGCGCTGGACATTTCTCAGGCGCTGCTGTCACACTACGAAAAGGGTATTCGAGAATGCGGGCTGGACTTTTTGGTAAAGTGCGCGAAATACTATGGCGTTTCGTGCGATTACCTGCTTGGGCTTTCGCCCGACCGAACCGGCACCACCATCACCGTGGACGATATCCCCGAGCCCGAACAGATGGGCAAGGAGAACACCTTCCGCGGCAGTATTCTGCCCACGCTCAGCAAAAAGCTGATTGCGAACTCGCTCAACATCCTGTTCGACCTGCTGCAGAAATCGCCGAACAACGCGCTGATTACCGAGATCTCGTCCTTTTTGATGCTGGCGGTTTACCGCATGTTCAGGGTGGTTTATTCCTCCAACCCCAAAAATCAGGACAGCATGTTCACCGTGCCCAAATACCTTTCGCAGGGCTACGCCACCGCAGCCATGAACCTCTGTGAGGCGAGGGCCGCAGCGCTTTTAAGCGGTGAAAAGGTGGAGGGGCTTACCCCCGTCAAGGACACCTCCTGCTACGCCATGACCTCCCAGTCGCTCAACACCGCCTACCCGCTCTTTGCCTCCTCGTTGTTTAACCTCATTCAAAACAGCGAATCGAAGATTGGGTATCAGGAAGCAAAAGGTAAAAAGTAGCAACGGCGGCTTGTATGTTTATTCTACCATTTTTGCTTCGTAAAATAAAGCGCCTGACATGCTTTTTATACTAAATTCCATTTGAAAAGGGATATTATCCCCTTGCCAAATACGCCGTTTAATACTCTTTCTGCAACAACGCAAAGCGTTATTGCCCCCGCCAAAGGTGGGGATTTTAAAAAAGTGATCTTATCACTTTTTTAAAAAGAACAAGTATTATATTTATCCCCGCAGTAATAAGCATTGACCAAAAATAAAAGTGAAATACAGCGACCGTAACGGCGGTTTGGCGCCGCAAAAACATCTTTAAAACGAAAAGTCAATCCTCAGCCTAAAAGCTATTGAGGATTGACTTTTATTTTCCCTTGTTTAGAGGACTACAGATCTTTTTTTGAAAAGATGCGATTGGAAAGGAAATAAGAGCCTACAAAAACAGCCACCACCAAGAAAGGGGAAAGGATGGCAAGGCTTTTTAAAAGCTCCTCGCTCGGCATGGGAATGCCGCTTTGGGGCAGGACCACCGCTAAAACGGAGGGGATTACAAATACCGCGACCATCATCATCCTCGCCTTTTCAACGCCGAACTTAAAGATAAGCGGCAGCACGATGCTGATAATCGTCAGCGATGCGCCGAGCGCCCCCAATACCATCATACCCAGCTCGCCGGTAAGCGGCCGCCCCGAAACGAGATCGACCACCGCCGACACCACCAGCGCGAGGACACAGCCGCTCAGGGCATACAACGCCGACACGATATATTTAGAAAACACCAAGTCGCCCCGCGTAACCGGCATGGTAAGGGCATAGGTGTTCCACTTCGCCGCGTTATCATAGGCAAAGCTCGTAATGGTCATCATGGTGAAGAACAGCGGGGTCATAAAGAGGATAAAGGAGCTGCTGCCCATGGCAAAGCTGAAAAGGGCATAGAACGCGAGCAGCAGAAAGATGGTACGCATGTAACGCTTAGAAACCAGAAAATCCTTAACGATCAATCCCGTCATGAACGGTCACCCCTTACATAAAACAGCATAATATCCTCCAGTGAAACATTGTCGATGGTAAAATCGCGGTATTTGCGCAGGGCCTCCGAACGGTTGGCGGTAAGCACCTCGTATCCGAAGCTGTTTTTACGGGTGCCGACAATATCCTTTTTATCAATCCGGCTAAAATCGCTTAACCCGCACTTGATCACCGCGTGGTTTTCGAGCAGGCGGTCCTTCGCCTCGCTGAGCACGATCTCGCCGCTGTGTATAAAGGTAACGTAGTCGGCTACCTTCTCAAGATCGCTCGTGATGTGGGAAGACATCAATACGGAATGCTGCTCATCCTGTATAAAGTCGAAGAACACATCCAGAATCTCACTGCGTACCACAGGGTCCAGCCCGCTGGTTGCCTCGTCGAGGATGAGGAAACGCGGCTTGTGCGCAAGCGCCGCCGCAATCGAGAGCTTCATCTTCATGCCGCGGGAGTATTCCTTTACCGTCTTGCGCTCCGGCAGGCTGAACTGATGAATATAGCGCTGATAAAGGTTATCGTCCCAGCTGCCCTTGTAGATATTGCGCATGATGACCGCGATATCCGCGGCGGTGAGCGTATCGTGGAAACAGCTTTCGTCCAGCACCACACCCAGCTGCTCCTTAATGGCCCTTTCGTCCTTGATGTTATCCATCCCGAGCATGCGGATGCTACCCGCGTCGCGGCGGATCAGGTTTAAGATGAGCTTGAGAGTGGTGGTTTTACCCGCGCCGTTCTCACCGATGAGCCCCATGATACAGCCCTGCGGCACCGTGAAGCTGATGTCCTTGAGTTGAAAACCCGTATAGGCCTTGGATAGCCCCTCAACCTCCAGGCTGTATTGTTCAATCGCCATAATTATCATCTCCATATAAATAGTATAAGGTTTCACTCAGGTCTTGAAGCGATACCCCGCTGCTTTTGGCTGCAAGCACCGCCTTGGTTAGATGCCCTTCGATGACCCTGAGCTGCTCCTCGCGTATAAGCTCCGTGTTTTTGCTGGCCACGAAGCTCCCCTTCCCCATCAAAGAGGTGATGAACCCCTCGCGCTCCAGCTCCTCATACGCGCGCTTGGTGGTAATTACGCTGATGCGCAGCTCCTTAGCGAGCAGCCGCATCGACGGCAGCGCATCGCCTGCACGGAGGGTGCCGCTGAGTATCATGTTCTTGACCTGCGAGACGATCTGCTCGTAAATGGGCGTGCCGCCGGCATTGCTGATGATAATGTCCACTGATTCACCTCCTGCGGTGAAATATTGTATATATACTATATATACAATATACTATTTATATACACAGATGTCAATAAAAAAAGCGGCGAAAAACCGCCGCTCTGGTTTTGTTCAATTGGTTAATATCTACAAGAGCTTCTCATGAATCTTGGTGTAGGCGAGCCTGCCGTCGATACGCTCCGACTTCATAAGATCGATGCTGTGTACGTGCAGCTTCATCGGCTCGGTTTCTTTGGAAAAGGCGTCGATATCAAACCCCGCAGGCATGATAAGCTCGCGCGCGAGGGTGAGGTGCGGCTTGTAGGCGCGCGTTTCCACCGAAAAGCCGCTTTGTAGCAGCCGGTCGCACAGCTGGTTGTATACCGATACGAGCTGCTCGCTCTTTTCGGCGCCCACCCACAGGATATCCCCGCCGTCGCGCTTAAAGCAGCCCACACCGCTTAACCGAAGGTCAAACGGCTTTTGCGCCACCTTATCCATCGCCACTTTGATGGTCTGCAGCCTCTCGGGCACTACCTCGCCTATAAACACAACCGTCAGGTGCAGGTTCTCACGCTGCGTAAAGTTCCCTTTTACTGCGGTCTCCTTGAGCTTACCGATCGGTTCACAAAGCTTGTCTTTTGTGGCGGCATCGAAATTAATCGCGGTAAATAAACGCATACCCACACCCCTAAGCCATCTATCCCTTTTCAAGTGTTATTATACCAATATTCGAGCAAAACTGCAACGTAAAGCTTGCATACCTTTTACTAAAGCGTTACACAAGCGGGTTGTTTAGATAGCCCCGTATAGAGAACAAAAAAGAGCGGTAACCGCTCTTTTTTTATTGCGCCGTTCTTATTTATCGCCTTGTACAAGGTTCTCCGCGTAACGGTACAGTGCGTCCGCCGAGTCGATGTTATTGCCGCGCTGGCGGATGGTTTCCTGTACATAATCGGGCAGCGACTGAAAAAAGCGCTGCAGCTCGGGGTCCTGCGAAAGCAGCTGATTTAGAGACATCCTACCACCCTCCTGACTAAACTGTGTTTGTATTAGAATGAGCAGATCTACACAAAAAATACGTTGTAAGCTACTTTTTCGGCTGCCCGCCTCCCCGCTTGAACAGGGCCTGCTCCATAGAGCGGTACGTAGATGCTGAACTTGTGCCCGTAAATCCTTTGTAAATAAGCGCCTCAACACAGCAAGTATTCTTTTGTCCGCCGCACTAAAACACATCGAAATACCACTAATTTGGATAGTCGGTAGATATAAAATAGTACTTCGCGTTTTTATTGGAGACATCGACGGCCATAATTTTCATTATTTTCTTGATAAAGGAATACCTTCGCGCTAGATTATGTGTGTTGCGGAAAATTTTAGCGATACCCACCTGCATAAATTGGATGGGCCCGCTCATATTCTTGGTTAGTATCCCCGGAAAAAGAGACGGACTAGCCCTCTTCAATGGTCTTTACCATTCCCCGTGTTCCAACCAACTTCAGCCCTTCAGGCGTGAAAGCCAATGAAAGAAAGCAAAGAGAGGTGTCACCTATGGTTAAAACCTTTAAAACGCCTGCCGCAAAAAAACTCTGCAGCATTGTGCTCGCAGCTGCAATGTTTATAAGCCTGACCCTCAGCTCTTCCCTTTACGTCTCGGCTGAAGAGGAACCGGCGGGGAATGTTCATGAACTTACCGTCAGCGCCGAGGAGGTGCTCGCCGCAATAGAGAACGGCACGGCCCCGCTTGGCGAGAGCGGTTTGCCTGCCTTACCAACAGATGAAGATCGTATTCCACAAGAGGCAGGCCCTGTAAACGGCGAGAGTGCCCTTGTAAACGGCACATCCGCCGTGGCCGGTGAACCTCAGGTGCCGGAGACAGCGGCACTGATAGACAGAATCGACATCCCATTCGGCAGCAGCAACTTAAGGAGTGACCTGCTTGAACATCTTGAAAACAATCTGCCTGTTCGGTTTTTTGACCACGACGACATCGGCTGCTCCGACTGTCAGGCGCTGGTGACCGTAAGCCCCGAGACCAAGCAGGTATCTATTATAGCCATTAACGCAAGCGAAGATGAGACACATACCTTTAGGTTAACGATTGCCGATAAAGACAACGTGCCGTTAGCCCTTCAGGATGTTTCAAAGGAAGCCACAAACGCCGAGATCAAGGTGTTTGAAGGCGATATTGACAATGCGGACATTCCCAAGGGCGTTCAGGTAGAGATACTGGATACTACCACCGAGAAACTCGAGGGTACCGCGTCGGGCGACTCACACCCCGCGGCCTCAGAGAATTCCACTTCAAGCAGTTCGCAGCCAGCAGCCTCGGAGAATGCCTCCTCCGCGCAGAGCGGCGCGGCAAGCGAAGAAGTTGCAAGCGAATCGGTTCCCTCGGCTGAAAGCAGTGATATTCCCGTTGAAATAGCGAGCGAGACGGAGGCAGCGCCGCTGCCGCTCTTGGCAGCGTTTTCCGCGGCTTTCGAAAATACTTTCACTGAACAAGCCAAAGCAACAGGGGTTGATGAAGAGACCTTATATGAGGATACCTCTTATGAGCCAAGTATCGAGGCGCTCTCTGTAGATATAAACGTGGAGGACGCTTCTGAAGATGCAAGTTCAGGGGCATCTTCTATAGCTATAAGCTCGGAGGAAGCTTCTTCCAGAACAAGCTTGGAGAAGAGTATCTCTTCGGATATACCTTCTCAAGAACTGTCTTCCAGCAGCGAAACAAGCTCTTCTCGAGATAAACCCAGCGAAAGCAGCTCCGAAGCACCGTCACGCAGCGAACCCGCTGACGAACCGATGGTGCCCGGAGATTCTGAGATCGTGAAAACCACCGCGCTGCTGATTTCGACGGCTACGGCTTCAATGTCAGTTGCGGCCTTTGACGAAACACTCGTTGCGGTAAAGAGCGGGATTACGATGGTTGAGGGCACCTATAACAACAAAACTTATGGCCTGACAGTTACATGCCATATTGACAAAAACTTTGTGCTGCACGGCGACCCCATTTTTGTATATGCATTAAAGAAAGCCGGCACCAGTCAAACGTATATTCAAGTCGTTCGCTTTACCGGCGGCAATGTGGAAGATAAAACCGTTTCGTTTGATAAGTTACCTGCCGGAAAGTACACCCTCACTCAACAGACCCCTATGCGGTTCAAATTGGTCGGTGCAGAAATCAAGAAAGCGAAAGGCAACAACAATAACTGGGGCCGCTATATCAATTCCGATGAATTTAATCTTAATGACGACTATCTGGTTAAATTTAAAAACGAAAAACAAAACGAAGATTGGTTTTCCGGCAGCGATGTTGTCGTGAACAACATCATCATTCACAATCCCAAATAACACATGAAGGTGAAGATATGCTTCGAAGGATTTGTAATGCCGTTTCAACGGTTCTTATGGTGCTGATCCTTATTGCGGCGGCACTGCTTACCGTGCCGCAATGGATAGGGTACTCGCCGTACATCGTACTTTCAGGCAGTATGGAGCCAAACTACCCGGTGGGCAGTATTGTCTTTATTCGCAAAACCGTTCCTGTAGAGGTGAGGATAAACGACGTTATTATGTTCACACTCGCTGACAGCACTCCGGTTACCCACCGTGTAGTGGATATTCTGCCTGAAGAGCAGGCCTTTGTGACCAAAGGCGACGCGAACAACGTTTCGGATTTTACACCTGTGCCCTTTGAAAGAGTGGTAGGCAAGGCGAAGTTTCGCATACCGCTTTTGGGGTTTCTTACGGTCTTTCTTCAAACAGGCATTGGCATGACAGTCTTTTGTATCATACTGGCATCCTTGATATTGGTGGAGTTTCTCCCGCAATTCATCAAGGGGCGTAAAGAAGCGGCAAAAGCCCCGCAGTAGGTTTATAATCCCGCGCATCCCTGCCCGGGTTGTAAAAATATAAAAATTTCTGGAGGAATCAAGATGAAAAAGAGGAGCATGTTATTCACGGCACTCGCATTAGTTCTTGTGGCGGCAATCTCCATTGGCGGAACCCTGGCATATTTTAGTGCCAGCGCAACGGCGACGAATACTATTACTTTCGGCAATGTTAAGATTGAGGTCGTAGAGGAAAATTGGAACAAGGCAGGCGGAAGCGATGTAGCCAGCCACGTAACACCGGGGCAAACGTTTAATAAAGACCCGAAAGTAAGAAATATCGGCGGCAACCCATGTTACGTTCGTATTGAACGTCCGGATTTCATTATCGCAACCAAGGATCGCTGGGGTAACTATACTTTCACAAGCACTTTATTCGAGATTACAGGGCTGAATGTCGGGGGCGACTCGGATGAATGGACTTATGGCGGAGACGATTATTTCTACTATAATAGCATAGTAACGACAACGGGCAATACTGCAACTACCAGTACTTTGTTTACCGCATTAAAATTGAAAAAGAATGTAGTAAATAAAATAGAAAACGCCCCTGCTTTAGCTGGCGGTGGGCCGAATCCTCCTGCCCCCATAGAACTCACTGTTGACAAGATCGATATTACAATCTCTGCGGAAGCCGTTCAGAGCGAAGGGAATATCACCAGCGGCCAAAACGGGAGCCCCGATGCCGTTAAAGCATTTAGAGCTCTGAATAGTAACGACTAATCCCTGCATCAATAATATTCTGCCCAAATCAGTTAGCCTTGCAAAAACTGCAAGCGGAAAGGCAAACATGTTATGACAAAACTGTTTACAAGAATTCTGGTCTGCACGGCGGTGGCAGCCCTGCTACTTTCCGGCTTGGCAGTGAACGCAACCGTGCAAGAACCTGTGGTGGAGCTGAAAAGCCCGGGAGAAATCGTCTCCGTACCCGGGGAAGACCTCTTCCTGAACTTTAAGAATCTGATGCCGAGTATGGCGGTGGAGCAGCCTATCACCGTTAAAAACAGCTTCACAAAAACCGTGAACATCTATCTTAAGATAGAATCGGCAACCTTTGAGAACGGAACAGAAGCTGAGCAGTCAAAGAAGCTGCTGGACGCGCTGGATTTAAAGCTGTCGCTGAAAGAGCCGAATGGGCAGACCTCCGAAATCTTTAATGAAAAGGCGTCCGGCACCACCGACGGAGAAAGGCTCCTGCTCGGCACCTACGCGCCGGCCAAAACGGGCAGTATCACCGCCACCGTAACGATGCCCGCGGAGCTGGGCAACGACTTTCAAAACCTGCAGGGCAAGACTGTATGGATTTTCTCGTGCGAAGAGATCGTCTACGACGACGATGATGATGACGATGACGACGATGATGAGGATTCCTCCTTCATCACCACCGCTGCCAACGTAAGAATGCCGGAAACGGGCGGCTTCCCGATGCTGGCGCTTCTGCCGGTGGGCGCGGTGCTGGTGGTCGGCGGTCTGTTATTGGGCAGAAAGAAGCCGTAAATCTAAAACTCCTCGCGATTTTACGAAAAGCATTGCCGCTCCCCTGACAAGGAGCGGTATCTTTTTAGGGCACCACTTTTTTAACGCATGATGCACAGATGTTGAAAGGCGGGTACTGCAATGATCAACCGTAAACGGCATCCATTCTTCTCAAAGCTCATTGTGCTGCTGGGCATTCTGCTTATCGCGGTGTCGGTGGCCTACGAGGCGGTGTACTACCCCTGGGGGCAGTTACTCGCTTCCCTTGGCTTGTCGGCGCAGCGGGAACTGCCGGACCCGAAGCCCCTGCCTGTTTTTGCGCAGGCGGATGAACCCGCCGGGCAGCAGGAGGCCGCAAGCAGTTCGCCGGCTCTGCCCAATCTGGGCAGTTTCTTTGCCGCCCGGCCCGAGATCGCTTTGCAGTCGCTGGGGGTTATCAAGCTGCCCGCCATCGGCATCTCAGAAAATATTGTAGAGGGCATGGGCGACGAGCTGTTTTACGGGGTGGGGCATGTGGAGGACACCGCCCTGCCGGGAGAGGAGGGCAACTGCGTGCTTGCGGGGCACCGAAACTATCTTGTGATGCACCCCTTCCGCCACCTCGATATGCTAAAAGAGGGCGATACCGTAACGATAGAATACGGTGAAGACACCTACACCTACGAGGTGTTTCGCTCTTTTACCGTAAGCCCCGACGCTTTAGATGTGCTGTCACCGCAGGAGGAAGAGGCGCATCTGCTCACGCTGGTTACCTGCACGCCGGTGCTCAACCCTGTCAACCGCCTGATTGTGTGGTGCAGATTGGTTCCATAACAGAACAGTCCTTTAGGAGCGGCGTCAGTGAACGCCGTTCCTTTTATTTTTGTCCGCGGTTGAAATGAGCGTCATAAAAGCGTATCATATATCCAGTAATTGAATACTCTTTTAGGCCGGCCCCGCTTTATCCTTCGTGCGCTTGGCCTTGCCCTGCAGTTCGGGTACTGGGCGCAGGTCGTTTTTGGGGATATGGGTTTTGCGGTTGCTCTCGGTGCCGTGCGGTTCCTTGGGGTCGGGTCTTCTCATCCCTGCCTTCGCCATGTGTAAACCGTCCTTTACTAAGCTTTATACTATTAAAATGGGGACAATTCCCCATTGCAATGCGCGGTTGTGGTTTTTAGCCGCTATGTGGTACAAGAGGAATGCGTATTATACATCGTTATTGGGGACAGACTGCTTCTTCGCGTTGTTGTGCTGGTTCTGGTTTTCGCGCGTAATGGGGGTTTGCCCCTTTGCCTTTTTTACGCGCACCTTTTTATTGTCGGGCTGGCTGTCTTTCGGCATTGTTGTTACACTCCTTTCCGCAGATAACTGTAGTTTACATGATGTGTTCTTCCCCGCTCTGCGCGGTGATCTGGTAGCCTAGGCTGCAAAGCCGGTGCTCGATCCTGTCGTGACTGGTGCCGGAGTTGTCAAAGTCCACCGCCACGCGGCGGTCGTGGGCGTTCACGCTCACCGACGTCACCCCGTGGATGGTTCCCAGCCCATTCTTGATGCGTTTTGCGTCCCTGCTGTCTTTGAAGTTTTCAACCGTAAAATATGCGCTTTCCTTCGGCATATTTGCGCCCTCTCTGTTCATCCTTTTTTATCGGTAATCTTAGTATACGCAGCCCGACTGGTGCTATTCTCCATCAGCCTGCAAAAACAGCCCCCGTAAAACGGTTTCGTTTTACGGGGGCTGTCTGATAGGAAAGCAATTAATCAAAAAGGTTGTGTTTTCAACTGAACAAACAGAAACGGTTAAATACTTTTCCACAAAAGGCGGTTTTCCGTAAAGCTGCACGTAAGCCTCCCCTCGTCGTGCAGGTAAGAGAGATAGGAGCGCACGGTGCTGCCGACCAGCACGTACTGGTTAAAATCCATCGTCAGTGCGTAGTGATCAAACACCCGCTTTAAAATCTCTTCAAAGCAGCTGGGCCGGGCGCAAAAACCGGAGATGGTCTCTATAATCTCGAGCACCTTTTCGCGGTTTTCCCGCACAAGCGGGCGGATGTCCACTGCTGCGGGGGCGTGGGCGGGGATAAACAGCCTGCCCTCGAGGCTCTCCAGCATCGCAAGGGTCCCAAGGAACGCCCTAACGTCGTAGATAAACGACAGATGATATTTAGTGAGGATATTCTCCCCGAACAGGCTGTCCGCCAAAAACCAGACGTCGTCCGGGGTTTTGACGGCAATCATATCAAAGAAGTGCCCCGGCAGACGCAGAACGTTAAGCCCTTCGGGCAGCGCGTCTTCCGCCTCGCCGGTCGGCGTGCAGGGCGGGGCCATCAAAAACTTATTGCGCAGCTCCTTGCAGGGGTAGCCCCCGTACAAGAACGAGGCCTCAAGTACCGGAAAGCGCGCAAACGCGTTCTCCATACCGGTGCTTACCACCGCACAGCCCGTTTTTTGCTGCAAAAAGCTGTTGCCGCCCGTATGATCGGCGTTGGAGTGGGTGTTGACGATCCCCCGCAGCTGCCAGCCCTTCTCATCAAGGTGGCGCAGCGCCTTCTTGCCCGCCTCCTTGTCGTTGCCGCTGTCGACGAGCCACGCGTCCGTGCCCGCAACATAAACGCCCATCTTGGCGGGGCAGTCGATATAATAGGTGCGCTCTGCCGCCTGTATCAGCTCATACATATGCTTTCCTCCGTTGTCTTAAGAGTGTGTATCCACTGTCAGATAATCTGCCGGTTTTTCCATCGGCCGCTTATGTACCGTAGGATGAACACAATCGAGCGGAACAACCAGTCTACACCCATACCGATCCATATTCCCAATGTCCCCGCGCCCAGCCAGATGCTGCACACATATCCAAACCCCACGCGAAACACCCACATTGAGATAATGGCGATGATCATGGTAAATTTCACGTCGTTGGCGGCGCGAAGGCCGTTTGGCAGCGTGAAGGAAACCGACCAAAACAGGATGCCGATCACACAGGCACAGATGAGCAGCTGCTTGGCAAGCGCCGCCGTTTCGGGCGTCAGGTCGTACAGCGTGAGAATCGGGTTCATCGTAACAAGGATGAGCCCGTTGACGCCGGCGACAATCGCCTGCGAAAGCCAAGTAAGCTTAAGCATATACCCGCCCGCCTGCTTATAATCCTTGGCGCCGATGCACCGCCCTACCACCGTGATGGTGGCAAGGCCGATAGCGGAGCCGGGCATCATGGCGATGGACGCGACGCTGCCCGCAACGGCGTTGGCCGCAATGGCGGTGGTGCCGAAGGAGGTTACGACTCCCTGCACCAGAATCTTGCCGATCTGAAACATGCTGTTCTCAAGCCCGTTGGGGACACCGATGCGCAGGATATTCTTGATCATACCCCCATCAAAGCGCAGGGGGAAGAAAGAATCAAAATGAATCACATGCCCATTGCCGGAAAGCAGGATAAAGAGTATCACCGTCCCCAGCATACGGGAGATCAGCGATGCAAGCGCCGCGCCGGCGGCCCCCATGCCAAAGCCGAAGATAAACAGCGCGTTGCCGCCGACATTGACGATATTGATAAGCCCGGACGTAAACATGGGCACCTTGGAGTTGTTCATGGAACGGAACAGGGCCGTGCACGCGTTATAGGATGCGATAAACGGGTAGGAAAGCGCGGAAAAGAAGAAATAATCCTTCGCGCTCTGCATCACATCCGCCTCTGTATTGCCGTAAATAAGCCGCAGGATACCTTCGGTTGAGGGCAGACAGGCGACCATAAGCACCAGCGAAACCATCGTGGTGGCAATCACCAGCTGCTTGGCCGCGGCATTGGCTCCCTTTTCGTCCCCCCGCCCGAGGTATTGCGAAGAAATGATTGCGCCGCCTGTGGCGAGCGCGGAAAAGACGTTAATGAGCAGTATGTTCAGCGAGTCTACCAGAGAAACGCCCGAAACTACCGCCTCACCGGCGATGGCAACCATCAGGGTATCGGCAATGCCAATGGTTGCCCCCAAAACCTGCTCGATGATCAGTGGAACGATGAGTTTGGTCAGATCTTTTCGTGTAAACATTGTTGCAGGTACTTCCTTGTTATTAAACTAATTCTTTTTTGTACGTCTTACGAAGTTGCAGAAGACACACATAAAAGAACCATTCGGCGGCAAAAACCGCCCGCGCATCTGCTAAGGGCGTGTCTAAAATTAGCCTGACAAATGAAACTCGTTGCGGTTAAAGGTGAGTAGGCCTTCACTTTGCATGGCGCTCAGTTCGCGCGAAAGGGCGCTGCGGTCGGTGCAGAGATAATCCGCCAGTTCGCCACGCGTAAAGGGGATGGCGAACCGCCTGCTGCCCTGCCTTTGTGCCACAAGGTACAGGTAAGCAAGCAGCCGCTCACGGATGGTTTTTTTAGAAAGCAGCTCCATTTTCTCGTGCAAGAGGATATTCTTGCGCGCAAGCAGGCGCATCATGTTTTCAACCAGCCTGGCGTGAAAGGCGCAGGCGTGCGGGCAGACCGAAAGGATGCCCTTGACGGGCAGCAGCAGCACCTCACACTCCGCCGCGGCAAAAACCGAAACGGGGCTTTCGTCCACCTCGCCGCAGGCAAACGCTTCGCCGAACAGTTCCCCCTCGCAAACCTTGGCGATAATGGCCCGTGCTCCGGTAATATCCTCGCGGACGATATCCGCAACGCCGTTTAGCATCACCCCGAACGAGGGCACCGGCTCGCCCGCCAAAAAGATGGCCGCGCCTTTGCCGTAGGTCTTAAAAGCAGCACCCAGACAGCCGAACATCCGCTGCAGCTCGTCTTCGGTTATCCCCGAAAAGAGCGGCACGTTTGAAAGCAGATTAAAAAATTTTATAAAAAACTCACCCCTTTGTTGCAGATGCAACAGCACATCTTTTTTTATTATAGTACAGTAAGCATGTAAAAACAATATAAGCACTCTGTAACATTCAAGTTAAATGAGGAGGATATAGAAGATGATCAGAAAGGTTATAAAGATTGACGAGGAACGCTGCAACGGCTGCGGCCTTTGTGTAAACGCCTGCCATGAGGGCGCCATCGGGCTGGTAGCGGGCAAGGCAACGCTGCTGCGCGACGATTACTGCGACGGCCTGGGCAACTGCCTGCCCGTATGCCCCACCGGCGCCATCACCTTTGAGGAGCGCGAGGCGGCGGCCTACGACCAGGCGGCGGTGGACACCGCGAAGCTGAAGACGGAGCAGCCTGCCCCCGCATTGCCGCACGGTTTTGGTGGATGCGAGGACATCCGCAATAATACAGTTGTACCATCCATCAACCCGCATGGCGGATGTCCCGGTTCCCGCGCTATGGCGATCGAGCGTACCGCGCCCGCTGCGGCGCCTGCTACCGCGCAGGAGATTCCCTCCCAGCTGAACCAGTGGCCGGTACAGATTAAGCTGGTGCCGGTAAACGCGCCCTACTTTGACGGGGCGAATCTCTTGATTGCGGCGGACTGTGCCGCCTACGCCTACGCAAACTTCCACAGCCGTTTTATGAAGAATAAGATCACCATCATCGGCTGCCCCAAGCTGGACGAGGGCGATTACGCCGAAAAGCTTACCGCGATACTCGCAAACAACAACATCAAGAGCCTGACGGTGGTGCGCATGGAGGTACCCTGCTGCGGCGGTATCGCCCAAGCGGCGAAAACGGCGCTTATGCACAGCGGCAAGATGATTCCGTGGCAGATCGTTACCCTTTCCACCGACGGGAACATCCTTGAGGATTAACCGCAAAAGCCCTTGACTGAATTTGTTTAAACTGCCGCATTGCGGCATTCAAAAATTATTATGAGGTTCCCTGCCTATGCGCAAAGCGGAGCCGGAAAGACACGGTGATAAGAATGATGGAAAAGATGTTTTGTTTTCAGTGTGAGCAGACGGCGGGGGGTAAATGCTGTACCGTAAAGGGTGTGTGCGGCAAGGAGAGCACCACCGCGAACCTGCAGGATGAATTGACCAGCGCCTTAATATCCCTAGCCGAGGCGGCAGAGGGCAAACGCACCCCCGAAACCGACAGGATGATTCTGGAGGGGCTGTTCACCGCCGTTACCAACGTAAACTTTGCGGACGATACCCTCGAGGCGCAGATCGAAGAGGTAAAGCGCGCCGCGGCTGCCCTTGCGCCTAACGGCACACAGGAGCTGTATGATATGGAGACGCTGTGGAAGGGCAACGAGGATATCCGCTCGCTGAAATCCCTCATCCTGTTCGGCATGCGCGGCATGGCTGCCTACGCCTACCACGCCTATGTGCTCGGTTATACCGACGACGCGGTGACCGCCTTCTTCTACAAGGGTTTAAAAGCCATCGCACAGGAGCTCTCCGCCGGTGAGCTGCTTGCGCTTGTCAACGAGACCGGTATGGTAAACCTTTCCTGCATGGCATTGCTTGATAAGGCCAACACCGAGACCTATGGCACCCCCGTGCCCGTAAAGGTGCCCACCGGCATCGAAAAGGGTCCGTTTATCGTGGTATCCGGCCACGACCTGCGCGACCTGCACCTGCTGCTGGAGCAGACCAAGGATAAGGGCATCAACATCTACACCCACGGCGAGATGCTGCCCGCGCACGGCTACCCCAAGCTCAAGGCCTACTCCCACTTAAAGGGCAACTTCGGCACCGCCTGGCAGAACCAGCAGAAGGAGTTTGAGAACATCCCCGGCCCCGTGCTCTTTACCACCAACTGCTTAATGCCTGTAAAGCCCAGCTACAACGACCGAATCTTCACCACCGCGGTGGTGGCCTACCCCGGCATGATCCACATCGGCGAGGAGAAAGACTTCACCCCCGTGATCAATAAGGCGCTGGAGCTCGGCGGCTACAGGGAAGATACCCGCATGACGGGCATTAACGGCGGCGACGTGCTCACCACCGGCTTTGCGCGCGGCACCGTACTCGCCCATGCCGAGACGGTTGTAAACGCCGTAAAGGCGGGCGCCATCAAGCACTTCTTCCTAGTGGGCGGCTGCGACGGCGCACGCCCCGGACGCAACTACTACACTGAGTTTGTAAAGCAGACCCCCAAGGATACCATTATCCTAACGCTTGCCTGCGGCAAGTTCCGCTTTAACGACCTCGACCTCGGCGAGATCGGCGGCCTGCCCCGCATCATGGATATGGGCCAGTGCAACGACGCCTACAGTGCCATTCAGGTGGCGCTGGCGCTCTCCAAGGCGTTTGACTGCGGCGTAAACGAGCTGCCGCTTACGCTGGTGCTCTCGTGGTACGAGCAGAAGGCCGTGTGCATCCTGCTCACCCTGCTCGCGCTGGGCATCAAGAACATCTACATCGGCCCGTCACTGCCCGCCTTCCTCTCCCCCAACGTATTAAACACGCTGGTAGAGCAGTTTAACCTCACCCCCATCTCCACCCCCGAAGAGGATTTAAAGAAGATTCTGGGCTAGTGTTCCGCCGCCCGCGGCAGGACAGCATCGGCGGTTTTAATTGTATACCAACTTGGTGATATTGTCACAGAACGTATCGATGCCCTTGTGTATAATAAGAACAGAAAGGGAAAACACCCGATCAACACAGAAAGGGAGCAACGATATGCCGCCGATCACATTAACCAAAGAGAACTTTACAAAAGAAGTACTGCAGTCTCCCACCCCCGTTTTACTCGACTTCTGGGCCCCGTGGTGCGGGCCGTGCCGCATGGTTTCCCCCATCGTGGACGAAATCAGCGGCGAAGCAAGGGGTAAGGTAAAGGTAGGCAAGATCAACGTTGATGAACAGCCCGAGCTCGCCGAGCAGTTCCGTGTTATGAGCATTCCCACCCTTGTTGTGATGAAAAACGGCAGGGTGATGAGCAGCTCGGTGGGCGCCAAAAACAAAGAGGCCATCCTCGAAATGCTGGATTAGCTTTATAAGCAACGCTTCAGTAACCTTTTTTACTATAACCGAATAAGAGCCTCCGCTTTACTGTATCACCCGTCTTACTTTTACTTTCAACACCTTTTTGCTTGGCACAAACTTATCGCACACGATCGCACAAACCACCTCCGCACACCCAGAACATACCTGCTAAACCGCTACTTTATTTACTTTCAACCAGTGTTCCACCACTGTTTTAAGCCTAGCTGCCGCACGACATACCACTTCGATTTCATCAGCCAACTCTTCCCTCCTTCCTTAATATTTTCAGGCACAAAGGCTCCGCGCAGCATGCGCGGAGCCTTTGCATATTTTAACAGGGGGTAGTATAATGGTTTTATCATAGTTACCGCACAAGGAGGGAACCGCGATGTCACTATCCGCCGCAGACGCCGCCTATATCAAGGATGTGCTGCCGTTTTGGGGCGACCTAACCGGCGCGCAGCAGCAGGATATCCTCGCCTACGCGAGCGCGAGACACTACAATACCGGGGAGAGCCTGCACAACGGCTCGGCGGACTGTCTGGGGATTTATGTGGTAAAGTCGGGACAGGTGCGGGTGTTTACCCTCTCGCCCACCGGCAAGGAGATTACCCTTTTCCGCCTGTTTGAACGCGACATCTGCCTGCTTTCGGCCTCCTGCGTGATGAAAAACATCAGCTTTGAGGTACACATCGAGGCCGAGCACCCGACCGAGATCGTGCTGATCCCCACCCCGCTGTATAACAGGCTCACCCACACCTCGCTTGCGGTGTCGGACTACAGCAACCAGCTGATGGCCTCCCGCTTCTCGGACGTGATGTGGGTGATGGAGCAGGTGCTGTTTTCAAGCTTTGATAAGCGTCTGGCGCACTTTCTGCTGGAGCAGGCCGCGATAGACGGCAGCGACACCCTTACCATCACCCACGAGACCATCGCGCGCCACCTCGGCTCCGCGCGCGAGGTGGTCACCCGCATGCTTAAGTATTTTCAGAGCGAAGGGATGGTCTCCCTCTCGCGCGGCGGGGTGGAGATCACCGGCCGCGAACGGCTGGAGGGGCTGGCGGAGGGGGAATAAACACAGGGTCTACATGGTGTGCGGTGCCCCCGACACCCCGAAATACATTTATTGCCCATATGGGGTAACACATCATGGAATTGACATCCCGCAAATCCAACCGATTGAAGGAATTTAATTACAGCCGCAATGGAGCGTATTTTGCAACCATTTGCACACAAGATCGATTGCATTTATTTGGTAGGATTGTAGGGGCGGGGTCCTCCCGCCCGAATCTCCACCCCAGCCTGCAGATATCACAAGAAGGTAAAATAATAGAACGATATTTAATGCTCCTACCAGAAAAATACCCGATGTTTAGAATAGATAAATATATCATCATGCCTAACCACATTCACATGATTCTAGTTTTATTAGGGGAAAACGGGCGGGAAAACCTCGCCCCTACAAATCTAACCATAAGCCAGATCATAGGTTGGTTTAAATATCAAACGACAAAAAGTATTAACAAGAACGACATCGTTAAAATTTGGCAGCGTTCCTTTCACGACCACATCATCCGCAACGAACAGGAATACCGCGAAATATGGAATTATATCGACCAAAATCCATTGAAATGGGCTGAGGATTGTTATTTTACCACGTAGAACCCGTCCCTATAATAACGCAGCAGCGGCCCCGCCATCGTGGCGGGGCCGCTGTTTTTGTTTGCGCTTCATGCGCTTATGCGTTTCTTAACAGACTGAATAAGTAAAAACTTGGGTGTTACGCTGTTCTGAGCGTTAACCCGGTTATTAGCCGAGGAGCTGCAGAACGCCCTGAGGCAGTGCGTTTGCCTGAGCAAGCATCGCCTGAGAAGCCTGAGAAAGGATGCTGTACTTGGTGAAGTTGGTCATTTCCTTCGCCATATCTACGTCGCGGATGCGGCTCTCGGCAGCGCTCATGTTCTCAGCGGTGGTGGAGAGATTCTCAATGGTCTGATCCAGACGGTTCTGCACGGCGCCGAGGTTTGCTCTCTGGGTAGAAACCCTCTCAATCGCGGTATTAATGCTGTCCATCGCGGAGGATGCGGCATCAACGGTGGTCATATCAAGCGTTTGAACGCCGCCAACAGTCGACAGAGTAAGAAGCTGGTCGGCATGCATATCGTTGATGGATACCGCGATGCTGTCGGCGCCGGCGGAGGTAGCACCGATCTGAAGGTTGAGGGCCTTGCCGGTAGCGTTGCCGCCCGTAAAGCCTCCAATTGCTACATCAGTTGTGTTACCCGAACTCGGAGTGGTAAATGCGGCACTCAGCGTAACGACACCAAGTTCGTTACTGTCCGCATCTGTAACGGTAATCGTTTTGGCGGAATTGTCATAAGAGTAAGTGAAGTCTCCAGATGTTACATCCGCAGCAGTCCCGTCATCCTCAACTGTAAAAGTAACCGAACCAGAAAGAGCTTTAATTAACTGATCTTTTAATTCAGGGGTGGTCGCATCGGATCCAAAAGCGATGCTGCTAATAGTAGCTGCATCTCCGTTCACTGTACCAGTTGCAGGTGCTGCAGCAGCCAATCCATCCTGTAGGCTGCCGTCAAACAGCTTGATGCCGTTGAAGTTTGCGGTGTCAGCCACACGGTCGATCTCCTCGATGCGCGCGTTAATCTCGGACTGAATCTTGTTGCGATCCTCAGCAGTAATGGTGCCGTTCTTTGCCTTCTCCGCCAGAGTATACATGCGGCGAAGGGCCGTGTGGGTCTGGTCGAGCGCGCCTTCAGCGGTCTGCACAAGCGAGATACCGTCCTGCGCGTTCTTGCTGGCCTGCTCGAGGCCGGCGATCTGGGCTCTCATCTTCTCGGAAATCGCAAGGCCTGCAGCGTCATCCGACGCGCGGTTGATAGCGGAACCGGAAGACAGCTTTTCGAGGGACTTGGATAACTGGCTGTTGTTAACGGTCAGTCTGTTAAGGGTGTTCATTGCGCTAATGTTATTACCGATACGCATAAGAAATTTTTCCTCCTTGATTTTTAGGATTTTTCTGTTAAGCGAAGGGGAAATTCCTTCTCCCCCTGCTGCTTACACTAGATATATCGTAATCATAAGGGAAAACTTTAGCAGTTTTTCAGGGTATTTTTGTGATTTAGTCATATTTTACAGTTCTATAGGCTGAGGAATATTAATATAGAATAAGATATTTCAAAATATGACCATAATGCTATAGTGACGATGGGGGGGCGGTATGGAATTGACAGCACGAAAGCCAAATAGGCTATACAATTATAATTACAGCAGGAACGATACATATTTCGTGACGATATGTGTGAAGGATAAGCACGAAATGTTGTGGCAAAGCCATGTAGGGGCGAACTGTGTTCGCCCGCACCCCACACAAGCCTCGTGCCCTCTACAGGGCACACAATTTATACAATCTAATCGCGCAACCGGTCCAATCAATCTTCCGCTATCCGATACAGGAAATATCGTCAGAATTGAAATTGAAAGAATTGCTTCAATTTATCCCTCTGTTTCAATAGACAAATATGTTATCATGCCGAATCATATCCACATGATTATACGTATCATATATAACAAAGCAACATACGCCGAGGATAACCGCGGGCGAACGCAGTTCGCCCCTACGTTGTCGCGCATTATCAAACAATTTAAAGGGTCAATTACAAAGCAAATCGGTTTTTCATTATGGCAAAAATCCTTCCACGACCACATCATCCGCAGCGAGCAGGAATACCGCGAGATATGGGATTATATAGACCAAAACCCATCAAAATGGGATGAGGATTGTTATTTTACCAAACATAGCCCGTCCTCGGATGAATTGTAGGGGCGATTATCAATCGCCCGCATGAGCCCCACATATTATCGGAATATGGATTGGTTGTAGACAATGCAATTGACAATATCCCACGTCAATATCCTTGCATTATTGTTGATAAATACGTGATTATGCCAAATCACATACATATGATTTTAGTATTGCATAAGCATAAAGGTAACGGCGGGCGATTAATAATCGCCCCTACAGTATCCACGGTCATTCATTGCCCCATGCCACTTGTTCAGACGACAAAAAAGGGCGGCCCTTACGGCCGCCCTTTAAGAAGTATTACTTATTTAAACAGTGTTTTGCCTGCGGAGTGAAGGTCGTTGCAGGCCTCCATTACGCGCTGTGCCATGCCCTTTTCGGCTGCCTTGAGGTAGCTTCTGGGGTCGTACACCTTCTTGTTGCCCACGTCGCCGTCTACCTTGAGCACGCCGTCGTAGTTTTTCATCATGTGGTCCGCTACCGGGCGGGTGAAGGCATACTGGGTGTCGGTGTCCACGTTCATCTTGATAACGCCGTATTCCAGTGTTTCGGCGATCTCGTCCTTGCCCGAGCCGGAGCCGCCGTGGAACACGAACCAGAACTTCGCGTCGTCGCCGAACTCCTTCTTGAGCGCATCCTGCCCGTCGCGCAGGATCTTCGGGTTAAGCTTTACGTTGCCGGGCTTGTACACGCCGTGCACGTTGCCGAAGGTTGCGGCGAACATGTACGCGCCGCCCTCTACCGAGCTTAACTCCTTATATACATACAGCATGTCCTTGCTGGTGGTGTACAGCTTCTCGCGGGGAGCGCCCTCGTTGTTCTCGCCGTCTTCCTCGCCGCCTACTACGCCCGCCTCAACTTCAAGAACGATCTCGTTCTTCGCGCATCTCGCAAGCAGGGTTTTGGCAAGCTTCATGTTCTCTTCAAGGGTGATATCCGAGCCGTCGAACATATGGCTGTTAAACAGGTTGGGCAGGCCCGCAGCGCGCCTCTTCTCGGTTTCCTCAATCAGGGGGATCATAAAGCTTTCTACCTTGCTGGCCTTGCAGTGGTCGGTGTGCAGGGCAACATATACATTATAGTGCTGCGCCATCAGCTGCACATGGTTCGCAAGCGAGATGGCGCCCAAGGCGCTGCTCTTTACATTCTGGCCCGAGGCATGCTCGCCGCCGCCCGTGGAAACCTGAATGATACCGTCGCTCCCCGAATCGGCAAGCCCCTTTAACACGGCGTTTGCGGTTTCAATGTTGCTTACGTTAAAGGCGGGGTACGCGTAGTGCCCGTCGGATGCTGCCTTGAGCATCGCTTTATACTGCTTATAATCTACAACCGGCATGTGTTTATCTCCTTTTAATCTATATGATAATATATATTGTTATAATTATATCATTGTAAATACCATTCGTAAACAAAAAAACATAAAATAAATTGTGAACCCTTTTTATTACATAAACCGGCTTGTGTAAAAGAAAAGAAGCGTAAAATATAGCTTTGCCGAAAACGCGTCAACAGATTTCACAATTTTTCGTTACAAAAATATCGCATACGTAGATTAACTTCGCCATATCCTATGTTATCTTGACTTTTCGACAACCGCATAGTAGTATAAAAATAAATTAAATTATCAATACTGCTTAAAAAGCAATTGACAGTTATATAGAATTTGTGAGGTGTATACAGTATGGCTAACGACAAAAAGGTTCAGGCTATTCTGGAGCTTGGCCAAAAGGGAAAGCTTGACAAGGTATTGTCCTATTGCGGCAACAAAGATCCGGAACTTCGTGAAGGCGGCGCAATGGGGCTGCAATATATCAAGCACGAAGATGCCTTCAATCAGCTTATCATTATGTTACACGACCCGATTGCAGATGTACGCGCCGCTGCGGCAAACTCACTGGGCTTCTCCGGGCGTAAGGCGGGTATCGAGCATCTTCGCCACCAGATGGCTAAGGACACCGACTCGGTGGTTAAAGCGAACTGCCAAAAGTCAATTGCGGCGCTCAATGCCAACGGTCGTTAATTTCCTTTTGAAGGTTTGTTTTTATTCAATTTTTAGCAGAGCAGCCCATTTTCGCAAAGAAATGGGCTGCTTTTTTAACCATTTTGCCATATTGTTTACAATCTCTTTATTTTCGGGCTGAAAAAATTTGCTATAATATCTTTTGCTAGATACAGTTTGCGCCGGATACACTTACATTAGGCTTATTTGTGTTTAACAAGCGCGTTAGCCTTGCTTCGGCGCGGTTTAACCTCATTCAATCAATGGAGGCGGGGACATGAAAAGATTCACTGCTTTTTTAGTGACAGTATTGTTGATGACCTTCTTATGCCCGATGTTAGCGGCCCTGCCTTTGGAAGCGCCGGATTTTGATGCTTATTCCGACAGTTACGTGGTAATAGATGCGCAGACCGGGCAGGTATTGGCAGAAAAAAATATGAACAAGCGGGAGTACCCCGCGAGCATCACCAAGATTATGACCATCGCGCTCGCGCTCGAGCGCAAGAAGCTGGACGATACACTCACCATGAGCGAGCAGGCCGTTTTCAGCGTTCCGCGCTCCGCTTCGCATATCGCGCTCACGCCCGGCGAGGTAATCACGCTGCGCGACGCCATTATGGGGGCGCTGCTGCCCTCGGCGAACGATGCCGCGAACGGCATTGCGGAGTTTGTGGGCGGCTCGCTCGAGATGTTCCCGGTGATGATGAACGCCAAGGCCACAGAGGTGGGAGCGCTTAACACCCACTTTGTCAACGCAAACGGGCTGGAGGACGACGACCATTATACCACCGCCTACGATATGGCGATGATCACCAAATACGCGCTGACGGTTAACGGCTTCCGCGAGGTGTTCGGCACCACCGAATACACCATGCAGCCCACCAATATGCAGCCCGAGCAGCGCAACTTCGGTACACAGCACCACATGATCGTTACCTCGGCCTACCAGTACGACGGCGCGTGGGGCGGCAAGCTGGGCTGGACCGCTCAGGCCAACCACACCGCGGTAACGGTGGCCAAGCGCGGGGATACCGAGCTGATTTGTGTCGTTATGAACTCCAAAACCAAATGGGAAAAGTATAAAGACACCGCCAAGCTGTTCGACTATTGCTTTGACAACCTAGAGAAGATCAATATCCCCGCCGGTACGGTGAAGGGCAAGGTCATCCCCATTGCCGAGGGCAAAAACGAGGTGGGCTGCGCAACGGTATCCGGCCTTGCACAGGATTATTCCCTGCTGGTGAAAAAGGGCACCACCGCCGCGGACATCGATGTGACCATGGACGCCAAGGTGCTTTATACAAAAGGCGAAAAGATTGCGCCTAATGCCGTATTTACCGTAAAAGGCGATGGCAGTTCCGACGGGCCGCTGCTCACGGTGCCGCTGCCCTGCGAGGTGGAGACGGACGAGCGGTCCACACCCGCGCAGATGGCGGTAGCCAACGAAACCAAGGTGTACGACGGCGGCAAGGTGATAGACAAGCCATCCGTTTCGGGGCAGAATATTTTGTTCGGCGTCGGCCTGGTGCTGGGCAGTATCTCGGCACTGATTATGCTGTTTGCACTGCTGCGCATGGTGGTACAGCGCTATTACCGCAAGAAGAGAAGACGCGCCTATTCTCCTTATATCAAGAAACTGTAATACTAATTCTGCATCTTTGGCGGGGAGCAATAACGCTTTGCGTTATTGCAGGAAGCGTATTGAACGGTAATTCGGCGGATAAAATCCCCATTGCAAATGGAATTATAATGTCATTGGAGCACTTTCATGGATGATATGAGAACCGAAAAGAAGGTCTTATTGTTTGACCTTGACGGAACGCTGGTAAATACCGAGCAGGGTATCTTAAACGGCGTGCGGTATGCGCTTAATACGCTGGGCGCGGATTACTCGGGCCAGAATCTTACTGAGTTTATCGGCCCGCCGCTGCTTGGAAGCTTTGAGCGCGTCCTTTCAAACCCCGGCGACGCCAAACGCGCGGTAGACCTTTACCGCGAGCAGTACGACACCGGCGGCTGGCGCGACTGCGCGGTATATAACGGCATTCCCGAGGCGCTGGAAATGCTTTGCAGAAACGGCTTTCGCCTTGCGACCGCCACCGCAAAGCCCGAATTCTTCGCCAGAAGAATCTTGGAGCATTTTAAGCTGGATGCCTTCTTTACGCAGATCGTGGGCGTTTTAATCGACGGGCCGCGCGAAACCAAGGAGGATGTCATCCGCGACGCCATGGCGATGTGCAAGGCGAAGGAACAGGAGTGCATCATGATCGGTGACCGGCGGTACGACCTGATCGGCGCAAAAACGATGGGGCTGGATGCCATCGGTGTGCTGTGGGGCTTCGGCAGCCTGAAAGAGCTCAGCGAACACCCGCACATCTACCTTGCGCAGACACCGGGCGACCTCTGCGAGTTTTTAACGAATAAAGCATAGACATAGAATAACAGTGGGTCACGCAAAGCCGTTTTACCGGCCTTGTGTGACCCTTTTCCTTTGCCTTGGATTGATGATACCCGCCCTTTACTCCCCAAGCGGTACGCCGTCGGCGTCCGCCGTAAGGCCGCCCGAGAGGATGTTCGCCGCGTCGGCGATGCCCCATAGGATGCCGCCCAGAAAGCAGGTAACCACCGAGGCCGCTATCTGTAGTACCGCCTTCCTTTTGTACCCCAGATAGAAGTTATGGATGCCGAGGTAGCCTAAGAATATCGCCATAAGCCCCGCCGCCATGCGGGATTTCTGCTTTGCGGGGGCCTTCGTCCGGCTTATTGGCTCCGTTTTCGGCTGTGCCGCTCCGCACGAGGGGCAGGCAGGTAGTGCGCCGTCATACTCCGCGCCGCATTTTAAGCAGAACATCTCTCCCCCACTCCTTTGGCTTAAATTTCAGCTTTATACTAACTTTAATTCGAATGCAGATAAGTCCCAATTTCAACCATGCTGTTATAATGACGTGATTGGCTTTTCCACCGCAGAATTGACAGTTGATACATTTTCTGCAACAATGCCAAACGCGAACAATAAACTAATATTATTATAATTGCAGCAAAAGTCATTTGCAACCTCTGTCCAAATCGTAAAGAGTGTTTAAAATAGCTGTAATTGCGACGTTTTTATCTAAAAACGGTTGCAACCCCGCAGGAAAACAAGTACAATTAATTTATCTTGTAATTGGTAGATATCTACAATCGTGCAGGCAACAAAATTTTTTCGAAGGTATTATGGGTTCAACATGAATTATAAACTGATTGCACTGGATCTTGACGACACACTGCTCGCCAGGGACCTGACCATCTCTGCAAAGAATATCGAGGCCATGCGGCTGGCGAGCAGCCTCGGGGTTCAGGTGGTATTCTGCTCCGGGCGTGCGGCCATATCGGTGCTCAAATTTACGCAGGGCCTGGATTTTATCCGTCACATCATCTCATATAACGGCGCGATGGCCACCGACATCCGCAGCGGCGAGAAGCTGATCGAGTACCGCGTGGACGCCGAGACGGCGGCAAGGCTGATCGACATCGGCAGGCAGTACGGCGTGCCGCCGCAGATCTACACCGACGACGGCATGCTGGTGGAGCGCTACAACCTGCGGGCGCGTTTTTACGAGCGCAACGCCCTTTACCGCGCGGTGGTGGTAGCGGATTTGAAGGAGCACATCACAAACGGCTCGATCAAGGTGCTCTACAACGCGCGCTCCGGCCTATTAAAGCCAATTGAAGCCCTCACGATGGGTATATACGGCGAAAAGCTGGACATCTTTTACTCAAAGCCCTATTTTTTAGAGCTTGTTAACATCGCCTCCAACAAGGGCAAAACCCTCTGCGCGCTGGGCGAGCGGCTGGGTATTCCGCCGCAGGAGATCATCGCCATGGGGGACTCCTTTAACGACCTTTCGATGATCACCCTCTCGGGCCTCGGGGTGGCAATGGCAAACGGCCACCCGGATGTGAGGCGTCAGGCCAATTACGTTACGCAAAACGACAACAACCACAGCGCTGTGGCCGAGGTGATAGAGAAGTTTATTCTGGAGCGGTAAACGCAGGAAGGAACAATTATGGATTTTACACAGGTAACCATCTATACCACCGCCCCCGGGGTGGATGCCGTAACAGGCGTGCTGATGCAGCTTGATATCACCGGTTTTGAGATAGAGGACGCGGGGGATTTCGAGGCCTTTCTGGCCGACACGCAGCCCCACTGGGACTACGTGGACGAGAGCCTGATGAAGCTCAAGGAGACCGAGACCAACATAAAGATCTACCTGCCCGCAAACGAGCAGGGCGCGCAGCTGCTTGCCGACGTAAAGGAAGCGCTGAAGGCACTCAAGGAAGCCGACGCCGAAGGCACCCTTGGCAGGCTGACGGCTGAGCTTAACAACGTGCGCGAGGAGGACTGGGCAAACAACTGGAAGCAATATTTTAAGCCCTTTGAGGTGGGAAAGCGGTTTGTGATAAAGCCCTCGTGGGAGGAGTACAGCGCCGAAACCGACCGTGTGATTCTTGAGATAGACCCTTCCTCCAGCTTTGGCACCGGCAGCCACCACACCACCCAGCTGTGCATCGAGCAGCTGGAAGAGTATGTGCAGCCCCACGCCTTTGTGCTGGATATGGGCTGCGGCAGCGGTATCCTCTCCATTGCGGCGCTGCTGCTGGGCGCGGAGCGCGCGGCGGCGGTGGATATCGACCAGAACTCGGTGCGCGTCGCGCGTGAAAACGCCGTGATGAACGGCTTTGGCGCGCCGCGCTTTGCGGCCGAGTGCGGCAACGTGCTGGAGGATGAGGCCTTTTGCGCCTCCCTCGGCGAGCATTTCTACGACGTGGTGGTGGCAAACATCGTAGCGGACGTGATTATCGCCATGCGCGGTCTGTTTGGGCGGTATTTAAAGAAGGACGGCGTGCTTATCTGCTCCGGCATTATCGGCGAGCGCGCGGACGAGGTGAGAAGGGTCTTGGAGCAAAGCGGGTTTGAAACCGTTTCGAGGCACGAAAAGCAGGATTGGGTGGCGCTGGTGCTCCGCCCCAAAGCCTGACGGACAGGAGACGCTCAACATGCCACGATTTTTTGTAAAGGAAGTTGCGGGGCAAACCGCCGCCCTGCACGGCGAGCATGCGGCCCACGCCGTGAAAAGCCTGCGGATGCGCGAGGGTGAGGAGCTTACCCTCTGCGACGAAGGCGCGATGGACCACCGCTGCGTGATTACCGGCATCTCCTCCGACTGCGTACAGCTGAAAGTGCTTGAAAGCGCCCCGAACGCGGCCGAGCTGCCCTGCCGGGTATCGCTCTATCAGGCGCTGCCCAAGGGCGATAAGCTCGAAATCATTGTACAAAAGGCGGTGGAGCTGGGGGTGTACGATATTACACCCGTGCTCACCGAGCGGTGCATCTCCCGCCCCGACGAAAAGAGTATGCACAAGCGCATAGAACGGTTAAACAAGATCGCGCTGGAGGCCGCAAAGCAGTGCGGCAGAGGCGTTATCCCCAAGGTGCACGCGATGGTAAGCTTTAAGGAGGCACTTGCGCGCATGAAGCAGGCCGCGGTGCCGATATTGTGCTATGAGGGCGGCGGCGAGGACCTTGGAACCCTCCTTGGGCGCAGCTCCTGCGAGACGATTGCGGTATGCATCGGCAGCGAGGGCGGCTTTTCCCCCGCTGAGGCCGAACAGGCGAGGAAAATGGGGATTGCGGCCGCGACCCTCGGCAGGCGCATCCTGCGCACCGAAACGGCGCCGCTCTTTGCGCTTTCGGTTATTTCTTTCCTGCTCGAAAACGGCAGGCAATGCGACCCTACGCCGCTCGAACTATAAATAATTCTACTGAACCTTGCGGCTTGCGCTTTTACTTTATCATGAAATATTCACATATTATTGCAGAAACAGTGTTGAAAAATAGTGTACTTGTGATAAAATGAGAGTATGTGCAGAAAATGCAATCTATTTTTATTATTTTCGCATATTTTTAGTAATAATCGGGGTTGGGGGGAAGATTTGTGCCCACCTATAAATATGAAGCGCAAGCGGCAGGCGGCGGCATCGTGCGCGGCTTTGCGGAGGCGGAGAACCCGGGGGACCTTTTTTCAAAGCTGCGGCAGCGCGGCGAGTACTGCATTACATACAGCGAAACCAAGGTTTCGCGGCCTCTCGTAACGGGCGACAAGCCCTCCGGCAAGCTCAGCACCCGCGAACTGGCACTGCTTTGCCGCCAGTTCTCCACCATGCTCAACGCCGGGCTTACCATCATCAAATGCCTCGATACCCTCTACCGTCAGGCAGTAAAGCGCAAAACCAAGCTTGCCGTTATGGGCGTTTACGAGGGGGTGCAGAAGGGCCTTACCCTTTCCACCGCGATGAGGCTGCAGCGCACCTTCCCTGCCATTCTCGTGAATATGGTGGAATCGGGCGAGGTGAGCGGCTCGCTGGATACCATCATGAGCCGCATGGCGGAGCACTTTGAAAAAGACCACAAGCTGCAGTCCAAGGTGATAAACGCCCTCATCTACCCGATGATCCTGGTAGTAGTAGGCATGGTCGCCATCCTGGTGCTGCTGGGCTTCGTGATACCGCAATTCTTTACGATGTTTCAAACCATGGGGGCGGAGCTGCCCGCCGTTACAAAGTTTCTGCTCGACGTAAGCACCTTTGTGCGGGACGACTGGATGTTCATCCTGTTATTCGTCGCGGCCGTTGTGGGAATATTTTTTGCCGCGTGGCGCTCCAAGGGCGGTAAAGCGGCCATCTCGGGGGTGCTGCTGGGGCTGCCCGTCTTCGGCAAGCTGCAGAAAACCGTGATCACGGCGCGCTTTTCGCGCTCGCTGGCGACCTTGTTTGCAAGCGGCATGTCGCTGATTACGGCGCTTGAAATCTCCAGCCGCGTGGTAAACAACGCGAAGCTTTCGGAATATATGACCGACGTTATCAATCAGGTGCGCAGGGGTTCTACCCTCTCGTCGGTGATCGAACAGGTAAACATCTTCCCGCCCATGTTCTCCTCGATGGTGTCCGTCGGCGAGGAGGCGGGCGCTCTGGATGAGATCCTCTATAAAACGGCGGCATTCTACGACGACGAGGCGGACGCCGCCATCACCACCATGGTATCGGCCATTGAGCCGATCATGATCGTTCTGCTGGGCTTGTTCGTGGGCTTTATCGTGCTCTCGGTCATCATGCCCATGATGTCGGTTTATCAAAACGTTGCGGGGATGTAGGCCCCGATGCGGGCGCGTGCCCGTGATGATACAGATGAGGGGGAACCGCTGATTCATGTTACTATCGATTGACGCCGGCAGCAGCATTATCAATATCGTTGAGGGCGAGGCCAAAAAGGGCGGCGTCTTTGTAAAGAGGGCCGCCATGGTGCAAACCCCGCCGGCCTCCATACAGGACGGCAACCTTTCGGAGCTTTCGTCGATTGCGGACGCCATCCGTTCGGCGATGAACGCGAGCGGCATGACCTCCAATCGCGTGATCTTTACGGTCGGCAGCACCGAGATTCTGCACCGCGAGCTGACGATCCCGAGGGGCGACCCCAAAAAGCTGGCCCCGATTGTACATAACGAGATGTACCAGCACCTCACGGGCACCGAGCCCTACGCGGTGGATTACCTGCCGAGCGACGAGCTTGTAGAGGATAACCCGCTCATGCAGCGGGTATACGCCTCTGGTATGCCGCGAAGAATGGCCGCCCAGTATCATACCCTTACGGGGATGCTGAAATTAAAGCCCGCCTCGTTGCAGATGCACCCGAGCGCCGTAACGAAGCTTATAAAGAACGCAACGGTAAACGATACGGCAATCGCCGGCAAGAGCGTTATCCTCTGTGACATCGGTATGAGCACCATGCACCTCTACCTGTTTTCCAGCAACAAGATGGTATTCTCCCGCTGTATTAAAAACACCTACCCCGATTTTGTGAAGAACATGCTGATGCTCGACGGCTTCGACACGCCCGCTCAGGTTACCGAAAGGGCCGATCTCTCACCCGAGGCGCTGGCCGCAAACCCGCGGGTTTCGTACGCCTCGATGATGTTCCTTTCCGCTCTTTCGGAGGAGATACAGCGCTTAATACAGTTTTCGCTTTCGCGCAGGCTTAAAACCCCGATTGAGGCCGTATACCTCTGCGGCGGGGTAAGCAACATCCATGGCCTTGCCGCAAGCCTTACCGCCTCGCTGGAGCTGCCGGTTGAGGGGATCGACCGTCTTTCCACCGTGCACGGCGCCTTTTCGGGCAGCACCGCGGAATATATCAACGCCATCGCGGCGATTGCCGAGCCATAAGGATATGCGCTGTCAAGCGGCGCGCGGGGGTATGGATAAATCGACCGGACAGCCTGTTATAGTATGACCATACCTCAGGATAAATGGAGGAATACGGTGGATGCATAAGGATATAAACTTCTACGACGGACTAAAGGATGTTAAGGTAAAGCAGACGGTTTCACCCGCCGTTGTGGTGCTCAGCCTGTTGATCGTATTTTCGGCGGGGCTGATTGCCTTGAGCGCCTATTCTATGCGATATCTAAACAACGCGGTATACGCAGAGGCCGACGCAATACATAATTTTTTAGCGGATAAAGGCAATCAGTCGCTTGCGCAGGAGACGCTGCAAAAGCAGTCGGTCGCGGGGCTGTACAATCAGTACGCCGACATCACCGGCAAGGCCTACGAGGATTATTACTCCCTGCCGTTCGCCGATTCCGGCTCCTTTGCGCTGGTGACCGCCGCCATGCCGGAGGACATGAAGGTGTTGTCGTTTACCCTGCAAAACGGCAACCTGATACTCGAGTGCCAAAGCAAGAGCGAGACCACCCCCGCCGCGTTTGTGAACGCGGTAAAGAAGACCGGCCTGTTTGTGGACGTGGCCTACAACGGGTACGTGGTCGGCAGCAAGGGTGAGGTTTTGTTTACCGTTACCTGCACACAAAAAGGGGGCAACATCGCCAGATGAACTTTACATTAGGCAAACGCGAACAGATATTGCTGCTGCTCCTGGTGCTGGTGGCGCTGTGGGTGCTCTCGGCGAAGTTTTTGATGCTGCCGGCCTTTGAGGCCTACCAAGCCAACCTGCAGGCCGTTTCCGACCTTCAGGCCAAAAAAACGGAGATAGCGGCACTGATAGCGAAGAATAAGATGATGGACGGGGAGATCAAAAAGGCCAAGCAGAAGGCGCAGGAGGTATCGCAGCGCTTCTTCCCGCCGTTTGAAAACGAACAGCTGAATCTGTGGCTGTTCGGCTACACCGAGCAGGCGGGGCTGCGCAATCTCTTGGTAAATATCGGCAGTACGACCGCGGTGCAGATAAGCCCCTATACGGCCCTCGCACCCGAGCTGCGCATCGCGCTCAGCGACCTTGTCGACCAGATAAACGGCACCCCCCTGCCGGTCGGCTCCGCCGCCACCGAGGCCCCGCCGGAGGATACCACCAAGTTTGTATATGTAAACACGGTAACCGTTACGGCCGATTGCTACTACGAAAACCTGCTGTATTTTATAGACCTCATTTGGGGCTCGGGCAGAACGGTAAGCATCTCGGGCATCAACTTCACACCCCGGCAGGACGATTCGGGCATCAAAAACGTTATTACCGCCGAGATCACCCTGCAGGTGTACTCGGTGCCCAAGTTTTATACCGACGACTTCTGGAACGTCACCTTTGACACCCCCAAGGGCAGAGACAACCCGCTGTAAATAATTCAAAAGCGAACCGACGACAGAGGAGGGAGCGTATGCCTGCACGCATCATCAACAACCGGCGCGGCAGCACACTGATACTGGTGATACTGGTGTTTGCGCTGCTGATCGTCTTCGCCACCGCCGCGCTTACGCTTACGGAAAGCTCCCATACAAACTCGGTGACCGACTGGCAGAACCAGCAGGCCTACTTCACCGCGCGCTCGGCGGTGCTGGCCGCGGTAGACTATTTTAAGGACAACCCCGATGAGGATATCGATGATTATATCGGCACCTCCGACGAATCGCATACGGCGGATATGGGCGACTACAGCGTCGTGATAAAAAAGCTGGACGCCACCCGCTATGAAATCTCGTCTGAGGGCGAGTTCGAGGGCAAATCCCGAACCGTGCGGGCGATTGTGAACCGAAAGGCCGGCTCAGATGGGTTCCCGTTTGGACAGGATCTAATAACAGCAACGGATTTTACCGGTGGAACCTCCGGGATCAGCAATGGCGCTGTACTTTATGGGAATATTTTAATCAATGACATCATTTCACTTCCGAATACGGTAACTGTTTATGGTGACATGTATATTAAAGGAAATATTTCTATTAGTAACTATGCCACGACTAAAAAAGTGAATGGTAACGGTGGAAATATATATTGTACTGGAAACATTAATTTTTCAAACGATGTTATTGTAGAGGGTAATGTCTACAGTCTGGGAAGTTTAACTTTTTCTAATAACGTAAAAGTATATGGTGATATTTACTGCAAAGGTAATGCCACCTTTAATAATTCCTCAAAAGTGTATGGCAAAGTAAACAAGTACTACGAATTTACTCCCCAATCGCCCGGTATGCCGGGCTTAAACTTCAGCAGCGAAGTGGAAAAACTTCAAAATCTTTTTACAATTAGTGATTACAAGACATATATCAACAATAATTTGAAAAAAAATAACCTGACTGTTACCTCAACGGGCGATACGATAAATCAGTCCGGAACCCTTCAAAGTGTTAATTATTTTTGTGAAAATTTTACAATTGATACTACAGCTGGACCAATTAGCCTATTAATACCTAATACCTCCGTTTTTAGTGGGTGTAATAGCAATCTTACGGTATATGTAAAGGGTAGTAACAGTATTGTCTTGCATCTGGCCGACGGAGCTGATTTCCATCTTTATAATAATCAGCGGTTTGGTGTTGAAAAAACCAAACCGGATATAACGAATACAACAAAGCCAAAGGTTTATATTATTTCGCCGTATAATAACACTATTATGGTTTCAAATTCTGCGCAACTCGCAGCCCATATCGTTATGCCATTCGGTAATGCATATCTAAGTAACTCCACTAAATTTGCGGGCAGCATGCTTGTCTCATCATCAAATATCGCCAATAATGTACCTCTTTATTATCAGATACCCGATTACCCCCAGATTTCGGGTATGGGTGAGATCGGCGTCCCAGACGGGGGCGAGGGCGGCGGAGGCAGCTCGGGTGGAGTAGATTTACTGGGCGTATACACCAACAAGAACAGCTAGCCTAGGTGTTGATTTAGAGAATAGATGGGGGCTGTGCCTAATATGAAGCAAAATATCTTACATAACGACAAAGGGGTAACCCTGCTGGAGCTGCTCATCAGCCTTGGCATATTGGGGTTGCTTGCGGTAGGGTTTGCGGCGGTGTTTATACCGGTCTTTCAGCTGAACGGCAATGCTACGCAGCTAAACCGGGGCAATGCCGACCTCACCACCAAGCTTGAAGATGCCATGGACAGTACCAGCAGTGTAAGCGGTGTAACCTATTCGTCTGCCACCGGCAGTGATGAAATCTCGATTACCATAAACGGAAAAACCATCACCGGCCCGGGGCAATTTGCCGAAGCCGAAGACCCTGCAACGGGCGCGAAGCTAAAGGCCTATGTACCTATTGAATAGGGCGGACAGGGGGCAATGCCTTTAATGAAATACATAAAGAGTAAAAAAGGCTTTACGCTTCTTGAGCTGATTATTACCATGGCCATTATCGGCATTCTGATGGTGGCGATTTCGATGTTTATCTTCCCGACCATGAGCTTTTTTGCAATAAGCCAAAAGGCGGTAAGCGCCAAGAATGCCGCGAACCTAATGATGGATTATATCGAGGGCAGCGTGTACTCCACCAACGAACTGACGCTGCAGCCGCGCGTCTCCACCCTAAATACCGTTGCGGCAGGCCATTTCTTGATTACGGCGGATGAAAACAAGGGGATTACCACCTATAAAAGCGGGGATGCCTCCCGCTCAGCTGCCTTTGGAGCGGAGATCAGTGCCGCATTGCGTTTTCGGGTTACCTTTACTAAGTCGCGAGAACAGGTGCTGGGGGTAAAAATAGAGGTTTTTGACGCACAGCACCCCACCGAGCAGTTATATTCGCTATCCAAGAGCATCTATCTCGCAAACCTGCTGGAGGACAATATAAAAACCTCTCCGGGAACGATTCAGGAGATACAGTTTACCAAACCCGACGGGGACGAAACCCTGCCGGCATAGCTTAAGCGGCTTTCACACAAACAGCAGCTTTTTACTCCTGCCATACTTAAGGTAAGTGAATCATTCTATATAGATGCCTATCGGCGGAATGGAGCTTATCATGGACATCAACACTGCAGCGCAAGAGTATTTCACGCACAAAACCGAAGAGAACTGCTCAAACGTCATCCGTGCCGCGGAGCCTCTGGTGGTACACTTTTCCCGCCTGTATGGCGGTAACTGCTGCTTTGATGACCTGTACCAAACGGGCATGGAGGGGCTCTTAAAGGCACTCTCGGGCTACAAGCCCAGCCTTGGCACGGCCTTTTCCACCTGGGCCTCGGAGTGCATCATCAGCGCCATACGCCACTATGTGCGCAAGGAGGCAGCCCATGCGCGCCCGGGCTGCATCATCGAGCTGCAGGCGAAGGTAGATAGGCTGATCGAGTACCAGCTGAAGGAAGACGGGGAGCTGCCCACCGCCAAGAGCATCGCCCAAAGGCTGGGCGTCACCGAGAGCAGCGTGCTGGAGGTGATGCGCGCGGGGCTGGTGAGCATCGAGGATATCGACGTTAACAACATCCGCACCCTGCAGTACGCCTCGTTTCACCTGCCCATTGAGGACCGCATCGTCGTGGCACAGGCGGTCAGCAAGTTAAGCGTTTTACAGCAGCGGGTGATACACGCGCTCTTTTATAAAGAGATGACCCAGGAACAGGTGGCCGCGCAGCTCGGTATCAACCAAAAACGGGTAAGCCGCATCAAGCTCAGCAGCCTGCACGAGATGGCGGGGCTGTTGGCCGAGGGTGGCACCGATGCTCCGGTATCCGCATCCTACCGCGTTTTTTCACGGCGGCGCGCAAAAAACAGGCCTGCCTCCGCCAAGCGCCGATAGACAGATACAGCATGAAAAAGGGCTTTATCATTGATAAAGCCCGATATTAGCCTAAAAAAGCCGCACACCCCCACGCAGCCATTGCCTTTGCGCGGAGGGTGTGCGAATCTTTATATAACATTTATTAGAAGCCTATCAGGGACAGATAGCCCGCGATCAGCTCGCCGCCAAACAAAAGGCTTACCACGATGCTGCCTGCTAAAAACGGCACCAGCGGTATCTCCGCCTTTCTTCCCTTTTTGCGCAGGATCAGCAGCACCCCGCCGTACACGGCGCCGCTGAGAACCGCAAGGAGCAGCGAGAGCAGTATCAGCTTCCACCCTATCACCAGCCCGCACACCGCCATCAGCTTGATATCGCCGCCCCCCATGCCGCCCTTGGACAGCACGGCGGCGATAAGCAGCGGCACGCTCGCCGCAAAAAGGCCGATCAGCCTTTCGTAAAACGGCATATCCCGTAAGAATAAGGCGGCAATGCCCAGCACGAGGATAAACACCGTCAGCGACAGCGGCACCTCGGTGGTATCAATATCGATAAAAGCGGCGACGATCAGCGCGCTGACAAGGCTTAAATACAGCAGCGTTTGGGGTGTAAAACCGTACCGCAGGTAAACACCCAGCCACAATGCGGCGGTAAGCGCCTCCACCGCGGGGTACCGGATGGTGATCTTCGCCCCGCAGCCGCGGCACCGCCCCCGCAGGATAAGATAACTGAAAACAGGAATCAGATCGTACCATGGTATCCGCTTCCCGCAGGTCATGCAGTGAGAGGCGCCGGTGACGATGGATTCCTTTTTGGGAATGCGGAAGATGCACACGTTTAAAAAGCTGCCGAACAACAGGCCCATAAGGCCTGTTATCACGAGGTAAAATGGCTGTAAATCGGCTGGGAGCATGTCTCTCATCCCCATGGTTTAGGTTGATTCTTCGGTAATACTATTCTATAATAGAAGCAGTAAAATGGCAAGAACACGAATTCTTTTTTAAACCCCGCTGAAGGCGGGGAGCAACAACGCAAAGCGTCGGCGGCTAAAAGCCGCCCACGCCGTTTTATCACGGCGTGTTTGAACAGAGGATTTTATCCCCTGTTCAAATGGAATATAGTATATTAATCACAAAAGGGCGGAGAAAGCAATGCAGCGGATGCAACAAAAGAATGTTCCAATCGGTCAGGTGCTGCTGGAGGCGGGCTTTATTACCAACGAGCAGCTTGCAAGCGCGCTCGCCGAGCAGAAAAAGACCCCCGGCAAGCGGCTGGGCGACGTATTGATCGAAAGCGGCTATGTGACCGAACGCAACCTCATGCACTGTCTGGAGCAGCGCCTGCATGTGGATTTTATAGACCTCGACAACACCACCATCAGCCCTGAGGCGGTGCACGCCATACAGGAGGGCACCGCGAAGAAATACTCGCTCATCCCCATCACGCGCATCGGCAACACCCTGACGATTGCCATGAGCGACCCGATGAACTTCTACGCCATAGAGGACGTGCGCTTTGAGTCGCGCTGCGAGGTGAAGGCGGTGCTTTCCACCCCGACGCAGATACGGCAGATGATCGAGAAGTTCTACACCCGCCAGCAGGCGCATCAGGCGGCCTCGGACGTAAACGAGGAGTTCTTTACCCCCACCGAGATCGAGGCGATGAGCAGCGAGATGGACGAGCGCATCGACAGCGCGCCGATTGTGCGCTTAATCAACTCGATCGTCTCCAACGCCATACAGCTGGGCGCCAGTGACATACACATCGAGGCCACCCGCACCCACACCAAGATTCGCATGCGCATCGACGGCGTGCTCACCGACCAGATGCGCCTAAATGTCGCCGCCCACAATACGCTGATTACAAGGCTGAAGATTATGGGCAGCCTAAATATCGCCGAGCGCCGCATCCCGCAGGACGGCCGTTTTGAGATGACGGTGGACGGCATTACCGCCGACATCCGCCTCTCCATCCTGCCCACCGTGACGGGCGAGAAGGCGGTCGTCCGCGTGCTGGGCACCCAAAATACCTCTGCGATGAGCATCCGGCAGCTCGGGTTCTCGGAAAAAAACCTTGCCCAGTTTGACCATATCATCAAAAGCCCGCACGGCATTATCCTGGTAACCGGCCCGACGGGCAGCGGTAAATCCACCACCCTCTACGCCGTGCTGCGGCAGTTAAACACCAGCGAGGTAAACATCATCACGGTAGAAGACCCGGTGGAGTACCGTATGGAGGGGGTCAATCAGGTGCAGGTAAACCCTAAGGCGGGGCTTACCTTCGCGAGCGGCCTGCGCTCGATCTTGAGGCAGGACCCCGACATCATCATGATCGGTGAGATACGCGACAGCGAAACGGCGCAGATCGCCATCCGCGCGGCGATTACGGGGCATCTGGTGCTCTCTACCCTGCACACCAACGACGCGGTGTCGGCTATTACGAGGCTGGTGGATATGGGCGTGCCCCCCTACCTTGTTTCCTCCTCGGTGGTGGGTATTCTGGCGCAGCGCCTGGTAAAGAAAATCTGCCCCAACTGCAAGGAGGCATACGAGGCTTCGCCGGAGGAAGGTACCATGCTCGGCATAAACGGGCCCGCCACCCTTTACCGCGGCAGGGGCTGCCCCTACTGCAACGGCACCGGCTATAAAGGCAGAACCGCCATCCACGAGGTGGTGGTGATCAATAAAGCCGCACGCGCCATGATTGTACAGAACGCCACCGAAGACCAGATACGTGCCTACGTGGCCACCCAAGGCACCACCTTTTTGGGCCAGAACCTCAGCGAGCTGGTGCTTTCGGGCATTACCACCACCGACGAGCTGATCAAGGTGACCTACAGCGTTTGAGTTCCCTGCTGCATGGAAAGATTCTTAAGCTCTACCCACGGAAAGGCGAGATGAACGGATGACGATAGAAGAACTGCTGACCGCCGCAGGAAGGCTCAAATCCTCGGATTTGCACATTACGGTGGGTAAACCGCCCATTGTGCGTGTAAACGGCGAACTGATGGCGCTTTTAGAATACCCGGTGCTGCTGCCTGAGGACACCTACCGCTTGATTTCCGCCATGCTCAACATCGAGCGCATGGAGACCCTGCAGAAGAAGGGCGACGTAGACTTTTCGTTCGTGATGCCCGGCGGGCGCTTTCGCGTAAACGCCTACAAGCAGCGCGGCAGCATGGGCGCTGCCATCCGCCTGCTGGTGCAGGAGATTCCCACCCTCGAGCAGCTGCATATGCCCGAGTGCTTAAAGATGCTTGCCATGAAGCAGCGCGGGCTGGTGCTGCTCACGGGCCCGACGGGCAGCGGCAAATCCACCACCCTTGCGGCGATGGTGGACTTCATCAACAAAAACCGCCGCGCGCACGTGATCACCATCGAAGACCCGATCGAATACCTGCACCGCCACCAGAACTCGATGGTAAACCAGCGCGAAATCGGCGAGGACGCCCTGTCCTTTGCCTCCGCCCTGCGTGCCTCGCTGCGCGAGGACCCCGACGTGATTTTGGTGGGCGAGATGCGCGACGTAGAGACGGTTTCGGCGGCGGTTACGGCGGCCGAAACGGGGCATCTGGTGCTCTCCACCCTGCACACCAACGGCGCCGCCAACACGGTAGACCGCATTATCGACGTCTTTCCGCCCCACCAACAGCAGCAGATACGCGTGCAGACCGCCAGCATACTGGAAGGGGTTATCACCCAGCAGCTCATCCCCATGGCCGACGGAAAGGGGCGCGTGGCGGCGCTTGAGATCATGCTCGCCACCGATGCCATCGCAAACCTGATACGCGAGGGCAAGACGCACCAGATCAACTCCTGTATCCAGACCGGTATCAAGCTGGGGATGCAGCCGATGGACTACCATCTGGCGAAACTGGTGAAGGCAGGCATTATCACCAAGGAGATGGCCTTCTCCCGCACCATGGACGCCGAGAACCTGCAGCGGTATCTTCTAGGGGGCTTTTAATTCATAAGAGATTTAGTACTACTCAAAAAAGCAGCCGCCGTTTGTTGATCGCAAACGGCGGCTTTAGGTTTTTAACTATTTCGGCTGCACGCGGAGCCATACCTCCATGGTCGTTTTACCGGTTTTGGCCCAGTAATAAATCTCCAGCTCATAGCAGGGCACCAGAGTATAGCTTGCGGTGGGGAACCACTCGCCGTAGATGCGCCTGTAAAGGTTCTGGCAGGCCGCGGTGACGCTGCCGTCGCCGTCGGTGTAGGGCTCCGACCTAAACACCGCCCAGGTGGCGGCGGGTACCTTTACCTCGGTGTAGCCCGCGCTGTTGCTCTCGGGTGTTTTCTCTACAAACAGCATGTAGGGGAAGCGCGGCCCGTCGACATTCCCATAACTGCAGATGCCCCCTACAGGGCAGCGGCCGGCATCTCCCACCCCGCAGGGAATACCGGAGCTATCGCCCAAGCGGTCTACCGCTCCGCTCTCGTATTGCTCCTTCCAAAACCTCGGTATCTCAATAAGGTTCTGGTCGTTGGTCATATCGAACATCCGCTCGATGCCGTAAACCGTAAACGGGCCCCGCTCCACAATTCTGTACTCCATCTTCGCTACTCCTTGAATCGTTATTTGAAAGGAGATCTGCGGGTATGCCCTCAGCTCCACGCCCTCGACGCGCGCCGCGGAGGGCGAAACGCCGTGCACCGCGACAAACGCGCGGGTAAACGCCTCGGGCGACTCGTAGCCGTACTTATACGCGAGGTCGATCACCTTGACGTCGCTGTGCCGCAGCTCAAACGCCGCCAGCGTCATACGCCTTCGCCGGACGTACTCCGACATCGTGACGCCTGCGATGTAAGAGAACATCTTCTGAAACTGGTACTGCGAGCAGCAGGCAAGCTGAGCGAGCCGGTCGTAATCCACCCGCTCGGTAAGGTTTTGCTCGATATAGTCCATCGCGCGGTTGATTCTTTCCTGATAATCGTTGCCCAAAACTGCAAGGGGAAGATAGGAAACCCTCTTGACTCTCCTCCAAGGGGCGGCATTTGAAAAAGTAAAAAATTACTTTTTTAAGCAACGAATTCGTATTATAATACTATTGCATAACGTGCATGAAAGGAGGAACAGGGTTGGATTTTTCAAAGCTGGTGCTGCAGCGCGAAAGCTGCCGCAGCTACGCCGAACAGCCGGTGGAAAAGGAAAAGCTTATCGAATGCCTCAAAGCGGCGCGTTTGGCTCCCTCGGCAAACAACAGCCAGCCGTGGCATTTTACCGTGGCAAACAGCCCTGAGCTCTCGCCTAAGGTGGCGAAGCTTACCCAGCAGATGGGCACGAACCGCTTTACCGAAAAGGCACCCGCCTTTGTGGTGGTTTCGGAGGATAAAGCACACCGGCCCATGCTCACAAAAATCGGCGCGGGGATCAAGCACCAGGATTTTACCTCGGTGGACATCGGCATTGCGGCGGCGCACCTCTGCTTTGCCGCGACTGAGCAGGGGCTTTCCACCTGCATACTGGGCTGGTTTGACGAAAAGGGGCTTAAAAGGCTGCTGGGTATCCCCGCTTCTACTCGCATCCGGCTGGTGGTTGCCGTGGGGTACGCGGCCACCGACACCCTGCGCCAAAAGACACGCAGGCCCCTCGAAGAAAGCATGGATTACATCGGCCTATAGCTGCTTTTATTGTACACAATCTCGAAGATTTCATCAAGAACTTATGTAAAAGACCGCGAAGCGACAATGTAAAAGACCGCGAAGCGACAAAAACAGGAGGGACACCCCCCCTGTTTTTGCTTGTTATTATCGGTTAAGAAAATGAGAAAGGCATTCTTAGAACGGCCGATTCAGTGATACAGCCTGCCGTCGATGATCTTTACTACCCGCTTGGCATAGGCGGCCACGTTAAGGTCATGCGTGATCATGATAATCGTGTTACCCATCTCATTTAGGCGCTTAAAAAGCTCCAGCACCTCTTTGCCGGTGTTGCTGTCGAGGGCGCCCGTCGGCTCGTCGGCGAGCAGGATGGCGGGCCTGCCCACCAGCGCCCGCGCAATGGCCACCCTTTGCTGCTGCCCGCCCGAAAGCTCTGCGGGCTTGTGCGCAAGGCGCTCGGAAAGGCCGAGCAGCTCTATCTGCTCCATGCTCTGCGTGACGGCCTCCTTGCGGGCGACGCCGCGCAGCAGGAGCGGCATGATGACGTTCTGCAGCACCGAATACTTCGCAATGAGCTGGTAGCGCTGGAACACAAAGCCGATTTCGTGGTTGCGAAAGGCGGCGAGCTTTTTATCCGGGTAGCTGTGCACGGCGTGGCTGTCGAGATAGTACTCCCCGCCGTCGGGCTTATCCATACAGCCGATGATATTCATAAGGGTGGACTTTCCCGAGCCGGAGGGGCCTAGGATGGCCACAAAATCGCCCTTTTCCACCTCAAAGCAGATATCGGTGAGCACCTGCAGCCGCTCTGCTCCGACCTGATAGGATTTGCTGATGTCCTTCATTTCTATCATCATGCCGTTTGTTCCTCCGATTCTATCTAAAGCCGTCACTGGCTTAAAAGCTGTACCGAGACCACCTTTTCGCTGCCGTCGTCGCCCTTTTCAACGATCACCATGATGATGTTATCCTTGGCAAGCTGGGTGAAGTCGGCCTCCTTGGCGTTCGGCCCCATGCCTGTGGTGAGCTTTAGCCCCACCGGAATGGTAATGGTTTTGGTCTCGTCCGTGTACTCCAGCTCGACACCGCCTAAAAAGCCGCCCTGCCTTGCGCCGCCCGTAAAGCCGGCCCCGCCTTGCCGGCCGCCTTGAGGCGCCTGGCCGTTTTGCCGCCCGTTGTTGCCCTGCCGGTCACCCTCGGGGGCCCCGCTTGCGCTGTTTTGCCACTGCTCCACCCTTTCCTTGATCTTTTCCCGCTGCTCGCTGTCTACATCCTGCCCGCCGCTCGCGTCGGGAACTTGAAAATCCCCGCTTGCGCCCGCGGGCAGCTTCATGGTGCCCACCTGAAGCTCGATCTCGTTGCCGTATATCTCTTTGATCTTGCCGTATACCCGCGACTGGTTTTCGGGCAGCTGCATACGCCCGCCGTTCCCCCAGTCACCGCGCTCGCCGCCCGCCCCCGATACCGTGTCCTGCTCCGGAGCCTGTGTGCCCTCCGCCGCCTGCTGCGCGCAGCCCGAGAGAAGCAGCAGAGCCGCCATTATAAGCGCATAAAGCCTTTTCATCACCGATCAATGTCCTTTCATACCGTTATCGTCTATTCCTGGTTCAGCGCCTCGATGGGGACGAGTGAGGCCGCCTTAAACGCGGGGTAAAAGCCGAACACCGTGCCCGTTACCACCGCAAACACCAGCGCCAGCACCGCGCCGGTAAGGCTCGGCTCCACCCGCATCCCCGTATAGCGCACCAAGGGCACCAAGCAGAAGCTAAGCGCCACGCCTATCACGCCGCCAAAGGTGCTGATGGCGTTTGCCTCAAACAAAAACTCCAGCAGGATATCGCGTTTGGAGGCGCCCAGCGCCTTAAGCACGCCGATCTCGCGCGTGCGCTCCTTCACCGAGACAAACAGTACGTTCATAATGCCGATACCGCCCACGATAAACACGATGCTCGCCACCGCGATCAGCAAGAGCGACAGCGTGTTGGCCGACTGAGTGGCGGCCTCCATCTTGCTGCCCGCGTCGGTTACCGAAAAGGAAGCGCCGTTGTGGCGCTCGCTTAATACCGACTGGATGTTCTCCATCACCGCCGGCACCTCGTCTACATCGCTCGCCACAACGGTAATCTGCGGCGAGATGCTGCGCCCGATGACGTACTTCTCGGCGGTGGTATAGGGCACAAAGATGGCGTCGTCCGGGCTGATGCCCGAGGTGACCGAGCCCATCTGCTGCAGGATGCCCACCACGGTATAGCTCCTGCCGTCGATCTCCACCGTGCTGTCGTAGGCGTCGATAAGGCTGTCGAACATATCGAGTGCGAGGTTGTAGCCGATGACCGCAACCTTCTGCGAGGCTTTGTCGTTCTCATCGGTAATAAAGTCGCCGACGGCGAGCCTTAAGTTGCTGATGTCCGCGTACTCGGGCTTGACGCCCGCAACGGTGTAGTCGCTTTCCTCCTCCATCGTGCCGCCCAGCACCGAGGTCTTGGTGTTGGCCGAGATGGTGGAAACCGCAATGTCGGGTACAAACAGCCGGATCTCCTCCAGATCGTCCTCCGTGAGGGTGATGTTCATGGTGTTGCCAATCATGCCGCCCATAACCACGGTAAACCCACCGGCACCGCCGCCCGAGAAGCCTCCCCCTCCCTGCGCGCGCCCCCCGCCCGATTGTGCGCGAAAGCTGTCCTGCCCGCCGCTTGGCATGGCCCCTCCCGCAGGGAAGTCTCCCGAGGCAAACAGCTCACCAAAGCCGCTGGCGACGCGGTTGGTCACCTCGATGGCGCCCGCGCTCAGGTTCTTAAACTGGTCGGCCACGTCCATCTGCCCGCCGCGCCCGATGGCAATTACCAGCACGATGGTCGCGGCGCCCACGATGATGCCAAGCGAGGTGAGCAGCACCTTAAACTTGTTCTCTACAATGTTTATCCATACAAGGTGTGTAAGCTCGCCCAGCCTCATTGCAGCGTCACCTTGCCTTCAATCAGCGCCACATCCCCCTCGTTTAAGCCGGAGAGCACCTCCACGTTGCTGCCGTCCGAAAAGCCGGTGGTCACCTCCACCGCCTTGGGGTTGCCGCTTTCATCCTTGATCTTGACATACTGCTTTTCGTTCTCGATGTAAACCGCGCGGTTGGAGACGTAGAGCACATCCTTCTTCTGCTTGGAAACAAAGGTGACGTCGCCCGTCATGCCTTCGTAGATCTGTGCGGTATCCCCCGAGAGCTTCACCGTAACGGTGTAGCTCACCGTAGAGGAAGCGGCGCGCGCGGGGCTGGTGGTGATGCTGTCCACCACGCCGTCGAGGGGAATGCCCTCGAACGCGTCCAGCGCCACCAGCGCCTCTTTGCCGATCTCGATCGAGTTGATATCCTCCTGCGCGATGCTCACGTTGACGTACACATTCTCGCTGTTCGAGAGGGTAAAGAGCGCGGTGTTTTTGTTAATCGCGTCCCCCGCCTGATAGCCCACCGACATCACAATGCCCGCGCAGGGGGCGGTAACCGAGGTGTTCTCGAGGCTCTTTTTCAGCTCCTCCATCTGCAGTTCAAGGGTTTTGAGGTTAAGCTTCTGGGTGGCGATTTCGTTGTTGGTTTGCGCCACCGCGATGTTGTAAAGCTGCTGTGCGTTTTCCGCCGTGGAAAGGTCCTGATCCTTCTTGGATTGTGCCTGCAGCTCGTTAAGCGCGAGGCTCGCCTGCTGCTGCTCGTACTTCAGCTGCGCCGTGTCGTACTGGTCGTCCAGCTGCTTAAGCTTATCCTCGATCTCGTCGTAGTCAAGCACGTAGCTGGCGTAGGCCTTATCGTAATCGTCCTTGGCCTTATTGTAGGCGTCTAAGGCGGCTTTTACCTCGCCGTCCAGGCTGCTGTCGCCCGGCACGAGCGCGGCCTGCTGGGCCTTAAGGCGGTCGTATTCGTTCTTTGCGGTATTCATGAGGATGCGAAGCGCGGCGACATTATTGTCTTCGTAAACGCCGCTGTCCAGCGCGTCCTCGTACTCTTCGCGCTGTTCGTCCAGTTCGGCCATTGTGTCCTGCGTATCGTTGATGGCGCTGTACAGCTCGTCGAGGGTCGCGTCATACTGCAGCGGCGCGGAGTCGGCGAGCGCCTGATTGCTCTCATATGTATACTTGTCGCTGATGTTCTGCACCTTTTGGTCAACGAGCGCCTTACTGAGCTGCAGCGTGCTCTTTTCGTAATCAAGCTCAAGCTTATCCAGCTCCTGCTGCAGGCTTTCGGCGGAGAGGGTCGCCAGTACGTCGCCCTTTTGCACCCGCTGGCCCGCCTTGACGCTTACCTGCTCCACCTCGGCGGTGAAGTCGTACACCACCGATTCGCTCTGCAGCGCGGCCGTGCCGCTTTCGGTAATACCCACCGTCAAATCCCCGCGCGCAACGGGGGACTCTTTAAACAGGCTTTGGGTCTCTTCCTTCTTGCCGCCGAACAGAAATATGGCGGCAATCACCGCACCGGCAACTACCAGTGCGGCTGCGAGGAGGATAAAAAGTTTTCTGTGTTTATAAACGAGCGTATTTTTAGTGTCGGCCATTGTCGTACTCAACCTTTCCGCGTGCGGCGGTTTGCCGCCTGATACCGAGACTGTTGCCTGATGTGCTAGGCTCTGGAAAAATGATATGACGCTTCTGTGATGGAAACGTGAGAACTTTACCGACAAATTGTTAAGAGCCTGTATCAATTTTTAAATAAGAAATATGATTATTCCAAGGAAGCCATATCCAAGAAAAACAGCCGACGTCTGGAAAAGGCTGTCGGCTGCTGATGATAGCTCTCATGCGGACAGGGGCAAGCCCTGTGCCTACGGCGTAATTTCGTTCCCTGTAGGGGCGAACTTCGTTCGCCCGCGGTAAACCCTCCGCCTCTATTTTATCGCACCCACGACAGATGCGCAGGGAACGACCCGATGTATCGTTGCGCGATGCGGGCTACAACGATATGAATGCTCGGGCGCGCATCCGTGGGGCTAGCCGTATGTATGGAAACCTCGTTTCCACACACAACATGGTGCTAAAACCACGGGCGAACGCCATTCGCCCCTACAACCAAACCTCATGCCGATGGCAAGGCTTGTAGGGGACGGCGTTCTCGACGTCCCGCGGTCATGCCCGCAACAGGGGCGATGTTTCGCCGCCCGCAGTCTGAACAGCCGCACCGGGTTTCTCATCTGCGGGCGAATACTTACGGCGGGGGGCGGAACGGCCAAGACCGTTCCCTACTCGTCTATTGTACTGTCGTCCGCTCCGCTCTCATCCAGCTCGGCGATGTCCAGCTCCACCCAGAAGGTGACGCCGTCCTGCTCGTTTTGCACGCCGTAGCGGTTGCCGTGCAGCTCCATGATGGTTTTGACGATGGCAAGACCGAGGCCGTAGCTCTGCATGTCGCGCACGCGGGCTTTATCGGCGCGGTAGAAGCTTAAGAAGATGTTGTCGATCTCCTCCCCCGGGATGTTTGAGCCGGAATTGTACACCGATACCACGCATTTGCCCCCTTCAGGCCGTGCACTCACCACGATGCGCCCGCCCTGCGGGGCGTATTTGACGGCGTTCTCAAACAGGTTGATAAGCACCTGCGCAAGCTTTTGGTAGTCGGCGCTCACGATATACGGCTCGCGGATGTCGCGCTCCACCGCAAGGGCCTTCTTCTGCGCCATCAGCTTATAACTGCCTACCACCTCGTCGACGACGTCGTTTACACAGAAGTTGTCGCGGTTTAGGCGCTCCACCCCGCTCTCGAGCTGCGACAGGCGCAGAAGCCTGCCCACCAGCGACGACATGCGGTTACCCTCGTCGATGATCACATCGGCGTACTCGCAGCTTACTCCCTCATCGCCCGCGTCGCGCAGCGCCTCGGCGTAGCTTACAACCAGGGTGAGCGGGGTCTTGAAGTCGTGCGATACGTTTGCGATAAACTCCTTACGCATTTTGTCGATCTGCTGCTGGCGCTCAAGGTCGCCCTGCAGCACCGCGTTCGCCTCGCGCAGGGTTTGGATATTTGCCTCGAGCTGCAGCGACATGTTGTTGACGCTTAAAGCGAGCAGCGCAATCTCGTCGCCCCCGTGCACCGTGCAGCGCTGCGAAAAATCGAGCTTTGCCAGCCTGTCGGCCACCTGCTGCACATTCTGTATCGGCTTTGTAATGCGCCCCACCATCAGGTAGATGAACACCGCCCCCACCAGCAGGATGACGATGGAAAGCATTGCCGTGTACTTTACCGCAAGGTCGGAAACCGATTGAATGTAGGCCTTGGGCGTTTCGATATACAGGTAGAGGTTATCTGAAAGCTCGGTAAGCACATAAAGCATCTGCAGCCGCTCGTTTCCCTGTATATTCACGAGAAGCTGCTTGCTGTCTAGGGCTTTCACCTCCTCTAAAAGGTGCTCGCCAAACGGCAGGCGCGCGCGCAGCCAAACGGCGGAGTCGCCCTGACGGATAACCCTGCTGTCGGCCCCTCCGGGGGGCGGGCTTAATTGCCCCAAACCGCTCCCCTCAAAGATGTGCGGGCCGTACAGGATATTAAGCTTGCTTTGATCCTCGTTTAGAGAAAGCAGGTACGACATGTTGTTCCTGCCCTCGAGCGCGTACATCTCGGTGTAGATATCCTCTCCGCTCTGCCGATAGGCGGTTTTGATGCGCGCGGCGGCCTGTTTAAGCTCGCTGAGCTTGTTAAACTGGTAGAGCGACTCAAAAAGCGCCGAGCCCGCAAACAGCAGCACGACGACATTGACGCACAGCACCACCAGGATGATGAGAAACAGCTTCTTTTTAATGCCCCACTTCATTGTTCCATTCAAACTTATAGCCCACCTTCCGCAGGGTGATGATGCGCGCGGCATACGCGCCGAGCTTGGTGCGAAGGCATTTGATGTGGGTGTCTACGGTGCGGTCGTCGCCCACATAGTCGATATCCCACACCGCGGAGATGATTTGATCGCGCGAAAGGACGATATTCTTGTTCTTCGCCAGAAAATAGAGCAGGTCAAACTCCTTGGGGGTGAGGGTGATCTGCCGCTGCCCGATGGTAACGGAGCGCTCGCGGTAGTGGATGCACAGCTCCCCGAGGGTGATGTCGCTTAAATCGCACGAGGCGGTGCGGCGAAGCAGGTTTTTTACGCGCGTGACGAGGATGGTGGGGCTGAAGGGCTTTGAGATGTATTCATCGGCACCGCAGTTAAAGCCCGTCACCTCATCGCTCTCGGTATCCCGTGCCGTGAGCATCAGTACGGGGATATCCGAATGCCTGCGCACCTCGCGGCAGACTTCAAAGCCGTTTTTGCCCGGCATCATCACATCAAGGATGATCAGCGAGGCGTCCTCATGCTTACTGTACTGTTCGAGCAGCTTGAGCCCGTCCGCCGCCTCCACCACCCTGTAGCCCTCGCGTATCAGGTAGCTTGCAACGATATGGCGTATCTTCTTTTCATCTTCCGCAATCAGTATCTTGGTCTCCATGGCTCTGTAATGCTCCTTTTATACAAGGCTGCTCGCCCGCTCACCCATTATTAACTGCAAGATACCATACAATTGTGTTGAAAAAGTGTTCAGGTTGTTAGGGCACCGTAAACTTTCACTCGCAAAGGGCGAAAGAAATTCTTGCGGGGAAGGGATTGTAAAAGCTTGTTAAGCGAGCATTTCCATGATAAAATATGATAGAAAATGACAAAATTATTAACGCGAGATTAATGAAGCTTTTAGGAGGAGATTTCATGTCACAAACCAATTGTTCCGCCTGCGGCGCGCCGCTAGACCCGAACGGCAGGTTCTGCCCCTCGTGCGGCAAGCCCGCCAACGAGCAGGGTGCCCCCGTTAGCCCCCAGCCGCCCCAGTATCAACCGCCGCGCCCCCAATATCAGGCACCTGTTTATCAGGCGGCTCCGCAGGCAGGAGAGGTAGCGCCTGTCCTTGGCCTTGGCAGCTACATCCTTATGATGATTGTCGGCGGTATCCCGATTGTCGGATTCATCATGCTGCTGGTATGGGCCTTTAGCTCCAATGAAAACCCCAACAAGAAAAACTACGCGCGCGCCGTTTTGCTCATGGGCGTTATCGGCTTGGCGCTGGGGCTTGTGATTATGCTGCTCACCGGCGGCGGGCTGTTCGCGATGCTCTCCTCTATGTCCGATTATGGCGTCTACTAAATAAAGCCGTGTTTTCTTCGGGTCAAAGCGCCGCTTTGGCCCATTTTATTGCCTTGCCTGCGGTAAAAAAAGCTGTGGCCGCCCCTAAAGCAGCCACAGCTTTAATAAATCCCTATATAAAAGCTAGAAGGCGAATACAATCAAAATACCCACCAGATTGGCGATAAAATGAGAAAGGGTGCTGACATAGGCATTCTTTGTTTTATAAAACAACACCCCGTACAGCAAACTATCTATGAAGATGAACAGCAGGTCGTAGGCCACCACGAGAGGCGCCCCCTGCGAGAGGTGCGCAAGCGCGAACAGAAGCGACGTAATTACGATAGCCCCCGCCGGCCTGATACAGCCCATGAGCTTGCCCTGCATAAACGCCCGGAAGGCAATCTCCTCGCCCAGCGCCAGAAGGAGCAGCTGCGGGATAAGCACTGCAAGCTGGTCCATTACCAGAATCGGCTTGGTGCGCTCCAGCACGTGGGCAAAGAACTCGGGCACCAGAAATTGCGATAACGCGACCGCGGCAATGCCGGAAACAACGGGCAGCAGCATCAGCCACCAGTTTTTTTGTATGTCCTTAAGCAGGCCTTTGATATTTAAACCGATCTCGGCAAAGGGGGTTTTGGTTACAAGCTTTTCAATGAGCAGATAAGGAACCGCAAATGTAACGGCAAGGCCGCTGGGCTTTACAAAAACGAGCACCGCCATCAGCGCTACGGGGAGAACGTTTCTAAGCAGCAGTTGCTTTTTCAATGACATAACCTTCAATTGTCGGCAGATTTTCTCTCTGTACACAACAAACAGAGGGCACAGAAAGAAGTAAGACATCGTTAGTATATCAAAATTCTGTACCCTCTGCAATCGGCTGCCATGCAATTTTAAAAATGAGTACTACCGCAATACCCTTACGCGGTCCTGGACGGGCAGGAACTCTTTGGGGGAGAGCGGCGCGGTCGGGGTACCGAACGGCATCTGGGCGATGAGCTTCCACTGCTGCGGGAGGCCGAAGGCCTCTTTAACGGCGTCGTCGATCAAGGGGTTGTAGTGCTGCAGGGAGGCGCCCAGGCCCTCGAGGGTGAGAGACGTCCACACCGCGTGCTGCAGCATGCCGTTCGCCTGCTGCGCCCAAACGGGGAAGTTATCTTTGTAAAGCGGGAAGGCCTGCATCAGCCCCTCGGTTACGGCGGTATCGTCAAAGAACAGCACGCTTCCGTGGCCTGCGGCAAAGCTCCTGATCTTCTCTTCCGTGGACGAAAACGCCTCGGGCGGCACGATTTTTTGAAGGATATCCAGCGTTTTGCTCCACAGTGTCTGATGGTTTTCGCCAAACAGGATGACTGCGCGCGCACTCTGGGAGTTGAAGGCTGAGGGGGAATGCTTTACCGCGTACTCGACGCGCTCTATAATCTGCTCGTCGGGTACCGGCGACTGGCCGCTGATGGCGTACTGGGTGCGCCGCTGCTGTAATGCCTCATAATAACCGTTATTCATTAGAATCTCCTTCCAAATGGTTGTCCAACCTTATAGTATACTAAATTAGTATTTTATTCAATACCCTTATTATATACCTGTATTTTAAGAATTTCAACCATTATTATGCGAATTCTTACCAGTATTTTTTGTGGCACAGGTGCCCCGCTTGCGGCACCGGATGCGATGTGCTATAGTAGGACTGCAAATAATCTTCGTCCCAGAACGAAGTATAAGAATAGCAACGTGAACCGAACTACAGCTGTTTTGAGCTGGTATAACCGTGAAGGAGGAAGCGCCGTGAACCGCAACTATCAAAAGGAACTGGATGATATCATCGCACAGGCGCAGGCCGCGAATGAAGCCCCTACCCTGCTGCTGCACGCCTGCTGCGCGCCCTGCAGCAGCTATGTGCTGGAGTATCTGGCACAGACCTTCGCCATCACGGTGCTGTATTATAACCCCAACATCTTCCCCGACGCCGAGTACCAAAAGCGGCTGGAGGAGTTAAGGCGCTTTGCCGCCGACTTCCCGCTCCGGCACCCCGTGCGGCTGTTGGAGGGCAGGTACGACCCCGATCGTTTCTTTGAGCTTGCCGAGGGCTTTGAAAACGAAAAGGAGGGCGGTGAGCGCTGCGCGCGCTGCTACGAGCTGCGGCTGCGCGAGGCGGCAGAGGAGGCAAGGCGCGGCGGGTATGACTATTTCACCACCACCCTTTCAATAAGCCCCTACAAAAACGCGGAGAAGCTCAATGAAATCGGCGAGCGGCTGGCGCGGGAATACGGCGTGCGCTACCTGTGTGCCGACTTTAAAAAGAAAAACGGATACAAGCGCTCCATTGAGCTTTCGGCGCAATACCAGCTTTACCGGCAGGATTACTGCGGCTGTGTATACTCCAAAGCCGAGAGCGAGGCGCACCGCGCGCAGCAGCATTCTGCCGATTTTGAAGGCTAAGCCTTGTAATGGATGAAACAAATATTTTCGGTTATAAACCGAATAATAGAAAGTAATTTAACGAAACCTCCGAGCGGAAATTATTCAATGTAAAAAGGCGAAGCAGAAAAGCGATGAAAAACAAAATACAAAAAATACAGGCAAACTTATGGTTTGATACCCAAGCGGAAGATGCCATAAAGTTTTATACCTCGATTTTTAAGAATTCAGCGGTCGGAAGAACGACTTACTATGGAAGAATACGGCATGAAACCGCTGGAATATCAGAAGGAACCGTTATGGCCGTGGAATTTCAGCTGGAAGGGCAGGAATTCGTAGCACTAAATGGCGGCCCCCTATTCAAATTCACAGAGGCAATATCCTTCATTGTGAATTGTGATTCACAACAGGAGCTGGACTATTATTGGGAAAGGCTGTCCGAAGATGGAGACAAAGATGCTCAAGTATGCGGTTGGCTCAAAGATAAGTATGGAGTATCGTGGCAAATCGTTCCTGAGAACCTCACCGAGATGATTATCGACCCTGACCGTGAAAAATCGGAAAGAGTGATGAACGCATTACTCCAAATGAAGAAAATTGATATACAGGCCTTAAGGCAGGCGTATGAGGGTTAGGAGGGTTAACTATTCATTCTCAAGATGCCATTCAAAATGCCGTGCCATCAACCGTGTTCTTAAACAGCGCCTTATATTACAGAAAACCGGCTCACCGCCGCAGGCAAGCTAGCCTGTACCGCTGTGAGCCGGTTTATATTTTTGTGTAGGGCCCTATTCGTCCACCGCCATGCTGGCGCGCGCGTTGAGCGCGAGGCCCGCCGTATGCCCCGCGAGATACTCGTAGTAGCCCTGAGAGCCGATCATCGCGGCGTTGTCCCCGCACAGCGAAAGCGGCGGCATGTAAAGGGTAAGGCGGTGCTGCCCGCAGGCCTGCGAAAGGGCCGCGCGCAGGCCGGAGTTGGCCGCGACGCCGCCCGCCACCACCACCGTTTTGCTGCCGGTCTCCTGCGCCGCCGCCATGAGTTTGGAGGTTAAGGTCTCCACCACCGCGCGCTGAAAGGAGGCCGCCATGTCGTTTTTGTTCACCTGCTCGCCCTTCTGTTCGGCGTTGTGCAGCTGGTTGATCACGGCGGTTTTAAGGCCGGAAAAGCTTAGGTCGTACGCGCTGTCGGCCACCTTGGGGCGCGGCAGCGCATAAGCGTTCGGGTCGCCCAAGGCGGCGGCCTTATCGATATACACGCCGCCGGGGTAAGGAAAGCCCATGGCGCGCGCGGCCTTATCGAAGGCCTCGCCCGCCGCGTCGTCCCGCGTGCGCCCGATGACGCGAAAACGCGTGTAATCCTCCACTAGGATGATATGACTGTGCCCGCCCGAGGCCACCAGACACAAGAACGGCGGGGCAAGCTCGGGGTGGGCGATATAGTTTGCCGCGATGTGCCCCCTGATGTGGTGCACGGGGATGAGCGGCTTATTCTCGGCAAGGCAGAGGCCCTTGGCAAAGTTCACCCCGACGAGCAGCGCGCCGATCAGGCCGGGGGCATAGGTGACCGCCACCGCGTCGATCTCCCCGAGCGTCATGCCCGCCTCGGCGAGTGCCTGATCGGTGACGGGCACGACGGCCTCGGTGTGCATGCGCGAGGCAATCTCGGGCACCACGCCGCCAAAACGGCGGTGCTCGTCTATCTGCGAGGCCACCACCGAAGAACGCACCGTTCTGCCGTCTTCCACCACGGCGGCGGCCGTTTCGTCGCAGGAGGATTCTATTGCAAGAATGATCATGATATAGTCCCAGTCTTTCTATTACATTGCGGTTTTGTAGTGCGCCGGCAAAGCAGCGTCTTTACGGCTTGTTTGTCTTCGCGACCTTCAAAAAGGCATCCCGGCAGCAGTCGCCGCCGGTGCCCAAGGTAGAATACCGTACAAATCTCACCCGACGGTGAAGGTTGCCGAACGCGTAGCAATCGTGCTCGCAAAAGGCCTATCACGGCCCCAAAAACCTCAGCGTCCACATTCATGCTCCTGTCTGCAGCGCGTATGTATTAAAGGCGCATACCTTAGTAGGATAAGGTCATCATCAGCGCGTCCTCGGTGGGGCCGGTGTAAAAGCCGCGGCGGATGCCCGCCGTCTCGAAGCCTACCGAGCGGTAAAGCTCGATGGCCGCGAGGTTGGAAACGCGCACCTCCAGCGTGATAAACGCCATCTCGTTTTCTTCGCCGTAGGCCTTTAGCGCCCGCAGCAGCAGCCGCGCGATACCCTTGCGGCGCAACTCTTCCTTGACGGCGACGTTGGTGATGTAGCCCTCGTCCAAGACATGGTGCATCCCCACGTACCCCGCCACCTCGCCGCCGACCATCGCCACGCGGAACACCGCCATGGGGTTGGAGAGCTCCTCCAACAGACCCTCGTAGCTCCAAGGCGACGAAAAGCATTCCCGTTCCAGCTCTGCAAGGGCCTCGATATACCCAGCCGCGAGCGGCACGATCTTTACCGGTTGTCGGTCAATAGTATCTTCCATAGATATTCCCGAACAGCTGCGCTTTGTGCTGTTCCTCCTCCTCTTTTGCTCGTTGCTCGGCAAGGTCGTCCAGCAGGCTGTCCATCGCCGTATACACCTTATCCTTTAAGCTGTCGCGCGAAAAGCGGTAAAACTCCAAATTCTGCCCGTACGGGTCAAAGATGGGGTGACCCAGCACCCGAATCTTATCCGCCTCCTTGGGGAACAAGGCCTCGAGCATATTCTTATGGGTGCTGGACATGGTATAGACATAATCGGCTTCCTGCATCATGTCCTGCGTCACCATCTTGGCACGATGCGACGACATGTCAATGCCGATTTCGTTCATAACCGTCCACGCATTTTCGCTGATGGGAGAGCCGGGCTTCACGTCCAGCCCCGCGCTTGCGCAGCCAAACTGCCCCACCAGCATGTTCTCGCTGATGTACTTCTGGCATAAGCCCTGAGCCATCGGGCTGCGGCAGGTGTTACCCGTGCAGACGTATAAAATCTTTATCATAGTCATCCCCTCTTTGTGCTGCTACTCGGATGGCAGGCTTACCCCTTTGCGGTGTACCAGTTTTCGCCCGTGTGAGCGTCAACCAGCAAGGGAACCTTTAGTGCTACAGCGTTTTCCATCTCTTCTTTTAGTATGATTGCCGCGGTGTTTGCTTCGCCAAAAGGTGCTTCTACAATCAGCTCGTCGTGGATTTGCAATATCAGCCTTGCCTTTAGCCCCTCGCGCTTTAAGCGCTCGTAAACCTTCACCATCGCAATCTTGATGATGTCGGCGGCTGTGCCCTGAATAGGGGTGTTCATCGCCACCCGCTCGCCGAACGCCTTGATGTTCCGGTTTGCGGCGGTGATCTCGGGCAGGCTGCGGCGGCGGTTAAACATCGTCTTGGCGTAGCCGTACTCCCTGCCGAACTCCACTGCATCCTCCATATACTCGCGCACGCCGCTGTAGGTGGCAAGATAGCTTTTTATATATTTATCGGCCTCACTCACGCTAACATTAATATCCTGAGACAGCGAGAATGCGCCGATGCCGTACACAATACCGAAGTTTACCGCCTTGGCGCGGCTGCGCATGAGCGGCGTCACCATCTCCTCCGGCATATCAAACACCTGCGAGGCGGTTTTGGTGTGGATGTCGATACCCTGCCTAAAGGCCTCGATCATGTTGTGGTCGCTTGACATATGGGCGAGCACGCGCAGCTCGATCTGCGAATAGTCGGCATCGATTAAGGTGCAGCCCTCGCCGGGCACAAAGAACTTGCGCAGCTCGCTGCCCAGCTTGGTGCGCACGGGGATGTTCTGCAGGTTCGGCTCGGTGGAGCTGATGCGCCCCGTGCGGGTTTCGGTTTGGTTAAAGCTGGTGTGCACGGTGCCGTCCTCCCGCGCCTGCCGCAAAAGCCCGTCTACGTAGGTGGATTTCAGCTTCATCAGCTTTCGGTATTCTAAGATGCTGTCTACGATCTCATGCTTGCCGCGCAGCCCCTCCAGCACCTCAGCGTTCGTAGAAAAGCCGCTCTTGGTTTTTTTGCCCGACGGCAGCCCCAGCCTGTTAAACAGCACCTCGCCGAGCTGCTTGGGTGAGTTGATGTTAAACGCCCCGTCCGCAAGGGCGTAGATATCCTCGGCCAAGCGCGCGATATCCACATCCAGCGCCTGCCCGAAGGAGGTGATGCCCTGGACGTCGATGTGAAAGCCGATGCTCTCCATCGAGGCCAGCACCTTGGCAAGCGGTATCTCTATGTTACACAGCAGGTTTACCTGCGCGTATTCGTCGATCTTTGCCCACAGCTTCCGGTACAGCCCGTACACCGAGGCGATACCCGCAAGCTCGGGCATCAGGGGGGTGTCAAACGGTGCCACGCCGTACTCGGCGCACAGACGGTCCAGCTCATAGCCCGACGCCAGGGGGTTTATCAGGTAGGCGGCAAGGGCGAGGTCGCACACCACGTTTTGCAGCTCGATGCCCTGCTCCATCGCCCAGCGGTAGGCGGGCTTTACATCGTGTGTCACCTTAGGCACCGGGGAGGAAAGCACTGCGCGCACCATCTCGTCAAAGCTCTCCGTGCCCTGCTCTGCCGCGGCAAGGGTGCCGTTTGCGTACAGGTAAAGGGCGGCAAGCCCGCTTGCGTTAAAGCGGCACAAAAAGCATAAGGGAGTGGCTCCCTGCCCGGAGGCCGACTGCACCAGTTCACCTATATCGTCCGCTGAACAGCTAAACAGTATCCTGACGTTGGCCGCCGCCTTCTCGGCCGGCTTTGCCTGCGGCGCCGCGGCTACCGTGATATTCAGGCGCTTTACGAGGGTAAACAGCTCGAGCCGGTTTAACAGCTCCGCGGCCTTTGACGGGTCCCCGCCCGTTTTGCGGTACGCGGCGGGGTCTGTTTCAATGGGTACCTCGCGGCAGATCTTCGCGAGGGTATAGCTCATCCGCGCGGATTCTCCCCCCGCCCTAAGCTTTGCCTTTACGCCGTCTTTGATGTCGGGCGCGGTCTCTAACTGACTATATAGGTTTTCAATATCATGATATGCCTGGATGAGCGAAAGTGCCGTTTTTTCACCGATGCCCGCAACGCCGGGGATGTTGTCGCTCGCATCACCCATCAGCGCCTTGACGTCGATCATCTGCGGCGGGGCGACGCCGTACACCTCTTGGATCTTGTCCACATCATAGATCACCGTCTCCGGCCTGCCCATCTTGGTGGCGGCAAGGCGAACCGTCACCTTGTCCGAGACCAGCTGCAGGCTGTCACGGTCGCCCGTGGCGATCACGCAGTCGTCGCCGGTTCTTTCGCAGGCCGCGGCGAGGGTACCTAGGATGTCGTCGGCCTCATACCCCTCCAGCTCCACGATCCTGTAGCCCAGCGCCGTAAGCAGCTCCTTCATGAGCGGCACCTGCGCGCGCAGCTCGTCCGGCATGCCCTTGCGTCCCGCCTTGTAGGCGTCGAACATCTGGTGCCTGAAGGTGAGGGCGTGCAGGTCAAACGCCACCGCCACCCCGTCGGGCGCGATGTCGTCGCACACCTTGAGCAGAATATTCATAAAGCCATAAATGGCGTTGGTATAGGTACCGTCCTTGGTGGTGAGCAGCTTGATGCCGTAAAACGCGCGGTTTAATATGCTGTTGCCGTCCACTGCCAGCAGCTTCATTCAGCCGCCTCCTTATGTTCAATTCGTTGAAATAGCGGGGTTATCCCTATTTCAGATACGCTGTCTTTTACGCTTTTTGCGGTGATGCACAGCGCCACGGAAGATTCTTATGAATAGTGAGAACCATGGATTCTCATCGTTAATCCCTTGCAAACCGATTGCTCTTCATCGGCTGAGGTTTATAGTCTTACCTGACTATATATTATAACATAAATATGCGGGGAAAACAGTATATTTTATGCTCGCTTTGTGTCGAAAACTGTAATTAAGGTTACAAAATTGTAAGAATTATATCCGATATGTTGATATTGGCCGAAACGCGAGGTAAAATATGAGTAGTTCCAATAATTTCAAGATGGAGGCATGACGATGAACAATGTGATTAACGGGGTTGGGGGATACCGCGCCGCTGCCTCTGCAAATAAGGCTTATCATAAGGTACAGAGCGATTTTAAGGCGGCACTTAAGTTGGAACAGGCGCGCAGGAACGCTTTTACCTCAACGGGGCAGGATTGGCTGTACGGCCTGCGCTCCCGCTACAATGTAAGCGGTATGGGCTGGATGCAGGGGCAGCGCCTTGTTTCCGAATTGGTGGGCAAAGGAGAACTGTCCAACGATATGCTTGATTTGGGAGCGCGCATAATCATTCTTTTTCCGCCCGACGCTTACGACGAGAACGGTTCGCTTAAGATTAGGGATGCTTCAGACGCGGTACTGTTGAAGATGGACGAAGGGTATGAAAACACCTCAGACTATATCGGTACGCTGAAAAGCAGCTTTGAGCACCACTGGGAGGCATACAACGGCTTTGTAGAAAAGTACGGTGATATATACCCCAACGTGCGGAATACCCTGCTGGAGCAGGACAAGCTGCTGAGCATTCTTCAGGGAATGGCCAGCACTTAACTGTATTGAGTGAAGTTAATGAATATGGTATACTATCTGCAAATGCAGATAGTATACTGGTTTATGCGCAGGGCGATTCGTTCGCTTCGTTCGCTTCGTTCGCTTCGTTCGCTTCCGCCCCATGCGCAAGTATACCATAATCGCTTCGCTTTTATGGTATACTATTTGCAGGCATCGGGGAAACGGTGCCTGCAAGTTTTTTAAGGGTGTAAGTTTGAAAGATAACTCTTTCAAACTAGGGTTTTGTGCTTTTCGGATATAGTCCGAAATTTCGGCTTGCCGAGACCGCACAATTCCCAGATAGGAATGGTCATAACGATAATGAAAATCGGTAACGTAACCATAAACGGCTTTGCGGCGCTCGCCCCCATGGCGGGCGTGGCCGACCGGGCCTTTCGGCAGACCTGCAAGGAATACGGCGCCGCCTATGTGGTGGGCGAGATGGCGAGCGCCAAGGGCTTAACCATGAACGACCGCAAAACGGCGGAGCTTTTAGCGGTGACGCCGCCTGAGCGGCCCATGGCGGTGCAGCTTTTCGGTGACGACCCTGCCACCATGGCAGAGGCGGCCCGCCTTGCCCTGCGTTTTAGCCCCGACATCCTCGATTTAAACATGGGCTGCCCCGCGCCCAAGATCGCGGGCAACGGCGGGGGCGCGGCGCTGATGAAAACCCCCGCGCTCGCGGGCGAGATCATCAAGGCGGTGTGCGGCGCGGTGGATATCCCCGTAACGGTGAAGATACGCAAGGGGTGGGACGACACCCTTGTAAACGCCGTGGAGGTCGCTAAAATCGCGCAGGAAAACGGCGCCGCCGCCCTTTGCGTGCACGGGCGCACCCGCGCGCAGATGTACGCCCCGCCCGTGGATACAGAGATTATAAGCGCGGTAAAGCGGGCGGTCACCATCCCCGTTATCGCCAACGGCGACATCACCGACGGGGTTACTTCCGCGCGGATGCTAAAGGAGACAAACGCCGATTTGATTATGGTGGGCCGCGGCGCGCTGGGCGCCCCGTGGGTGTTTGCGCAGATAAACGCCTACCTGACGGACGGCGCCCTTTTGCCCCCGCCCCCGCTTGAGGAGCGCATGGCGACGATGGTAAGGCAGTTTGAGCGAATGGTGACGCACAAGGGCGAATACACCGCCATGCGGGAGGCGCGCAAGCACGCCGCGTGGTATATGAAGGGCCTGCACGGAGCAGCGAAGCTCAGGTTAATGACCAGCACCCTCTGTGTGATGGATGACGCAAAGCGCCTTGCCGAGCAGGTGCTCACAATGCAAAACGAGCTTGATACGGGGAAAAACCCCTAAAAGATACCGCTTTTATGACGGATAGGAGTTAACAGATATTACACAGAAAAAGCCGCTGCCCCTTCCCGTGAAGATTCTTATTGTCGCAGGCATCCTGCTGGTGCTGCTGGTTGCCGTTTTCGGCGGCCGCTTGGCGTGGCAGATGACGCCCACCAAGGGCGAACCGGTCGGGCCCTACGATACCCCCAACAGTGCCCTGCTTGTGATCGATCTTCAGGAGGACCTCACCGGCGTTACCGCCTCCTCCCCCTACCCCTACAAAGACGCCGATGCCCTGATAGCGTCGGTAAACACGCTGATCAACCTTGCTCAGACGAAGGGCTGCCCCGTGGTGTACATCCGTCAGGAGTATAACAGCCCCTTAGACCTGCCCTTTTCGGGCGGCAGGCTTGCGGGCAATACCCCGGGGGCGGCGATAGACAGCCGGATGAATGTGCTGGGCAGCAACATCTTTGTAAAGGTGCGGTCCGACGCCTTCTCCAACCCGTCGCTTGAGCGCTTTCTGGCCGAAAAGCAGATCGATCACCTTTATGTTGCGGGCATAGACGCGGCTGCCTGCGTGCACAACACCTCGAAGGGTGCCCTCAACCGCGGTTACAAGGTTACGGCCATCAGCGACGCCATCACCACCATGGACACTGCCAATCTGCCGATGATCTTCTCGCTGTACGAGCAGGAAGGGATCGAGCTCTTAAGCAGCGAGGATTTCGCGGCGCTGTAAGGCCGCATTTCGTGCAGCATTAAATCGCTTATCCTGCATAAATTTATCCCCCTATCGCATCCAATATAGTCTAAATCGGCATGGCCGCGTTTGTGTTCGGCTGTTCCGGTTATTTTTTTGCATTTGAGTTCTCTATTTCTTTCAAAAATCATATTCGTTTTATTGACAGGCAGGCAGTTTACTGATATACTATGAGAAAGCGATTGTATACAATTATACAATTTGGCGGATGAGGGGATGAAAGAGTATGATCGAGCTTAATGAAAAATCGAACCTTTTGGAGGAAGAGACCTATCGCTACAGGCTGCAGGATGTGGACGCACCCAACCTGTACCGCGACGTATACCCATACAGCGAGGTGCCCAAGGTGCCGTTTAACCACCGCCGCGTGCCCATGAATATGCCGGAGCACATCTGGATTACCGACACCACCTTCCGTGACGGGCAGCAATCCCGCGCGCCCTACACCACCAAGCAGATGGTGGATATCTATGAGATGCTGCACCGTTTGGGCGGCGTGAACGGGCTTATCCGCCAGACCGAGTTCTTCGTATACAGCGAGAAGGACCGCGAGGCGCTCTACCAGTGCATGGAGCTTGGCTACAAGTTCCCCGAGATCACCACCTGGATACGCGCAAGCAAGAGCGATTTTCAGCTGGTAAAGGACATCGGCATTAAAGAGACGGGCATTTTGGTAAGCTGCTCGGATTATCATATCTTCAACAAGCTGGGCATGACGCGCAAGCAGGCGCTCACCCACTACCTCTCGGTGGTGTCGGACGCCATCGAGGCGGGCTTAAAGCCGCGCTGCCACTTCGAGGACATCACGCGCGCCGACTTCTACGGCTTTGTGGTGCCGTTTGTCAACGAGCTGATGGATATGTCGCGCGATTCGGGTATCCCGATCAAGATTCGCGCGTGCGACACAATGGGCTACGGCGTGCCCTACACGGGCGCTGCGCCGCCAAGGAGCGTGCCGGGCGTGATCTACGGCCTGCAGCACTACTCGGGCGTGCCCTCCCGCCTGCTCGAGTGGCACGGCCACAACGACTTTTACAAGGGCGTGGTCAACGCCTCCACCGCGTGGCTGTTCGGGGCCAGCGCCATCAACTGCTCGCTGTTCGGCATCGGCGAACGCACCGGCAACGTGCCGCTGGAGGCGATGGTGATCGAGTACGCCTCGCTCAAAGGCACCATGGATGGGATGGACCCCACCGTGATCACCGAGCTTGCCGAATACTACGAGAATGAGATCGGCTACCGCATCCCCGCCATGACGCCGTTTGTGGGCGAGAGCTTTAACGTTACCCGCGCGGGCATTCACGCCGACGGATTGCTGAAGGACGAGGAGATCTACAACATCTTCGACACCCAGAAGATTTTAAACCGCGGCGCTACCGTGAGCGTGAGCAACGTCTCCGGCCTTGCGGGTATCGCCTTTTGGGTCAATAACTACTACCGCTTAAGCGACAATGAACGCATTGACAAGAAAGACCCGCTCGCCGCGAAGCTCAAGGAATGGGTAGACGCCGAGTATGCGGGCGGCAGGCAGACCGTCATCAGCGACGAGGAGCTGTGCGCGCTGGTGATGCAGTACGCCCCCGACATCGCTAGACACAGAAAATAGCCATTTATATTAGATGGATTTTCCTTTGCCTCAAATCGGATTGCAGAGGGCCGTATGATGAATAAAATCGAAGCAAATTTAACCGACAGCTCCTCCCTGCGCGTGCTGGTGTTTAAGGAGATCGAGCGCGGCATCTTAAGCGGTGAGCTTACCGAGGGCGAGGCGCTGGTCGAGCAGCGGCTCTCGGATGAGCTTGGCGTCAGCCGCACGCCGGTGCGCGAGGCGCTGCGCCAGCTGGAGCTGGAGGGGCTTATTAAAACCGTGCCCAACAAGGGCGCCGTCGTTATCGGGGTGTCGGAGAAGGATATCGAGGATATCTACACCATCCGCATCCGCGTGGAGGGGCTGGCCTCCCGCTGGGCCGCCGAGCACATCACCAAGGCGGAGCTCAAGGCGCTGCACGATGTGGTGGACCTGCAGGAGTTTTACGCCGAGAAGGACGATTACGAGCAGGTGTGGCAGTTGGACACGCGCTTTCACGCCATTTTGTACGACGCCTGCCAGAGCCGACCCATGCGGCATATGCTCTCGGTGTTTCATAACTATATCACGCGGGCGCGTGAGCTCTCGGTAAAGGCAGAGGGGCGGGCACGGCTCTCGGTAGCCGAGCACCGCGAGCTGCTCGCGGCCATCAACGCGCACGACAGCGAGAGGGCCGAGACGCTGACCGCGCTGCACATCGCGAACGCGAAGGAAAACCTGCTTAAAAATTTAGGAGCGCAGCCGGAATGACAAAAGGCGTTGGATTTTTCTTTAAAATCCAACGCCTTCTATCGTTGCGGCCGAAATAAATCAGGGCAGATGCTTATTGCTGCGGCACCATATTGTTATAGATCGTATCCGCGGTAACCTTGCCGGTGGTTACGTCGTCGGCGGTATAGCCCGCCACGATATTGCCCGCCTTAAACTCCTTGCTGAGCAGGGTTTCGTCGGTGGACGCGGTAGGCTCGGGGCTGCCGAAGCGGGTGTTTTCATCCACCGTCACCCACAGGTCGCCCACCTGAAAGCTCTTGCCGTCGTCGCTTACGGCGGTGATCTCGCCCTCGATATTCACCATCACCTTGGCGTGAATGGCAGGCGTGCTGCCCGTATCGGGGGCGATGGCGTCGCTTGGCTTCAGCAGCTGCACCGCCGACACCACGCACACGGCGAACACTGCGCAGGCCGCAAGGCCGCCGCCCAGTTTCAGCATTGTATTTCTTTTTGATTTCTCCATATTCATTCTCCTCTTTTCTGTATTGTCGTGTTGCTGCCGCTCTTTTGCCAACAGCATCGAGCAGGCTTTTTGTTCAAAGGCTTCGTCTACCCTAAGATGAGAAAGCGCCGATCGGTAGAGTTTTTCATTCATCAGCCATCCCTCCTATCTTCTCTTTCAGGATGCTTCGGCCCCGCGCCAGCCGTGTGCCCACCGTAGAAGGATTTGTGTGCAGCAGCCGCGCAATCTCGGCAATGGTATAGCCCTCGTAGTAGTGCAGATGGATCGGCAGCCGGTACTTGGAGGGTAGCTTAAGCACAGCGGCCAGCACCTCGTTTTCCCCCTCCGGGAGGTAGCTTAGGTCTTCGGGGATGGGGTTTCTGCTTTTAAACCACCCCGACTTTAAAAAGTTCTTGCTTTTGTTCATGGCAACCTGCAGCAGCCAAGCCTTTTCGTGCTGGTCGCTTTCAAAGGCCGGTTGCTTTTGCAGGTAGGCTAAGAATACATCCTGCGCAATCTCCTGCGCGTCCGCAATGTTCTTGACGTAGGCAAAAGCAAGTTTGATGATGCTCTGGGAATATTGATGTACTGCCCGCTGAACGGATTCATTGAGCTCTGATGAATCATTCACCGCATCGTACCTCCCTTCACTTACTAATACAACTGGCTGGGCTTTTATTTCTCACCCATTATAAAAAAATTCAAGGCCGTCAAAGGATGACGGCCTTTACTGTTGCATTATGGCATTACATACTCAGGTAAAAATCCAGCACCGAGTCTACCAGCGCCTCGCGCTGCTCTTTATCGTGAAAATCCACCCCGATCTCACCTTTTAAGAGGGTGGTGCGCAAAAACGCCCCCTGTACGGCCAGGATCATCAGGTAGGTGCGCCTTTTCACCTCGTCGTCGGTCATCCGCTCGGGGCAGGCGGCGCGCATCAACGGGTAGTACGCCACAGCGGTCTGGGCGGTATTGTCGTTTGGGTTGTGATGCGTAAAGTCGGTAAGCATCGAGATGCGCGAGATGTTCTCGTGGGTGGCGAGGTAGGCACAGGTGCTTTTCATCATGATGCGCAGCTTTTCTTCGGGCTGCCTGCCGTCGAGCGCCCGGTATATCGGCTCAAAGCTTGCAATGACGTCGCCGATCAGCTTCTGCACGCACTGCGCAATCAGGTTTTCCTTGGTTTGAAAGTGGTAGTTCACCAGCGCGGAGGCCACCCCCGCGGAGGCGCAGATGTCCCGCACCGTAATGCTGTCGATATCGCTGCCCTTCTCCTCGATCAGTCGCAGCGTCGCGTCGATGATCTCGTTCTTTACATCCTTCTTCATTGGCTCTGTCTTCTCTCCCCTGTGGCGGTGTATTCTTTGCCGCACCTCAGAATAGCCGATACAGGCTCTTAATCATACAGTGCGCCTATGTAGGCGAATTCATCCCGCTATTTTGCAATGAGATGCGCAAACCTCGCAATCACCGATTTTACCACCATCGCCGACGCGAGCACGATCAGCGCTGCCTTCGGGTCGCCGATAACGGGCAGCTTCCACGCGAAGATCTGCGTTAAAAACGCAAGCAGGGCAACGGCGCCGATGACATACCCCAAAATAGACAGCGGATGCGCGGGGGCGGCGGAGATAAACCTGCCCACACTGATGGTGCACAGCAGCATCCCGATAACACCGAGCGCGATGGTCGCCGCACGCGGCCCCTGTAAAAAGAGTATCTTTTTCTCCGAAAGCCCGAAGGCCACCATCAGCCCCGCGACAGCGGTAACTAATATCAAAACAGGTACGTTTTTCACCGTAAGTCTCCTCACCTTTCAAAAATTAAATCATGCTTTAAACATTGTTTAATTTTAATATAGCATTGAGGAGGTGCTCTGTCAAGCGCTTTTGCGATAGCCCGTTATGGTATTGCGGCTGAGCGCTAAAATGGTATTTCAACGCTTCGGTCAAGGCCCATGGCGCCGAAGCCGTAGGTAAGAGAGGCATTCTCTTGCCCCCAGGTAAGCCGGTAGTCGTTTGCGGAGAAGGGGCGGTAGCCATCGTCTGTGCTGTACCCCGCTTTTTTGCTCATAAACAACGCATTCTCTTTTTCGTAAACGCTGCCGAAGCCCGCGAGCAGAAAGCTCTCTTCCTCAACAACAATGGTATGCGCTCCGTCGGGGGAAGAAAAGGTAAAGTACCTCGGCTCGGTGATAAACCCGGCAAGCCACGCGTACGGCACACCGATCAGGGCAAGACATACCACCACCACGATACCCGCGGTAAACAATGCCTTATGGCTGTGGGCACGCTTTTTAGCCGCCCTTAACAGCCGCACTGCCAGTACGGCAAGAGAGAGAATGGCGACCATCGCAAGGATGCCGTTAATACCCCACGTGGTCATGCCCAGCACAAACAAGGTAAGCCCGAAGCCCTGCTCCAGTATCTTTAACGCAATGATGCCTAAAACACAGACACCGCCTACGGTGCCAAGGATGATCGAGGTTCTCTTTTGCAAGGTTGATGTCCTCCGAACAAATAGTAATATAAGGTATTATAGCATAAACAGAAAGCCGACGCACCACTTTTTAGGTGGACGGTCGGCTCATACTATTTCTCTTCTGATTTTACACAGATATATCGAGTGAACCTTCGTCGCCGTTCGAGGCAGCTACCTGATTGCCGCTTTCGCTCAGCGCGGTTTTATAGGCTGCATTGTATATGCTTAAGAATTCGGCCGAACGGGCAGCCTCGGCCTTCGTTTCATAATTCGTCCAGCCGCCGTTTGAATAGGACGCGACAAGCTCCCCGTTGCTGTCGTAAAACTCCGCGTAGTTTACGGCCTTATCCTTCGTCAGGGTCAGCGTTACCTTGCCGAACAGCAGGTCGAACAAGGACAAGACCTCTGTTTTGGGTAGATTTTTACCGACAGGAACGCTATTTAAAGCCTTGGTGATGATATTTTTCCTGTCCGGTGAGGCCACCGATACATAGCTTTTCATCAGGCCGCGGTACTGTGCGGAATCGGTCTGGAATCTTCCTGCCGCCGCATCCTCCTTGGCCTGCCGGACGATGGCATCCTTGAACCTTTCATCGCTCATGGCGGGCGCGGTTTTGGTATTAAAGTAAAAATCCTGATAGTCCGGCAGCGACACACCGCCTATTCTTGACGTGCCGGAAAATATACGGCTCATCGAAAAGCCGTTGTTTGGCTCAACGCGCATAATTTTTCACCCAACTCTGCTAGTCATTTGATACTTACTCGCCATTCTAATCCATAATATCATAAATTTATAAGATCACTACTGATTATATCGGCTTACTCTTCTTAAAATTAAGTATTAAAATCGGCGAGCCGCTTTTTCAAGCTGTAAGGTTACTTTGACAAAATCTCATTGACGTTATCACGATACCGAGATATACTGTAGGTAATAACAGAAGGGCGGTGCAATCAAATGCCGGTAATCGCAAGGTTTTACGGGATTGTTATTAAAATATACTACAGCCAGCGCGAACACAATCCGCCTCACCTGCATGCAATCTACGGAGAATACATCGGTGCAATCGATATACAGACTGGCGAGATGCTTGAAGGGGATTTACCGCAACGGCCGCTTGGCATGGTGCGTGAATGGATAACACAGCACCAGCCGGAACTGTTGCAAATGTGGGAAACTCAAGAATTCCGGCTGCTGCCGCCGCTTGAATAAATATCTGCATTAAATATATCTGCAGGAGGTTCTTGTATGTTTCATAGAATTAAATCGGTGAAGCCTTTAGCAGGCTATAAACTGCTGGTACAGTTTACCGAAGGCACCACAAAGGAATATGATACCGGTCCCCTTTTTGAAAAGTGGCCTGTGTTTCAGGCTTTAAAAGAGATATCCGGATTGTTTGAAACCGTTGCGGCAGACGCAGGCGGGTACGGTGTTGTGTGGAACGACGAGCTCGACCTCTCCTGCGACGAGCTGTGGGAAAACGGGAAGGATGTAGCCACCCCCTTTGACGGGCTATTGTCCTTTGCCGACGCAACGAGCCTTTGGGGGCTGCATGAAAGCACGCTGCGCAAGGCAATCGAATATGGCAAGCTTCTGCCCGGCATAGACGCCCAAAAATATGGCAAGCAATGGGTTGTAACCAAACAGGCGATGCTGCGCGAATATGGGGAGCCGGATACGAGAAAACAGTAGAAGTAGTTTCGCAGGAATTGAAAAGCCCCTGAAGTCTTGATGCTTCAGGGGCTTTCATGGTTGGGCTGGATGGATTCGGACCATCGGGATGCAGGAGTCAAAGTCCTGTGCCTTACCGCTTGGCTACAGCCCAATATGTGTCACCTCTGCGCTGATTGCGCGAGGTGTTTATAGAAAAAATCATGCATATGGCCCTAGGTTGAAAGTAAACTTTCAACCATTAAAAAACTATCTGTCGGGGCTTAGCCCCTCCTGCCGCCAAGGGCGGCACCGATACTTTTTTAACCTTATCTAGGCGCAAACGCATGAGTCCTTTTTAATATGGGGTGGATAGTGAGATTCGAACCCACGGCCTCCAGAGCCACAATCTGGCGCTCTAACCAACTGAGCTATACCCACCACGTATGGCGCGCCTGGAGGGACTTGAACCCCCGACCCTCCGCTTAGAAGGCGGATGCTCTATCCAGCTGAGCTACAGGCACTCGTGTCGCCCTATACTTATTTCAATTAGAAATATAGAAAAAATTCGAGCGAAAGGCCCCATTTACGCCTTTTGTGAAGAATTTTTACGTTTTATTTCTTATTGAAATTAGTATTATTGAGGCATGCCGACAAACAATTCCAAACACGCACAGCTAAAACAAAGGGCCCGCCGACGCGCAGGAAAATGACGGATTATCAAGACAATGGAGCGGGTGATGGGAATCGAACCCACGTATCCAGCTTGGAAGGCTGGCATTCTACCATTGAACAACACCCGCACATTTCAGCGGCGAATTGTATTATAACACACAATCCGCCGCCCAGTCAAGACTTTTTATGCTAAGAACTTCCCGTTTTAAGCCCGCTGTTTACAGCGCGAGCACCTCGAGTGTCCCCTCGTTGCTCACAAGCTTCATGCGGGTGGGGTAGGCGTTGGGCGCGTCGGAAATCATGGTGGCGATTTTGTCCTCCACCGATTTGCGTATCACGCGGCGTATCTCTCTGGCACCCGTCTTGCTGCCGAACGAAAGCTCGGCAATGCGAGAGCAGGCAGCCTCGTCGTAGGTGAAGGCGATGCCCTTTTCCTTAAGTGGCTCCACCAGCTCGCCGAGCATGAGGGCGGCTATTTTGGCGTAGTTCTCTTTGGTAAGGGGCGAGAACACCACGATCTCATCCACGCGGCTGATAAACTCGGGGCGCAGGAATTCCGAAAGCGACTTCATCGCCTTATCCTTGGCGATTTCAAACTGGGTTTTGTTAAAGCCCAGGGTGTTATCCTTAAACTGCGAGCCCGCGTTGGAGGTCATGACGATTACGGTGTTTTCAAAGCTCACCTTGCGCCCGTGCGCGTCGGTAATGCGTCCCTCGTCGAGTATCTGCAACAGGATGTTGAGCACGTCGGGGTGCGCCTTCTCGATCTCGTCGAACAATATCACCGAGTAGGGCTTTCTGCGCACCTTTTCGGTGAGCTGGCCCGCCTCATCGTACCCGATATAGCCGGGAGGGGCGCCGATGATGCGCGATACCGAGTATTTCTCCATATACTCCGACATATCGAGCCTGATCAGCGGGTCGGGCGTATCAAACAGCTCGTTCGCGAGCACTTTTACAAGCTCGGTTTTACCCACCGCCGTGGGCCCGACAAAGATGAAGGAGGCGGGCCTTCTGCGCGCCGAAACCTGTACCTTGGCGCGTTTTACCGCGGCGGCCACCAGCTCCACCGCCTCGTCCTGCCCGATGACCTTTTCTTTCAGGCGGGCCTCGAGGTTCTTCACCTTCTCAAACTCGTTTTCTTTGATCTTGGAGGAAGGGATACCGGTCCAAAGCTCTATCACCTTGGCGATGTCGTCGTCGGTTACCGTCACCGAGGTGGCGGCCGGCTCCAGCTGCAGCAGCTGGTCCTTCAGCTGCAGCGTGCGCGCCCGCACGGTGGCAAGGCGCTCGTAGTCTACCGACTCGCTGTCCTGCTCGAGCGTACCCTCTTCCGTCTGGCTGCGGCGGTACTCCTTGCTCAGGCGGTCGTACTCGGCAAGCTCCTTGCTGCGCAGCGCGGCGCAGGAGCAGGCCTCGTCAAGCAGGTCGATGGCCTTGTCGGGCAGAAAACGGTCGTTGATATAGCGCTCCGAAAGCAGCACCACGCTGCGCAGAAGCTCGTCGGTGATCTGCACACGGTGGTAATTTTCGTAGTACTTCTTAATGCCGCGCAGCACGTCGATGCTGTCGGCGATCGTAGGCTCTTCAATGACAACGGGCTGGAAGCGCCGCTCAAGGGCCGCGTCCTTCTCGATGTTCTTGCGGTACTCGTTGAAGGTGGTGGCGCCGATTACCTGAATCTCGCCGCGCGAAAGCGACGGCTTAAGGATATTGGCGGCGTTCATTGAGCCCTCGGAATCACCCGCGCCCACAAGGTTGTGCACTTCGTCGATGAACAGGATGATATTGCCCGCCTGCTTGATCTCCTCCACCAGCCCCTTTACGCGGCTCTCGAACTGCCCGCGGAACTGCGTGCCCGCCACCAGCGCCGTAAGGTCGAGCAGGAAGATCTCTTTATCCTGCAGGCGCGGGGGTACGTCGCCATCCGCAATGCGCAGGGCAATGCCCTCGGCCACGGCGGTTTTGCCTACGCCCGGCTCGCCGATGAGGCAGGGGTTGTTCTTGGTGCGGCGGTTTAAGATCTGAACCACGCGGCCAATCTCTTTATCGCGCCCGATGATGTTGTCGATCTTGCCGTCGCGCGCCTTTTGGGTGAGGTCGTCGCAGTAGGCGGAAAGGTGCTTGCGCTTGCTCTCCTGCTCCTTTTTGTCGCGCTTGGCCTTGCGGTCGCGCTCGGCGTTGCGTTTTACGTCGGCGTCCTGATTGCGGTTGTCGCCGCCCGAGGTAAACAGGTTTTGCAGAAACGGGAAGGTGGTGGCACCCCCCGGCTCGAACATCTCTTCGTTTTCTCCGCCCATAAATTCCATGAGCTCCTTGCTGACATTTTCCATCTCGTCGTCGGTGATGCCCATCTGTTCCACCAAATCGTTTACCGGCTTGATGCCGAGCTCCTTGGCGCAGGTGAGGCAAAGCCCCTCATTTATCGTTTTTTCGCCCTCGATCTTGGTCACAAAAACAACCGCCATTCGTTTCTTGCAGCGTGAACAAAGCATATGAAAAACTCCTATCTTAAAAGCAAAGGCGGCTGAGCATAAGCAACCCTTCTACCGCTAAAGCGCGGCATACGCCCGCAGATACCGGCTCCCGCTTTCGCTTAACGCGGCTAGCGCAATACTAATTCCAATAAGAAATAGTACGTAAGAATTCTAAGGCGTTGTTTTACAACGCCATGCAAAAGGCATAAATGGGGCCTTTTGCTCGAATTTTTCTATATTTCTAATTGCAATAAGTATAAGCCAAATCGGGCGCCCGTACTATGCATCCTTGCATTTCTTATTGTCCGTGCCCTTTTCCCCTTTGCCGGGAAGAGCCTTGCCGGACTTGGTTTCTTTAAATATCTGAAAAAATGTGGGGATATAGCTTAACAGTGCGAAGATCATAATCGCGGCGGAACAGGCGATCATCACCATGCGCGCGGTGCCGTTGATGCCGGGAACCGCCACAATCAGCACCATGACCGCGTAGAACACCGCCGTGGCCAGCTTGCCGAACCACTGCGAGCCGTCTATCTTTCCCCCGCGGGAGAGTAAAAAGATGCTCGCCCCCGCCATGATAACCTCTTTTACAATGAACACCGCAAGCAGCAGTGCCATGCCCTCGATCTTAATGGCGAGGCACACCGCGACGGTCGCCTGCGTAAGCTTATCCGCGGCGGGGTCGAGTATCTTGCCAAGCGAGGTAATCATGTTATAGCGGCGCGCGATAAAGCCGTCGCAGAGATCCGTAAACCCCGATAAAAGCAGTATAAGCGCCGCGAAGATATAGTCCCGCTCGTTTTCCGCCATGATATACAGCACGGCGAAAACGGGAACCAGCAATATTCTTATGTAGGAAAGTATATTGGGTATGCTGAGTGCTTCCCTCTTGTTGCCCTTCATCTTCTATCCTCCGTATAATAATCCCCATGCCTGCGGGACGATTGTCTACGGTAATGTTTGAAAATGAATTTTCAAACCATGGTTTGCCTATAAGGCGCGGCGCCGAAGTAGGGCCGTCATAGTTTAAACGAAACTATACCATATTTGTATTACCGCAGTATAAAGAATATGTGAACGCCCTATAAATGGTGCATAATACTAGTATAAGCCGCATGAATCCCTGTTTTGCATCGGCCTATGGTATGGCAGAATAGGACTTCTATGATAATAACGACAGAATAGGGTTAAAATCTACAAAACGAGAGACGATATAGGTTGCACTAAGCACCTGTGTGTTGATAATTGGGTTGGCATCGGAGGTTAAGCTGATGGAAAGCTCCAGCAGCGCCGCAGCAACCATGCAGAGCACCACGCCGTTAAGCACGCCGATAGCGCCGCCCAATAGGCGATTGATGCCGCTGAGCACCGGCAGGCTGAACACCTTCCCCACCACAGCAACCAATATATTTACTATAACCATCATGAGCCCAAATAGTACAAAGAAAGCAATGACACTTAACAGCGAAAGCATGAGCGGCTGCACAACGGCATCCAGCACCGTTCGCGCCACGGCCTCGGCGGTGCCGGTAAGGGTTTGGGTAATCTGCTCGTTCGCGTTATTGGCCGCGCTCTTAAACAGTGTCGCGACAAAACCCGGCAAAACGTCGCCGATATTTTCCACATTATTAATAATCTCACCCGTCGGCACAAGTGTCAATACCTTTTTCAAGATACTTTGATAGAGCGGCTGCTCAATGACAAGCTCATAAAAATATTGCGCGATTTTGCCGCAATAATACGCCGAAAGAGCGGCTGCCGCAACAAAGCCCACGAAGGAAAGTATTGTCTGTACAAAGCCCTTTCTCCACGCGACGATGATGCAGATCAGTATGATGGCTGCGAAGATCGCGTCGAGCACATAAGAAGCTGGCATTTTCGGTTCCCTCCTATACGGTACGCTATACCACCTTCGCCACCTCGTGCGGCATCAGCAGGTAAACATCCGCTCCGCTTGCCATTACGGCGTCGCCGTTTTCGTTGGCAATGGTTTGGGTGCACTGCCCCTGCCCGTTATATATGTAAAGGCTGGCGTCGGTAAGTAGATAGGTGTTTTCACCGTCGGTGTACACATCGCGCACATGTTCCTTTATGACGAACGAAAAGTTGACGTTGCACTGCTCGCTGAGCGAAACAACGGTAACCTGCCGGTCGCGCTTGTATTCGCCCAGGATAAGCGCCGTGGAATTGCCGGTGACCGAATACATGTCCAGCGGCTTGCCGCCATAGGCGTAGCTGCCCTTGGTCTCCCCGGCGTTGTCGATAAATGCCGTTTGGTTGTCGCCCAGCACCTGCACGCCGTTTGCGGTGTACTTAAGCGCCACCAGCAGGGTCTCGTAAAACTCGGCCTTGCCGAGCTCCGACTTTTCGGGTATCGAGAACAGGTTTACCGCTGAAAGGATCGCGCCGTCCTTCGCCGTGATGGTGCCGACGGCGAGCTTCTGCGCGTCGGGCGAAAGCGCGAGCGACAGCACTTGATTCTCCGCCGAAAGCCAGGTAAACAGCGAATTAAACGCGCTGTCGAACACCTCTACCTTGGCCGCGCGCCGCTGTACCTGTGTGGCGACGGCCATCTGCCCGTTTGCCGAGAGCTCGGCGGTATACACCAGCCCGTCAAGGTCCTGCTTATTCAGCAGGCCGCCCTTGCCGAGGGTTTTGATGGTTTTATCCCCCCGCGCATACAAAATGCCGCGGTTGCCGCTCACCTTGAGCACCGGGTTGGCAAAGCCGCTTTGCAGCGTGCCCGAGCGCCGCCCCGCGCGGGAGTAGATCTGTACGTTGCTGTCGGTAAGCACTGCCGCCGAGCCGCCCATGTTGCAGATGGCGCTACCGGTTTCACCCACCAGCGAAACGGGGTAGCTGCCGGTTTTGCCCACCGTACCGAAGGCCTCCTGCATGAGCGCCGGAATATCGATACCCGCAAACAGCTCCTTGGAATAAATAACGGCGACGGTGAGGCCGCACACCAGTGCGAGCACAATCAGGCGTTTGAGCATTCTGATACGGGAACGCTTCTTGCGTTCCTGCTTAATGTCTGTGAGCACCGCCATGGGCAAACGCCCTGCCTTTCCGGCTTGTGCGTGAAACACAAAGCCTTACGCTAGGTTTCTATGTCAATCGTCTATGCTGTCTTCATCGTAGAACACACGGTTTAAGTACAGCCCGTGAGGGGGAGCGGTCGCCCCGGCGTTAGAGCGTTCTTTTGAGGCGATAATGCCCTGTATATCCTGCGCCGTAAGCCCCTTCTCCGCCGCGAGCAGCAGGGTGCCGGTGATGATGCGCACCATGTTGTATAAAAAGCCGTCGCCGCGCACCGTGACCGTTACAAGGCTGCCCTCGCGAAAAACCGAGCAGTCGTACACCGTGCGCACCTTATCCTTTACGGAAGACCCCGCGCTGCAGAACGCCGAGAAGTCACAGGTGCCGATAACTCCCTTCGCGGCGGCGTCCATCACCTGCACATCCAGCGGGTGTTTATAATAGTACGCAAGGTTGTGCAGAAACGGGTCGCGCGAAACGCCGTTATCGATTTTATAGAGATACTCCTTGCCCGTGCAACTGTAGCGCGCGTGAAAGCCCTCGGGCACCTCGGTGCAGCCGTATACGGCGATATCGTAGGGCAGGTTGGCGTTTAAAGCGCGAATGATCGCCGGGCAGGGGATGTCCTTTTCGGTTTTAAAGCTGACGCAGAACATGTAGGCGTGCACCATCGCGTCGGTGCGCGAGCAGCCCTTGATGAGCAACCGTTGCCCAAACACCGCCTCGATGGCGTCCTGCAGGCGCTGCGCCACCGTCACACCGTTCTTCTGCACCTGAAAGCCGCAGTAGTTGGTGCCCACAAACCGCAGCGTAAGCAGGAGGTTGCGCATACAGCCGCTCCTTTACCGTTTGATAGGGAACTGTTTTGACCATTCTGAAACAGTGTTGTTACTTTAAAGTAATATATTTCCAGAAACCCTCAGAACAGCTACGTGGGTACCCACAAAAGCGTCTTTATGAAGGAAAACCGCGGGCGAACACAGTTCGCCCCTACACGACGGACATCTGTAGGGCGAGTCCGTATAAGCCTATTATACCATAAACGAACCGCGTTTGTGGTATAATCGTCCATTCCCGCCGGTTGCCCCGCAGGGGCGAGGCGGCGGGGATAAAAGTCATTTGTAGGGACAGGGCTTGCCCCTGTCCGGATGAATCCTTTTACACAACGCTCGGCAGCGTGAGGTTGATAGCGACAACCGCCGCGAGGCAGAGGATGAAAAACGCGAGGCTGTACGCGTCGGCGCTTGAAAACTTGAGCTGCTTCATGCGCGTTCTGCCCTCGCCGCCACGGTAGCAGCGGCACTCCATGGCAAGCGCAAGCTCGTCCGCCCGGCGGAAAGCCGAAACAAAAAGCGGAATTAAGATAGGAATCAGCGCTTTGGCGCGTTTAACCAGCCCGCCCGTCTCCATATCGGCACCTCTGGCCTTTTGGGCGCTCATGATCTTGTCGGTCTCCTCAATCAGTGTAGGGATAAAACGCAGGGCGATGGTCATCATCATGGCCAGCTCGTGCACCGGCAGCTTGATCACCTTCAGCGGCGCCATCAGGCGCTCCAGCCCGTCGGTAAGCACGATGGGCGAGGTGGTGTAGGTAAGCAGCGAGGTGCCCGCGATCAGGCAGAGGATGCGCACCGCCATCACGGCGGCGAGCAGCAGCCCTTCCTTCGTGATCTTGATCATCCATATTCTATACAGTACCTCACCGTCGACGAAAAAAATGTTTAATACGGCGGTAAACAATATAATCGGCAATACGGGCTTTAGGCCCTTTAACATCAGGCGCGGCGGGATTTTGGAGGCCCCGTAGCCCACGACAAGCACGAGCAGCCCCACCGTAAGCCCCACGGGATGGGTAATGATAAACAGCATCACCACATAAACGGCGGTGAGGATGATCTTCATGCGCGGGTCGATGCGGTGCACCACGCTGTTGCCGGGGTAGTACTGCCCGAGGGTAATATCTTTAAGCATGTTTTGGCGATTCCTTTCTTATAGAGTCCGGGAATTGTGCGGTTTCGGCTTCAGCCGAAATTTTGCTTTAACTTAAATTCGATTAAATCGGATTTAAGTTTGTGGGCAAAAAAAGCACAAAACTCTGAGTTTGAAAGATTTATTCTTTCAAACTCATCCCTCCTTTGCGGCTGAGCTCTTCTTTAAGCCGAAGAATCTCGTTCCTGCCGTCCTCCACCGTATAGATGTTGGTGCGCACGGGGTAGCCCTTTGCGGCGAGGCCTAAGAACACCTTGGTAATCTGCGGCACCTCCAGCCCCATGGCGGTAAGCTCCTCGGCGTGGGAGAATACGTTATCCACCGTGTCAAAAAACCGTATCTGCGCGCCCGATATCACCAAAACCTTATCGGCATAGCGGGCGATATCCTCCATGCTGTGGGAAACCAGCAGCACGGTGTTGCCCGTCACCTTATGGTAGTTTTTGATCTGGGTTAAAATCTTCTCCCGCCCCTTCGGGTCTAAGCCCGCGGTGGGTTCGTCCAGTATAAGCACCTCGGGGCGCATGGCGATCACGCCCGCGATGGCGGCGCGGCGCTTCTGCCCGCCCGAAAGGTCAAACGGCGAGCGCTCGAGATGCTTCTGCCGAAGCCCCACAAACTCGGCGGCCTCGGCGACGCGCGCGGTGATCTCGGCTTCCGGCAGGCCCATGTTCTTGGGGCCGAAGGCGATGTCCCTTGCCACCGTCTCCTCAAACAGCTGGTACTCGGGGTACTGGAACACCAGCCCCACCTTAAAGCGGCACTGCCTGAGGCGCGTCTTATCCGCCCACAGGTCCTTGCCGTCGATAAAAATCTTGCCCGAGGTCGGCTTTAACAGCCCGTTAAAGTGCTGAATGAGGGTGCTCTTGCCCGAGCCGGTGTGCCCGATGACGCCGATAAAGTCGCCCTTTTCGATTTCGATATTGATGTCCTGCACCGCCGCCTTCTGGAACGGCGAGCCGATGTTATAGATATGGGTGAGCCCAACGGTTTTTATGACTGACATGTGGTTATCCTTTCAAACGGTCAAGCGCGGCTGCCACGGCGTCGATGCATTCATCCTCAAACAGGATGCCGTCGGGCATCTCTACCCCGCTCTCCTTTAAGGAGGCGGAAAGCTCGGTTACCTGCGGCACATCCAGGCCGATCTCCTTGAGCAGCGCGATGTTCTTAAATACCTCGCGCGGCGTATTATCGAGCACCACACGGCCGTTATCCATTACCACCACGCGGTCGGCGCGGGCGGCCTCGTCCATGTAATGCGTAATCAGCACGATTGTGATGCCATAGTCGCGGTTTAACCGGCGGATGGTTTTGAGCACCTCTTTGCGCCCGCTCGGGTCGAGCATGGCGGTGGGCTCGTCGAGCACGATGCACCGGGGGCGCATGGCGATAATGCCCGCGATGGCCACCCGCTGCTTCTGCCCGCCCGAAAGCTGGTAGGGCGCCCGTTCGCGGTAATCGTACATCCCGACGCTCTTTAAGGCCTCGTCCACCCGCTCGCGGATTTCTTTGGGCGGCACGCCGAGGTTTTCAAGCGCGAACGCCACGTCCTCTTCCACGATGGTCGCGACGATCTGGTTATCGGGGTTCTGGAACACCATGCCCACGCGCTGGCGGATATCGTAGATGCGCTCCTCTATCGAGGTGTCGATGCCCTCTATGTATACCTTGCCGCCGCCGGGCAGAAGGATTGCGTTGAAGTGCTTTGCGAGGGTGCTTTTGCCCGAGCCGTTATGCCCGAGCACCGCCACAAACTCGCCCTCGCCGATGCTTAGGGTAATTCCCTCGAGCACCTTTACCTCGGGGCTGCCCTCGCCGCCGTCATATGAAAAGTGCAGTTTTTGTGTTTCTATTAATGCTGCCATCTGCAATGCCTCATCCTTTTATACTAATTTCGATTAGAAATATAGAAAAATTCGAGCAAAAGGCCCTATTGATGCCTTTTGCACGGCGTTGTAAAACAACGCCTTAGAATTCTTACGTACTATTTCTTATCGAAATTAGTATTGTGTGCTTTTAGGGGGTTTGCCAAATCGCGGTGCTGCCGCAGGGCAGGCAATAGCCCGACTGTGTAACCGGCAGGCCGATTTCATCGGCGCTCACCGCCCCGCCGTGCTGTTTTGCCACCGCCGCCCCCAGCACATAGGCCATCACCGAGGGGGAAAGCCCCGTGGTGTAGGAGTTGAGCAGAAAGAACAGCGGCTGTTTTGAGAGCAATTGCGCGCAGAGCGTCACCAGCGGGAAGATCTGTTCTTCGAGCTTCCACACCTCGCCGCCCGGGCCCCGGCCATAGGAGGGCGGGTCCATGATGACGGCGTCGTAGCGCGCGCCGCGGCGTATCTCGCGCTCGACAAACTTCTTGCAGTCGTCTATCATCCAGCGCACCGGCTTGTCCGCTAAATTCGAGGCGCGCGCGTTATCCCGCGCCCACGAAACCATGCCCTTTGCCGCGTCCACATGGCAGACGCTCGCCCCCGCCGCCGCGGCGGCAAGGGTGGCGCCGCCCGTGTAGGCGAACAGGTTTAATACCGATATCGGCCGGCCGGCCGACTGAATCTTATCCCCGATAAAGTCCCAGTTGACGGCCTGCTCGGGGAAGAGGCCGGTATGTTTAAACCCCGTGGGGCGAACGACAAAGCGAAGGTCTTTATAGCTTATCTGCCATTCCTCGCCAAACCTTTTTAAGTTGTGCCACTTGCCGCCGCCGCTCTGCGAGCGCTCGTAGCGCGCGTGCGGGGCGTTCCACAGCGGGTGGGTGCGCTCGGTCTGCCAAATAATCTGCGGGTCCGGCCGCACGAGGATGATATCCCCCCAGCGCTCGAGCTTCTCGCCGTCCGAGGTATCCAGCACCTCGTAATCCTTCCAGCCGTCCGATATTCTCATGCGTGTTCTCCTTTAGAATGGCTTGCATTGTCAGAGCGGAACGGTCAAGACCGTTCCCTACGCCCTGTATTTATCCGTATTTACTGATGCGGGCAGACCCATGTGTCTGCCCCTACAGCTGCAAATAGATTGGTACCGTTATAACGCCTTGACGGCCTCGGCGATCTCGTCCGCACAGCGGCGGATGAGCGCCAAATCCTTGCCCTCCACCATCACGCGGATGAGCGGCTCGGTGCCCGAGGCGCGCACGAGGACGCGCCCGTTCTGCGCGAGCTTTTCCTCCCACGAGGCGATCAGGGCGTTTACGTCCTTGTCTACCGCAAGCTTTACCTTGGCGGTTTTGCCCGCCTCTACGTTGATCGTCACCTGCGGGTATACCGTCATCACCGAGGCAAGCTCTTTAAGGCTCTTGCCGGTTTTCTTCATCATGGTGAGCAGCTGTACCGCCGAGAGCTGCCCGTCGCCCGTGGTGGCGAAGTTCTTTAAAATCAGGTGGCCGGACTGCTCGCCGCCGAGGGAGTAGCCCTCCTCCAGCATCTTTTCGAGCACAAAGCGGTCGCCCACCTTGGTGGTGGCGATGTTGATGCCGTTGCTCTCGGCACAGCGGATAAGCCCGAGGTTGGACATTACGGTTACCACCAGCGTATTGCCCGCCAGGGTGCCCTGCTCCTTCATAAAGAGCGCAAACGCCGCCATCAGGCGGTCGCCGTCCACAAGGGTACCCTCCGCGTCGCAGGTTAGGATGCGATCGCTGTCGCCGTCAAAGGCGATGCCGAGGTCGTAGCTGCCGTGGCGAACCTGTTCCGCCAGCGCCTCTATATGCATCGAGCCGCAGCCGCGGTTGATGTTCACCCCGTCGGGGCCGGCATACGTAATCTCAGCGTCCGCCTTAAGCGCGGTAAATATCTTTTCAGCCGTGGCGCTGGCGCTGCCGTTGGCACAGTCGATGAGCACGCGTATGCCTTCAAAGGTTTCGCCGGTGGTGGAGACGATGTGGCGCACGTAATCATCCACCGCGCGTTCGCAAAGGCGCGAGGTGCCTACCTTGTCGCCCGCCGACAGCGGAATGTCCACCGAGTTATCAAGGACGATCGCCTCAATTTCCTCTTCGTATTTGTCTGGTATCTTATAACCGTTCGTATTGAATATCTTGATGCCGTTGTACTCGGCGGGGTTGTGGGAGGCCGAGATCATAATACCGGCGTCCGCCTGATACAGCCCTACGAGATAGGCCACCGCGGGGGTGGGCACCACGCCGAGCAGGTGCACCTGAGCGCCCACCGAGCACAGCCCCGCCACCAGTGCGGCCTCCAGCATATCGCCCGAAAGGCGGGTGTCGCGCCCGATTAAAATCTTGGGGCGGTGGTGGGTGTGCTGGGTTAAAACATAAGCCGCAGCGCGGCCGATCTTTAAACTCTGCTCGCAGGTAAGCTCTGTATTGGCAAGGCCGCGTACGCCGTCGGTTCCGAATAATCTCGCCATCTAGTCTACTCCTTTGCCTATCTAATAAGGATATTTCTTATCGGAACGACACGGAGGTCGTTCCTAATGTAGTATGCGTTTTGTTTTAGTCCAGCGTCTGCTGGCCGTCCTGCTCCAAGCCAAGATGCTTGTAGGCGAGCGAGGTGACGCAGCGCCCACGCGGGGTGCGGCTTAAAAAGCCGATCTGCATAAGGTAAGGCTCGTAAACGTCCTCGAGGGTGACGGCCTCTTCGCCGATCGCCGCCGCAAGGGTCTCAAGCCCCACCGGGCCGCCGGCGTAGTTTTTGATGATCGTGCGCAGCATGGTGCGGTCGATCGCGTCCAGACCCAGCTTGTCGACCTCTAAGCGGCTGAGCGCGTCCGCCGCGATGGCGTTTGTAATGATGCCGTCGCCCACCACCTGTGCAAAGTCGCGCACCCGTTTGAGCATGCGGTTCGCGATACGGGGCGTGCCGCGCGAACGGCGGGCAAGCTCCAGAGCGCCGTCCTCCTCGCAGGGGATATCGAGGATGCGCGCGCTGCGCTTGATGATCTGGCAGAGCTCCTCTATAGTATACATCTCCAGACGCATAATTACTCCAAAGCGGTCGCGAAGGGGTGCTGTGAGCTGCCCCGCGCGGGTGGTGGCGCCGATGAGCGTAAAACGCGGCAGGTCGATGCGGATAGAGCGCGCCGACGGCCCCTTGCCGATGATGATATCGAGCGCGAAATCCTCCATCGCGGGGTAAAGCACCTCCTCCACGCTGCGCGAGAGGCGGTGTATCTCATCGATGAATAATATGTCGTTCGGGTTTAAATTAGTCAGTAAAGCCGCAAGGTCGCCCGGTTTTTCGATGGCGGGGCCGGAGGTGATGCGGATGCTCACGCCCATCTCGTTGGCGATAATGCCCGAAAGGGTGGTTTTACCGAGGCCGGGCGGGCCGTAGAGCAGCACATGGTCGAGCGCCTCGCCCCTGCCCTTCGCCGCCTCTATAAACACCGAAAGGTTCTCCTTCGCCTTCTTCTGCCCGATATACTCGCCGAGCGTTTTGGGGCGCAGCGAGCCTTCAATATCGGAATCCTCCGGAGCGTAGTCGGGGGCGATAATGCGGTTTTCAAAATCCATTTCTATCTCGCTCATACCCTCACCGCCCTTTCGTCTGTTATATCCATGAACACAATGCCGGTTGCGGTCGAGCCAAGACTCGACCCTACGTTATTTTGTAGGGAACGGTCTTGACCGTTCCGATTATGAACAATAATCCGAGAAAAAGCCTTCACCCTTGCGCCGACAAATATTTTAGTGCCTGCCGTATCAGCTCGGCGGAGGGCAGGTCGGGCGACAGCCCGCTCACGGCCCGCGCCGCGTCGCCCTGCGAGTAGCCCAGCACCACCAGCGCGCTCACCGCCTCGCCCGCATTGCCACCGAAGGAGGCAGCGCTGCCCGAGAAAGCCTCGCCCGAAAGGGCGGTGGGCAGGTCGGCGCTTTTGAGTTTATCCTTGAGCTCTAGTATAATGCGCTGGGCGAGCTTCGCGCCCACGCCCTGCGACTTGGTGATGGTTTTGGCGTCGTTTGCCGCAACGCACAGGGCAAACCGCTCGGGGGTCAGGTCGCTGAGCACGGCGAGCCCCACCTTCGGGCCTACGCCCGAAACCGAGAGCAGCATCTTAAAGCAGTTGAGCTCCCCCATGTCGGCAAAGCCGTAGAGATCCAGCAGGTCCTCCCGCACGTGCAGGTAGGTGTAAAGGGTCGCCTCGCTGCCCGCTTCGCCGAGCTTTGCAAGCGTGGATGTTGTCGTGATGCACTTAAACCCCACGCCGCCGCATTCCACCACGGCAAGGTAGGGCTCTTTATGAATAAGCTTGCCCCGAACACTGTACAGCATTGCGTTTGCTCCTTTAACTAAGCCTATTTTGTCAGCAGGCTGCCAAGCCGCGAGCCGCTGGTGTGCGCGTGGCAGATGGCAATCGCCAGCGCGTCGGCCACATCGTCGGGCTTCGGCACGCTTTCCAGCCCCAGCAGCACGCGCGTCATCTCCATCACCTGCGACTTTACGGCCCGGCCGTAGCCCACCACGCTCTGCTTTACCTGCAGCGGCGTGTATTCAAAAACGGGCACCCCGCTGTTCACCGCCGCGAGCAGGATCGCCCCGCGCGCCTCGGCTACCGCAATCGCCGTCTTCTGGTTGGAGGTAAAGAACAGCTCCTCGATGGCGAGCGCCTCGGGCCGCTGGGTGCAGATGATACCCGTCACTCCGTCGTAGATGGCCTTGAGGCGATGCTCAAACGGCATCCCCGCAGGGGTGGTGACGGCGCGGTACTCTATGGTTTTAAAACGGTTCGCGGTATAATCGATCACACCGCAGCCCACAATCGCGTAACCGGGGTCGATTCCAAGTATAATCATATTCTCCCCTGTGCTGAAAAAGCCAATACGTGTCTTTAATGTATATCGGTTTATTATACCATATAAACGCAACCGCGTTTGTGGTATAATCGTCCGTTTCCGCCGGTTGCCCCGCAGGGGCGAGGCGGTGGACATAAAAGTATAATAAGCGCATGCAAAAGTTAGACCCTTTGCATGCCTGCGTTGCGCTTATTATACCACATTTAAACAGCGCGGTGCAACAATGAACCCCTTTTATACACGCACCGTGTTGTTCTTTCGTGGCTTTTTCTGTCTGTTGACAAGCTCTCGGATTTCATTTATGATTACTGTATTATATGAAATAGTACAGTTAATACATCGGCTCTTATACTAAAATTCCATTTGTGAAAGGGATAAACTCACTTTTACGCCGTTTAATACGTCTTCTACAATAACGCAACACGTTGTTGTTTCCCGCCAAAGAAAGGGTTTTAAAAAAATGGTTTCAACCCTTCTTTTAGTATTATAATTCTGACAAAAGTGTAATTTTTTCGTCTATGTTGTGTTGAATGTGTAAATTCTACGAACTACCTATTGACTTACAGAGTGGCATTGGCAATACTAAACTTGTGTTCGTATGTCTTGGATATAGGCCGTCGATTTTGGCTTTATTCCCCCTGCATTTTTTATTTCCGGAGATGAAGTTTTTGTCGCCGGAGCATCGTATATAGTACAGGCGAAAATAATAATAAAGGAAATACGTTATGAGAAAATGTGTAATCAACATGCTGTCCAGAGCCGATACCGTTCAGGGGCACGGGGTGCTTTCGGCCTACTGCGAGCAGGTGGCGCTTGTATCGCAAGGGCTTACCGAAGAGTTTAGCGTGGTGGAAAACAGCTATAAGCGCAGCGATATCCTGCATATACACACCGTCAACCTTCCCTTTTACCTGCGCTGCGTATTCAAGCGCCCGGACGTCGCCTCGGTAGGGTATGTGCATTACATCCCCGAAACACTCGACCAGAGCATTAAGCTGCCGCCGGTGATCAAAGAGATTTTCTATGGGTATGTCGTGCACTTTTACAAGCACATGGATTATCTGGTTACCGTAAACCCCTGCTTTATCGAAAAGCTGGTTGCCTTAGGCATCGAGCGCGAAAAGATCACCTATATCCCCAACTTTGTTTCAGACGAGCGTTTTCACGCGGTAAGCGCTGCGGACAAGCGTGCGCTTCGCAAGCAATACAACCTAAGCCCCGACGGGTTTGTGGTGCTCAGTGTAGGGCAGCTTCAAAAGCGCAAGGGCGTGCTGGAGTTTATCGAGCTTGCCAAGGAGATGCCCGAGGTTACCTTTTTGTGGGCGGGCGGCTTTTCGTTTGGCAAAATCTCCGACGGGTATGAGGAGATTCAGCGAATTTTACAAAACCCACCCGCGAATGTGAAGTTTATGGGTCTTATTCCACGCGAGCGCATGAACGAGGTGTACAACCTTGCCGACGTGCTGTTCCAGCCGTCTTTTGACGAGCTGTTCCCAATGACGACGCTCGAGTCGATGTGCGTGGGGCTGCCGCTTTTGCTGCGTGACCTTGACCTTTACAAGGATATCCTGTTCGATTACTACTTAAAAGGCAATACCACGGCGGAGTTTAAGCAGCTGCTTACCCGGCTGATGGATGCCGATTACTATCAAGAAGCCTCTGCGCACTCAAAGGCCGGGCACCATTTTTACAGCCGTGACGCGGTGCTGGCTCAGTGGCAGGGCTATTATGAAGGGGTTGCTGAGGATTGCAGGCAGATATCACGCCAAACGTTCCGAATGAAGCTCAAGCGCCGTTTTACATGAGAGGACAAAAAGCGATAAAGATAGCCTACAACACAGCCACCGTGGTGGGGATACTGCTTGCGGTAGCGGCTTGTATCTATTTTTACCGTGCCGGGGTACTCACAAACCCCGAGGCCATGCAAACCTTCATGGCAAAACAGGGCGCATGGGCGCCATTGGTTTTTATTTTAATACAGATTTTACAGGTGGTATTCCCCATCATCCCGGGCGGGGTGAGCTTGGCCGCGGGCGTGCTGATCTTTGGCCCGTGGTATGGCTTCGCGTATAATTATATCGGTGTTTGCGTCGGCTCGGTCTTTAACTTTCTGCTGTCGCGCCATTTTGGGCGCCCCTTCGTGCAGGCTGTTATCAGCCCCCGCCTTTTTAACAAGTACATCGGCTGGCTGGATAAGGGCAAACACTTCGATAAATGGTTTGCCATCGCCATCTTTCTGCCGGTTGCGCCCGACGATTTTTTATGCATGCTGGCGGGGATATCGTCGATGTCGTTTAAAAAATATGTCGCCATCATCTTTTTGTGCAAGCCGCTCTCCATCTTTTTATACAGCATCGGCTTAACCGCCGTGCTGCAGTACATTGCGCGGCTTTTCGGGGCATGACGCAGGGCCCGCTTCAATAGCATTCAAAGGCACATTTACCGCACGGTGAATGCGCCTTTTTATTTGTTATTCTGACTATTTAAAATCCTATCTAATTATTGAATCTGCACGAAAATGGGGCAGGCTGGCCTGTTGGGTAAAAATGGGGTTGCTTTTGTAAAGAAGATGTACTATAATGCTCTTTGTCCCACAAAATGTGTATGCGTGGGACGTACAACCGAATATCTGGACGATTAGCTCAGTTGGTAGAGCATCCGCGTCACATGCGGGAGGTCGTGGGTTCGAGTCCCTCATCGTCCACCAGGGGTGCTGTCTTCGCAATAGTGGGGGCGGCATTTTTTTGCCCAAAGGTGCTAAGCGCCCGATGAGGTTCTATCTCACCGGGCGTGCTTTTTACAGATTGGCTTTACTGCGGCAGGAATCGGTGGCTGACAAACTGTAGGGAACCGTCCTCGGCCTTGCGCAGAATAATCTCACGCTTCCTGCCCTTTGTTTGAACGTAGTTTTTAAGCTCCGCTTCGGGGATAATGGCCCGCGTGTCAGCGTCTATATAACCCTCCATGCTTTCCTGTACATATACCACTTTTGCCCTGTAGCGGTCACCCAAATCCTCGTAATCCAGCATAAACGGCCTTGCCATCGGTCCCCCTTCCGTATGGGGCGGTGTATAGACACCCTCAACTGCAAAATACAGATAATTGTATACCTTAAGGCTCTCGTGCTTTATGGTGACACTATTCCCAAAGATAATCTTCGCGGTTTGCTCTACATGCTCTTTCAGCCAGAACATCGTTTCGGCAAAGCCTTGCCCCAGCTTTTCTGAAACCGGCCCCTCAATGGGCTTTAGTACTTCGCGATAGTACTCTTCTTCCCCATTTACGATATCGGTCGTATAGTATTGCGTATAGTAAAGCGCTGTCCGCAGGACATACTGGTTATCAAGCTCACTTATCGTCGCGATGTCTTTATCAAGAGGCGGAAGCATGGATAAAAAATTGGCGATCTTATTGCCAATTTCGTCATATTCTGAGATCATCGTGATGGTATCAAGCCCCTCGTAGGGCACCTTGGCGCGCAGGGCCGAAAACTCCTCGGGCGAGCCTCGTATCAGTTTCAGCACCGGCAAAGCATAGGATTCCCCGAAAAAATCCGTCCTGCCGTTTACCTGATAAACAACCGCATTAAAGTTCCTCTGGTTTTCTTTCAGCGTCATGCCTATCGTGTTCAGGATCGGGTATATCTCCCATTTGTCGTAGGTATCCATAAACGCTTGGGAAAGATTAATGGTAACTGTACCTGCTTTTTGTGTCACAGCGAGGATAGGCAGCTTTACATTCAGTGCTTTTTCCGCTTCCCCGATAATATCCAACAATGTTATATCGGCGTTACCAACCGCAACCTTTGTCGGCTCAAAGATTTCTGAATTCGGGTACGCTTTGTACACAGTGATGACCCCCGCCTTTTTCAGCTCTGCAAACGGCAGTTCACTGTCTGCCTGCGAGCTGCTTAAGCTGGAAACCTCACTTTGCTGTGGTAGGGATGATTGGCTCTCCCCCCGCAGAGTGCCGTTCGGGCTGGCTTGCTGTGAACACCCGCCGGCTGCCGCCAGCATCACAACCACTACAAGGATAGATAACAAACCTTTTAGTATTCTTTTCATCCCTTCCACCTCGTTTCCAAATCTTGCTCCTGTTCTTAATCATTACATTTGCGGAACATTCTGTCAATACCTGCTTGTGCTTTATACAATCTGCCTGCGAGATTTTAATGCTTTTAAACCGCCCGCATTTGTGGTAGAATATAGAGGTTAACACTGGAAGGAAACCAGAAAGGTTGATCAGACATGCAATACACCTTTTCCGATAAAATCGCCACCCTCCAGCCGTCGGCTATCCGCGAGATACTCAAGTTTACCGCCGACCCGGAGGTGATTCCCTTTGCCGCGGGCAACCCGGCGCCCGAGGCCTTCCCTACCGGGCTGGTTGCCGAGATTACGAGCAGCATCTTTGCCGAAAAGCCGATTGCGGCACTGCAGTACAGCATCACCGAGGGCTACCCGCCTCTGCGCGCGCAGCTTAAGGATATGATACGCACCCGCTATCAGGTGGGCCGCGCGTTTGACGAGCTGATCATCGTTTCGGGTGCGCAGCAGGGTGTGGAGCTCGCCACCAAGGTGCTGTGCAACGAGGGCGACACCGTCATCTGCGAAAAGCCCAGCTTCATCGGCTCGCTCAACTCCTTTAAATCCTACAACGCAAACCTTGTGGGCATTGAGCTTCAGGACGACGGCTTAGACATCGACGCGCTGGAGGAGGCGCTCAAGGCAAACAAGAACGTGCGTTTTATCTACCTGATCCCCAACTTCCAGAACCCGAGCGGCAAGACGATGAGCCTTGAAAAGCGCAAGGCGGCCTACGCGCTCGCCAAGCGCTACGGCACGATGATATTAGAGGATAACCCCTACGGCGACCTGCGCTTTGAGGGGGAGGATATCCCCGCCATCAAGTCGTTTGACGAGGACGGCATTGTGCTTTACTGCGGCAGCTTTTCAAAGATACTCTCCCCCGGCCTGCGGGTCGGCTTTGTATGTGCTCCCGGCCCCGTGGTGCAGAAGATGGTGGTGGCGAAGCAGGCCGCCGACGTGCACACGGGCATCCTTTCGCAGATGATCTGCGCCGAGTTTTTGACCCGGGCGGATTTTAACGAGCACATAAAGCACCTGCGCGAGATCTACCGAAAGAAATGCGCGCTGATGCTAAGCGGTATGGACGCAGGCTTTGGCGGCAAGGTGGAATACACGCGCCCGCAGGGCGGACTGTTTTTGTGGTGTACGCTGCCCAAGGGCTCCGACATGATGAGCTTCTGCACCGAGGCGGTACACCGCAAGGTGGCGGTGGTGCCCGGCACCGCGTTTATGACGAGCGAGCAGGATGAAACCACCTCGTTTCGCATGAACTACTCTACTCCCACTGACACGCAGATTGAAAAGGGTGTAGAGATTCTATCCAAACTCATCCGCGAGAAATTCTAAACAGGAAAGGCCTGATTACTACAATGCCAGAGAACATGGAAACCGCCGCCCCCGCGAAAAAACAGATTATCTTCAGCGGGATACAGCCCACGGGCGTATTCACGCTGGGCAACTATATCGGCGCCATCCGCAACTGGGTGAACCTGCAGGAGGAGTACAACTGCGTCTACTCGGTGGTGGATATGCATGCCATCACCGTAAAGCAGGATCCCGCCCTGCTGCGCCAGCAGACGCTTTCTTCCTACGCGCTGCTGCTCGCCTGCGGCATCGACCCGAACAAGAGCCTGGTGTTCATCCAGAGCCACGTGCCCGCGCATGCGCAGCTGACGTGGATTCTGGGGTGCAACGCGCAGTTCGGCGAGCTTTCGCGCATGACGCAGTTTAAGGACAAAAGCCAGAAGTATGCCGACGACGTGAATGTGGGGCTGTTTACCTATCCCGTGCTCATGGCGGCCGACATCCTGCTCTACCAAACCAACCTCGTGCCGGTGGGCATCGACCAAAAGCAGCATCTGGAGCTGGCGCGCGATATCGCCACCCGCTTTAACGGGCGCTACGGCAACACCTTCGCGATGCCCGAGCCCTACATCCCCAAGCTGGGCGCGAAGGTGATGTCTTTACAGGAGCCGACCAAGAAGATGAGCAAGTCGGACGAAAACGCCAAGGCCTTTGTCTCGATACTCGACACGCCGGACGCCATCATCAAGAAGTTCAAAAGCGCCGTTACCGACAGTGACGCGCGCGTCTGCTACGCCGAGGGCAAGGACGGCATCAACAACCTCATGACCATCTACTCGGTCGTTACGGGCAAGAGCCTTGTCGAGATCACACAGGCGTTTGACGGCAAGGGGTACGGCGACTTTAAGCTCGCGGTAGGCGAGGCGGTGGCCGGGCATCTTCGCCCCGTTCGTGAGGAGCATGAGCGCCTGATGAAGGATAAGGCCTATCTGGAGCAGTGCTATACCGAGGGCGCCAAAAAGGCCGCCCACTTCGCACAGCGCACCCTCGACAAGGCCTACCACAAGGTGGGGTTTGTAAAAGGCGCTTTTTAACCGAATAATCAGCATATAAAAGCGGGTCTGCATCCTCATGGATGCAGACCCTTTGTGTTATTTTTATGAGAATTGCGTGGTGTTGGGCTATAGGGGCGGGGTTTGCCTGCCCGCCACAGCCCCGAGCGGGTACCGCAACGACGTGTAGGGGGCGGCGTCCCCGACGTCCCGTAGTTGCCCACCGTTCACGGTGATGGTGTAGGGAAGGGCCACCGTGCCGTTCCGTTTGGCACCGGCCTTTACCGTGTGTAGGGGCGGGGTCTTCCCGCCCGTGACAGAGACAGCCCGTAGGGGCGAAACGCGAAATTCGCGTCTGCGTTCGCCCGCGGTCTAACCGCACGTTGTATAGAATCCACGGGAGACCAAAGGTCTCCCCTACAACCCTCAACCACCTGTTGTCGTGTTGTAGGGGGCGGCGAGGACGCCGTCCCCTACACACCCTCTTAATACTGCCCCGCCAGCAGCTCATCCAGTGACGCAGGCAAATGGTCAATACCCGCGAATTCATTCACCACTATCGATGTAATGGTCTGCCTGATCTCGGGCTTAACGTGGGTGATGCACATCTGCTCCACCCCACCGATGCTTTGGCAGTCATCCTCTATCAGGATATCCGGCTGCGCCTTCTCTACGAGCGTACTGTAGGTCTGTTTGCCCTCCCGGTAGTAGAGCCTACTGCCCACAAAGCCGTAGCGGAGCAGCAGCTTCTTTACTGCTTCCACCGCCTTAGGCGCCTTGCGGGAGGTGATATAGCGAACCTCCGCCCCCTGTTCCCGCCATGCGCGGATGAGGGGGACGCAGCCGCCCATCGGAACATAGCGCGAGATTGCAAACTGCTCCAGCTTATTCCTCGGCCCCAAGACCGTGCCCTCGGTAAAGATGAAGATACGGCAGCGGGTGTTCTCCAGCGGCCGATCCTGCTCCAGCGAAATATAAGGCAATATATTCACTTCCATGAATATGTCGATTTCTTCATGAGCGGTCAGATTAAAACCCCTCGGCGAAGCGCATGTCCACCAGTTCCACCGGTACACCCGAAAGGGCAGCGAGCTGCTCCATGCTCAGCAGCTCGGGCAGCGCGCTTTGGGCCGCTTCTTTGTCTATTAACAGGGCCGCACAGAAGATATCGGCCTCGCGCTCAAAGCGCGGGCAATAAAAGAAGGTATCGCGCAACAGCTCCAGCACGTTGTAATCGGCATGCATCAGCGCGTGGGCAAGCTCATGCGCGCAGATCACGCGCGCGATGTTCTCGCTTAGCCGGTTATTGAGATATATAAATTTATGTCCATCTATATAATGGTAAAAACCCTCTACTGTTTCGGGCAGCTCGGTAAAAACGACGTGAACCTCCAGCTCGGCGCAGAGCGTAAAGGGGTCACGGGTATGATACCGCTTTACCAGCGACTGGGCAAGCGCGATGATTTTGTCCATTCCTGCTCATTCCTCCGTGCGGGATAGAGAACTGTCTCAGTCGTCTTCACCGCCATGCAGCTTTTTCTGGTTATCCTGAATTCCATTTAGCCACCGAATTGCCGTCTGATACTCATTCTGACAAAGGCGGGAGATTAACAAAGTGATTCTATCACTTTGCTGCTGAAGAATTCGTATTGTACTCCGCGGCCAGCCGCGCGCCAAGCTCCAGCGCCGCGATAATCTTTTGCGCGCCCTCGGCGTCGATGGGCTTGCCGTGGAACATTAGCGCCTGCTGCCCCAACAGCTTTTCGCGCATCTGGGTGATGAGCTGCTCCACCCTGATGGGGGAGCCATTCTCCCTGTGGCCGCCGCTTAGTAGGTAGTTGGCATCCACCCCGAACAGCTCGCAGATACTCATCAGCATGGCACTGTCCGGCTCGCGCCTGCCCTGCTCGTACATGCCCACCGCACTGGTCGAAACCCCCAGAAGCGCCGCAAGCTGCGCCTGTGTGTAGCCGCTTTTTATGCGGAGAGACTTAAACTTTTGTGCGAACATATATTCTTCACCTCGAAGCCACTATATCACACGTTTGGTGTTTTTACAAGTGGGTTTGGTAATATTTTAAAAATATTTTTGGAGTTTTAGGGACGTTCTACGCCAATTTCAACTCGATTGCGGCATAACAGAGCCATTTAGTCATGACAAGGCCTGCTTTCAAGTCTCCTTACCCTCTCTTGACATCACACAAAATGTGTGATACGTTGGAAATTGAAAAGAACATATGTTCTTAATCCAAAAAAGCAGGAGGTGTAAGGGTATGAACTGCACGTTGTTTGAGCTGGGGCAGCAGTACCTTTATGAAAGCGCCAAGATCAACGCGAGGATACGCCAGCTGCGCGCGCAGCTGAAGACCGCACCGCTTCGCGAGCTGCGCGGCTTAGAGGAACGCATCGATGTCCTGTACAAGGAGCATGCCGAGCTGCGCAAAACCGGCTGGTACCTTACACATTACTTCGACAGGGGGGAGACGGGTGAACAGAAGCGCTCCGGCTGACCACAGCGGCGATATCATGAGCGTCGTCTCGTTCTCAGACTACCGCACCCTCCGTGGCGCCACCAACGATGAACTGCGCTACAGGCTGCGCGAGGCGACCATCAAGGAGGTGGAAACCGGCCTTACGCAGCGGCAGTATGAGCTGGTGACCCTCTACTATTACCGGGGCTACACCATGCCGCAGCTTGCGGCGCGGTTTGGCATCCATAAATCCACCGTCTCGCGAGGCCTTGCGGGGGCGAGAAGGCGTCTTAAAAAACGTATCCTGCAACGCCTTGCGCAGGAGCAGGCGGCAATTTAAAAGATTCCCACTTACACTTTACACGCTTGCCCATTTTGTGTATAATTTACATCCTGCCGCAACGCAGAATAAAACGACAAGGGTGAGTGAGATGGACAAACGGTATACCTTTAACGAAGACGAACGAAACTATGACCGATGGCGCCCCGGCTACTGCCCCGAGCTGTTTGCGGAGTTGATAGACTATGCGCGGCTGAACGCCGAAATGCGGGCGGTTGAAGTCGGCATCGGCACCGGGCAGGCTACCGAGTCTATTCTAAAGACAGGCTGTACCGTCACCGCCATAGAACTTGGGGAGCGGCTGGCCGCATACGTGAGCCATAAATTCGGCGGCTACCCCAATTTTGAGGTGCTCAATCTTTCTTTTGAGGATTACGCCGCCGGTACCGGCTCCATCGACCTCATCTATGCCGCCAGCGCCTTTCACTGGATACCCGAGGAGGTCGCCTACCCCAAAGCATACCGCCTTTTAAAGGATGGCGGCACCCTTGCGCTGTTCTGGAACACCCCGTTTGTAAATCGGGAGGACGACCCTCTGCACCGGCAGATACAGGCGCTTTACAGCCGTTACCGCCCGTCGGGCGGCAAGCTGCCGGTGGAGCAGGATGAAAAAAGATATCAATCCATTTCAGACACTATTATTAAGTATGGTTTTACCGCGCTGCGGTTTAAGCTGTTTCATCAGATAAGGACCTTCACGTCGGCAGAGTACATTCAGCTGCTCAACACCTATTCCGACCACCGGACAATGCCGCAGCCGCAAAAGCAGCAGTTTGAGCAGGAGATTGCGTCGGCAATCGAAGCCCACGGCAACTGTCTGAAGGTGTACGATACTATCGACCTTTACTTGGCGCGCAAGCCAAGCGGTAATGCCTAACCTAAAAAAGAGCCACCGTAGCGGCTCCTTTAAGAGTGCTAAAAACGCTCCCCGGTTTGTACAATGCAAGCCGGGGGAGCTTTGCTTCTCAGCTAAATATGCTGTATAATGAATCTTAGTCGTTAAGCTACGAGGTAATAGACGAATCAGTTAGTGGCGGATGATAGGAGGGTGCGTTTATGGATTACACGAAAGAAGAATTACAAGAAGCTATCCGGGCAATTACTTCCATGATCAATAAAAGTGAGAAGGCACAGCTCAAATTAAAAGCAGGTACTTGGCAGCACACAATGACTGTACAAGCACTAAAGGCTGATTATATCGCAATTGCGTTGTTAAACAGAGAATTGGAAGCAAATTCGGCCATAGGCAAAAGCACCTATACAGAAGAAGAATTGGATCATGCCCTTAAAGCTGTAACAGCAATAATTGGCAGGGTTGAAAAAATACAGCCCAAATTTGAAGAGAATACGCCTCAACATACACTTGCTGTGCGCAGAATAAAGGCGCTCAGCATCTCATTAGCATTGATAAAAAGGGAATTGAATTTGTAGGGTTATCGGTTTTTGCACCAGAAGCACCCGCAGACAAGGTAGTGGTAAAAAGCGGAGGCTTATCCTGAAGGAGTAAAGACGAATGGTGGAACTAAACGCCCGGAGCATCAGGTTGTTTCGTCTGCATGCGCATCATTTGGATGTGCGGTACAAAAAAGATTGTATTTCTGAAATCGTGGGCGCATGCGGAATGCAAAATACCCCGCCCGGCGCATGGGAAACCGCGTTATTCAACCGCGTTTTAGATTGTACTCTCTCGGAGATGAATGCGCTTCTTTACGCTCAAAAATCCCTCCTGCAAGCGTGGAGTTTCCGCGGCGCGCCCGTTGTGTTTCCCGTTAAAGAAAGCAACGCCTTTCTATCCGCCCTTATACCCGCGGATGGGGAAGAATGGATTTACACCAACGGGATTTTCGCGGCGCTTGACTATTTACAGCTGTCTTTTGATGATTTACTGGATAAACTAAAGCAGGTTAGTCTTAGGTTGGATGATAAAACGATCGTTAGCAAAAGCGCCTTAGACCAAACATTGGCCGAATGGATGCTGCCGCTATTACCCGCCGAAAAAAAGGATTTGTGGAATGCCCCTTCTATGTATGGCCGCCCGGACATACAGACGGTGGGCGGGGCTGTTGTATCCTTTCTGCTGCGGCCCTGCTCTTTCTTAGGGTTGGTGGTGTTCGGAGAACGCATTAGCACCAGCCCAACCTTTACTTCCTACAAAGGCTGGTTGGGGAATCCGCTTAAATCCGATCCAGAAGCTGCCAAAAGGCTGGTGCGGAAATACCTTCATTGTTACGGGCCCGCAACCGCCGAGACCTTGATGGATTGGCTGGGTTGCTCGAAGAAACAGGCAGATCGCCTATGGAAATCCGTGTGCGATGAAGTGGAACCGGTCAAGCTAATGGGGAAGGAAGCCTTTATTTTATCCGAGGACAAGAACCTATTGTATTCTCCGCATTCCCCTCAAAGAGAGCTGCTGCTTGGCGGGCATGATCCATATCTTGACCAGCGCGACCGGCATATCCTGTTAAGTGATAAGGTGCTTCAAAAACAGGTTTGGACAACAATCACCAACCCGGGCGCTATCGTGTGGCACGGTGAAATTATTGGCATTTGGGCAAGTAAAAAGAAGGGCAAGGAACTAGAAATCCAAACGACCCTGTGGGACAATGCACCTGATGTAAAGCGAGAACTTCATGATTTAGCCGAAGAATATGCTGCCTTTCGCCAACTTAAGCTGATGCGTGTTGAACTATAGTTAATGTGGGCTTAGAAAGGCCATTTTTCCTTATGTTTCTGTCTTACACGAAGCAACCCGGGATTTTCATCGCCGAAACTCCCAGATTTTTGACATACTAAAAGGAGCCACAAGCGTAGCTCCTTTTTTGTTATTCTAGCTTATTCTACTTCGCCGCCCTCAACCACAAGGTTTTCGGGGTTCACGGCGCTGCCGTAAACGGGGGCCAACGTCTCCTCATAATCCGCGTGGAAGAACTTCTCTGCGGCGAGGGACTTGATTTCATCGTTCAGCCAGTTTAGCAGCTCGGTATTGCCCTTTTGAACCGCGGGGGCAATGGTGTCGAGGCTTCCGAGGGATTCAACGCCAACCTTAAAGCCTTTGTTCTCGATGGCCCACGCCAGCACCTCGGTGTTGTCGGTGGAAAGGGCGTCGCCGCGGCCGTCCAGCAGAGCGGTAAAGGCCTCGGTGTACTGGTCAAACTTTAAGAGCTTCACATCGGGATAGTTCTCGGTGAAGTAGGTTTCGGCGGTGGTGCCCTTGCTTACAATCAGGGTCTTGCCGTTTAACTGCGCGGCGTCGGTGATGAGCGCCGACTCAGGGGATACGACACCCAAGGCGACCTTCATGTAAGGCAGCGCGAAGTCCACCTTCTGGGCGCGCTCTTCAGTTACCGTGAAGTTGGCTAGGATGATATCCACCTTGCCGGTCACCAGATATTCCACGCGGCTTGCCGGTTCAACGGAAACGAACTCCACATCCACGCCTAAATCCTTGCCGATGCGGTTTGCGAAGTACACGTCGTACCCTTGATAAGCGCCCTGATCGTCCACATAGCCGAAGGGCTTTTTGTCGCTGAATACGCCGATGATCACCTTGCCGCTCGACTTGATTTCCTCAAGTGTTCTCGCGGTGCCGTTTGCGGCCGGGTCGCCGCTGCTTTCGCCAGCACTGTTCTGTGCGGCACTGTTCTGTGCGGCGCTGCTTTCGGCGGTGCTGCTGGGATTAGCGGCGCTCGAGCCGCAGGCCGCAAAGGCCCCCAGAACAAACGCCAGCGTTAACAGGACGGACAATACTTTGAATACTTTTTTCATACTTATAACCATTCCTTTCCGGGAATTGTGCGGTTTCGGCTTGCCAAAATTTCGGCTGAACCTAAATTCGGTTTTATCGGATTTAGGCTTGTGACCAGGAAAACACAAAACCCCAGTTTGAAAGATTTATCTTTCAAACTAATACCTCTTCTTTCTCCCCAAAATTAAAAATATTGAGAAATTTCTTTGCGCGCTCTGTCTTCGGGCTTGTAAAAAACTCCTCTGGAGACGCTGTTTCGGTCACCTCACCTCCGTCGATAAAAACAATGCGGTCGGCGACCGCCCTGGCGAAGCTCATCTCGTGGGTGACAATCAGCATGGTGCTGCCGCCTTGTGCAAGTGTTAACATCACATCCAGCACCTCGCGAACCATCTCGGGGTCCAGCGCGGCGGTAACCTCATCGAAAAGGATGATTTCGGGCTCCAGTATTAAGGAGCGCACGATGGCTGCCCGCTGTTTCTGCCCGCCGGACAGTTCCCGTGGGTAGGCATCCTTTTTTTCCAATAGCCCCACACGGGCAAGGAGCTTTAAAGCGGCCTCCACCGCCTCTTTTTTATCACGCTTTTGCACCTTTACCGGGCCGAGAATCACATTCTGTAAGACGGTCATGTTGGGAAACAGATCGTAGCTTTGGAACACCATCCCGATTTTCTGGCGCACCTTCCGCCAGTCGGTCCTGTTCCCCGTCAAGGTCTCGCCGTCAAAGACGATCCCACCGCCCTCTACGGATTCCAGCCCGTTGATACATCGCAAGAGCGTGCTTTTTCCGCAGCCCGAGGGGCCGATGATCACGATAACCTCGCCCTTATGCACATCCAAAGAGATATCCTTTAAAACGGCGGTTTGGCCGTAGTTCTTTTTCAGATGGTCTACCTTCAGCAGTACATCGCTCATGAACAGTTAGCTCCTTTCATCGGTGATTCAAAAGAATCTTTAACTCTTCCACCGTTTCTCCAGATATTTAGAGAGGATGGAGATGGGGTAGCAAACGATAAAATAGAGAAAGAACACCGCCCCATATACCCACAGCGCCGCCGTCGGTATCGTGAAGCGGGAGGCTTCGATAATCTGCTGGCCCACCTTTAAGACCTCTATTACCCCAATCAGCGCCACCAGCGAGGTGGTTTTAATCATGCGGGTGGTCAGGTTGATGGCCAGCGGAATCAGCCGCCGGAGTGTTTGGGGGATGACGATATAGCGGTAGATCTGCAGGCTGCTTAAGCCAATCGCCTTGCCACTGTCGTACTGATGCCTCGGGATGGAGATGAGCGCCCCGCGCACCAAATCCCCCATCTCCGCGGTGCCCCATACCGAGAAAACGATCACGGCGGAAAGCTCGCCGGAAAAATTGATGTTAAACGCCTTGGTGAACCCGAAGTAAACGATAAAGAGCAGCACCAACTGGGGCATGATGCGCACAAACTCCAGATACACGCGGGTAAGCGCTTTGGTTACGGGGTTCCTGAGCGTCATCACCATGCCGAGCGCGACCCCCAAAATGAGCGAGATGCCGACGGAAATAAGCGAAATCCGGGCGGTGACCCACAGGCCGCCCATCAACCTCGCAAGGTTGTTGCCCCTTAAAAGAATCTCAATCCCCAAATCCTGCACGACGCACCCTCCTTTCAATCAAAGAGGCTGCGACAGAGATCGGCAGCAGCACCACCAGATAGGCGATTACCAGCATAAACAGCGCTTCGTTGGTATTGTAATAAAGGCCGATCAGATCCTTGGCCACATACATCAAGTCCGCCAGCGCCACCGCGCTGAATACCGAGGTCTCTTTAATTAAGAAGATAACGTTCGCGCAAAAGGCGGGTACGGACACCGAAACGGCCTGCGGAACGGTTATGTAGCGTACGACCTGCCAGCGGCCAAGTCCGATGCTTAAACCCGACTCGATCTGGCCCTTTTCCACCGATTCCAGCCCGCTGCGAAACGCCTCCGCCATGTAGCTGCCGCCCAAGAAGGCAAGGCCGATGATGCCGCACGCCTCCGAGCTGAGCTTAATGCCCACTCTGGGCAGCCCGAAGTACAGAAAGAACAGCTGCACCAGCAGCGGGGTGTTGCGCGAAAGCTCGATATAGCAGCCCACCAGCTGCCGAAGAACAGGGATTTTAAAATACTGCGCCAAGCTGCAGGCAAGCCCGATGAGGATGGAGAGCAGGATGCCGAAGCCGGCCAGCTTTAACGTCAGCCCTGCGGCCTCCACATACATCGGCGTAAACTCTTTAATAAAGTACCAATCCAATAACACCCCTCCGTCTACGGATATCCCATTCGTGCCCAAGCAATAAAATGATGTTTGCCCTATGTCTATAATACATATATATTATATATGTTATGTAGGATATAATACACTAGGTTTCGGCTGCTGTCAATATGTTTTAAGCTCAAACTCAAATGAATCGTATGTCAAAAAAGGATAGCCACCGATAAAAAGCGCCCAAACGAGGCGGTGCGCCCTCTTCTTTTGAGCGCTTTTGCTTTGTACGATGCCCAAAATATGTTATACTGAATAAAAGGACAAATCTTTGCCGCCGGAGGACATAGAAATATAAGGCAGTGCCCTGCAGGGCACTGCCTTAAACCTTTTCAGCAGGCTTTATACCTGCTTGCGTATTTAATTTCTTGCGCCGTCGTTATTCCAACAGCTGCGCGATCTGCTCCGCCAGCCCCGGAACGGTTGCCACCGCCAAAAAGATGAGCGTGAGCAACAGCATTAAAATAACAAACGGGCTTTTAAACAGGCCCATCACCTTTTCGCTCCGTGAGAGCTGGGTGCAGCCGTTGCCCAGACGCAGCTTCTCCTTAAAGTTCACCAAGGTGATGATAATCAGGATGACCCCCGTGATCAGCACCGCGGCCACCAGCAGGCCGAGTATGGCCACAACGCCCATGGTCTCGGGCGAAAAGAAGGTACTGATGGTGATGCCGAGGAAGTTGATGGCAAAATGCATGAGGATGCCGGGCAGCACCGAGCCGGACTTGACAAACACCATGCCGAGCACCAGCCCCAGCACGAAGGCATAAAGCATCTGGGCGACATTGCCGTGCGCAAGGCCGAACAGTACGGCGGAAACCAGCACCGCAAACCAGTTGCCGTAGCGCTTAAGGGTGGATATCAGCGCGCCCCTGAAGAAAACCTCTTCAAAGATCGGCGCAATCAGTACCGCCCAAAGGTAGTTGAGTGTCACGCCCAAGGTGCCCTTCGGCATGTTGAGAATGGGGTTTTGGTCGATAACCTGCTGGAGCGAGCCGGAGGCGACCAGCATGATCACCGTCGCAACTAAGTTGACGGCGATGGTGACGGTGTAGCCCATCGGGATGGCAGCCGCAAGCTCCCTGCCCGGCATACGGCTTTTGGCAAACAGCGCCTGAAACCGGCCGTTCTTAAACAGCCCCAGCACCCATAAGGCGATGGGGGTCGCGATGAGGTATACCCCTACCGCCGACAGTGCGAGGTCGGTCACCTGCAGGATATTGTCCGACACCCCTGATGCTTTGAGCCTGTTGATCACCATCATATCAACGAGCAGGAACAGGAGCCTGAACCCTATCCACACCGAAACCGCCGCGCCGACCCGCGCCGCGGCTTGAGCAAGCCCCTGTGCGGCCTGCGCCCGCTCGGCGCCCTGGTTGTCAACCAGCATCTCTTCCATGAAAATGCCCCTTTCATATTGTCATAGGTTTATGCCCTGCCCCGTTTACTGTTTGCATCCGTGGGCCGTTAAATATGCTGTTTGTACAGTACCTGACGGCCAACCCATGAAAACGCTGCCACCAGTACGACCCCGCCCGCACTTAACAGCAGGTTGGCGTTTAGCATCTGGTCCTGCGGCAGGGCCTCATACCATTCTATCACCTTAGGCAGCAGCATGAATAGCCCCGATGTCACTAAAAAGGGGAATGCCAGCATCTTTGCGCCATAGCGCAGCAGGATGTTGGCCATCAGCATCCCCAACGCTACAAACAGCAGCAGAACAACAACCATCAACACCGAAAACACTGCCACCATCCAGGCGTTGCGCCGCATCTTCTCCGCCGCTTCCCCCGCCTGTGAAAGTGAACCGAGAAAGCTTATCAGTGCGCCAAGGAGCGAAAGCACCAGCGCGGCGCCGGCATAGGCAAGATGCATGAGGTAGGCCCCCCGCAGGTAGACCTTGCGCGTCATGCCCGCGCCGATGGCATTGGTGTAGCCTACCGTATAGGCGCCTAAGCTGCACATAATGACAACCCACACGTTCATAATTATCCCCACGATTGGGATCGCCACAAAAAACATCGTCGCCTCCGTGCTGTTGCCAGCAACAAGTGCACCGATTAAGATACCTATCAGTTCAAGCACCATCATACCGAGGTAGATGAGCATCGTGATTCCCGGACCGTGGTTAATGGCAACCACCTTTTGAAATGTGCTGTATCTCATATTAAGGTCCATGTCCTTTCTTTCGGGCTTTATGCCCGAAAGAAAGGACATAAAACCGATTTGAAAAAGTGTCGATGCCGCTTTAGCGGCAGGAGTGGCTGTGCCACGATAGACAGTTTTTCCGAGGTTGAAAGATTTTCTTTCAACCTATTACCCTCGTTCTCAGATATAGAAGCTTCTCACCGCCCGGTGAGCGAAGCCGTATAGCAAGAGCCCCACTGCGGCACCCGCGGCCAGTAGGATGCCGATCATGGTGCCGCTGATGGTAAAAATGCCGGTACGGCTGAGCAGCAGTACGGTCATCCCGCCGGCCACGCCGCCCAAAATGACCAGTACAATGGTCGCGATGTACAGCACCTTACGCCCAAAGCGCTGCATAAGCATGCCCAGCAGGGTACCCAAACCGATAGCCAGAACGTTCAAGCAGAGCGAAGGCAGTATTGTCTTGGTGGGGGACACTGCCAGCGCCGCAAGCTCCGCCGCCAGCGGACGATTTACAGAAAACACCAGCCCCGCCGTAACCAGCAGCGAAAACTCGGTACAGATAAAGAACGAAACCAGCGATGTGATAAAATTGCTCACGCAGAACGCGCCGCGGGTGCTGCCCATGCCGATGCAGGCGGGCAGGGCAATAAGCACGCGCGTCATGCCCAAGGTGAGGTACCCCGCGGGGAGCGCCAGCAGTGCCATCAGCAGGACAAACGATTGGGGGTCGCTGAACGCGCCGCCGGTGAGCAGCATAAAGCAGAAGATGATTGGTGTCATGGCGCAAAGCTTTGTACCTTGCTGGAACATATCACCGAAGTCTGACCGAAGCTGTTTTTTAAGCATATTCATATCCTTTTGCCCCCGCTATACCTGCGCCGATGAAAGCATGGCGTTCTCGTACTGCTCGGTAAGGTAAACAAAGATCTTCTGCAGGCTTACCGGCGCAACATCCACGTCGTATTGCTCGAGCCTGGAGCTGCCGTTTAGCTTCACGCAGACGGTAAGGCTTTTGCCGAGGCCCTCGCGGTGCACCACCTGCAGGCCCCTGGTTGCCTCGCTTACCGTGTCTTCCCTGCCGCTTACATAGGCGTACTGCGCGCGCAGCTCTTCGGTGTTCTGCTTGAGCATGATCCGGCCCGCATCCACCAGCACCACCTCTTCAAACACGTTGCTCGCCTCGTCAATGATGTGGGTGGAGATCACGTAGGTGCGCGGGTTCTCCATATAATCATCCAGCAGCAGCTTGTAGAATTTCTCGCGCATCATCACGTCGAGGCCCGCCACCGGCTCATCCAAAAAGGTGATGGGCGCGCGGGAGGCCAGCGCGATGATGATGCTCACCATCGAAAGCATCCCCTTCGAGAGCTTGTTGATAGCCTTCTTGGGGTCGAGCTGAAATTCTTTAATCAGCCTCTTGGCATATTCCTCATCCCAGAAGGGGTAGAAGATCTTCGCAATGCGGAAAAGCTCCTTCACCTTGCGGGTATCCGGCCCGAAGGCGGTGGTCGCGCTCAGTTCACGGGAAAAGCAAACCTTCTCCATCGCCTCGACATTTTCCCATATGGGCATCCCGCACACCGTCACCTCGCCCTCCCCCGCGCTGTTCTGCCCGGAGAGAATGCCCAGCAGCGTGGTTTTGCCCGCGCCGTTTCGGCCGATAAGTCCATAGATCTTGTTCTCGTCAAGGGTTAAGTCCACGCCGTTTAAGGCGGTTATCTTGCCAAAGCGTTTCACGACCCCGCTGCACTGTAAAATTGTGTTCATCGCCATCTTTCCTTTCTCTCGGCCTACTGCCCCAGCTGCTGGGCGCGGCGTATCATCTCTACCAGTTCCTCACCGTCAATATTCAGCTGTTTTGCCTCCCGCACCAGAGAGACCACATACTTTTCAAAAAAGCCTTCCTTTCGTTTTACAATAATCTTCCGCTTGCCGCCCTCTATCACAAACATGCCTATCCCCCTTTTCTTATAAAGAATGCCCTCGTCCACCAGGATATTGACGCCCTTTGCCGCCGTCGCGGGGTTGATTTGGTACAACGCCGCAAGCTGGTTGGTGGAGGGAACGCTCTCGCCCTCGGCCAGTATATCGCGCAGGATGTCGTCTTCTATCTTTCCGGCAATCTGGATGTAGATGGATTGCTCTGTATTCAGGTTTGTGTTCAAGCCGTTAGCACCCCCAGACTTCTTCTTTGGTTATATGGTTAATTACTTATGTAACTAACTATATATCCACTTACCGGATTTGTCAAGAAGAGATCTGTAAAATTAATTTTTGCAGTGCATCCGCTTGCAATTTTTAAGATTTGTGCTATATTATAGGTACAGTAAAATAACTGCTAATCGGGAGTAGTTTTAAATCTCAAATCAACAACATGAGCGCTTCGCTCTGGTTTGAGGTCCGTCAGGTAACAAGACTTTTAGCGTGTTTCGGGGTTTCCGCTTCACGCAAAGGGTCTTTTTTTATTCTGTTTTTTTGTTTGGCAGCCGTTTACATATGGCAAAGCAACCCACGGAATACTAATGCTAATATGCATAAAGAACGGATGCAGGACGGTTGCCTTGCGGCTGCGGTCCCCGCCTTTGCTGTTATACCTTACACATCTTAAAGGAGTGTCTCTATGTACGAGCAAAAAACCGCTCAGCAGGCCTGCGAGGCCCTGCAAACCAATCCTTCTCTCGGTCTTTCCGGCGATGAAGCGCAAAAACGCCTCACCCAGAACGGGGCAAACGAGTTTGCCGAGAAAAAGCAGAAATCCAAACTGATGATGTTTTTAAGCCAGCTTAACGACCCGATGATCTACATCCTGTTCGCGGCGGCGGCCATCTCTATCTTTCTGCGCGAGTTCGGCGACGCGGGCATCATCCTGTTTGTGGTGCTGCTCAACGCGTTTATCGGCATGACGCAGGAGGCAAAGGCCGAGCAGGCGCTGCAGGCGCTTAAAAAACTCTCCAGCCCCACTGCGCTGGTGAAGCGCGGCGGCAAGCTCTTGGATATCCCCGCGCGCGAGCTGGTAACGGGCGACGTGGTGGTGCTGGACGCGGGACGCGTGGTGCCCGCCGACCTAAGGCTGCTCACCGCTGTCAACCTTAAAATCGATGAATCGGCGCTCACCGGCGAATCGGTGCCCGCCGAAAAGGACGCCGCCTTTGTGGCGGACGGCGAAATCGGCATCGGCGACCGCATCAACATGGCCTACTCCTCCACCAGCGTCACCTACGGGCGCGGCGAGGGCGTGGTGACCGCCACCGGCATGAACACCGAGATCGGCCGCATCGCGCAGATGATCGAGAGTGCTAAGGAGGAGATGACCCCGCTGCAGAAGCGCCTGGCTGACCTCGGCAAGGTGCTGGGCATACTGGCTTTGGTGATCTGCGCGGCGATGTTCGGCATCGCGGTGCTGCAAAACCGCAATATCCCCGAGATGCTGCTCACCGCCATCTCGCTCGCGGTGGCCGCTATCCCCGAGGGGCTGCCCGCGGTGGTAACCATCGTGCTGGCGCTGGGTGTTTCGCGCATGGTGAAGGTGAATACCATCGTACGCCGCCTGCCCTCGGTGGAGACCCTCGGCGCCGTGAGCGTGGTGTGCTCCGATAAAACAGGCACCCTCACCCAAAACCGCATGACCGTTGAAAAGGTGTATTCCGGCGGCACGTTAAAGCCCGTTTCGCAGCTGGCTGCCGACAAAGCCGACCGCATGCTGCTCGAGGGCTTCGTGCTGTGCAACGACGCCTCCATCGCGGGCGGGGGGCGCATCGGCGACCCCACCGAGATCGCGCTGCTCGACATGGGCGCGCCGCTTAAGCTCTTCCGCGAGGAGCTGGAGAAGCAGTTCCCCCGCATCAACGAGCAGGCGTTTGACTCCGACCGCAAGATGATGACCACCGTGCACCGCGCGCCCGACGGCGGCGTGATAGGCTACACCAAGGGCGGCATGGACGTGGTGCTGGCCCGCTGCGACGGCATTGTGGAAAACGGGCGGAAGCGCCCCCTCACCGACAATGACCGCCGGGCCATTGAAAAGGCCGCGCAGCAGATGGCAAGCGACGCTTTGCGCGTGCTGGCTTTGGCCGTGAAATACGGCGACGACACCGCCACCGAGCAGCAGCTGGCCTTTGCGGGCTTGGTGGGCATGATCGACCCGCCGCGCCCCGAGGCGAAGGACGCGGTGCGGATGTTTAAAGACGCGAAGATACGCACCGTGATGATTACGGGCGACCATAAAGACACGGCGTTTGCCATCGCCCGCGAGCTTGGCATCGCGCACAGCGAGAACGAGTGCATCACGGGCGGGGAGCTGAACACCCTTTCACAGGAACAGCTCAACGGGCTGGTGGAAAATCTGCACGTGTTCGCGCGCGTATCCCCCGAGCATAAGGTGATGATCGTCAAGGCGTTCCAGTCCCACGGGTATATCGTGTCGATGACCGGCGACGGCGTGAACGACGCGCCTTCCCTTAAGGCGGCGGATATCGGCGTGGCGATGGGCATTACGGGCACCGATGTGGCCAAGGGCGCCGCGGACATGGTGCTGACCGACGACAACTTTGCCACCATCGAGAAGGCGGTGGAGGAAGGCCGCAACATCTACGGCAACATCAAAAAGTCGGTGCTGTTCTTACTTTCGTCCAACTTCGGCGAAATCATCGCCATGTTCTCGTCTATCGCTCTGGGGCTTGCCTCGCCGCTCAAGGCCATCCATATCCTGTGGGTTAACCTGATTACCGACACCCTGCCCGGCCTCGCGCTGGGGGTGGACAGCAAGGATAAGGACATTATGAGGGCGCCGCCCCGCAGCCCGGGCGAGAGCCTCTTTGCGCGTGGTGGGTTCGCCCTTACCCTGTTTTACGGCTTTGTGATTGCCGCCATTACGCTCGGCGCGTTCTTATACCTGCCCGTGAAGGTGCTGACGCAGGGCGGCGCCGCCGTCACCTTTGAGGCGATCAAGGCGGTGTTTGCCGACGAGGGCATCCTTGCCCACGCGCAGACCTACGCGTTTGTCACCTTGGGCGTTTCGCAGCTCTTCCACGCCATCGGAATGCGAAACATCGACAAGTCGCTGTTTCGCATGAACCACCTGCAGAACAAGCTGATGATCTTGTCCTTCTTCGTGGGGCTGATTTTGCAGATTGCCGTTACCGAGCTTCCCTTTTTAACCGCGCTCTTCGGCACCGTGCCGCTTACCTTTATCGAGTGGTTGGAGCTGATCGCGCTTTCGCTCGTGCCGCTGGTGTTCCACGAGATCATCGTGCTGATCCGCCGCGGGATGAGAAAATCGAGGCGCGCGAGGTAAAATTGTTTGGCAGCGGCGGCCATTGGCCTTATGTAAATGCCGTCTCTTCTATTACATTGTAGGCGCGTAATCCCCAACCGTAGGGGGCGGCGTCCTCGACGCCCCGTGGTTTACCACCACGTTACGGTGATTTTGTAGGGAACGGTCTTGACCGTTCCACCTACATCCCAAACTGCGGAATAATGCTAGGCATAGGCCCTGATGTCTTGCGGTTTATGTGTTCTACCTCTAAAATAAACCCTTATTAATTTTAGATTGTCGCTCAGGCCGCGACAATGTTAAACACAGAAGGATTCATAATAAAAGCGCAGTAGGTAAAACCCTACACGGTGAAATCCGGGCACACGTAACGGCATGGTGGCCGTTCCCTACACAATTACCGTAACACGATGGGCAAGCATGGGCCGCCGAGGTCGCCCCTACAGCCCATCCGCCTAATCTAGAGATAACCTGCGTGCTAGCCCCGTTCCTGCAACACCAAACCTGCATTTCCGCCGGGATGTATGCCCACCCTTTGGAAGGGTAATACTAGTATTTGGGGACTGCCCGCCGCAAGATGGCGGCGGGTACGCCTCTGAATCTGTATAGTGGGCGGACTTCTTATGAAAAAGGCAAAAGCGCACAGGTTAAAATTCTTTTCGCTGGCGTTTGGCGTATCGGTGGTCATCCTCTCGGTAATATTCATCCCCATCATGCTGGAGTTAAGCCCGCTGAGGGATTATACACCCTCCTCGGGCCCCGCGAGCAGCGAAGCAGCACCCGCTTATACCCCGTCGGCCGCCGACAGCCTCACCACCCTGGTGATCGTCACCGAGGGCGAGAAGGCAAAGTATTTTCTGCTGCTGCGCTTAGACCCCGTGCAGGGGCAACTGCCGATTACCTCACTTCCCTTTAACATGCAGATAAAATCCAGTGGAAAAACCGATACCCTGCAGAGCTACGACACCTACGGCGGCACGCTGGAAGCCAAGAACATCCTCGAATCGGTGCTCGATATAAGCATAGACCGCACCGCGCGCCTGAGCGCGGACAGCTTTGTGAAGGCGCTCAACACGCTGGGCACCGTCAAATATACCCTGCCCTACTCGCTTATCTATAAGAATGTAGACGCCAATATCTATATCAACATCCCCAAGGGCAAGCAGGTGCTCGACGGGCGTGCCGTGTACGACATGTTCCGCTTCCCCAGCTACACCGAGGGCGAGGCGCACCGCTACAAGGTGCAGTGCGACGTGCTGGCCAAGCTGTTAAACGAGCGCCTGAACGAGTGGCTGGTGCAGCACGGCGAAAGCGTATTTAAAACCCTCGTAAACCTCGCCGAAACCGACATCTCATACAGCGACTTCACCAAGGGGCTGCCCACGCTGCGCTATTTCGCCACCGAGCTAAAGGACCCCGCTGTTCCCGTATTCCCCGGCGGGCGGTATGACGCGCAAGGGTTCTCGCTCACGCAGCAATCCGCCGACACCCTTAAAAAATACTTTGCGGGGGAGGAGACGGCCTCCTCCGGCGCTGCTGCCGCAAGCTCGGCCGCAGTTACCTCCGCAAGCTGAGGCGCCCTTGGCCTTTGTGACAAATTGCCCTGCAATACTAATTCTTCTTTAAGAAAGTGATTCTATCCCTTTTTTAAAACCCGCCTTCAGCGGGGAGCAGCAACGTTTTGCGCCGCTGCAGCAAGCGTATGCAACGATCATGCAGCGGCTAAAAACCCGAAGGGGATTTTATCCCCTTTTTTCATGGAATTTAGTATAAAAATGCAGGATTTACATTTATAAAATTCATTTTCAAAAATTCAAGAGGTAAATTTTACGGAAATATTGTGATACTTTTAACGGTTTCGCGCTTGATTTCTTTACGAAAAGCGGCTATAATGTTATTTGTGGAAAATTTGAATCTTTGGTGTTTAGATGTCATGCAATTGCATATGCGCCCGAGAATGCCTGAAAATGCCTGCCATTTTACTTCATTCCTGCAAAGCCGCAGCAACAGACAGGGGTAGAATGTATTTTCTGTTTTTGCACATAAGCCAGTATCGCTTACATCATCGCATGAAAGTTGCACCATTCACTTTTTTCATTTTTTGCTTTTCCAGGCGAACCGGGACGATAACCCGGCTGAATATCCATGTTTTGAAAGGAGATAACAGGATGACAAACAATCAACACGTTCTGAGCTGGATTGAAGAGATGAAGGCTCTGGTTAAACCCGCCAATGTCGTTTGGATAGACGGCAGTGAGGAACAACTCAAGCAGATTCGCGCCGAGAGCGAAGCGAAGGGTGAAATGATTAAGCTTAACGAAGAGAAGCTGCCCGGCTGCTACCTGCACAGAACTGCCATTAACGACGTTGCCCGTGTAGAGCACCGCACCTTTATCTGCTCCCGTAAAGAAGAGGACGCCGGCCCCACCAACAACTGGATGGACCCGCAGGAGGCCTATAAAAAGCTGGGCGCGCTGTTTGACGGCGTAATGAAAGACCGCACCATGTATGTTATCCCCTATTGCATGGGCCCCATCGGCTCCCCGCTTGCCAAGATCGGCATTGAGCTCACCGACTCTACCTACGTTGTACTGAACATGGATATTATGACCAGAATGGGCAAGCCCGCTCTGGATATGCTGGGCGATTCCAACGACTTCGTTCGCGGCCTGCACTCCAAGGCAGACATCGACGAAGAGAACCGCTACATCTGCCACTTCCCCGAGGACAACGCCATCTGGTCGATCAACTCCGGCTACGGCGGCAACGTACTGCTGGGCAAGAAGTGCTTCGCGCTGCGCATCGCTTCGTATCAGGGCAAGAACGAGGGCTGGATGGCCGAGCACATGCTCATCCTCGGCCTTGAGAACCCCAAGGGCGAAGTAAAATACATCGCTGCCGCGTTCCCCTCCGCCTGCGGCAAAACCAACCTCGCCATGCTTATCCCCCCCGAGGTTTACGCCAAGAAGGGCTATAAGGTATGGACGGTAGGCGACGACATCGCGTGGATCCGCATCGGCGAGGACGGCAGACTCTGGGCTATCAACCCCGAGAACGGCTTCTTCGGCGTAGCCCCCGGCACCAACATGAAATCCAACCCCAACGCGCTTATGTCCACCAAGCAGGGCACCATCTTCACCAACGTGGTGCACAACCTTGAGGACAACACCGTATGGTGGGAGGGCTTAGATAAAAACCCGCCCAAGAACGCCATCAACTGGAAGGGCGAGAAGTGGGACAGTGCTTTAGGCGAGAAGGGCGCTCATCCCAACAGCCGCTTTACCGCTCCCGCAAAGAACTGCCCCTGCATCAGCTCCGAGTTTGAGGCCAAGAAGGGCGTTCCCCTTTCGGCTATCGTATTCGGCGGCCGCCGCGCAAAGACCGCCCCGCTGGTATACCAGTCCTTAAGCTGGCAGCACGGCGTATTCGTAGGCTCTATCATGGCTTCCGAGACCACCGCTGCCGCTACCGGCGCCGTGGGCGTTGTTCGCCGCGACCCGATGGCTATGCTGCCCTTCTGCGGCTACCACATGGGCGACTACTTCAAGCACTGGCTTGAGATCGGCGAGAAGCTCGGCGACAAGGCTCCCAAGATCTTCAACGTGAACTGGTTCAGAACCGACGACGAAGGCCACTTCATTTGGCCGGGCTTCGGCGATAACATGCGCGTACTCGAGTGGATCATCGACCGCTGCGAGGGCAAGGCCGACGCGGTGGAGACCCCCATCGGCTACGAGCCCAAGGCGGAAGACCTGAACATCGAAGGCCTTGATATCGACCTTGCCACCATTAAGGGCCTGCTCAACGTTGACAAGAACCTGTGGAAGGAAGAGGCCAAGGGCATCCACGAGTTCTACGGCAAGTTCGGCGCGAAGCTGCCTGCCGCCCTCAACACAGAGCTCGCCAACCTCGAGAAGAGACTGGGCTAATTAGTTTGTACTCCTAAAAGGAATATGCGGATATAAAGGGCCCGCCCCGCGCCGAAGATTTCGGCGCGGGGCGGGCCCTGCATTTAAGCATTTATTACACTTATCACCACTGGTCTCGACATGCCTTCTTATAATTTTCCCATACTCATTGAATAGTACCCGACCGTATATTATTTCCCCGAACAAATTTCCACAGCTTGCAGGACATATTGTTAGAAATATATACACCTACACAATCTCCAGTCCTTCCCATATGCTTAATGTTCCAAAAATAAACCTCGCGCTACGTGTTCCTCTCCTCCTGCCCCCTCCCGCGCTACAAGCTGCTACAAATCTGTAAGTCTACCTGCGCGAAAGAGGGCCTTACGCGAGGGGGCGAAGCCCCCTCGCACTTTTCCCCCTCCCATTTCCGACAGATTCTTTCTTAGCCACATTAAAAAATGGGAGGGGGCAGGGGGTGGGTATTAGTAAGCTTCAAACCAGTACAAAATAAAGTCCAGCAAGATATTAAGAACAGCATAAATCTAAACCGCCATTGTTCCATTCCTACACGATTCCAGTCGTGCGCCGCTTAATTTCCCCTCTCAATTAATATAGAGAAAAAAACTCAACTTTTTGAAACCCTGAAAATAAAAAAATTTTAAAAAATTTCAGCCGCCGCAGACAAATCCAATCGTCCGCGGCGGCTGTTCCGTATCGATACGGATATGAAGGTACTATAACGCAAAGATCATAAACAGCACAATGGTGACCAGCGACACCAGCACGGTGCTCAGCGACAGCTTAAAGTGAAAGCCGATGTCGTCTACGGGGTGGGACTTTATCCACAGCCCACAGATGAGCGTACAGGCAATCAGCAATATCGAGACAATGCCCAAGATGGCTAGCACTATTGTCATAGCGTCTTCTCCTCCTGCTCAAGCTTGCGGTACGGGTAGCGGATGCGCGCGAGCTGGTCTAAGACAATGCCGAGGCACACCATGCCTACGGAGGACGAAACACCCAGCGCCATAAACAGCTTGTTGCCGTACACCAGCGCCATGGGCGACATCACAAAGAGCAGGAGCGCCGACAGCTTGAGCTGCTTGTTCCTTTTGTAAGCGGCGGTGTTATCCACCGCGTAGGGCGGCCAGCAGATTTGGGTGAGCTGGTAAAGGGCAAGCCCCGCTGCCCCAAGGCTAACCATCACAAGCAACCCGAAACCCTTTAGGTACCAGTCGGTTACAATCAGCGCGGGCAGCGCGGCGGCAAAGCTCACCAGCGACCACATCCTTAAGGTTTTACTATTCATCTTTCTTCTCCCTTCAAGTCTCTTTTCCCAAAAACAAATCAAGCTGCATATCCACCAAGCGGGCGCGCTGGGCGGCGTCAAACACATCCATGCCGCTGTATTTCACAAAATCCTCCGCCCGCAGCAGCACAAGCTGGAAGAACGACGTCATCTCGTAGGCGATGATGCGGCACTCCTCCTCGCTCTTAGCGCCGTCGAAATGCCTGCGCAAGAGCGGCAGCAGCGTAAGCGGGATGGTGATCTCCTCGTGCAGCAGGATAAACGGCACCGATATGCGCGCGTATTGACGGTAGGCAACCGCGTCCTCGCACAACGCAATCAGCATCCCGCGCAGCTGCTGCCTCGGCGTAAAGCCGCTTACCTCGGTGCCGATAAGCCTCTGCGCGTCGGAGGCCATAATTTGTTCCACCGCAAGATGCATCAGCTTTTCCTTCGACTTAAAAAAGTAGTTGATCATCGCGAGGTTGGTCCCTGCCTCGGCGCAGATCTGCCGCGCGGTGATGGCCTCGGCGTCCTGCCCCTCGGTGAGCAGGCGCATGGTTGCGTCTATCAGCCGCTGTTTGGTATCTTCATTTTTCATTGCAGTTTTCACAGCCTTTTATTAAACATGTTTAATACACGTTTAATTATAATGGCCATATCCGGGTTTGTCAATAGGCCGTTCGCATTTTGTTGCGCAAATCATTCATAACGATTTGCGTGAAGTGGTAATATGCGTATAAATGTACATTGACAGGCGATGTACATGATGTTATAATGTAACTGACCTAAGGAGGGTTTTCCTATGTCTATTACGGCGGATATCATCAGAGGCCACACCGAAGCGATCATCCTAAACCATCTGGCAGCAAGCGACAGCTACGGCTATCAGATCAACCAATCCATACAGGCCAAAACCGATAATGAATATGAGATGAAAGAAGCGACCCTCTATTCGGCGTTTCGCAGGCTGGAGCAAAACGGCTGCATCATCTCCTACTGGGGCGACGAAGCCACCGGCGCCCGCCGCCGGTACTACACCATCACGCCCGAGGGCAGGCGCTATCTTGCTCAGTGCAAGGCCGATTGGGAAAGCGCGAAGGCACTTATCGACAAATTGATTTAAGGGGAGAGTTTTTCATGGAAATCAGAATCCGCCAGTACATCGACCGCGCGTTTGCCGATGTACCCAAAACCGCCAAGAACAATGAGCTTAAGGAATCGCTTTACAGCGACCTCACCGAGAAGTATTACGACCTGCTGGGCAAGGGCAAAACCGAGGAGGAGGCTTACAGCGGGGTGATTGCGGGCATCGGCGATTTAAGCGAGCTGACGCAGGGGCTTATCCGCGAAGCGGAGCAGCAGCACGTGGAGACCGAGCGCGACCGCAGGCGAGGAGCGCTGTTTGTGTCCACCGCGGTGGGGCTGTATATCCTAAGCCCGCTCGCGGCATATATCTTCGATTATTTCGGCATGGAGTTTATCGCCGTGTGCATGTTCTTTGTGTTTGTCGCGCTTGCCACCGGCCTGCTCATCTTTTACAACATGACCAAGCCCGCGTGGAAACGGCAGTATGACGACCGCGATGATTTAGATCAGTGGGCCTCGGGGAAAACGCGCCGGCTTTACGGCGCCGTCAGCGGCCTTTTATGGGTACTTACCGTGGCGGTGTACTTTGTCATCAGCTTTATGTTCGGGATGTGGAATATCACTTGGGTGATCTTTTTGCTCGCCAGCGCCGTGCAGATGGTGCTGCGCGCCGTCTTTGTGGCAAAATACAGCGACTAGCCCGCCTAAATGCATCAAGGCTTGCATAATCCCGCCAATCATTATATAATCACTTCTAAGGACAAACTAAAACAACAAGAATACGTATTAGGAGTGAAGGCGATGCGCGAGTACTGTCTTGTAACCGATTCCACCTCTGACCTGCCTGTGGAGGTCGTAAACGAACTGGGTCTCACCATTGTTCCCTTAGAGTTTCAGCTGGGCGGAAAGGCATACAAAAACTATCCCGACGCGAGAGAATACGGCTTTCACGAATTTTACGAGGCGCTGCGGGCGGGTAACATGTCCACCACCTCGCAGGTAAACTACTCCACCTACGAGACCATCTTTGAGCCGATCCTCGCCTCGGGCAAGGATATCTTATACATCAGCTTTTCGTCGGGGCTAAGCGGCACCTACAACGCCTCGGTGCTGGCGTGCGGCGACCTCGCCGAGAAGTTCCCGGGCAGCAAGGTGTACACCATCGATTCCCGCGCGGCCTCGGCCGGCGAGGGGCTGCTGGTATATGCCGCCGCGCAGAAGAAGGCGCAGGGCATGGAGATCGACGCCCTGAAGGACTGGGTGCTTGAAAACCGCGACCACCTCTGCCACTGGTTTACGGTAGACGACCTTAACCACCTAAAGCGCGGAGGCCGGGTGACGGCGGTAAGCGCGGCCCTCGGCACCGTTTTAGGGGTGAAGCCCGTGCTGCACGTGGATAACGACGGCCACCTCATCCCCATGCAGAAGGTGCGCGGCAGGCGCAAATCGCTCGAGGCGCTGGTGGAGCAGATGGCCGAAACCTGCACAAGCCCCGACGGCCAGACCGTTTTCATCGGCCACGGCGACAGTGAGGAGGACGCACGGTTAGTCGCCTCCCTTGTAAAAGAGAAGTTCCCCACCGTTGCGGAGGTAAAGCTCACCTACATCGGGCCGGTAATCGGCGCGCACTCGGGCCCCGGAACCATTGCGCTGTTCTTCTTCGGAACACATAAATAGTATTTTTTAAGCACATTCAAGGCTTCAGGCCTTGGATGTGCTGTTTTTATAGATAACCTGTCGAACAGGCCAAAACTTTACGGGTTGTTGACGCAATATTATACTTTTTTAATTGATAAAAATTCAATCTTGTTGTACAATAGTTACTATTAGTCCTAGCTTTTATACTATGGATGGTGGTGAAAGGAAAATGGAGCCGGAAACGATCAAAGCTGTCCGTACTGCGGAAACAAACGCGGAGCAAACCGAAAAGCGCGCGCTCGCCGAGAGCGAGGAGATGCTGCGCCAGGCGCGTGAAAAGGCGCAGGAGGATGCCTCCGACGTGCTCGCTCAGGCGAAGCGGCAGGCGGAAGGTATGGTTGCCGCCGCAAAAAGCGAGGGGGATGCCCTTGTGCAGAAAGCGGTAGCCGATACACAGCAGGATGTACAGGCGCTTCGCGCATCCGCCGCCAAATACAAGGATGCCGCCATAAAGCTGATCATCGGCGAGCTGGTATAGGGTTTAAGAATCTTACGATTCTTCGGCAAATACACCGGTAATATGAATGCTTGCTTAACGCTTTGCGTGATTGCAGCATGAGTATGAAACGGTAGTTCGCCGGCAAGAACCCGGAAATTCGTATAAGGAGGCTTGTGCCTATGGCGGTGGTAACGATGCGCCGGGTAAGTATCTGCGCATTAAAGAAAAACCGCAAACAGATTTTAGAGGAGCTTCAGCGGCTGGGCATGGTGGAAATCTGCGACAGCAAGACCGACGGCCTGTTTACAAAAGACGATACCTCCGCCTCGCGCGCGGTATTTGAAAAGAACGCGCAGCAGTCACGGCTGGCGGCGGAGATTTTAGATACCTACGCCCCCGAAAAGAAGTCGCCCTTTGCCTCCCTTGAGGGCCGAAAGCTGCTCTCACTGGAGGATTACGACACCTTCACCGCCGAAAATCCCGAGGTGCTGCGCATCGCATACCGCCTGATTGCGCTCGACAGGGAGATTGCGGAAAAGAAGGCTGAGGCCATCAAGCTCGAGGCCCAGCTGGAGGCGCTTATACCCTGGCTTTCGCTGCCGGTTTCGCTTCGGTACACCGGTACCAGACATACCGCCGCGTTCATCGGCGCCATCTCGGAGGAGATGCCGCTCGAGGCCGTCTATGCTCAGCTCGCCGAGAAGGCCCCTGAGCTCGAGCCCGTGCAGGTGGATATCCTCTCTATCTCCAGAGAGCAGACCTGTATTATGGCAACCGCGATATGCGAGCAGGCGGCCCTGCTGGAGGAGACCCTGCGCGCCGTCGGCTTTGCGAAGCCCGCCTCCCAGCCCGCCCTGCCCCCTATGGAGCAACAAAAGGAGCTGGAGGCGCAGAAAAAGCTTGCCGAAGAAGCGGTGGAAGAGGCCATGCAGGAGATTGTAAGCTACGCGGGCGTGCGCAACGCGCTGCGGTTTATGGTAGACTACTTTACCCTGCGCGGCGAAAAGTATCAGGTGCTCGACAAGCTGCTGCAGTCAAGGCACACCTTCGTGCTATCGGGTTACGTGCCCGCTCCCGCCGAGCAGCTTTTACGGGAGCGTTTGGAGGGCAACTACGACGCGGCGCTGGAGTTTTACAACCCCGCCGAGGATGAGGACGTGCCCGTTCTCTTAAAAAACAGCGCCTTCTCCTCCCCTGTCGAAGGGGTCTTGGAATCTTACAGCCTGCCGTCGAAGGGGGAGATCGACCCCACCAGCCTGATGTCGGTGTTCTATTATATCCTGTTCGGGCTGATGCTTTCAGATGCGGGGTACGGCCTGCTGCTCTTTATCGGCTGCGGCGTATTGCTGTGGAAGTTCAAAAACATGGAGGAGGGCATGAAGCGCTCGTTGCGCATGTTCTTCTACTGCGGCATCTCCACCACCTTCTGGGGCATTATGTTCTCGAGCTACTTCGGCAACCTGGTAAACATCGTGTCGGGCACCTTCTTCGGCCGCGAGGTGGGCATCCCGCCCTTGTGGTTTAACCCCACCGAAGACCCGATGCGCATGCTGCTTTTCTCGTTTGCCTTCGGCGTCGTTCACCTGTTCTTTGGCCTTGGCATCAAGCTGTATATGCTGCTCAAGGCGCGACAGTTTAAGGACGCGCTGTACGACGTCGTCTTCTGGTACATGCTGGTGGGCGGGCTGATTACCCTCTTGCTTTCCACGCAGCTGTTCGTCGACATCATGAACCTTTCGTTCAAGCTGCCCTCCATGGCCGGTACCGTCGGTTCGGTGCTTGCGGGCATCGGCGCCGTGGGCATCGTTTTAACAGGCGGGCGGGAATCGCGCAACTGGGTGAAACGGATCCTTAAAGGGCTTTACAGCCTGTACAACGTTTCGGGGTACCTCAGCGACATCCTCTCCTACTCAAGGCTTCTCGCGCTGGGCCTTGCCACGGGTGTTATCGCCTCGGTGGTAAACCAGATGGGCGCCATGGGCGGCAGAACCGTCGTCGGCGTTATCCTGTTCATTGTCGTGTTCCTTGCGGGGCAGGCCATCAACTTCGGCATCGAGGTTTTGGGTGCCTACGTTCATACCAACCGTCTGCAGTTTGTCGAGTTCTTCGGCAAATTCTATGAGGGCGGCGGGCGCAAATTTGAGCCCTTTGCCGTCAATACAAAATACTACAAATTTAGGGAGGACATTCATCATGGATAAAATGGGTATTGTATTTGCTCTGCTGGGTGCGGCGCTTGCCGCGCTGATGGCCGGTATCGGCTCCGCAATCGGCGTTGGCACCGCGGGCCAGGCCGCCGCCGGGGTAGTAACCGAAGACCCCAACAAGTTCAGCAAGGTGCTGCTGTTACAATTACTGCCCGGTACGCAGGGTATCTACGGCCTGCTGATTGCCTTCATCACCCTTTCGCAGATCGGTATCTTAGGCGGCAACGCCGAGATGAGCCTTGCCAAGGGCCTGCTTTACTTTGCGGCCTGCCTGCCTATGGCCATCGTTGGCATGTGGTCGGCCATTCATCAGGGCAAAACCTCGGTGGCGGGCATCGGCCTTGTTGCCAAGCGCCCCGACCAGATGGGCAAGGCGATGATCTTCCCTGCAATGGTTGAAACCTATGCGATTCTCGCGCTCTTAATCTCGCTGCTTGCCGTATCGGGTATCGGCTCGCTCAACGTATAATCCAAAAATGATTGGGAGTGCTTGCCGATGACAGGGCTTGAAAAGATCGTTAAAAAGATAGAGGACGAAGCAAACGCCGCGGCAGCCGCAAGGATGGAGGCCGCGCAGGCAGAGGCCCAGCAGATTTACGACGCCGCCTTGCAGAAGGCGAAGGCGCAGAGTGAAGAGCTGCTCGCGCAGGGCAAGGCGCAGGCGGGCGATATCCTCGCCTCCGCGCAGTCGGCGGCGGTGCTTGCAAAGCGCAAGGCGCTGCTGAGCGAAAAGCAGAGCCTGATAAACGACGTGATTGCCGACGCGCAGAACGCGCTGCTGGCTTTGCCCGAGAAGGAGTATTTCGAGCTGATTGAAAAGCTCACGGTAAAGCACCTGCTCAAGCAGGACGGCGAAATCTTCTTTTCGGCGCAGGACCTTAACCGCTTACCCACGGGGTTTGGGCTAAAGCTTGGGGTGGTTGCCATGGCAAAGGGCGGGAACTTAAAGGTTTCCAAAGAGCCGCGCCCCATTAACGGCGGCTTTGTACTGGTGTACCCCGATGCCGAGGCGGGCGGCGACATTGAGATCAACTGCTCGTTTGAAGCGCTGTTTTATGCCGCGCGCGAGCAGCTGCAGGATAAGGTTTCCTCACTGCTGTTCTCATAAGCGGTTTGACGGCTACCCGCTAAATCGCACACCGTAATACTAATTTCAATAAGAAATAAACCGTAAAAATTCTTCACAAAAGGCATAAATGAGGCCTTTTGCTCTAATTCTTTCTATATTTCTAATTGAAATAAGTATAAGAAGGAGGAAATGCTATGTCAGACACCGGCTATGCCTACGCGGTCGCGCGTATCCGTGCCAAGGAGCTAACCCTGCTCAGCGCACAGGCGGTGGAGGCGCTGCTGGCCGCCAAAAGCGGCGAGGAGTGCCTGCGGCTGCTGGAGGAGAAGGGCTGGAGCACCGACGCGGGCAAAGGCCCCGAGCAGCTGCTTGCAAGCGAGCGCGAAAGAACCTGGGGCCTGCTTGCCGAGCTTGTGGACGATATGTCGGTATTCGACGTGTTTTTATACGCAAACGACTTTCACAACCTCAAGGCGGCCACCAAGCTGGTATATACCGAGCAGGAACCGCACGGCGTGTTCCTTTCGCACGGCACCGTTTCGGCAGAGGCACTGTATAACGCGGTGAAGAACCGCAGCTTTGCGGAGCTGCCCGAGCACCTGTGCGGAGCGGCCGAAGAGGCGTACCGCGTGCTCAGCCACACCGGTGACGGGCAGCTGTGCGATATGATTCTGGATAAAGCCGCGCTTAAGGCGATCCTTAAGGCCGGAAAGGCCTCTAAGTTCCCGCTCATCAGGCAGTATGCCGAGCTTACCGTGGCAGCCGCCGACATCAAAACGGCCGTGCGGTGCCAGAAAACCGGCAAGAGCTTAGAGTTTATAAAGCAGGCGCTCGCCCCCTGCGACACGGTGGACGTACCGGCCCTTGCCGCGGCGGCGGCTTCCTCGTTCGACGCGCTGCTCGGCTATCTGGAGGGCACCGGCTACAGCGAGGCGGGGCAGGCGCTGCGTGTCTCAATGCAGCAATTTGAGCGGTGGTGCGACAACGTGGTGATCGGGCTTATTAGGCCCCAGAAGTACCACTCGTTCACTGTGGAGCCGCTGGTGGCCTACCTGCTGGCCAAGGAAAACGAGATCAAGATCGTGCGCATCATCCTTTCCGCCAAGCTCAACGGGCTTTCGACGGAATCTGTGCGGGAAAGGCTGAGGGAACTATATGTATAGAATAGGCGTTCTCGGCGACCGCGACAGCATCTACGGTTTTGCGGCGCTCGGGCTTACCACCGTGCCGGTAACCGACCCGTTGGAGGCCGCCAAGGCGTTGCGCCGCATGGCGGAAAGCGGTTATGCCGTTATCTATATCACCGAGGCGCTCGCGCAGACACTCGAGCACGAGCTTGTGCGCTACAGCACTTCTATGCTGCCCGCCGTCATCCCCATCCCCGGCGTTTCGGGCAACACGGGCGCGGGCATTAAGAATGTTAAAAAGTTTGTGGAGCAGGCGGTTGGCTCCGATATCATCTTTAACGACGGGAAATAAGAATCCGTAGGGGACGGCGTCCTCGACGTCCCGTATACGTCGTATAGAATACAATAGGTTTTAAAGGTTGATGGTTTTGCGCGCAACCGGGCGCAGGGCCGGAAAGGGTTGGTAGCAGATGAGCAGAGGAACAATCAAAAAGGTTGCCGGGCCGCTCGTTATCGCCGAAGGTATGCGCGACGCCAACATGTTCGACGTGGTGCGCGTGAGCAACCAGCGTTTGATCGGCGAGATAATCGAGATTCACGGCGATAAGGCTTCCGTTCAGGTTTATGAAGAGACCTCCGGCCTTGGCCCCGGCGAGCCGGTGGAGTCCACGGGCGCGCCGCTGAGCGTAGAGCTCGGGCCGGGCTTAATCGGCAGCATCTTCGACGGCATTCAGCGCCCGCTGGACGATATTATGAAGGAGACGGGCAACCTCTTAACGCGCGGCGTGGAGATCCCCCCCCTAAAGCGCGACAGGGTGTGGCACTTTACCCCCGCCGTAAAGGCGGGCGACACCGTGCAGAGCGGCGATATCCTCGGCACCGTACAGGAGACCGAGATTGTTAAGCATTATATCATGGTGCCAAACGGCGTTTCGGGCACCGTCGCCTCGATTGCCGAGGGCGACTACACCGTTACCCAGACGGTGGCGGCGGTGCAGGCTGCCGACGGCAAAAAGGCCGAGATCACCATGCTGCAGAAGTGGCCGGTGCGTCTGGGCAGGCCGTACAAGGAAAAGCTGCCGCCCGACATGCCCCTTATCACGGGCCAGCGCGTCATCGACACCCTCTTCCCCATCGCCAGGGGTGGCGTGGCCTCGGTGCCCGGGCCGTTCGGCAGCGGCAAGACGGTGGTGCAGCACCAGCTCGCCAAGTGGGCGGAGGCCGACATCGTGGTGTACATCGGCTGCGGCGAGCGCGGCAACGAGATGACCGACGTATTAAACGAGTTCCCTGAATTAAAAGACCCCAAAACGGGCCATTCGCTCATGAAGCGCACCGTGCTCATCGCCAACACCTCCGACATGCCGGTTGCGGCGCGCGAGGCCTCGATCTATACCGGCATCACCATCGCCGAGTACTTCCGCGATATGGGCTACTCGGTGGCGCTGATGGCCGACTCCACCTCCCGCTGGGCGGAGGCGCTGCGCGAGATGTCCGGCCGCCTGGAGGAGATGCCCGGTGAAGAGGGCTACCCCGCCTACCTCGGCAGCCGTCTGGCGCAGTTCTATGAGCGTGCGGGCCGAGTGAAAACCCTGTCCGCCACGCCGCGCGAGGGCGCGCTCTCGGTTATCGGCGCGGTATCTCCCCCCGGCGGCGACATCTCCGAGCCGGTTTCGCAGGCGACCCTGCGCATCGTCAAGGTATTCTGGGGGCTGGATTCCCAGCTCGCCTACCGCCGCCACTTCCCCGCTATCAACTGGCTCACCAGCTACTCGCTGTATGTGGACAGCATGGCCAAGTGGTTTAACGAAAGCGTAGAGGGCGACTGGACCGCCCTGCGCGCCAAGGTGATGCACCTGCTGCAGGAGGAGTCGGAGCTTGAAGAGATCGTAAAGCTGGTGGGTATGGACGCGCTCAGCGCCCCCGACCGCTTAAAGCTCGAGACCGCGCGCTCTATCCGCGAGGACTTTTTGCATCAGGACGCGTTCCACGAGGTGGACACCTACACCCCGCTTGAAAAACAGCGCCTGATGATGAAGCTGATACTGGACTTTTACGACGTCTCGGCGCAGGCGCTCACCGAGGGCGTGTCTATCGACAAGCTCATCAAGCTGCCGGTGCACGAGCGCATCGGGCGTTATAAATACACCCCCGCCGATCAGGCAGGCGCGGAGTACGACGAGATCGTGAAGGCTATGCACACGCAGGTGAACGAGCTGACACAGCAGAAGGAGGACTTCTAATGCCAAAGGAATACAGAACGATAGAAGAGGTTGCGGGCCCCCTGATGCTGGTGCGCGGCGTTGAGAACGTCAACTACAACGAGCTGGGTGAGATCGAGCTTGCGAGCGGTGAAAAGCGCCGCTGCAAGGTACTGGAGATCGACGGCTCCAACGCCCTTGTTCAGCTGTTTGAAAGCTCCACGGGCATTAACCTCTCGCAGAGCCGCGTGCGCTTCTTGGGCCGCAGCATGGAGCTGGGCGTTTCGGAGGATATGCTCTCCCGCGTGTTCGACGGCCTCGGCCGCCCCATCGACGGCGGGCCGGAGATATTGCCCGAAAAGCGCAAGGACATCAACGGCCTGCCCATGAACCCCGCGGCGCGCAACTACCCGCAGGAGTTTATCCAAACGGGCGTTTCGGCCATCGACGGGTTAAACACCCTCGTGCGCGGGCAGAAGCTGCCCATCTTCTCGGCCTCCGGCCTGCCGCACGCAAACCTCGCCGCGCAGATCGCGCGCCAGGCGAAGGTGCGCGGCACCAGCGAGCCCTTCGCCGTGGTGTTCGCCGCCATGGGCATTACCTTTGAGGAATCAAACTTCTTTATAGAGAGCTTCCGCGAAACGGGCGCTATCGACCGCGCGGTGCTGTTCATCAACCTCGCCAACGACCCGGCTGTTGAGCGTATCGCCACCCCGCGTATGGCGCTTACCGCCGCCGAATATCTGGCGTTTGAAAAGAACATGCACGTGCTTGTGATCTTAACCGACATCACCAACTACGCCGACGCGCTGCGCGAGGTTTCGGCCGCGCGCAAGGAGGTTCCCGGCCGCCGCGGCTACCCGGGCTACATGTACACCGACCTCGCGTCCTTGTATGAGCGCGCGGGCCGCCAGAAGGGCAAAGCGGGCAGCATTACGATGATCCCGATCCTGACCATGCCCGAGGACGACAAGACCCACCCGATCCCCGACCTGACGGGCTACATCACCGAGGGGCAGATCATCCTAAGCCGTGAGCTTTACCGCAAAAACGTCACCCCGCCCATCGACGTGCTGCCCTCCCTTTCGCGTTTAAAGGATAAGGGCATCGGCGAAGGCAAGACCCGCGCCGACCACGCCAACACCATGAACCAGCTCTTCGCCGCCTACGCGCGCGGCAAGGAAGCGAAGGAACTGATGGTGATTTTGGGCGAAGCGGCGCTTACCGACATCGACAAGCTGTACGCCAAGTTCGCCGACGAGTTTGAGCGGCAGTATGTGTCGCAGGGCTACCAGACCAACCGCGACATCGAGGAGACGCTCGCGCTCGGCTGGAAGCTGCTCTCGATCCTCCCCCGCGCGGAACTCAAGCGCATCAAGGACGAATTCCTCGATAAATACTACATCGAAAATAACGGCTAAGGGAGGGATTTGCATTGGCTACCACGCATGTAAACCCCACCCGCATGGAGCTTACGCGCCTAAAGCGCAAGCTGGTTACCGCCACCCGCGGGCACAAGCTGTTAAAGGATAAGCGCGACGAGCTGATGCGCCGTTTCTTAGACCTTGTGCGCGAAAACAAGGTGCTGCGCGAGCAGGTGGAGGCGGGCATTGCCGCCGCCAACAAAAACTTTGTGCTTGCGCGCGCCACCATGCCCGACGAGCTGGTGAACACCGCCTTTCTCGCCCCCAAGCAGGAGGTGAGCATCGAGGCCTCGCACAAGAACGTGATGAGCGTGGAGATTCCCGTATTCGACTACAAAACCCGCACGGCGGACGCGAACGACATCTACTCCTACGGCTTTGCGTTCACCTCCGGCGACCTCGACGACGCGGTGAAGTCGCTTTCCGACGTGCTGCCGCAGATGCTCCGCCTTGCCGAGGTGGAGAAGGCGTGCCAGCTGATGGCGTCGGAGATCGAGAAGACCCGCCGCCGCGTAAACGCGCTCGAGCACGTGATGATCCCTCAGCTCAAGGACAACATCAAATACATCACCATGAAGCTGGACGAAAACGAGCGCAGCACCCAGATACGCCTGATGAAGGTAAAGGATATGATTCTGGAGCAGGCGCACCACTACAGTGAAAAACAGTGATAAACTTTTTGGAGGGCAAGGAAAACGCATTCTTTGCCCTCCAAAGTTCTATTAATTCGAACTGTGCGATAAATTAAATATTGTAAACATAGGAATTTTACTAAAATTATTTACATATACTTGTTTTAGGTATACTATATAATTTGTATCAATTTATTTCCGCTGGAGGGGGTTGTTGTGTAGAAAAATAAAGAAATACTGCAATAAAAATTTTATTTGATGGAGGAGCAAAAATGAGTAAAATAAATCCCACCAATTCTGTGATATTTGTAGCCATTTTTGTATACATAAAATACTAGTTTTATGTAATCATCTTGGCCTCTTGTGTAATTGTAACCATACACGGCACGAGAGGCCAACTCAAAAACCATCTAAAAACCATTGCTATATCTTTAGAACTTCCCCTTAAGAAAACCTGACGAAGTCCAAACAAGCTTGGCAAAAAGAAAAGAAAGGAAAGTAATCATGTGGAGAATAATAATATTTACCTTTATAAAAATCAGTTTATGAGGATTTTTGAAGAATTTGCAGAGCAAACCAATCCGCAAACGGGTAAACGATTAAGAAGTGAGAAAAGTATTGATAGTGCCTATCGGCACAGAATTATCGAATTTATTGAGGTCGAACTTAGTACGCCTAAAAATTATCAGATAGAAATCAAAGATATTAATTGCGACCATGTTAACGAATTTTTAAATAAGATACCAAGCGACGCCATCAATTTCTACCGTACGCTGATGCCATTTTTCAGGTTTATGTATAAGCACAAATATACTCGCGACATAACCACATTCGTCGAAGTCCCTGAAATAAAAAGTATCGGATTTCCGTTTATCATTCAAGAACACTGTAGAAAAATAGTTGAGTATATTAATAACCGTAACAATCGATTTGACGAAAGGTTATTACTCGCACTATTTTATTATACAGGTTTGGGCCTTAAATATATATATGATTTAGACCACTCATGTTTTGACAAAGACTACTCCATTATGTGGCTGAAATATAAAGATAAGCCCCGACATGTACCTGTTAAAAAGGAATTACAACAACTTTTGATTGAGAACCGGCGTGCTCTTGAACGGACTATGGAAGTAGTTAATCCTAATATTAAAATCCTGGATTTTGAAAGGAGCACCGACATCAGCGGAAAGATGTCACGCCTTACTAAAAAAATAACAGGGCAAAAATATCCTCCACGGTGTTTTGAAAAAACCTTTATTAAACGTGCACTTTCAGTAAATATGAATCCCTACTTCATTTCGCAGCTAACATTAGCTAGTATAGATACGGTTGCACAGTATATAAATGATGATATCAGCTTTCAACAGCAAAAGGAAATCCTCGACCAAATAGATACTGTCATTTAAATGATAGGGGGCTTCCCGCCCAATTCTATCGATGGCAAAAGGAGTATGACATGAACATTCTTGTCAGCGCCTGCCTTTTAGGCGTCTGCTGCCGTTACGACGGCACCGGCCCCGCAAATGAGGCGGTGTTAGCGCTTATGAAAGACCATACGCTCATCCCCGTCTGCCCCGAGCAGCTCGGCGGGCTGCCTACCCCTCGCGCGCCGTCGGAGTGCCGCGGCAACCGGGTGGTGACAGCCTCAGGCGAGGATGTGACCGAAGCGTTCCATAAGGGCGCGCAGGAGGTGCTCAGGCTGGCGCGGCTTTATGGCTGCAGGCTGGCGGTGCTTAAAGAGCGCAGCCCCTCCTGCGGCAGCGGCAAAATCTACGACGGCACCTTTTCCCGCAAACTAGTGACAGGCACGGGCGTCACCGCGGCGCTGCTTATGCCTAACGGCATCAGGGTAATAAGTGAAAACGGCCTTTCCGAGCTTTCATTTGGCGGCAATTGTTAAATTATATCTGCCTGCCTTTTTCTGAATTGCAACCTGCTCCTAATTGTGCTAAAATAATGTCTGCCTATCGGATTGATTAATTTTTGCGGGGATATTTGCAGCAAAACGGACAAAAACCCCGCACTTATTTGGCAGTATCGGTTTTCTCCCCAGCCGTTTTCTCTCTTGCGGGAAAGAAATAATTACCGATAAATCGACCATACTAGCCTTAGGCAGATACTATACTGGCGCAAACGAGGATATGCAATGGAAAACGCAATTTCACGCTTTTTTGACCGGGAGCTGCCCTTAGAAAAAGGGATAAAGATTAAGGTTCTGGATGTCGCATTTTGGCTGGGCATCACCTTTTCCGCCATCGTCATACGCGTGCTGCTCTATGGCATCGAGTCGCGCGATTACCTCGATTTTTTAACCGAGTGGTACGACGCCGTGAACGCGATGCCCGGCTTTTCGGCGCTGGGTATCTCGGTGGGCAACTACAACCCGCCCTACATGTACCTCATGAAGCTGATGACCCTGTTGCCTATGCGCGGCCTGTTTGCCATCAAGCTGGTTTCCAACCTGTTTGAATTTGCCGCCGCTCTTTTAATAATGCGGATGGTGTACGGCTTTTACAAGAATACCTACTTCGCGCTGGGGGCCTACGGGGTATTTCTGCTCGCTCCCACCGTGGTGCTCAACGGCTCGGCGTGGGCACAGTGTGACATTATCTACTCCTTTTTTCTACTCTGCTGCGTTTGTGCGTTCTTAAAAAACCGCCCGCTGCTTGCCTCGATACTGTTCGGGGTAGCGTTTGCGTTTAAGCTGCAGGCTGTCTTTCTCGCCCCACTGCTGATATGGCTGTGGGTTATCGGAAGGGTGAAATTTAAGCACCTGCTGGCCGTCCCCGCGGTATTTCTCGCGGCCCTTGTGCCCGCGTGGCTGGCGGGCAGGCCACTGAAAGACCTGCTTACCATCTACATCGTTCAAACCGATACCTATAATGCCAACCTGACCTTAAACTACCCGAATATCTACACCTTTATCGGCGACACCTATGTAAGCGCGGTTGCGAAGGCCGCGATCTTTGTCACCGCCGCCGCCGTGGGGTTGCTGATATACCTGATGCTTGCCACCAAGGCCGCGCCTACTGCAGAGGCCATTATCACCTTCAGCTTCTTTTCGGTGATGCTCATCCCCTTCTTCCTGCCGCATATGCACGACCGCTACGGCTTCCCCGCCGATCTGCTGGGGCTGTTCTACGCCTTTGTACGGCCGAAGAAGTTTGCCGCGGCGGTGGTGTTCACGATGGTTTCGCTGGTGGCCTACGGGCCGTACCTGTTCGGCATCGAGATCATGCCGATGCCGTTTGCTACCGTCGGCTACCTTTTCTGCCTGTGTTATGTGGGGGCGGATTTGGTGCACCAGTGCTTACCCGATAAACAGTACGGCAGAAACAATTAGACATCCAAGGGGGCGATAAACCAATGATAAAATGGCTGATTGTCGCTGTCTTTCTCGTAATCTCCGTTGTTCTGCTCTCCGGCCATGGAGCGTGGCTGATTGCGGGCTACAACACCGCCGGCAAGGAGCAGAAGGCCGCCTATGACGAGAAAAAGCTCTGCCGCGCCACCGGCGTGATGACGCTGATCATCACCGTAGAGACCGCTATCCTGTGCCTTTCGCCCGGCGAGGTGCTGGCCATTCCCTACTTAATCGCCCTGTGCATCACCATCGCCCTTTCGATGGTTTATATCAACCTCAAATGCAAAAGAAAATAATCGTGTAAACAGAAAGCCGGAAGAGATGACCGCATGTCGGTCGCGTCTTCCGGCTTATTTTTATTGCTTGTCATCAGGCTCGTACAGCTTACAGACATCCCTTAACCCCGCGGCAATCTCTTCTTTGGAAAAGTCACATTCGGCCAGCGCCCTGTCGCTCATCGCCTGCAGGTCTTTGTAAAAAATCAGCGCGGTTTGCAGGTTCTCGGCTGTGGGGGATTGCGTGAGCGTCTCAAACAGCAGGTTTTCGGCCTCGTTGATCTTTTTCTCGTATAGCAGGGCCTTTAACCGGTAACGCAAAAATCCGCTTTCAGAGAGCGTGCCCGCCTCGTCGATGATCTCCTCGGTAGGGAACTCCTTTTGAAAAAACACCTCCCCCAGTATTCTGGTTAGATTATGTATCTCCCGCAGGATATAGTCGTTCTCAAACATCGGTGCACCCGCCCTATCCGCTTACAAAAAGCTTCTTTACGAAAAGTATAGCACATTTCAGGCGAAAAGACATCCCGCCCGGCAGAAGCGCGCATGCCCTGCCGCCACATAAAATAGCCCTTCGGCGCATAACAATGGCATAGCACAAGTATTCTTCGGAGGAGCAAAGGGAGGGATGTCGCTTGCGCCGGATCGCCGCGCTGCTGCTTGCCTGCGCGCTGCTCTTACCCGCCTGCACGCAGGGGCGGGATGTACTGCGGCTGGGCGTAAACCTCGAGCTGACGGGGCGCCTCGCGTGGTACGGCGACGCCACCCTCAAGGGCGTCAAGCTCGCGGTGCAGGAGGTAAACGCCGCCGGAGGCATTCGCGGCAAACCGATAGAGCTGACGGTGCTCGACAACCGCTCGGAGAACGCCGAGGCCGCGCTCGCCGCCATCCGGCTGGCGGAGCGGGAGGGGGTGCTGGCCATCATCGGGCCGTCCACCTCCGGTGGGGTAAAGGCCTCGCTTGCCGCCAATTGCGGGGTGCCCATTCTGGTGCCCTCCGCGACGGCGGACGACCTCGCGCCCGCGAACGGGCAGCGCAACGACATGTACCGCATCTGTTATACCGACACCATGCAGGGCAGGGCCATCGCGCGGTTTGCGCGGCAAAATGGAATCAAGACCGCCGCCATCCTCACCGAGGCCTCGAGCGACTATTCGCGCGGCATGTCGCAGGTGTTTGATAAAACCTTTACCGACCTCGGGGGCACCGTCACCGCGCAGGAATACTACGCAAGCGGCGAGACAGACTTCTGCACCGCGCTCACCAAGCTGAAAGCAAGGCCGTTTGACGCGCTGTTTTTGCCGGGCTACTACACCGAGGCCGCGCTCGTCATACGCCAGATGCACGAGCTGGGGATCGGGGCGGCCATCCTTTCGGGGGACGCGTTCGACGTGCCCGAACTCAACGAACTGGTGGGCAGCGGCGATTATCTGAGCGACATCTACTTCACCGACCATTACGCCCCCGCGGGCGGGGAGCATACGGCGTTTGCGCGGAGCTACCGGAACGCTTACGGCGAGGAGGCGCCCGCCTATGCGGCGCTCGGCTACGACTGCGTAAAGCTGTTTGCGCTGGCGGTGCAAAAAACCGAGGGTGAAACCCGCACCGAGGTTGCGCAGCAGCTTTCTTACACCACCGACTACAAGGGCGTGACCGGGGTGATCACCATCGATGAACGCCACAACGCGCAGAAGGCGGTGCACATCATCGGGATGCAGAACGGCGTGCGCAGCGAGGCGGCGGTCATCGACCCGGTTTAGGCCCTACACAGCAGGTGAAACTACAAGATTTGAGGTGAGCGGCCGATGGGCTGGGTGGAGCAGCTGGTAAACGGCCTTGCGGTCGGCGCCGTTTACGCCCTCATCGCATTGGGGTATACATTGGTATTCGGGGTACTGCGGCTCTTTAACTTCGCGCATTGCGATGTGATGATGGCGGGCGCCTACGTCGGCTACCTCTGCGCCGAACACCTGCATCTGGGGGTTATCGCCGCCGCGGGGGTCTCGGCGGGGGTGTGCGCCTGCCTAGGGCTACTCATCGAGCGCTTCGGCTACCGGCCGCTTTACGGGGCCAGGGGCATGCCGCTGATGGTGGTGGCGCTCGGTATCTCACTGCTGTTACAGTATACCGCCATGCTCGCCTTCGGGGCGGGGGCTCGCGTGTACCCCTTCGGCTACACCGGCGGGGTGGTGCGCCTCGGCGCAGTGGCGCTGCCGGTCTCCAAGCTCACCGCCCTGCTGCTCTGTGCGGCGCTCACGGCGGCGCTCGAGCTGCTGCTCAAGCACACACGGGCGGGGCGGGCGATGCGCGCGGTGGCGGATGACAAAACCGCCGCCAGCCTCTGCGGCATCTACGAAAAGCGCGCGGTGAGCCTCGCGTTTGTAGCGGGCTCGGCGCTTGCGGGCATCGCGGGGGTGGTGTACGGCTCGATGTATCTGGTCTCTCCGCTCATGGGGCTTACCCCGGGGCTCAAGGCGTTTGCCGCGGCAGTAATCGGCGGCATCGGCAGCGTACCGGGCGCGGTGCTGGGCGGGTTCGCGCTGGGGCTGGCCGAGGCGTTCGCGGGGGCGACGCTCGGCACCGCCACCAAGGATATGGTGTCGTTCGTGCTGCTGATCGCCTTTCTGCTGCTGCGCCCCGGCGGCATCATGAACTCCAGGGCTGGCACCGACAGGGTGTAGGGCGCGTAAGAAGTTGCAGGAGAAATTTTTGCCCACGGTTCATTAGGGGCAACTCCCGTCCCTGCGACAACAAAATAAGGTGTTGTAGGGAATGGCCATTGTGGAAAAGCCTAATCCACGGTATGTGGGCGGGTTTCTCACCCGTTGACAGACACAGTCTGTAGGGGCGAACTGTGTTCGCCCGCGGTTTAATCTAAAGCACACGCGGCGATTTTTGCGGGAGCTCAAAGATCCACCCCCGCAAATGTCCGCCCGTTGTGCCGTAGGGGCGAACCCGCGTGTTCGCCCTATTTAGAAGGCATGGCCCTGCCCCTGCCGTAAATTATACGGAATCTGCGGGACGTCGAGGACGCCGTCCCCTACAATGCAGCCAATAGATATACCGCCACAGAGAATAAGGCTGAACGGTCAAGACCGTTCCAAGGGGCGAACACGCCCCTACTAAGCGGTGAATACCGCGGCGATTACGGAGAATGCACATGAAAAAACGCCGCCTGACATCCGGCACCCAATATATCTTCGCGGGCGTAGCCGGATTGCTGCTCACCCTGCTGCTTCACCGCGACGCCTACGCCGCCGCCATCCTTTCGCGCATGTTTGTGGCGGCGCTGATGGCCGCGGGGCTGGACCTGTGCGTGGGCCTTGCGGGGCAGTTAAGCCTCGGGCAGGCCGCGTTTATGGCGGCGGGCGCCTACGGCTGCGGCGCTGTAACGCTGATGCTGGGCGGGGCGGGTTCCCTGAAGACGGCCGGTTTTGCCTTGGGGTTGCTCGCCGGGGTGGCGGCAGCGGCGCTGGTGGCTGCCGCGGTGGGCGGGGTGGTGCTGCGCTTAAAGGGCGATTATCTGGCGGTGGCCACCCTCGGCCTTGGCGAGATCGCGCGCGTATTCTTTGAGAACTTCACGCCGCTCGGCGGGGCCGCGGGGCTTTATAAGATCCCGCGCTTTACGACGCCCGAGCTCTCCTACGCCGCCGCTTTTTTGTGCGGGGCCTTCGGGCTATGGTTTGCGCGCTCTAAAAGCGGGGTGCTCTGCCGCGCCATGGGGCAGGACGAAACCGCCGCCGCCTCGGTGGGCATCAACCCCATGCGCATGAAACTGCTGGCCTTTGCGCTGGGCGCCGCCGCAACGGGGCTGGCGGGCGGGCTGTACGCGGGGCTCTTAGGATTCATCAGCCCGCGGGACTTCACCTTCGCCCGCTCGGTGGATATCCTCGCCGCGGTGGTAATCGGCGGAGCGGGCACGGTCGTCGGTCCCATGCTCGCCGCCATGCTCATCGAGGCACTCAGCGCCATGCTGCAGGGGGTGGCGAACATCCGCATGATCCTCTATGCGTTAATACTAATTGTTGTAACTATCATCAAATATACAAAGAAAGGGCGCACCCCATGCGGCTCTTGAGTTGTGAAGGCCTTCAAAAACACTACGGCGGCGTGACGGCGGTGGACGGTGTCTCCCTTGCGGTGGAGGAGCAGGAGACGTTGGGCATCATCGGCTCCAACGGCGCCGGTAAAACCACGCTGTTTAACATCCTTACCGGCTTTGAGAAGCCGGACGGCGGCACCATCACGCTTAGCCGCGGAGGGAGGGCGCTACCTGTGCAGGGGGCAAGCGCCTTTAAGCTCGCGCGCATGGGGGTGGGCAGAACCTTTCAAAACCTGCGGCTGTTTGAACAGATGACGGTACGCGAGAATATACGAACCGCAATATTATCACTCAATTGTACTAATCTTAATATTGATAACCTGCTTAGTCTGCTCGGCTTAACCGAGCGCGCGGATACTTTAGTCAGCAGCCTGCCCTACGGGGTGCGCAAGAAGACGGAGCTGGCCCGGGCGCTGGTGTGCGCCTGCGGCCCGGAGAATAGCTGCCGCCTGCTCTTCCTCGACGAGCCCGCCGCGGGGCTTACCACCGCCGAGGCCTACGAGCTCGCCGCCCTGCTGAGGGACGTAAAGGCCCGCTACCGGCTCACCTTGGTGCTGATCGAACACCATATGGCTTTTCTCGAGAGCCTGTGCGGCAAGCTCTGCGCCATGGACGAGGGCAGGGTGATCGCCTGCGGCACGCCGGGGGAGGTGCTCACGGGCGCCGCAGTGCAGCGCGCCATCTTCGGGGAGGGATGAACGGGTGCTCAGGGTAGAAGGCCTAAGCGTGTCCTACGGGCAGGTGAAGGCGGTGCACGAGGTAAGCCTGCAGCTGCAAAATGGCGAAACAGTGGCGCTGCTGGGGGTAAACGGCGCCGGAAAAACCACCGTGATGCTGGCGCTTGCGGGCGTGCTGAAGGCAGACAGCGGCAGCATCCGTTACGAATGCAAAGGCCGCACAAGCCTGCCAAAGAGTAAGAAAAGCCAAAACAGAAAAGTGGAGGTATCAAACGGTAAACCCGAAAGCGTACCAAAGCGGCCATCAATCGCAAGCGCTGACATGACGGATATCACAGACCTCGGCGCACAGGAGCGGCTGCGCCTGGGCATCGCGCTGGTGCCGGAGGGCCGTCACGTGTTCGGGCTTGTCACCGTTCGCGAGAACCTGCTCATCGGCGCGCATATCCGGCGCGACCCGGAGGTTGAAGCCGACATCGGGCGGATGTACACCCTCTTCCCCGCCCTGTATGAAAAGCGCAATGTCGCCGCCATGTCCCTCTCGGGCGGGCAGCAGCAGATGCTCGCCATCGCGCGCGCACTGATGAGCCGCCCGCGCCTTTTGCTGCTCGACGAGCCGACCATGGGCCTTTCGCCCAAGCTGTGCGCCGAGGTATACGCGTTTATTGAGAAAAGTAAGGGCGAGGGCCTGACGGTGTTGGTCTCGGGCGAGGACGCCGCGCGCCTGCGCGCGCTGTGCGACCGCACGCTCACCGTCGTAAACGGCGTGCTGCGCTGACAAAATCGGTCATGAAATGGCTTTATCGCAATACTTTTTCGTGCTAAAGTATTAAAATTTCGACTTAAAACGCCGCCAAGAACGTGCAATATGCCGAAAATAGAGGCCTGGGGCTTAAAATATGAACTATTTATTGATTTTCTTTTAACACATGAAGTATAATGAAATCAATAAATAATGTGAAGGATTACCGGGCATACTGAGCGCTTGCGTAATCCTTTACCTTTTAAAAAACAGGAGGAAATAAGATGGAGCGATTCTTCAAACTCAAGGAGAACGGCACCAAGGTTTCTACCGAGATTCTTGCAGGCTTTACCACGTTCTTCGCCATGGTTTACATCATCTTTGTAAACCCCAATATCCTTTCCAAAACGGGTATGCCGTGGAACGCCGTATTCCTTGCAACAATTATCAGTGCGGCGGTTGGCACGCTGGTGATGGGCCTTTTTGCGAACGTTCCTTACGCGCAGGCTCCCGGCATGGGCTTAAACGCGTTATTCACCTTCACCGTATGCTTCGGCCTCGGCTTTACCTGGCAGCAGGCGCTGGCCATGGTATTCATCTGCGGTATTGTTAACATCATTATCACCGTTACCAAGATCCGCAAGAGCATCATCAAGGCCATCCCCGAAAGCATTCAGAACGCCATCGGCGGCGGTATCGGTATCTTTATCGCCTACATCGGCGTGAAGAACGCAAACCTTATTCAGTTTACCTCCGACAACACTAACCTTGTTTCGGTTAACGGCCAGCCCTTTACTGCAGACGGCACCTTCACCGGTATCTTCTCGGCGGTAACCAACGGCGGCATCGTTCCCGCGCTGGTTGATTTCAACACCATGGGCGTACTGCTCGCCATCATCGGCTTAATCGTCACCGTGGTTCTGCTGATACTGAATGTAAAAGGCGCGATCTTAATCGGCATTATCGCCACCACCATCATCGGTATCCCCATGGGTATTGTTGATGTAAGCGCCGCTTCCATTTCGTTTGATACCCTCGGTTCCTCTTTCGCTGACCTTGGCACCACCTTCGGCGCCGCGTTCAGTGCTGACGGCATGGGCTCCCTGTTTGCAGACCCCGCCAAGATTCCTCTTGTTTTAGTTACCATCTTTGCGTTCAGCCTTTCCGATACCTTCGACACCATCGGTACCTTCATCGGCACCGGCCGTCGCAGCGGTATCTTCAGTGAGGAAGACCAGAAGGCTCTTGAGAACAGCACCGGCTTTAAGTCCAAGATGGACAAGGCCCTGTTCGCTGACTCTATCGCCACCTCCATCGGCGCTATCTTCGGTACCTCCAATACCACCACCTACGTTGAGAGCGCTGCCGGTATCGGCGCAGGCGGCCGCACCGGCCTTACCAGCGTGGTTACCGCCGTTCTGTTCATACTCTGCATCCTGCTCGCACCGATCGCCGGTCTGGTTCCTGCGGCTGCTACCGCTCCCGCACTGATCGTGGTTGGCGTAATGATGATGTCCGCCTTCAAGAACATCAAGTGGGACGACTTTGAAGAAGCTGTTCCCGCGTTCTTTGCCGCCGCATTTATGGCATTTTGCTACAACATCTCTTACGGTATCGCTACCGCCTTTATCTTCTACTGCCTCATAAAGCTCTGCAAGGGCAAGATCAAAGAGGTTCATCCCATCCTTTGGGTGTCCGCGATCTTATTTATCCTAAACTTTGTTGTGGCGGCTTTAACCTGATCGTACATTAAAAGCGGGCCCTCTCTTAAACCGCGGTTTAAGAGAGGGCCTTTTGTATTATATAAGTGTGACCCGAAAGGCTTATTTTGCGCCGTTTATGGCGTTTTCCACAGCCTTCATAAACGCCTTGCTGGTGGTGGTAGCCCCGGTAACGGCATCCACATCGGCCTTCTGCTTGTCAATGATTTTGCGGAACACCCCTTCGGCATAGGTGACGTATTGGCTCTCGCGGTTGTCTACACCCTTGATGTTCACAATCGTATGGTCTTTTACCTCGACATCCACCTTGTAAACATAGCTGCCGACCAGCGCCTCGCCGCGGTAGGTGCCGTCGGAAACCGCCTGCAGGTTAACCTCTCCGATGGGCATGCTGCGCATCTCCGAAAGCCGTACCTCGTTAAAGATGCCAAAGCCGGTGCCGATTACAAGGAGGGGCAGCAGCACCGCAAGGGCGAGCTTTTGTTTGAGCTTTAGGCCCGTAGCGCCCCACGGCTTTAAAACAGACAGGACGAAAAGCCCCGCCATGACGACAAGCTCAAGGAGCGTGCACACGACGGCCTGCCGCTCGTATTGCAGGTATTGCGCGCTCATGGTGGTGAAATGAAGCCCCGCGTCGGAGATCGAGGCCATCCCCCCGATGGCGGGCCCAAGGCCCACCCAGGTTACCGCGAAGACGGCAGCGACCAGGACGATCTTCGCAATGATCCAGCGGTGGGAGATAAAGCCCCACTCGGTGAAGATGCCATACACCACTGCGGTAGCCAGCAAAACGAAAAAGACATACTCCACGCCATACGTAAAGATTTCCAGAATGCCTATGTCCGCAGCGGCGGTTGCGTCGCCCAGATTCCCGTTGGATTTAACCAACAGCAGCCGCAATATCGCCGCAAGCCCGCCAAAGATGACGGAAGAGCAAAGGATATGTACGATCTTGAGTATCTTTTTGCCGGTTGCGCCAAGATAGACTCCTTTTTCCATGTTTCATTCCCCCGTTAAGATTTTTTGTTTTAATTTCATAAGAGCTGCCGGAACATCAGCAGCAAAAAGCCCTTGCCCTCGCTGGTTTTTGGCGATGCTTCCCTTGCCGAAGTGAAGCACCGTTTGCCGCATCGCGCCGTCGTAACCAATAAGTCAATAATATCTTCTTCTCCTAAATTTATCAAGAAAAATTCCACGTCCGGGCGCTGTTTTACTTGTCAGCGCCTGGGCGTGGAATCATATTTACATCGCGGTGCCAGCGGGCAGCCCGCGCAGCCGGGGGACGCCTTGCAGCGCTCCTTGGCGTGCACCACAATCAGTGCGTGGAACTCGTTGTAAAGGTACAACTCGCGCGGGATGCTCTGCTCTATGGCAAGGCGGAACTCGTCGTAAGCCTTGGGTACAGTGTAACCCAGCCGCTCAAACAGGCGGCGGGTATAGGCGTCCACCACAAAATAAGGCTTATCAAACGCGTAGAGCAGCATGGAATACGCCGTTTCGTGCCCCACGCCTTTTAGGCCGAGCAGCTCACCGCGCAGCGCCTCGCTCCCCTGCGCCCTTACCTGCCCGATGTCAAAGCCGTAGCCCTCGTACCAGCGCGCCAGCGTTTTAAGCCGCACCGCCTTCTGGTTGTAGTACCCGCTCGGGCGGATGATCTCCGCCAGCTCCTCTATACCGCACGCGAGTATAAACTGCGGGGTAAGGTGCGACCCAAAGCCCTCAAGGGCCTTTTCGACATTCGTCCACGCCGTGTTCTGGGTGAGAATAGCCCCCACCATCATCTCAAACGGCGTTTGGGCGGGCCACCAGTGGCGCCTGCCGTAGGCGGCAAGCAACGTGTCGAACAGCTCGGGCAGGCCCTCGTAGCTCATACGGCGCCCTCCGGCGCAGGCAAAAGGCCGCTCTGCTCAAGAGCGAGCAGGCGGCTTTTGATATCCAGCCCGCCCGCGTAGCCGGTAAGGCTGCCGTTCGTGCCCACAATGCGGTGGCAGGGGATGAAGATGGGCACCGGGTTGCGGTTGCACGCCATGCCCGCGGCGCGAAAGCCCTTGGGGCTGCCCGCCGCCTCGGCCAGCTCGCGGTAGGTGACGGTGGCGCCGTACGGCACCTTTTCAAGCTCCGCCCACACGCGCTGCATAAAGGGGGTGCCCACCGCCCTTACGGGTACGGTAAACTGCTTAAGCTCACCCTTCAGGTAACGCCCAAGCTCGTCGGCGGCCTGATTCAACAGTGGGGTAGAATCGCTTAAAGGCTCGGCCTGCGCGCCGCAGAAATGCAGCGCGGTGATTGCGCCCTCCTGCTCGGTTAATACCATATTGCAAAGCGGTGTTTTTAAAAACAACTGCGGCATGGGGTTTTCCTCCGTTTTCCGGCCCGCAGCGTTTCTTGCTGCGCGCGGCATCGTTTGTTTTTGATTCTGTTTTAGGGGCGCAACCACATGTTTGTTCTTGGCCTCATTCCACATCAACGTGATCACGCTTATGTAGAGCCATCCATTCCCGTCGGTTTCCCCGCAGAGGAGAGGCGGGCGCACGGAATAATTTCTTTACCAGATGCCCCCTAATGCGCTTATTATATCATCCTCCGGTAAAACGCGCCAGCCCCTCACACGATATGTTGTTCTTTCCCTAAAGAATCTTCCGTGCTATAATAGATTAATTCCAGTTTATATGTAAGCCGGATCAAAACCGGCAACATAGGGACAAAGAGTATCATTAAAGAGAGATGACCACCTATATGCGTACACTCAAACGTTTTATACATTACTATAAGCCCTATCAGGGCATGTTCTACTTCGACATGTTCTGCGCGCTGGTGCTTTCGGGTATCGACCTCGTCTTCCCCGTGCTGGTGAAATACCTGATGGACGACGTTTACGCGGTAAAGCCCCCGAACATGGTGCAGCTTATCCTGTTCACGGGCGGGGCGCTGCTGCTGCTCTACATCCTGCGCTACTTCTGCCAGCATTACATCACCTCGTGGGGGCATATTATGGGCGCTCGGATGGAGGCCGATATGCGGCGCGACCTGTTTGAGCACCTGCAGCGGCTGCCTTTCTCGTTTTACGACAACAGCAACACCGGCAAGCTCATGAGCCGCGTAACCAACGACCTGTTCGACATCTCGGAGCTTGCGCACCACGGGCCGGAGGATCTCTTCATCTCAGCGGTGAAGATCGTCGGGGCGGTGGGCATCATGCTGTTGATGAATGTGCGCCTGACGCTCATCATTCTGGGCGTTACCGTGGCTATCATCCTGTTTACGGCGTTTTTTAACCTGAAAATACGCGATGTCTTTGCCAAGAACCGAGAGAAGATCGCCCTTGTAAACGCACAGATACAGGACAGCCTCACGGGCATCCGCGTGGTGAAGTCCTTCTCGAACGAGGAGATCGAGGTCTCTAAATTCGAGGACGGCAACCAGCAGTTTCTAAGCACCAAAGCCGACAGCTACAAGCTGATGGGCACCTTCTTCAGCGGCAGCAGCCTGCTGCAGGGGGTTTTATACCTGAGTGTGCTGGTGGTGGGGGGCCTCTTTTTAAGCCGAAACGCCATCACCACCTCCGACATGGTGGCGTATATTCTGTATATCAACGTCTTTTTAAACCCCATCGACCGCCTTGTAAACTTCACCGAGCAGTTTCAGCGCGGCATGACGGGCTTTGTGCGCTTTCTTGAGATCATCGACACCAAGCCCGATATCGAGGACCGCCCCAACGCGGTGGATTTAAAGGACGTCAAGGGCGAGATTACGTTTGAGGATGTGTCGTTCAGCTACGACAGCTCCTCGCAGGTGTTAAGCCATATCAACCTCACCATCCGTGCGGGGCAGAATATCGCGCTGGTTGGCCCCTCGGGCGGCGGCAAAACCACCTTCTGCAGCCTGATCCCCCGTTTTTATGAGGTGGATGAGGGCCGCATCCTGGTAGACGGCACCGATATCCGCGACATCAGCCTCTCGTCGCTGCGCGGCAGCATCGGCATGGTGCAGCAGGATGTATACCTGTTTAACGGCACGGTGAAGGATAATATCCTTTACGGCAAGCCGGGCGCCACCGACGAAGAGATTATTGGTGCCGCAAAGCTTGCCAATGCGCACGAGTTTATCGCCGACTTAGAGCGCGGCTACGACACCTTTGTGGGCGAGCGCGGCGTAAAGCTCTCGGGCGGGCAGAAGCAGCGCATCTCGATCGCGCGGGCGTTTTTAAAAAACCCGCCGGTACTCATTCTGGACGAGGCCACCTCGGCGCTGGATAACGAGAGCGAACGGCTGGTGCAGCAGTCTTTAAAAGAGCTCGCTAAAGGCAGAACGTCGCTGGTTATCGCGCACCGCCTTTCCACCATCAAAAACGCCGACCTCATCGTGGTGCTGACGCCAAACGGTATTGAGGAGATGGGCACCCACGAAGAGCTTTTGCACAAGGGCGGCGTATACGCCATGCTGCACAGCGAAAGCGCGAAGCTGTAACGATAATATACCTTTTTATTTTCAACACAGACATTGTATCATGGAGGAAAACAACATGCCCATCTTAAAGCTTACCGCGGCGCTGAAGGATTATCTGTGGGGCGGTACCGCGCTGAAAACCGAGTTTTATAAGCAGACCGAGCTTGCAAAGGTAGCCGAAAGCTGGGAGCTTTCCTGCCACCCGGACGGCCCTTCGGTCATCTGCGGAGGTGCCTGCGACGGCCTTCCCCTCGGCGATTATATCAGGCAGGCGGGCAAGGGCGTGCTGGGCGAAAACTGCGCAAAATTTGACGACTTCCCCATCCTTATAAAGCTCATAGACGCGAAGGACGATCTTTCAATACAGGTGCACCCCGCGAACGACTACGCCCTGCGTGTGGAGGGCGGCTACGGCAAAACCGAGATGTGGTACATCGTCGGCTGTGAAAAGGGCGCGCAGCTTTTCTACGGGTTTAAAAACGAGATCACCAAAGAGGATTTTCAGCGCCACATCGAGCAGAACACACTGGAGACGGCGCTTAACCGCGTAGCGGTAAACAAGGGCGACGTGTTTTTTATCGACGCGGGCACCATCCACGCCATCGGGCGCGGCATTCTGATTGCCGAGATACAGCAGAACTCCAACACCACCTACCGTGTGTACGATTACGGCAGGGTGGGTGCCGACGGCAAGCCGCGGGCGCTGCATGTGCAGAGGGCGCTGGACGTAACCGTTACCGCGCCCCCGCACCCGAGCAGCCTGCCGGACATAACCCCCACGGCGCACGACGGCTATACCCTTCGCAAGCTTGCCCGGTGCGGTTATTTTACCGTTCACGCGGCTGAGATTACGAAAAGCGCCGCCTTTACGGCGGACGGCGCCTCGTTTCACTCCATCCTCTGCATTGAGGGGCAGGGAACGCTCTCCAGTGCTAAGGAACACCACGAAATCAGGAAGGGCGACAGCTTTTTCATCCCTGCCGGGCTTGGGGAATACATCCTTTTAGGCGGCATGACGGTGATTAAAACCACCGTATAAAACCGAATGCGGTTGTAGGGAGGGGGGGCAAACGATGGAATACATCCCCGCCAAGAACATCGTGATGCGAGGAAAGGACACCTCGTGGTTTGGGACCGACTATAACATGAATATCTACAAGGGCTGCTGCCACGGCTGCATCTACTGCGACAGCCGCAGCGAATGCTACCACGTGGAGGAGTTCGACCGCGTGCGCGCCAAGGAGAACGCCCTTGAAATCATCCGCAACGACCTGCGCCGCAAGGTGAGAACCGGAGTAATCGGCACAGGGGCCATGAGCGACCCCTACAACCCCTTTGAGCGCGAGCTGCAGCTTACCCGCCACGCGCTTGAGCTGGTGGACGCCTACGGCTTCGGCATTGCGATAGACACCAAGAGCACGCTCGTCACGCGGGATATCGATATATTAAGTGAGATAAAAAGCCACTCCCCCGTGCTGGTGAAGATCACCATCACCACCGCCGACGATTCCCTCTGCGAACGGATAGAGCCGCACGCGCCGCCCTCCTCCGAACGGTTTGAGGCGATACGCGCCCTTGCGCAGGCGGGTATCTTCGCGGGCATACTGCTCATGCCTGTGCTCCCCTTTATTGAGGACAGCGACGAGAATATCCTCGCCATCGTAGGCAAAGCGCACGAATGCGGCGCGCGGTTTATCTACCCCGCCTTTGGGGTGACGCTCAGGCTAAACCAGCGCGACTGGTACTTCAACAAGCTAAACGAGCTGTTCCCCGGGCAGGGCTTGCCGGAGCGCTACCGCAAGCAGTACGGTGACCGCTATTCCTGCTCAAGCCCGCGCGCCAGGGCCCTGTGGCGGGTGTTTAAAGAGGCGTGCGACCGCTATGGCCTGCTTTACAACATGAAGGATATTATCAATGCCTATAAACTTGGCTACGCGGACAGCCAGCTCTCATTCTTTTGAGCGGGAGGAACGATGCCATGACCATTCGAAAGGTCCGGCCCGAAGAGCTTCAAGAGGCGCTCAACCTGGTTCTGCGCGTGTTTATGGAGTTCGAGGCGCCCGACTACCCCGAGGAAGGGGTAGCGGAGTTTAAACGCTTTGTCGCCCTTGACGCCATGGCGCCGCCGGTGGCCTCGGGCGAGCGGCCCATGTGGTGCTGTGAAATAGACGGCAAGATTGTCGGGGTGATCGCGCTCAGAAACGGCACCCACATCTGCCTGTTGTTTGTGGAGAAGGCCTACCACCGGCGCGGCGTCGCGCGGGCGCTGTTTGAGGCGGCCTCGCAAGGGAAGGCATTTATGACGGTGTTCTCCTCCCCCTACGCGGTAGAGGCCTACCGCAGGCTCGGCTTTGTGCCCACCGACACCGAGCAGCTGCAAAACGGCCTGCGGTTTACGCCTATGCGGTACGAAAGCATAAGGAAATAATGTTTCATTATAAACGGCAATACTATATGAAGGGGTGAGCTTATGAAACTGGAGATTATGAAGGGCGATATCACCGCCTTATCGGTGGACGCGATTGTAAACGCGGCGAACACCACGCTGCTGGGCGGCGGCGGGGTGGACGGCGCCATCCACGCGGCGGCGGGCCCGGAGCTGTTGGCGGAGTGCAAGACCCTCGGCGGCTGCGAAACGGGGCAGGCCAAGATCACGAGGGGCTACCGCCTGCCCGCGAGCTTTATCATACACACGCCGGGGCCGGTGTGGCGCGGGGGCGATTACGGCGAGCTGCGCCTCTTGGCCGACTGCTACCGCAACAGCCTCACTCTCGCCGTATCACGCGGCTGCGAGTCGGTGGCGTTTCCCTCCATCAGCACGGGGGTTTACCGCTTTCCGCTCACCCTTGCCAGCGAGATTGCGGTTAAAACGATTCTGGAGTTTCTTAAGACCGATAAGCTTTTGCGGCGGGTGATCATCGTCTGCTTTGACGAGCACACCAAATCGTTCTACGACAAAGCGCTGGAACGGTTTAAATAGATACGCGAAATCAGAATGAAACAACAAGCGGGCTGCCGAATACTCGGCAGCCCGCTTGTTGTTTGATGGGGCGCAGCGAAAGGGAGTGCGAAAGCCTTATACCAACGGCGTAGGCGGCAGCGCCGCCAAACAGCCGTCTATCACTTATTAAAAAAGAATGAAAGGAACCTGCGTATCGGTAACAGATCTTATAGAAAAGCGGTTTGCGCCCCATGCACCTGTGCCCAAGGCACAGGAACCGGCCCTAGAAGGCCTACTTGTCCTTTTTTCCGCTGTTGTCACTGCCTTTGCCGTTGCTGGCATTGTCTGCAGCATTCGCGTTGCCCTTGCCGGCATTGCCGTTATCTTTGCCCGTATTATCGCTGTCTTTGCCTGCATTGCCGTTCTCGCCGGAATTTCCATTTACCTTGCCGGAGGTAACGGCGGACGAGATGTCCTTCCTGCCCGCATTGCTGTTTGCGTTTGCCTTACCGGAGGAAACGGCGGAAGAAACGCCCTTCTTGCCGTTCTCCTTGGCGGGCGCCTTGCTGCTCGCGGCATCTTTCTTTTGCTCGGCGGAGGATTCTGTACCGGTTAGGCCTGCGGTGTCGCCCGAGGAGCCGGAAGAAAGACTGCCGGAATCACCGGGAACGGGACTGTTCGAGCTCTTTGCGCTCTTTCTATTCTCTTTGGTGGCTTTCATGATGTCCTTTACGGGCTTATGCAGCCACTCGTTGATGTCGATGCTATCCGGGTCCTCGGCGCTCGCTTTGAGCTTTTCAACAAGGTTGAGCTTGCCTGGTGTCACGCCCAGCTCTTTAGCCTGCAGCACACGTTCGAGGCCGACGCTCTCGCACTCTACCTCAACGTCCGCACCCGTTTCCTGTGCGGTGATGTCCACCGCGTCTTTAATCTCGTCGGCAAGTTCTTCAGCCGCCTGCTCGTCGCCGCTCGCTGCCGCAACCACCACGCCTCCGGGCTCCTCACCGCTAAAATAGCCCGCCTGTGCAATCTTCCGCACCGTTTCGCGAACCGCGTCCTCAATGCTCTTGTTATTTAGGGCAAGGCCGTTTAAAATCTCACTGCCGTCCTCGTTTACCGCCCTCGCGCTCAGCACGCGGTTAAACCGGTTTACGCTGTATTCGATCGAGGGGTTCACGTCAAGGCTCACATAGGCGTAGGGCGAGGCATACGCCCACACGGAGACCGTGCACAGCACCACCGCAGCGGCGGCGGACGCCGCCCAAACCGCGAGCTTTCTGGCATTACGCGTTTTCAATTCTATCACCTGTCCAATCGCATAATCTTTGTTTACAATCTTTTTTATGCAACCGTCATCCGTCAGAGCCGCGGCATAGCCGTTATTCAGTTCAACAATTACCGCTTTCATCTGTGTGGCTCCTCTCTGATGAACCGCATATACTCCGCGAGACAGGGATAATCACCGGTTATTATCTCTGCCGCCGCTATTATATATTTACGGTGACGTTCTAAGATTTTCCGGGGTACCCCCGCGTTTTTTTCTATCGTTTTGCCCGGCAGCTGCTTCATTACCCGCATCTCGCGGATCAGCAGCGGGTTGTCAAGCAGGTACCGCACCGCCTGCGCGCAGGCCTTTTTGGTTTTTTCCGCCTTGGGGGAGCAGTCGGTAAGGCTCATGAAGGAGAAGCCGTAGCCCGCGAACACCGGGGCTATCGCTTCGATCTCCTCCTTGAGCGCGCTGCCGGGCGCGGCTGCCACCTTTCGGGCCACCTCGGCCTTAAGCGATGCATCTTCGTCCTGTTCCTCCGGCTCGGCGCCGAACACCGAGGGGCTGACGGATATCTCGCTGTCATGCCGTGATTGCGCACGAAGGTAGTCGATCACCCTGCGCTTGATCACCAGCTCGGCAAACGATAAAAAACCGCCCTTTTCGGCGGAATAGCCCTCTACCGCCTGAGAAAAGGCCAACAGCGCCACCGACCATTCGTCGTCGCTCTTGGTGATATACCGGTGTGCCGCGGCGGCTGCGCACCTTAAAATAAAATATTCGTTCTCCTTTACCAAGGCTTCCATCTGCTGCTCATCTTTTGCCGCCAGCACCGCCAGTTGGTCCGCGCGTTTCAAAGCCATTCCCCTCTCGTCGCAAAATAGCGCCGACTGCGGCATACGTTTTTCCTACACTCAGTTTACATTCGGCGGCGAGTAAAGTCAATTCACCACGAACCGCGCCGAAGCATGAAACGATTCCCGTGCCTTACACCCCAAGGCCCGACAGCCGAAAAGGTAAATTTTACGGCGGTTTTACGCCTGCTTTATAGTATTTAGCCCGCGCAGTCATATAATTGTTAATGGGAGGGCAGTACTATGAACACTTTTTCGCATCTACTGATGGGGAATTTTCTCTGCGACTACATGCAAGAGCATTACGGCATCGCTTTAGACAGGGCCGGTTTCCTTTACGGGAACATCCTGCCGGATTACCGCATCTCCTTCTTAACGCGTCCGCATTATCTTGAAAATAACATCGACTATCTTCAAAGTGAACTGCGCGGCCTGCTTCATCATAAACAAGACTCCGCATATTGCGGCAAGATCTTTTCCAAACATCTTGGGATCGTTTGCCACTATTATGCGGATTTTTTCTGCTTCGCGCACAGCGACGGCTTTTCCGGCGGCTTATTAAAGCACATCACCTATGAGCGCAGGCTGCACCGCTACCTGCAAGAGCACGGCGGGGAGCTTGGCGACATACGTTTTTTGCCGAAGGCGGATACCTCCGAGGATGAGCGCCACCTGTACCGCTGCTTTGACACCCTGCACGAGCAGTACCTCGCCTCCAAACAGTCGTTTGGCAACGACCTGGTTTATATGGCTCTGGCATGCGTGGATGTCATCTTTGCCCTTGCAAACGCCATGCAGCCCGAAGAGACCGCCGTGGTGGACGACACACTGGAGTATATCCCCGCATAACGCGCAATACCAAAAGTATCTTGCCGGTGTGTAATGCGAATTTCAATCAGATGGTACTTTTCCGATTGGAATCAGCATAACGGCGGAACGGAGTCAACGATGAAGATCGCTTTCTTTACAGACACCTTCTTTCCTCAGATTAACGGGGTTACCAACACCCTTGGCTATTTAAGCGCCTACCTGACCAAGCGCGGCATCGAGCACCTGTTTTTTGCGCCGGAGTACCCGCAGGAGCCCGACGCGCCCTGCGACCTGCCCGTCATCCGCTTTAAGGGGCTGGCCCCGCGCATCTACCCCGAGTGCAGCATCGCGCTGCCGTCTTATTTTGTGGTGATGAGCAAGCTTAAGGAGTTTGCGCCCGACGTGGTACATATCGTCACCGAGGTGGGCGTCGGATTAAGCGGCCTGCGGGCGGCACGGGCGCTCGGCATCCCCGTGGTGATGTCTTACCACACCGACTTTGATAAATACCTCGACTTCTATAATTTAAAATACCTGAGCAACCCGCTGTGGGGGTATATGAAGTGGTTTCACTCGTTTGCCGAGGTGAATCTCTGCCCCTCGCGCGACACCCTGCAATGCCTTGAGCAGCGCGGCATCGAGCGCCTTGGCATCTGGTCGCGCGGCATAGACGGCGAGCGCTTTTCGCCCGAGCACGCCTCGGCGCCGCTTCGAAGCGCGCTGGGCGGCGAGGGCAAGACCGTCTTTTTGTACGTGGGGCGAGTGGCAAAAGAAAAAGGCCTTGATGTGCTTGCAAACAGCATCAAAGCGCTGAATGAGAAGCATCAAGACCATGTGTTGTTTGTATTTACGGGCGACGGCCCATACCTTGAGGAGCTTAAAAACGAGAATATCCCCAACGTCTGCTTCACGGGGGCGAAGCGCGGCAGGGAGCTTTCGCAGATCTACGCGAGCGCCGACGCTTTCGTGTTCCCCTCGGGCACCGAGACGTTCGGCAACGTGGCGCTGGAGGCCATGGCGAGCGGCCTGCCGGTGGTGTGCGTAAACGCGGGCGGCGTGACCGATTTTACCCGCCACCATGAAAACGCCGTCGTGTGCGAATACGGCGACGGCGAGAGCCTAACGCAGGGCATCGAGCAGATGTTAAACCCCGTTCTTCGCGCAAAACTTCAGCAGGGCGCGCTGGCGACGGCAGCCCGGCGCAGCTGGCCGGCGATCTTTGACGGGCTGATGGAGCACTATCATACGGCCGCCGAGAAGGCCGCCGTAACGGTGCAGAGCATCGCGGGCTGATATCTAGGGCTGCAGCTGCTCCTTAATCTCACGCCCCTCGCGCAGCAGGGCCTTCAGCCCTTCGGCGTCCCCGGCGTTGAGCGCCTCGCGGTAGGCGGAGAGGTTATCGATCAGCAGCGAAAGCTCGGTAACGAGGTTATCGCGGTTTTCTAAAAACAGCTCCGTCCACATCTCCTCGTTTAAATACGCGACGCGGGTAAGGTCTTTAAAGCTGCCCGCACTGTAGCCTGCGTGTTCTTTTGCACGCGGGCTTTTTACATAGGCGTTGGAGAGCACGTGCGCCAGCTGCGAGGTATAGGCGATCATGCGGTCGTGGTTTTCGGGGGTCGTCACCACCGCCCCGCGAAAGCCCACCGCCAGCGCCAGCTCCTCCAGCAGCCTGACGGCCTTCTGCTCCCGCTCGGTCTCCCCCACCGGGGTGAGGATGAGCGGCGCGCGGTTAAACAGCTCGGGCGTGGAAAAGTCGTAGCCCGAAAACTCGCGCCCCGCCATGGGGTGGGCGCCGATGAAGGTGTGCCCCGCCTGGGCGCAGCGCCCGGCAAGGGCCGCACACACCTCGCGCTTGATGCCGCAGAGGTCGGCGATCACGCAGCCCTTTTTGAGCAACGGCAGCCGCTCGGTGACGGCCTTGATGCTGAGCTCGGGGTACAGCCCTACAAACAGCACGTCGCAGCGCGACAGCGCCTCGGGGGTGAGGATCCCGTCAATGGCACCCTCCGCGAGCGCCTTTTGCTCCACCGCGGGGCTGCGGTTGCAGCCGTTTACGGTATGGGGGGTGTATTTTTTAAGGGCCTTGGCCAGTGAGGCGCCGATAAGCCCTAGCCCGATAATGCCGATTTTTAGTGTCTGCATCGCTATTTCCCCTTACTTCTAATCTGACTGTTTACCTGTGAGATGATACGGTTGTTCAGCTCTTCCTGCCCATGTACCGCATCATGCCGGTGATCTTGCCCATCACCGCGTCGAACTCGTCGGGGCGCAGCGACTGCGGGCCGTCTGAGAGCGCCTTGGCGGGGTTGTTGTGCACCTCGATGATCAGGCCGTCGGCGCCCGCCGCGATGGCGGAAAGCGAGAGCGGCTCCACCATCCAGGTAATGCCCGCCGCGTGGCTCGGGTCCACCACCACGGGCAGGTGCGAAAGGCGCTTTAGCATGGGCACGGCGCTGATGTCCAGGGTGTTGCGCGTGGCGGTCTCGAAGGTGCGGATGCCGCGCTCGCACAGGATCACCTGCATGTTGCCGCCCGCCATGATGTACTCGGCGCTCATCAACAGCTCCTCCATGGTGTTGGCTAGCCCGCGCTTGAGCAGGATGGGCTTGCTGGTTTTGCCCAGCAGCTTTAACAGCTCGAAGTTCTGCATGTTGCGCGCGCCCACCTGAATCACGTCGACCTCGTCAAACAGGGGCAGCTGGTCGCCGCTCATGATCTCGGTGACGATCGGCATGCCGGTGAGGGCCTTGGCCTTAAGCAGCAGCTCGATGCCCTCGGCGCGCAGGCCCTGAAAAGCGTAGGGGGAGGTGCGGGGCTTAAACGCGCCGCCGCGCAGCAGGGTGGCACCCGAGGCCTGCACGGCCTTTGCCACCTCGCAGATCTGCTCCTCGCTCTCTACCGAGCAGGGGCCGGAGATCACCTGCACGTGCCCGCCGCCGATCTTGTGGCCGTCTATGTTAATCACGGTGTCGTCGGGGTGGAACTTGCGGTTGGCGCTCTTGTACGGCTCCTGAATGCGCTTTACCGTCTCTACATAGCTTAAGGAACTGATGCTGTCGATATCCACCTTCGAGGTGTCGCCCACCAGTCCCACGATGGTGGTGTGCACCCCCTTGGAGAAGTGCCCCTTTACGCCGATCTCATCTAGGATGCGCTGGAACTCCTCCAGCTGTTTGTCCTGTGTCCCCTGCTTCATTACTACGATCATAAACGCTTACCCTTCCTTTTTGGAGGGCCAAAAGATACTCTTTCAGCCTGCTTCCCTTTCAAAATACAGCCACAAAATAAAAAGACGACGCTTCTGTGTAAAAGCGTCGCCCTGATTTCTTGTCGCCTTTGGAACAAATCAGTCTTACCTTTTATCAGCAGCCTTTAAAAACCCGCGCGCAGCCCTACCCGTGGCGTAATAATAGCCCAGGCTTTGATAATAGCGATAACCGCCGTGAAGGCTGTGTGCAGACCCTGCCATAAAACCGATTGCTCCTTTCTTTTTGTAGTACGGATACACCCGCTACAGTCACTGGATTTATCATAAACCGCAACCGGCGGTTTGTCAACGCTTTTATGCTAAAAAGCTTTAAATCGCTAAAATATTGTGCAGGCTATACCAAATTAGAGCCGCTATATCTGTCCGTTTTGGCGCATTGCGTAGGCCTTGAGCAGCAGCACCTGCGTTTTCGCGTCCTTGATTTCACCGCTTAGCACCTTTTGCACCGCCTCTTCCAGCGGCAGGGGGCACACGTCCAAAAACTCGTCCTCGTCTAAGCACTGCTCCGCCTCGGTGAGGCCGGTCGCAAGGTAGAGGTAGATGATCTCGTCCACATACCCCGGCGAGGGGTACATCTCCCCCAAGCTTTGATAGTGCGCGGCCACAAGCCCCGTTTCCTCGGTAAGCTCACGCTTGCCGCACTTAAGCGGGTCCTCCCCCGGCGTGCGTTTGCCCGCGGGCAGCTCCAGCAGCTCCTCCTTATAGGGGTAGCGGAACTGGCGCACCAGCGTCACGGTGCCGTCCGCCCCAAGCGGCAGCACACACACCCCGCCGGGGTGCTCCACCACCTCGCGCGTGGCGGTTTTGCCGTTTTCCAGCTCTATCTCGTCCACCCGCAGCGAGATGATCCGCCCGCGGAAGATATAGTCGCCCTTTAAGGTTTTTTCAAAATGCGCCATTCTAATTCTCCTTGCTTTAAGCCAGATTCTGCATCTATTGTACACCCTGCCGCCTTCGGTTGTAAAGCCGACCGCGCCGGTGCGCATCCCCGTCCATCCGCGGCCTGTCTCTATTCTCCCCTGTTTTCGCAAAAAGATGAAAAGAGCCCTATACTCATTCTGCAACAACACTTTGCGCTGTTGCTCCCCGCCAAAGGCGGGTTTTAAAGCAATCAAATCGCTTTTTTAAGTAGGATCGGTGTTATGCCCGCATGAGCAGGGGCAAAAAGGAATAGATATGGTAAAGGCAGGGGTATAACCTGTGGGCGCACAGCGCCGCAGAATCTTTATATTACCTGCCGGGGGATAAACGATGATGGAGAGCTTGGACAGATTCTACAGCGCACCGCCTAATTTTCACGCCCTCACCAAGCGACTGGCCGCCATTGCGGGGGAGTGCATACAGGCCGAGCTGTTCTCGGCGGGCAAAAGCGTGCTGGGGCGCGACCTGTGGGCGATAGGCTTCGGCGAGCGCCGCAACGCGGTGCTCTATGCGGGCGGCTTTCACGCGCAGGAGTGGATCACCGTGCTGCTGCTCACCCGCTTTTTAGAGGAATATGCCCACGCGGTGAGGCAGAACCCCGTCCTGCAGAGCAGTGCCGGGCGAAAAGGCGGCGCCGCGGGGCTGATCGTACTGCCCTGCGTAAACCCCGACGGGCTGGAGCTGGTGGTAAACGGCTTTGAAACCGCCGGTATGTACAAGCGCACGGTGAAGGCCATCTCGGGCGGCGACCTGACGGGCTGGAACGCCAACATCCGCGGCGTGGACATCAACCACAACTTTAACGCGGGCTACGACCTTGTAAAGGCGGCCGAGCGCGAAAACGGCATCACCGGCCCCGCAAGGCGGCAGTATGGCGGTGAATACGCCGAGAGCGAGCCGGAGACACGCGCGCTCTGCCTGCTGTGCCGCATGTACCTGCCGCGGCGCGTGGCGGCCTTTCACAGCCAGGGGGAGGAGATCTACTACGACTACGGCGAGAACACCCCGTCCAGTGCACACCTCACCGCGCAGCGCATGGCGGAGTTAAGCGGCTACACCCTCTGCGAGCCGCAGGGCATGGCCTCCCACGGCGGATTTAAGGATTGGTTTATCAGCTGCTGCGGGCGCGAGGGCTTTACGCTCGAGATCGGCAAGGGGGAAAACCCGCTGCCCGCGAGCGACCTGCCCGGTATCTACCACCGCCTTTCCGAGCTGCTCTTCTGGACGGCGCGCGGCGAGATCTGCGAAGACCTGCCAAAGTCCTGTTGACTGTTTTCGCAGATAGGCTATAATGTAAGTGTTTGGAAAGAGAGTGTTGAAAAACAAGGAAGGGTAAAACAGATGTACGATGTATGCGCTTTGGGGGAGCTGCTGGTGGAGTTTACGCCCGCGGGCGTTTCTGACGACGGCAACCCATTATATGAACAACACCCCGGCGGCGCGCCCGCCGTCGCAGCCGCCTGCGTATCAAGGTTGGGCAAGGCCTCGGCCTACATCGGCAAGGTGGGCAGCGACTCGTTCGGCACGGCACTCAAAAAGGCACTCGCCTCGTTCGGCGTGGAGGTAAGGGGGGTGAAAACCACCGCCTTCTACCCCACCACAATGGCGTTTGTCACCCTGCGCGAGGACGGGGAGCGCCAGTATGAGTTCTTCCGCAACAACACGGCCGACCTGCGCCTGACCCCCGGCGAGGTGGATTTAAGCCTGATCGACGACGCCAAGGTGTTCTGCTTCGGCTCGGTGTCGTTGACCGGCGAGCCCTGCTGCTCGGCAACCTTTGCCGCCGCGGAGCACGCCAAGAAAGCGGGCAAGGTGGTGTGCTACGATCCTAACCTCCGCCTTTCACTGTGGGAGAGCGAACTGGTTGCGCGCGACTCTGTCCTGCGCGGGATGCAGTACGCCGACGTGCTGAAGGTTTCACAGGAGGAGCTATCCTTTCTCACCAAGGGGATGAGCCTGCACGACGGGGCGCTCACCATGCTCAAGCGCCATAATCTGAGCGCCGTCATCGTCACGCGCGGGAAGAAGGGCGCCTACTGCCTCACCCTTTCGTACGAGCTGAGCGTGCCCGCCTACCGTGTAAATACCGTGGATATCGCCGGTGCGGGCGACGCCTTTTTAGGCGGTTTTTTATACCGCATGCTGGAGTTTGGCAAGCACCCGGACAAGCTTTCCATCGCCGAGATGATGGTCTGCCTCGATTTCGCCGGCGCCGTGGGCGCCATGACCACCGCCAGCCGCGGCACCATGCCCGCCCTGCCCACGCTTGAGCAGGTGTACGAGTGCATGCGAAACGCGGTGAAGCTCAGTTAAGCGCAAAGAAGGGGCCTTCCTGTAGCGGAACCGTTGCAGGAAGGCCCCTTCAAAATATGATCCTGTGCCCGGCGCGTACGGATTATCGCAGCAGCGGCAGGGAGCCTGTCAGCTTATTGACCTTCTTCTTGCTGCCATAGAGGGCGATACCCAGATAGGTATGGTCCTCTTCCTGCACGCAGGCCGCCTTTGCCGTGTACTCGCTGTACACGTTGCAGCTGCGGGCGACGTCGGAAAAATCCACGGCCACCAGATCGCTGAACTCGCCGTCGTACAGGCGCGCCCGCATCTCTTTGAGTATCTCTTTATTCCCCCGCAGGATTGCGACGGGAATCGTTATAATCCCCAGATGCGCTTTGTTGGAGGCGTCCAAAACATCCTCGCCCACCTGCTGCGGGATATGTTTGCCCAGCGTCACGCCCAAAATGGCGGATGTGTTGGCCGCAACGCCTATGGGCAGCTCGGCGTCTATGACCATCACGCATTTTGCATTGGCTTTATCCATCTCTCTGTCCCCTTTAAACTCTATTCCTTTTTTAGATCCAATCTATCGGCATCCTGAAAGATATTTCCGTACTGCTTCGGTGTTAAGCCGATAAATTTCTTGAAGAAATTTGAAAAGTGGCTTTGGTCGTTAAAGCCTGTCTGCAGCGCCGCGTCGATCGGCCGCATGCCCTGCTCCAGCAGCTTTCTGGCCCTATCGATGCGTATCGTTTCCAAGTAGCTGTAGGGCGATATCCCCTTTTGCTTGGTAAAGGAGCGCAGCAGGTAATACTTGCTGAGCCCCGTCAGATTACACAGGTCGTCCAGCGTGATGCTCGTCATATAATTCTTTTCTAAGAATTCGCAGATGGCCTTGGTCTCTGTGCTTTGGTCGGGCTGGCTCAAGGGTATCTCCTGCTCGGTGTATTCCTCGATCAGCTGCTCGAGTAAGAAAAAGAAGATTTCTTCCTTTCTAAAGTCCTTCTCCTCCTGCATAATCATCAGGTGCAGTTCCTGCAACAGCGGCACCAGCTCGCTGTGAAAGACGGCGGGCGGCGTAAAATAGGGGGCACAGTCCCGCCCCGTGATCTCAAACGCCGCTTTGCTCATCACCTCGGGCTGGATGTTGACGCAGCGATAATCAAGCGGCCTTTCGTCGATCGGCTCGCAGATGTGGTTGTCGCGCGGGTTAAATAGCACTAAATCCCCGCGCTCGACGATATACTCCCTGTTTTTACAGCTTAGGTACCTGCGCCCGTTTTCAATAAACCCGATGACATAGTACTCGTGAAAGTGGTTGGGGAACTTTTGCATGATGCCCTGAAAGTTGTAGGCTTCAACCTTTAACGCGGTATCGTACTTTACCGTCCTGATCTCCTTTTCCAACAGCCTGCTCCTTTCCTGATACCGGGATGATATTATTGTATCATAAGCCGCAAAGACATTCTTGTATGATATTGCTCTTTATCTATCGGGTCACGCCCCCCATTATAGAACAAATTCCTGTTTCCATATAGAAGCAGGCCGGTTTCGTGATCAGTCATAATTTAAAAAACGATGGCTTTGCCTCGCGGCCGCTCTTTTGCGGCTGCTTTTTTGCGTCTAAAACCCGAATAAAATCTGCCGGGCGGTCAAGAATAAACAGGAATCATAATCTTGCCGCAAAAGGAGGAATGCGTTCGTGAGCGCCAAGATGACCGCCAATGAATACTCCGAGTTTTCTAAAAAGGCCGAACATAAGTCGAGCACCGTCAAGGACTGCATCATGGCTTTTCTGGTGGGCGGGCTGATCTGCACCATCGGTGAGCTGTTGACCAACGTGTATATGCGCAGCGATATCTCCCGCGAAACCGCAAGCACCTTCACCTCTATGACTCTGATCTTTGTCGCGGCGCTGCTTACGGGGCTGCATGTGTTTGACGATATCGCAAAATACGCGGGCGCGGGAACGTTAGTGCCCATCACGGGCTTTTCAAACTCGATGGCCGCCCCGGCGCTGGATTTTAAAAGCGAGGGCTACGTCCTCGGTTTGGGCGCCAAGATGTTCACCATCGCGGGGCCGGTGATTGTGTACGGCGTTACCACGGGTATCCTGTACGGTATTATCATCTATATCTTTAATCTGTATTAAATTTCGAGGTTATCCAAAGCTTTTTAAAGGAGGCAGCAGCGTGCCCACACGTCAGGGAAGATATACATTAAAGCTGGACAGTTGCCCGAGCATTACCGGCTTTGCGGCGATTGTCGGCAAGAAGGAGGGCGAAGGCCCGCTCGCCCGCTCGTTTGATATGATCTGCGACGACACCACCATGGGTGAAAAAACCTGGGAGAAGGCCGAGAGCCGCCTGCAGAAGGACGCCGTAAACAAGGCGCTGGACAAGGCGGGCCTTACCCCCAGCGACATCGACTACATCTTTGCGGGCGACCTTTTAAACCAGTGCATCAGCTCCACCTACGGCCTGCGCGACCTTGAAATCCCCCTGCTGGGGCTGTTCGGGGCATGCTCCACCATGGCGGAGTCGCTTTGCTTGGGCTCGATATTTGTAGATACGGGTGCCGCCGGGCACTGCGCCTGCGTCACCTCGTCGCACTTCTGCTCGGCGGAGCGGCAGTTCCGCTACCCGCTGGAGTACGGCGGGCAACGCACCCCCACCGCCCAGTGGACGGTAACCGGCTCCGGCTGCGCGATCGTCGCCGCCTCCGAGCAGGCGCCCTATGTGCGCGCCGTGACCGTGGGCAGGATACAGGACATGGGGATCACCGACGTCAACAACATGGGTGCCGCCATGGCGCCCGCCGCCGCGGATACCCTCAAAACCTTTTTCATCGATACCGGCACCACCCCCGATAACTACGACCTGATTTTGACCGGCGACCTCGGGCAGGTGGGCTCGCAGCTGGTGGAGGAACTTATGCAGCGCGACCACCTCGAGATTTCGGGGCGGCACAGCGACTGCGGGCTGCTAATCTTCGACATCAAAACGCAGGCGGTAAACGCGGGCGGCTCGGGCTGCGGGTGCAGCGCCTCGGTGCTCTGCTCCCACATCTTAACACAGCTCAAGCAGGGCACCCTGCACGACGTGCTGTTTGTCGCCACCGGCGCCCTTATGAGCCCCACCAGCCTGCAGCAGGGCGAGAGCATCCCGGGTATCGCGCATCTGGTGCACCTTTCAAACACCAAGCCTTAATACTAATTCTCTTTTAAAAAAGCGGTAAATCGCTTTTTTTACATCCCGCCTTCGTCGGGAGCAACAACGCTTTGCGTTGTTGCAGAAAGCGTATTGAACGACAATTCGGCGGCTTAAAGCCGCCCACGCCGTTTGTATAACGTCGTGTTTGAAAAGGGGATAAAATCCCCTTTTCAAATGGAATTTAGTATAAACGTCAAAGGAGTGACTGCTATGCAATATGTGAACGCGTTCTGGGTGGGCGGGCTGTTCTGCGTCATCGCTCAGATTTTGATCAATAAAACCAAGCTCAGCCCGGCAAAGATTCTGGTCACCTACGTGGTGGCGGGGGTAATCTTAGGCGGGCTCGGCATCTACAAGCCGTTAGTGGAGTTTGCGGGGGCGGGCGCCACCGTGCCGCTCACCGGCTTTGGTTACCTCATCGCCAAGGGTACACAGGTGGCCGTTGCGCAATACGGGCTGCTGGGTGCCATTACGGGCGGGATTACCGCCACCGCGGGCGGGCTCGCCGCCGCTATTTTCTTCGCCTTTCTCATCGCGCTGTTGTTCAAACCCAAGGACAAGGCGTAGTTTCATGATATTTTCTTCCTTCCTGTAATAAATTATCGGGGCGGCATATGCCGCCCCGATAATTTTATGATTGCCGGCCTGTAGCTTTACGTAATCTGACCGGCTGTATTGCCCACCCCCAATCCCCTCCCGTTTACGAAGACAATATATATCAAATCTCTAAAAACGGGAGGGGGAAAGTAGCGAGGGGGCTTCCCCCCTCGCAATATGCCCTGTCTTTTGTACTGCATGAGACTTCAGGGGAGCAGCACGGATAACTCCCTGCGGCTTGCACGATACGGCGCTTTGGAAGGCTCGTACCGCTGCAACTGTAAGGATTACCATTCACTGTAGAAACAATCCCTAATCATGCGCCGCAGATGTCGGCAGTAATAAAACCGTTTGGATATGGATTAAGCCCCACCCGTTAGGCGAAAGGGTATCCGCCTCGTGCGGCTGCCCCGCGCTCAGTGTCAATTACGAAACCTTACCGCGAATTCCTTTCTTCCTTTTTCGCGCCGGGGCTGGTATAATAATAACGAATGCTGTTAAGACAAAAGGAGCATGGTTGCATGCACAAGCTGAGGTTCATTCTCAAAACCATTCTGGGCATGGATTATAAGAACATGCTGAAAAAGGCGCGGGTGGTACACGGTCGTACCCGAAAGTCCACGCTGTTTATTTTAGTGGATATGGTGCTGTGCGGGCTAAAGTACGGCGCGGGGTACATGGATTACACCGTGCTGGAGTTTTACCGCCACAACAAGGCGCAGCGCGACACCTTTATGACGCGCGGGCGCAGCAACCAGCTGGTAAAGGCGCTAAACGACCGCGCCTACTGGCATTTTTTTGAGGACAAAACCGAGTTTTTAACCCGCTTTTCGGCCTACCTGAACCGCGCGTGGATCAACCTGAAAACCTGCGATGCGCAGGCCTTCGCACAGTTCTGCGAGGGGCGGGACAAGATTATGGTAAAGCCGGTGGACGGCGACGGCGGCAAGGGCGTGGAGCGCATCCTGCTCGCCGACTACCCCGACAAGGCAGCGCTCTACTACAGGCTTTTGCAAAGCAACCAAACGCTCGCCGAGGAGTATGTGGTGCAGCACCCCGACCTCGCGGCGATCTACCCCGGCTCGGTGAACACCCTGCGCATCGTCACCGTGGTGCGGGAGGACGGCGGGGTGGATATCACGCGCTGCTTGATCCGCATCGGTGCGGGTGGCGTGGTGGACAATATCTCGAGCGGCGGCATGGCAGCACTCCTCGACCCTAAAACCGGCGAGATCACCATGCCCGCGCACGACAAAAACGGCGACACGCACTATGTGCATCCCATCACCGGTGCGCGCATTGTGGGCGCCGCGGTGCCGATGTTTGACAAGGTGCTTGAAATGGTTACCCGCGCCGCCAAGGAGGTGCCGCAGATACGCTACTGCGCGTGGGACGTGGCGGTGTGCGAAAACGGGCCGGTATTTATCGAAGGCAACCAGTACCCCGGGCACGAGATCCAGCAGCTCCCCCCGCATATCGAGGATCACACCGGCCTCTGGCCGATTTATAAAAAATATTTAAGCAGGCAGGAAGGGTGACGCTTTCAGGGCTGTCCCCTTCCGCTATGTCCTCGCATTTTTTTACCGAAAGGAAAAGGATATTTACTATGAGAATCAGGCACGCAATCTTTGACATGGACGGTTTGCTTTTTGACAGCGAACGGGTTTACGAGCAGGGCTATATCACGCTGGCCCCCAAATACGGCCTGGTGCCCAACCACGAGCTGTTTTTAAAGACCGTGGGAACCGCTTACGAGAAGTCCAAAGAGGCCTTTTTAGAGGTTTATAAAGACCTTGACTACGACGCAATGCGGGAGGAGCTGCGCAAGTATATGAAGCATGCCATGGAAAGCGCCTTAATTCCCCTCAAGCCCGGCGTACATAACATCCTTTCGGCGCTGAAAAACAACGGGGTGACCATTTCGCTCGCCACCTCCACCCGCCGCCAACTCGCGATGTTCATGCTCAAAACGGGGGACATCGACAACTACTTTGACGAGAGCGTATGCGGCGACGAGGTGACGATGGCAAAACCTGACCCCGAGATCTTCTTTAAGGCCATGAACCTGCTCGGCGGCACGCCGGAGGACACCGTGATCTTTGAGGATTCCCACAACGGCATCCGCGCGGCAAACGCGGCGTGCATTCCCGTGATCATGGTGCCCGACCTGCTGCCGCCCGTCCCGGAGCTTACCACCTTCGCGGTGGCGGAGGATTTAAACGCGGCGCTTAAGTTTATTCTGCCGATGATCGGCGAGAACGCGAAATAGATAAAACGGCACAGGGAGGTGCGCCATGCCTACCGTGTTGATTGTGGAGGACGACGCGGCGCTGAGCAGCGGCATCGTCCTTTCGTTTAAGCAGGAGTCCTTTACCTTCTTACAGGCCTACACCCTCAAGGAGGCGCGGCAGTTTTTGCGGCGCGGCGGGGTGGAGCTGATACTGCTCGACGTAAACCTGCCCGACGGCAGCGGGTTTGACCTTTGCAGGGAGGTGCGCCTTTCCTCGCAGGTGCCCATCATCTTCTTAACCGCCAACGATATGGAGCTGGACGTGGTCACCGGCCTCTCCCTAGGCGGCGACGATTATCTCGTTAAGCCCTTCTCGCTGATGGTGCTGCGCGCGCGGGTGGAGGCGGTGCTGCGGCGCGGGGCGCCCGCAAAGGATACCGGGCGCGTGGAGATCGGCCCCTTCGACTTTCATTTTGATGCGATGACCTTTTATAAAGACGGTACGGAGCTTGTGCTGAGCAAGACCGAGCAGAGGCTTTTGCGCCTGCTGGTGCAAAACCGCGGCGCGGTGCTTTCGCGCGAGGTGCTGGTGGACAAGGTATGGGGCTCCCCCGCCGAGTATGTGGACGAAAACGCGCTCTCGGTAGCCGTAAGCCGCCTGCGCGCCAAGCTGGAGGACGACCCCGCGCAGCCGGAGTATATCCGCACGGTGTACGGCATCGGCTACCAGTGGGCCAAGAAAGGGTAACGGCGATGGATGGGCTGAATCTTTGGGCCGGTATTGCCGCCGGTGTCTGCCTTGCCGCCTGCATCGCTGCGGCAATTGCCGCAGCCGCCGCGCGCCGTCGGGAGCGCAGGGCCTACCGGCAGTTAAATGAGCTGCTCGACCGCGCCATGGCGGGCACCTTTACCGAAGGCAGCTGCGACGAAACGGCGCTCTCGGCGCTCGAGAGCAAGCTGAGCCGTTATCTCGCGGCCTCGCTTACCTCCAAACGCGACCTCGCCGAGGAGCGCAACAAGGTGAGGACGCTGATCTCCGACATCTCGCACCAGACCAAAACCCCTATCGCGAACCTGCTTTTGTACGCCCAGCTGTTGCAGGAGCAGCCGCTCTCCCCCGAGGCCACCGACCTCACCCTTGAGCTGACGGCACAGGCGCAGAAGCTGAGCTTTTTGATTCAGGCGCTGGTGAAGGCCTCGCGGCTGGAAACGGGCATTATCGCCGTAAACCCTTCCCCCCAGCCCTTGCTGCCGCTTATTGAGGCGGCGGTGGAGATGCTTGCAAGCAAGGCGGACGAAAAGGGCGTTGCGCTCAAGGGAGGCTGCGACGCGGCCTTGACCGCCGTCTTTGACCGCAAGTGGACGGAGGAGGCGCTTATAAACCTTGTGGATAACGCCGTAAAATACACCCCCTCGGGCGGCAGCGTGGCGGTGACGGCGGTAAGCTACGAGCTGTTTGCGCGCATCGACGTCGCCGACACTGGTATCGGGATCGACGAACAGGAGATTCCGCTTATCTTTCAGCGCTTTTACCGCAGCCCCGCCGTCGGCGCGCGCGAGGGCGTGGGGCTGGGGCTGTACCTTGCGCGTGAGATCGCCTCTGCGCAGGGCGGCTACATCAAGGTGAAATCCGCCCCCCAAGCGGGCGCCACCTTCTCGCTCTTTCTGCCGAAGGAAACGCGCGCGATTCTTGCAAAACCGTTAGATTTATGAAAGCGCCCCGAAAGGCGGGGGGCTTATACTATAGTCTGTACAGCACGCTGTACGGGCTATTTTTGATACGAATTCTCCTTAAAAAAACAATAAAATCGCTTTTTGTAAAGAAGCATTGGTATCAGTGGCCGAGAATACAGAAAGGCAAGGGCATTTCCTATGACGGTTTTAGAGGCAAACAGCCTTACAAAGTTCTACGGCAAAGAGCCGAATGTGGTAAAGGCGCTGGACGGCGTGAGCCTGACGGTACAAAACGGCGAGTTCGTGTCGGTGGTGGGCACCTCGGGCAGTGGCAAGAGCACCCTTTTGCACATGCTCGGCGGGCTGGACCGCCCCACCTCGGGCGAGGTTATCATCGCGGGCAAGCGTATCTTCGGGTTAAGCGACAACGAGCTTACCATCTTTCGCCGCCGCAGCATCGGCTTTGTGTTCCAAAGCTACAACCTGGTGCCGGTGCTCAGCGTATACGAGAATATCACGCTGCCCATCGAGCTGGACGGCGGCGTGATCGACCGGGCGTATGTCGCCGAGATCCTTCGCGCCTTGGGGCTAGAGAGCAAGCAGAACAGCCTGCCGGGCGAGCTTTCGGGCGGGCAGCAGCAGCGCGTGGCGATTGCGCGCGCACTGGCGGCAAAGCCCGCCATCGTGCTGGCGGATGAGCCCACCGGCAACCTCGACAGCAAAACGAGCTTAGATGTGCTCGGGCTTTTAAAGGTGACGGGCAGGCAGTTTAACCAGACGATGATGATGATTACCCACAACGAGGAGCTGGCGCAGACAGCCGACAGAACCATCCGCATTGAAGACGGTAAAATCGTGGGCGGAAATACTGTTGTCGGGGCATAGCCCCTCCTGCAACAGCTATGCTGTTGCATCTCATTTTTTCAATAGAAAGGTATGTTGATTAATCATGATGAAGGTAGCCAACAGCCGGGTGATAGGCCGCCTGACAGTGCGCAGCTTTCGCGCAAACCGCCTGCGCAACCTGTTCGCGGTGCTGGCCATCGCGCTGACCTCCATTTTATTCACCACGCTCTTTACCTTGGGTATGGGGATTGTGGAAACCATGCAGGCCGAAACCATGCGGACGGCCGGCGGCAGCGCGCACGGCACGCTCAAGTATCTTACGCAGCAGGAGTACGATACGCTTAAGAACCACCCGCTCATCAAAGAGATCGCCTGCAACCGCATCATCGAGGCGGCGGACAACGAGGTCTTTCTCAAGCGCCGCGCCGAGATATGGTACAGCGACCCCACCGGTATGCGCATACGGTTTAATACCCCCACCACGGGCAGGATGCCGCAGGCGGAAAACGAGGCGGTGACAGACACCATTACCCTCGACATGCTGGGCATCCCCCATAAGCTGGGCGAAAAGATCCCGATCAGCTACACGTTAAAGGGCGTCCGGCACACCGAGGAGTTCACCCTCTCGGGCTTTTACGAGGGCGACCCCGCCGCTGGCGCGGGCATTATCAATGTCTCTAAAGCGTATTTCGATAAAACCTTTGCCGACGTCCCTATCACCTTCCGTGAGAATAAAGACATCGCGGGGGTAATCTGCGCGGATGTGATGTTTCAAAACAGCCTAAACATCGAAGAGAACCTTAAAACCGTGATACGGGAGAGCGGCTACAGTGCCGACGAAAAGGACGTAAACGGCATCGCCTACGGCGTAAACTGGGCCTACCTCTCGACCGGGGTTCAGTTTGACGCGGGGACGATCGTATCCGTTTTATTTGCCGCACTGCTGATCGTATTCACAGGGTATCTCATCATCTATAACGTATTCCAGATCTCCGTTATCAAAGACATCCGCTTTTACGGGCTGTTAAAAACCATCGGCACCACGCCGCGCCAGCTGCGGCGTATCATCACGCGGCAGGCACTGCTGCTCTCGGTGTTCGGCATCCCCATAGGGCTTTGCGCCGGCTTTCTGGTGGGGCAGGCGCTGCTGCCGCTGGTGCTTACTGTCTCCAGCTACAGCCGCGCCACCGTCACCCCTCATCCGCTGATCTTTGTGGGTGCGGCGCTGTTCTCGCTGCTTACCGTATTCGTCAGCTGCCTAAGGCCCGGGCAGATGGCGGCACGCGTTTCGCCGGTGGAGGCGGTGCGGTTTTCGGGCGTACAGGGAGGCATTCGGCGCAAAGCGGTAAAGCCGCAGCAGGGCGGCCGTCTGTTGCGTATGGCGTTAAGGGGCCTTTCGCGCAGCAAATACCGCACGGGGCTGGTGGTGGTGTCTATGGCGCTGAGCCTCATCCTGCTCAACTCCGTTTACGGCCTTTCGCAGGGGTTTGATATGGATAAATACCTCGCGAAGTTTGTGAAAAGCGACTTTCTGCTCGGGCATGCCAACTACTTTAACAACAACCACATGTGCTTTGAAGAGGACGCGCTGAGCGAGGATCTCATCGCGGCGGCTTCATCCCAGCCGGGCGTGACAGATGGCGGCAGGCTGTATTACAACGTGAATCTGGCGCGGTCCACCATCCGTTTTACCGGTGACGCCTCGCTGCGCCCGCAGCAAGGGATGGGGGAGGACCAGCCGCTACAGCTTTTCGGGCTGGAGGATTACCCCTTAAGCCGCCTTGAAATCATCGACGGCAGTCTGGACATGGAAAAGCTTAAAACCGGCAGGTATATCATTGAAGGGGTCTCGGTGGACGATTACGGCAACGCGCGCCTTCAGGAGGCCCTCTATCCGGTCGGCGATAAGGTAGAGTGCACCATCGAGGGAAAGGTCTATGAATACGAGGTGCTGGCCATCTGCAAGATGGACTACAGCAACTACGTGCGCTACTACGTCGGCTTTAACTTCTACCTACCCGCGCAGGAATATTTAAAGGTAATACCCGACCCTTTGGTGATGAGCTACCAGATGGATGCAGACGACGCGAGCATCCCCGCGGTGGAGGCGTTCTTAAAGCGGTACACAACAATGGTAGAACCCAACATGAACTATGAATCGAAGCAGCAGTTCGCGAACCAGTTCGAGGGTATGCGCACCATGCTGCTGACGGTGGGCGGGGCGCTCAGTCTGATTATCGGGCTCATCGGTATCCTCAACTTCGCAAACGCCACCCTCACCGGCATCATCGCGCGGCGGCAGGAGTTTGCCATGCTGCAGAGCGTGGGGATGACAAGCGCGCAGCTTTACCGCCTGCTCATCTACGAGGGGCTGTTCTACGCGCTCGCCACCATCGGGGTGTCTCTGGTACTGAGCATCGCCTTTTCACTGGGCATTATCAAGGGCGTGTTGGGCAGCGTGTGGTTTTTCAGCTACCACTTTACGCTGCTGCCGCTGCTGATCGCCTACCCTGCACTCCTGCTGCTTTCGGCGGTTATCCCCTACCTCGCCTGCCTTGGTACCAGCCGGCAGAGCATCGTCGAGCGCCTGCGCGAGGCGGAGTGAGAACGCGGGTAAAAGCTTCAGGAGCGCATATCACTCGTATGTTTATAAGTAAAACCCGCAATTTATTCGTAAAATATTCTATTGTTTGATAATATGACATGCTGTTGTCAACTCATCCTTGTTATACTGAGCACATCAACTGAAACAGCAGATTCGGTTGAAAAGAAAATCGTTAATAAAGGAAGGGTTATCACCATGAGTAACGAAGCCACGAAGTTTTGCCAGAGCTGCGGCATGCCGCTGGCCAAGGACGAGGAGCTGGGCACCAACAAGGACGGCAGCAAAAACGAGGAGTACTGCACCTACTGCTACCAGGACGGCGCGTTTACCGGCAGCCAGACGATGGAGGAGATGGTCGACCTCTGCCTTGAGTACGGCGCGGAGTCGGGCATGTACACCGACCGCGAGCAGGCCAAGAAGGAGATGCTCGCGTGGTTCCCCACCCTCAAGCGCTGGCAGAAGGCGTAGCTGCCGATGCAAAAGCTCGACTTTAAGAAGGAGTTTAAAGACCTGTACAACCCCTCCGCCTCCCCCGCGCTGGTGACGGTGCCCCCGATGCGGTTTTTGATGGTGGACGGCAGGGGCAACCCGAACGAGGAGGGCGGCGAGTACCAGCAGGCGGTGGAGCTGCTCTACGCGCTCAGCTACACCATTAAAATGAGCAAGCTAAGCGGGCGGCAGCCGCAGGGGTATGTGGATTACACCATGGCCCCGCTGGAGGGGCTGTGGTGGCTTTCCGACGCCGCCGACATCGACTTTACCCGGAAAAGCAACTACTGCTGGACCTCCCTTTTGCGCCAGCCCGAGTTTGTCACGCAGGAGGTGCTCGCCTGGGCCTGCGGCGAGGCGGTACGCAAAAAGCCGCATCTGGATGTGAACAAGGCCCGCCTGTGCGACCTTGAAGAGGGGCTGTGCGTGCAGGTGCTGCACATCGGCCCCTACGACACCGAGCCGCAGACGCTTAAAAAGGTAGAGGTATTCATCGGGCAGCAGGGGCTTAAAACCGATGTGGGCGGGCACCTGCCCGACGGCACTATCCGCCGCCACCACGAGCTTTACTTAGGCGACCCGCGCAAGCTGGCCCCCGAAAAGCGCAAGACCATCCTGCGGCTCCCCGTTGTGCGCGCATAGCGGCACTTTTCCCCTCGCGCGTGTGTTTTCCACATTCCCCGCAGGGGGCTTATGCAAAACTCTGTTTACGACAAATATCGACAAAATGCGGTTATACAATCTACGGGGCATTCCTGTACTCAGGAACGCCCCGTTTTACTATATCTTGTGGGTGAAAAAATGTTCGCCCCGATTGATTACGACAGGTAATATTTCAGGTTTTGATTTGACTTTTCCACCTTTTCAACATAGTTTTCAACAATACGGGTACAAAACTGCGCTGCTACGCCATTTCGAATGTTAAAAACGTGTAAATTCAAGTTTTTTCCACAAAAAAAGACGAGCCTCGCAGCCCGTAAAGTGAAATGAATATGGAGTTAATTATAAAGGAGGGGGATTGTCTGAAACAGTACTATTACTGTTCCAACAAAACTGATTATAACAAAGGGTTGTCGAATTAGTGTGAATAATCTGTGAATACGTCGAACCGGCTGATTGCCCAAAATCAAGGCGGTTTAGCCCTTAGGCGCGCGCAGCCCTGCAAAGAATTCCGCGAGCACCGCGGCGCATTCCTCCTGCAGCACACCGTAGCGGACCAGCGGGCGGTGGTTAAAGGGCATTTCGAACATCGCGGCCACGCTGCGCACGGCGCCCGCCTTTTCATCCAGCGCGCCGATAAACACGCGGCTTATGCGCGCGTTGATAATCGCGCCCGCGCACATGGGGCAGGGCTCCAGCGTCACATAGAGGTTGCAGCCCGAAAGGCGCCAGCCGTCAAGCTTCTTACACGCCTGTTCTATCGCCAGCACCTCGGCGTGGTAGGTGGCGCAGTGCCCTGTCTCGCGCCGGTTACAGCCCTCGGCGATCACCGCGCCGTCCTTGACAATAACGGCGCCCACGGGCACCTCACCCAGCTCCATGGCCAGACGTGCCTGCGCGAGCGCCAGCGACATATAGTATTCGGGGGTGCCGGATTGGTACTCCATCGTTTTTCCTTTCACACGGCCGGTATGATCAGGCTTGCCAACAATAGTACTTCGTTTAAGCCGACTCGGCGGGGTCCTCCAGCTTCTTGAGCATTTGGATGACCTCTATGCCGTTTTCCTTGGTAAAGGTATCGGTCGGCACAAAGCCGCACTGCCGGTAGCAGCGAAGCGCCCGGGTGTTGTCGGCCCTCACCGCAGGGCGACCTCCTTGATGGCCATGCCGCCGCACGCATCCGCCAACGCCAGACGGATGACCTCCCGCCCGAGGCCCTTGCTCCGGTAGCAGTCATCATAGATAAAAATCCCAAGGGAGGCCGTGGTATCGGCGGGGGCATCCTTCTCAATCCAGACGCTGCCGATATAGCGGTCGCCGTATACGATATAGCGCCAGTAAAGCTGACGCTGCCGCACCAGTTCCTCGTGGCGCTCGTAATGGTGCGGGTAGATACGGGAGGTATACCCGCTGAGGCAGTCGTCATATACACGGTCAAAAAGCCTGTAGCACTGTATCGTCTCACTGTTTACGGGAATCAGCTCTATCAACACAGCACCTCCGTTACAAGCATCAAGCCTTAAGGCTTGCGCGTCAATCCTTCCCTTGTCTTAGCCGCGCGCTACCAAACCGTGCCGCCCACAAACGCGAGGCTGCCGGCGAGCAGGATGCCCACGGCTATGTAGAGGAGCACCATCGGGGCGCTGCCCAGTATCAGCCTCAGCTTGGCTCCGTCCTTAAGCAGCGTCTGGCTGGGCAGGATATAAAACAGGTCCGGGTGAAAACGCAGCGCAACCAGCAGCGCAACCACCCCCAGCAGCAGGTAAACCGCGAACACCGCCCCCTGGCAGAGCGCGTAAGGCTGCGGGGCGAGATGGCGCGTTAAAAGGTCGAACACCACCGCAAACAGGTTGTTGGCAAAGTGCAGCACCATACCGGTAACCAGTGAGCCGCTGCGCAGCACAAAGTAGCCCAAGGCGAGCCCGCCCAAAAAGGCGTAGGGCATGGCGAGAATATTTAAATGTAAAAGCGAAAAAACCAGCGCCGAAATCACCACCGCAAAGCCGTCGCCATAGGGGCGCAGCGACTGCATCACGATGCCGCGAAACACCAGTTCCTCCAGCACCGGGGCGATCAGCACGAAATTGATCATATAAAGGGCGATACCGCTCACGCTCTCGGGCAGCGGCACGCTGTTCTGGCGCACGTACAGCCCGATGCCCCGCAAGGCGCCCGAAACCGCGTCCGCCGCGTTGTTGCCCACCACCGAAAGCCCCAGCATCATAAACACGCCGGGCAGCACCAGCGAAGCGCGCGGGGCGCGCATGGGCAGCGCCGCGTAGGCGGGAATCCCCACGCGGTGCTTATACACCAAGAAGGGGATCAGCAGCGCAAGGGGGTAAAGCAGCAGAAGGGTCGTCAGGGTGACCTCATCCGACGCGTTATACCCAATATTGGCCGCATAGAGGATGCGCAGTATAAAATACGAAAGAAGCGGCTTTAGGCCGAAATAAAGGATGAGGTACAAAAACAGCGAAAAGGCGAGCATCCTGCCGGTACGGCGTATCGTTTGGCGCTCGATATCCTCCGGCGTGCGGAGCATAAAGCCCATGCCCTGCACAAAGGTATACTGCTGCGCGGTGCAGTAGGTATGCACCGGCGCGCCAGTGGGAATGAACCCCTGCGGCGGGTAATCGCCCGGCATTCCGTTTACCGGCTGCCCGTAATAGGGCGGGGGCTCTCCCGAACCCTGCCCCTGCGCGGGGGGATATTGATCATACGGAGAATATCCGGCCATTACAACTCGTTCCTTTCACGCGCCGTTTCAAGAAGTTTATCCTCAGTATAGCAAACCGCCACAGTGAAATATACCGGTTATTTGTAAACATCGCTGTGGTTTGGCGGCAGGGCTTAGGGCTGCTGCTTATGGTAAACCGCGATCAAAAAGTGTATGGGCAGCCCCTGCTCGGAGAACATGCGCTCGTGTTCGGTGGGCAGACTCTCCTCAAAGCCGCTGTGGTGCAGGTCGTCTGTAAGGTAGCGAACCTCAAAGCCGCCCGCCTCCTCCAGATAGCGCCGGGTGCCCAAGAACAGCGGCTCGCTGTCGGTTTTAAACCACAGCTCGGCGCCGTCGCGCATAAAGCTTTTGTAGGCGGCAAGCTGCCGTGGGTGGGTAAGGCGCTTCTTGTGGTGCTTGGGCTTGGGCCACGGGTTGCAGAAGTTGATATAAACGCGGTCGGGTGCGTCGTTTTCATCAAAGATCTTTGGCAGCAGCTCGATGTCGTGGGCGGTGAGCAGCACGTTTCCCACCGGCGTATTCTCCGCGAGGTGCGCCTTTTCCACATTGCGCTTGGCAAGGCCGAGCATCTCGCTTTTAATATCCACCGCGATGAAGTTCACCTCGGGGTACCGCACGCTCATTGCCGCCACAAAGCCACCCTTGCCGCACCCCAGCTCAAGGTGCAAGGGACGCTCGGGGTGGGTAAACGCGTTCTTCCAGCCGCCTTTAAGCTGTGCCGGGTCGTCTATAAAAAAGGGGCAGGCCGCAAGCTCGGGGCGTGCCCATGGTTTATGCCGTATACGCATAACGCAAATCATTCCTTTTCGGGTGAAATCACCGTTTTTAATGGCTCTGCCAAATCATATTTTAGCGTAATATTGATGAAACGTCAAAATAATTTACGAGGATATGGCCTCTTCTGTATTTGCCAATACGGGATTACAAAAAAGCCGACCTTTGGATCATTCCAAAGTCAGCACTTGTACTTTGACTATTTTATATTATCGGCGCAAACACATTGCTCGAACGGACTGAGCAAGTACCAATTAAAGTTAGCGATTCACCGCACACTAAGCGGCAAAAAACACCTAGACAGCCACCCTGCAAGCGAGTATAATGGCATTACAGCCGATTAAGGGAGGTTAACAGCGGATAATCAGGAGCTGCTGCAAGCCTTAGAATCTATGATGGATAAAAAGCTAAACGAAAGCCTAACACCCATCAAAAGCGAACTGGAAAACATAAACAAGCGTATGACCAGGATAGAAGTTACACTGGGAAACGACATTGTGAAGGAACTAAACCTCCTAGGCGAGGGGCAACAAGTGGTCATTGAGAAATTCCATCAACTGGATAAACTCACTGAAAAAGTGGAGGACATCCAAAATACCGTGGAAGTACTTAAGGCGATCACCGTAAAAAAGTAACAAATCCATCTATCTGCCGTCCGGCTGCCGCCGGATGGCTTTATTTTGTCTATGCAAGAAACATGTATTGTTTCATCTAACCAATTGGTGAATGCTAACACTGTGCTGCCGGCACGAGCAATCAAACGGTCCGATCCATGTCGGCTTGCAGCTTAATTTCACGGTTACTGCTCTCTATATTTCTTCAGCAGGCTTTCAACGACCCTCTCCCTGTCGCTGCTCTCTAAAAATTCTTGGTATTCCTCTTTGGTGACATTCAAGGATACCGTATCCGTAACGATAACATACTCTGTACTATTATGCTGCCACCGAAGCAATCCCAGCAGTACGATCACCAGCGCAATGATAACGACACCTATCCGCATTCTTCGTGCTGTGAACATTTAAAACCATCCCCGCCGTCAAGTATGTCAAATATTTCCTTATTCCATTATACTTTGATATAAAGATTTGTAAACAGCCCTGCTGGATTTTTATTGCACAAAAGTATTATTTTTTATCTTACTTTATATTTTGCAAAAACTCACAGCTATGATATAATTGAAAATGTATAGGCGCCGAAGGGCATTAAGGCGCAAAACTGTCAGCAAATTACCGCCCCCACAGGGGCCTTTGAAAGCGGAGGAATACCACTTGGCCATTGACCGTGACCACATTAGAAATTTCTGTATCATTGCGCATATAGACCACGGCAAGAGTACGCTTGCCGACCGTATCCTTGAAAAGACCAGCGCCGTGGCGGCAAGGGATATGTCCGACCAGTTGCTTGATAACATGGACCTCGAGCGCGAGCGCGGCATTACCATTAAGGCGCGCGCCGTGCGCTTAAGCTACAAGGCACAGAATGGTGAGACCTACGACTTTAACCTCATTGACACCCCCGGCCACGTGGATTTTAACTACGAGGTGTCGCGTTCACTCGCCGCGTGCGAGGGGGCCATCCTGGTGGTGGACGCGTCGCAGGGCATCGAGGCGCAGACGCTCGCCAACACCTATCTCGCCATCGACCACGACCTTGAGGTGGTGCCGGTGGTGAACAAGATCGACCTCCCCGCCGCCGACCCCGAGAAGGTGTGCCACGAGATCGAGGACGTGATCGGCCTGCCCGCCATGGACGCGCCGCGCATCTCGGCAAAGGCGGGCATTAACATCGAGCAGGTGCTCGAGCGCATCGTCACCGACATCCCCGCCCCCAAGGGGGACGACACCGCGCCGTTCAAGGCGCTGATCTTCGACTCGGTTTACGACGCCTACAAGGGCGTTATCGTATACGTACGCGTGGTGGAGGGCGTGGTAAAACCCGGCATGACCATCCGCATGATGGCCACCGGCGCGGAGTTTACCGTGGTGGAGGTGGGCGCGATGGGCCCCACCAGCCTGCTGCCGGGCGCCGACATCTGCGCGGGCGAGGTGGGCTATATCACCGCCAGCATCAAGAACGTGAAGGATTCCCGCGTGGGCGACACCGTGACCGACGCGGACAACCCCGCCGACGCGCCCTTACCCGGCTACCGCAAGGTAAACCCCATGGTGTTCTGCGGCATCTACCCTGCCGACGGCGCCAAATACCCCGACCTGCGCGACGCGCTGGAGAAGCTGCAGCTCAACGACGCGGCGCTCTCGTTTGAGCCCGAGACCTCGGTGGCGCTGGGCTTCGGCTTCCGCTGCGGCTTTCTGGGGCTTTTGCACATGGAGATTATTCAGGAGCGCTTAGAGCGCGAGTACAACCTCGACCTTGTGACCACCGCGCCCAGCGTTATCTATCTCTTGCATATGACGAGCGGCAACGATGTGTACATCGACAACCCCACCAACTACCCCGACCCCTCGCTGATTGCGGGCGCCGAGGAGCCGATGGTGAACGCGCATATCTATACCCCGTCGGACTTCGTTGGTAATATCATGGACCTGTGCCAGGAGCGGCGCGGCACCTTCAAGGATATGAAATACCTTGACACCGACCGCGTAGACCTGCACTACGACCTGCCCCTAAACGAGATCGTCTATGACTTTTTCGACGCGCTAAAGTCGCGCTCGCGCGGCTATGCGTCGTTTGATTACGAACTGAGCGGCTACCACGAATCCAAGCTGGTGAAGCTGGATATCATGCTCAACGGCGACGTCATCGACGCGCTGTCGTTTATTGTGCACGCCGACAAGGCGTACCCCCGCGCCCGCCGCATGGCGGAGAAGCTCAAGGACAACATCCCGCGCCAGATGTTCGAAATCCCCATTCAGGCGGCCATCGGCGGCAAGGTGATCGCGCGCGAGACGGTGAAGGCCATGCGCAAGGACGTGCTCGCCAAATGCTACGGCGGCGACATCACGCGCAAAAAGAAGCTGCTTGAAAAGCAGAAGGAAGGCAAGAAGCGCATGCGCCAGTTTGGCAGCGTAGAGGTGCCGCAGGAGGCGTTCATGAGCGTGCTGAAGCTGGATGAATAAAACCAACCTTAATTTATGCTGTAGGGAACGGCCACCGTGCCGTATTGCTACGCACGGCGATGAAATTATGAATCTGTCACTAACGTAGGGAACGGCCTCTGTGCCGTTCCGCCATGTAGACGGTGAGATTATGAATCTACCGCAAAGGAAATTACAACGTTTAAAAGACTATGACTATTCAAAAAGTAATGCCTATTTTGTTACGCTATGTACGCAGAATAGAATGCCGCTTTATGAAACCATCACAGATGGAATTTTAGCCTTAAATCCTGCTGGGTTAATGATATCAGACTGTTTTCAGCAACTATCGCAATACGGTAATAAGATTAAGGTTGATACTTTTATTGTAATGCCAAACCATCTCCATGCCATCTTGATAATTTCACATATTAACGAGGATACTAAACAGGTTTTAAAGAGCAGCGAGGAGAGCGGAACGACACGGGGGTCGTTCCCTACGGTGTCTGAATATATCAGGCGCTTTAAAACATTTACAACAAAGAATTATATTTCAGGGGTTTACACCGGAGATTATCCACTCTTTGATAAAAGAATATGGCAAAAATCATTTCATGACCACATCATCCGAAGTGAGCAAGAATTTCGCTCCATCTGCCAGTATATACATAGTAACCCACTGAAATGGGCAGAAGATACCTATTATCAAGCCTAAAAGGCGTTGACATCAGGGGGGCTGCACCGTGAACAACCTGCTTGCAGACGAAAAGTTCTCGTTTATGCGCGACACCGATAAGGAGTTTATCATCGCCTTCAACGACCAGATAACCCGCATGGGCTACGACTGCGGCAACCGGTTCAGCGATGGTTTCTGCTGGGGTATATTCATGCTCGTCTATACTAAGACCGGTATAAAAAGCAATAAGTGCTACTGCCGCATCTACATCCGTAAAGAGGGTATCGCCCTGCGGCTGTATTTAAGCAAAGTAGACGACCACCGCGCGTACCTCGAGCAGGCGCCGGAGCACATCAAAACAGCCTTTACAGGCGACTGGGGCAACTGCGGGCACTGTCATAACGAAACCGAGGGTGTGTGCAGGCACCGAAAGACTTATTGCATTGACGGCAATCAATATGAAAAGTGTGACGGCTATACCTTCGAGTTCTGGGATACCGACGCCGCGAAAGTGCCGGATTACCTCGCGCTGTTAAACGAATTCTACCCGCAGAAGACACGCCGCGCTTAGGAAGGAGAACCTCATGCTTAAAAAGGTGCTTAAAACGCTATTTACCTCCTTTACCTTTTACTTTGTCCTCTTAAGCCTGCTGATTATCTACGGGCATTATACGGGCAGCGACCCGAAAAGCCTTGTGCTCATCTGGGCAAACGTGCTGTTAAACGGCCTGCGCACCTCGGACTTTGTAAGGGATGCGCTGAATGCAGGGCCGATGATTAAAGTGGACACCCTTACGGGCGAGATCTCGCTTTACTGGTATATCGCGCACCTGCTCTCCTTTATCCTCTACGGCGCGGTGCTGGACGGGCTGAAGGCGCTGGCTAAGCTGCTGCTTCGCCAAACCAATCCGGTGCAACGCGATACCACAGGGGGGACGCTTTCGTGATTGACCGGCCCTTCGGGCTTTATATCCATATCCCTTTCTGTGCCCGCAAGTGCGATTATTGCGACTTTTATTCGGTAGCTGCCGACGATAGATTGATGGACGCCTATCTATCTGCCCTCTGCGACGGCCTGTGCCAGTGGTCACAGCGGTTGGGCGGCAGAAGGGCCGTTTCGCTCTACCTCGGTGGCGGCACACCCATCCTGTTCGGGGCAAAGCGGCTATGTACCCTGCTGGACACCGCCGCCCGTTATTTCGGGTTGGAGCAGGCGGAGATCACGCTGGAGGCAAACCCCAACCACACCGATTACGATACCCTGCTTTCATTGCGCAGGGCGGGCTATAACCGCATCTCGTTCGGCGTGCAGAGCGCGGTGGACGCGGAGCTGCGTCAGCTTACCCGTTCGCACACGGCGGCGCAGGCGAAGGAGGCTATCCTCGCCGCGCAAAAGGCGGGCTTTGAGAATGTAAGCGCCGACCTAATGCTGGCTATCCCGAGCCAAACCCCGCAGAGCATGCGGCAGTCGGTGGCGTTCTTGTCGGCGCTGGGTGTCACCCACCTCTCGGCGTACCTGCTGAAGATCGAGGAGGGTACCCCCTTCTACGCGCGGCGCGGCACCCTGCCCCTGCCGGACGAGGACGAAACCGCCGAGCTGTACCTGCAGGCGGTAGAAGCCCTAACGCAGGCGGGCTACCCGCAGTATGAGATCTCGAACTTCGCCAAAGACGGCTTTGCCTGCCGCCACAACCTGCTGTACTGGGATTGCCGCGAGTATCTCGGCCTCGGCCCCGCGGCCCACTCCTTTATAAACGGGCAGCGCCTTGCCTACCCGCGGGATTTAAAGGCTTTTCTGGCAGGCTGCGAGCCCGAGCTTACCGGCACCGGCGGCGAGTTTGAGGAATACGCGATGCTGCGCCTGCGCCTGAATGAGGGGCTGGTGTTTGAAGAGGCGCGCAAGCGGCAGTATCTCTTTGACCCGCTTGCCCTGTTAAAGCGAGCCGAGCCTTTGCGGCAGTATAACCTATGCACGGCGGATAAGCAGGGTATCCGCCTGACCCCTGAGGGTTTCTTAGTCTCCAACTACTGCATCGGGAAGCTATTGGCTTAGATTGATGATTGTAAATATAAAAGCACAGCGGCAGTTAACTGCCGCTGTGCTTTTTTCATATTTCAGCAATGCTCACCTACAACACGGTACCCGCCATTAATACAGTCACTACGGCGCGGTCACGGTACGGATATCCTCCACCGCAAGCCAGTCATCCATGTTGTTAAGCAGGGTAAACGGGATCGGCTCTATCGCCTGTACGCCGCTTACCTCGATGAGGCAGAGGTACTTTTTGCCCGCCCAGCGCTTAACCTGCGCGTCGGTGAGCCTTAGCTTGTCGCTATTCCCGTCAACAAGCGCGGCGGATTCCTCCGGAGTGAGCTTTTCGGAGTGAAACGCGCTTTTCACCGTCCCCTTTGCTTTGAGCAGCCCTTCGCCGTTGTTTTGTATAAAGTAGAGGGTATCGCCCATAAATACCCTGCCGTGCGGCAGCTTGCGCCCCGCCGCCCCGCGTATCACCATCGTTTTTTCGCCGCTTATCAAGCGCCCCAATTCCTTTGCCTTTGCGTCGCAATAGACGATATGTTCCATTGTAATTGCCCCCTTCGTTGTTTATACCACTACTGTAAACCCTACAGCCGCTGTAGAGTCAAGGGGGGTGCTACCGCTTTTTTACGGGTAAGATCAACTCCGTCACATAATCGTCCTCACAGCCGGTGGTGACAAGGTCGATGATATAGCTTTCCACCGCCGCACCGGTGAACTCGAACCCGTTCTGCGCCGCCCAGTCGAGCATCCGCCCATAGGTCTGCGGCATGGACGCGTAGCTGCCGTAGTGGGTGGCGGTTACCGCCAGAAAGCCGCCGAACCGCCGGACTACACCTTCCACCTCGGCTTCTGCCGCAACCGCCACGCACACCTCGATATCGGCGTTGGTATAATCGAAGGTGCGGTAATCGTCGTAGTACACCGCCATCATGGTGCCGGAAAGCTGCAGCGCGTGCTCTTCCACCAGCTTGGTGAGCCTGGTATACCGAAGGGTGAATTCATCGTGTGAGGAGGGGCCGAGATACCGCGAGTACGCCACATACGAAACCGGCAACTCCTTTACCGCTATTTCCGGCGAGACAGCGGCCCCCTCCTTTCGCACATACAGCTTTAATCGGTTCTGCAGGATGGTGAGGGCGGCGATTTCCTGGGCAATCTCTTCGCACTTTCCGCGTATCATCCCGCGGTTTCGGGCAAGATCATCCCTTTTTAACAAGACCTCGATCTCTTTGAGCGAAAAGCCCGCGTACTTAAAATGCTTGATGGCGTTTACCTGCGAAAGCTGGCTGTGCGCGTAATAGCGGTAACCGGTAGACGGGTCTACCCGGTCGGGAACCAGCAGGCCGATGCCGTTGTAATAATGCAGCGTGCGAACGGGGATGTTGCACAGCTTAGACATCTCGCCGATTTGGTAGAAGCGCTCTTTATCTGCCGTTTCGATGGCTCTCATTCCTTTACTTTCCGTCTGTCCGTCCGTTTTAGATACTGCCCTAACTCTATCGTCCATCTACCCTCTTAAGGAGAGGGCGGCGCCTATATCTCAACCGTACACACCGCGTTGCCGCACCGCTCAATCACCCTGCACAGGTCGTTGTAGGAGAGAAACACCGTGGCGGTGTTGTCGTTGGGGTGCACCCCGATGAGGCGCTGCCCGCAAGGTCGCTGTCAAACACCACCTCTACGGCGTGCTATGTGTCGTTGAGCACGCCCAGCGGCGTCACCGAGCCCTTGGTCAGGCTTAAGCGGTTCATCAGCCGCTCCTCCGAGGCAAAACTCAGCGGTGTGCTGCCAAGCGCCTGCCGCAGTCGCCTAAGGTCGGCGGTTTTGCTGTGCGTAAGCACCACCAGAAAGTGGCGCTTCCCCTTCGCGTCGCGCAAAAACAGGTTTTTTGCCACGCACTCCTTGTGGGGCAGGGTGAGCGCGTCCATCTCCTCGATGGTATACACCGCGGGGTGGTTTACCAATTCATAAGTAATATTCAGTTCCTGCAAGGTATCAAGTACCTTCTGTTGTTTGTCCAAGCTGTCTTCCTCCCTGAAAGCCTCTTTTCAACAGGTAAAAGGCGTGCCGCAAAATTTCCTTTTGCAACACGCCCTTTGGATGGTGCTCGTTACGGTGCAGTGCTCACCGTGCCCTGCGCGCCCGAACCGTAGAGATATTTTGCAAACTCGCTGTCGGGGCTTATTACAATCTTGGCGCCGCTGTCCTTGAGGGTTTTCTTGTAGGTTTCCAGCGCCTTATAAAACTCGTAGAATTCGGGGTCTTTGTTGTAGGCCTGATTGTAGATCTCGGCGGCGTCGGCATCGCCCTTACCGCGAATGGTCTGCGCCTCGGCGTTCGCCTCGGCCTTGAGCTTGGCGGCCTCGTAGTCGGCGCCCGATTTGATCTTCTGCGCCTCCTCCTTGCCCTCGCTGCGGTACTGGCGCGCCATCTGGTCGCGCTCGGTGCGCATGCGGTTGTAGATGTTCTCGTTGTTCTCGGTGGGCAGGTCGGTGCGGCGTATCTGAATATCCAGCAGCTTGATGCCGTAACCCGCCATCGTGCCGTTGAGCTCATCGATGTTCTGCTGCAACATGTCGGATACATACTCTTTGTTCGAGATCAGATCCTTGGAGGTCGTCTGGCCCACCTTCTCGTTCATCTTGGAGTACATCAGGTCTTCCACACGCTGGCTGGCCGAGTTGATGGAGTTCATGGTGATCTTAAACTGTACGGGGTCGACGATCCACCACTGGGCGTTGTTATCGAGGATGATCTTCTTTTTGTCGGAGGTGATCACCTCTCGCGGCAGGGTATCGTAGGTGATCAGGCGGTTGTCAAACTTCTCCACGCTGTCGACAAACGGCATCTTAAAGCGCAGCCCCGCGCCCTCTGTAAGCTTGATGGTCTTGTAGCTGTCCTTGCTCTGCAGGTCGGCCAGCTCCTCGGGGGTGAGGTTGTTTACATCCACCTCAACGATCTCGCTGAAGCGGTATTTAATGGCGTGTTCGGTTTCGTCCACCGTGTAAAAACACTGGGAGGCGAGTATCAACGCGAAGATAATAATGATTGCGAGCAGTATAAGCTTACCCGCCTTTTTCACGCTCTTATCAAAATCCGCCTGCTTTACCTGATTGTTCACAAAGTCGGCGTTATATACGTTATCCATGTTCTGCACTCCTTTCCCTACTGATTGCTGCTGGTGCCGGCGGCGCTGCTCGTGCCGCCGGTGGTGTTATTGGCGGGGCCGATGCTGCTGCCGGTGCTTTTACCCGCGCTTGCGGCCGTGCCGCCCATATCAAACAGCTTCATGCTGTTGTTGTCGTCCATGATGTAGATGTCCACACCGCTTAACACCTCGGCCATGGTCTCTAAGTACATTCTGGCGCGGGTGGTCTGCTTGCCCTGCGCGTACTTCTCGTACAGCTGCTCATAGGCGGTTACCTCGGCCTGTGCCGATGCCACACGCTGCGCGGCGTAAGCGTTGGCCTGGTTTACCGCGGCGGCCGCGTCGCCTCTGGCGGTGGGGATGATCTCATTTTTATAGGCGTTGGCCTCGTTTATGTAGGAGTTTTTATCCTCGATGGCGCCCGCCACATCGCGGAAGGCCGCGTCCACCTCCTGCGGGGGGTTTACATCCTGCAGCTGCACGCCCACGATCTTAATGCCGCTGTCGTACTTGTCGCACACCTTCTGCAGGTCCTGCAATATCTCGCTCTGCACGCCCGATTTGTTGCCGGTGAGCGATTCATCCAGGGTATGGTTCGCCACCACGCGGCGAATGGCCGACTCGGCGACAATCCTGAGCGTAGCCTCGATGTTGTTGATCTTAAAGAGGTACTTCATCGAGTCCTTGATCTGATACTGCACGATGGTTTCCACCAGCGCGATGTTCTCGTCACCCGTGAGCATCTTGGCGGTTTCGTAATCTTCTTCAAACTGGTTGTCGCCCACGGTTTTAAAGCCGAACTCCAGACGGTAGACGCTGTTGACGTCCACCACCGTCTTTTTGTCGATGAACGGCAGCTTGAAGTTCACGCCCGGGCGCGAAACGGTGTTGACATACTTGCCGAAGCGCTGGATGACTACCTCCTGCCCGGTGTGAATTGTATAGAATGAATTTGCAAACACAACCAGCGCGACAAGCACGATAAGGGCCGCCGTGACAATGGTTTTGACTGCTTTGGTACGGTTCACTGCTTTTTCCTCCCGCTATAATGTAAAGTCGATACACGGCTTTTATTTAGTGTATCATGCCGCCCGCCCGCGCGCAAGTAAGGAGGGTCTTAGGCTTGTTAACATTTTGTAAATCTCTGCCGAATTTTTCCCGTTCATCCGTTGTTGCCCGCAGCCAAAAATGATATAATTGCCTTACGACAGCGAGCTAAACCGCCTTGCCGCCGTAAACGTCCTCTCCAACGAGTACATCGCCGCCACCTACGGCGACGCACCCGCGAGGAGCTGATTGCGGCCTGCGCCGGGCAAAGCGGCGGGCTGATCATCTTTACACACGGCGGCGGGGAGCTTTTATACACGCGCCGCGGCGGTGCGGTAAAGCGCCTGCCCGCCTTTAAAGCCGACGTGGTGAGCACCCTCGGCGCGGGGGACACCTTTAAGGCCGGGTATATTTACGCGCTGTATAAGGGCCTTGGCGACGACGCCGTGCGGTTTGCCGCCACCACCGCCGCGGTGTCTCGCTTCCCCATCCCGCTGAACCCGCCCACCCTCGAGCGGATACATCAAATCATGGGGTAAGGCATAGGTTTAAGCATATAAAAATAGGCCGCTAAGCGGTTCTGTGAGGTTTCTTATGTATAATGAACTGATAAAAATCGGCCCCGTAACGATCTACGGCTACGGATTTATGATCGCCGTGGGCATCCTGTGCGCGCTGTGGATGACGGCAAGGCGCGCCAAAAAGAGAGAGGCAGATATCGATATCGTCTACAGCTTGGCGCTGATTGCACTGCTGTTCGGGTTTGTCGGGGCAAAGGTGCTGTTCTGCATCGTTGAATTCAAGCGCATTCTTGCAGACCCCATGGAGATTTTCTCGGGCAGCGGGTTAGTGGTGTACGGCGGGATCATCGGCGGCACCGCGGCGGTCCTCTTGTATTGTAGGAAAAAGCGCGTGCGGTTTCTGCCCTACTTTGACCTTATCGCGCCATCGGTGGCCGTCGCGCAGGGCTTCGGGCGGATCGGCTGCTTCTTAGCGGGCTGCTGTTACGGGCGCGAAACCGATTCCTTCTTCGGCATCGTGTTTCACGACTCGCCGGTTGCGCCCAACGGGGTAAGGCTGATACCTACCCAGCTCATCATGAGCGCGGGGGACTTCTTGATTGCCGCACTGTTAATTCTGTATGCCAAAAAACCGCGCGCCGCGGGCAAGGTGGGCGCTTTATACCTTATTATGTACAGTATCGGCCGGTTTGGGGTGGAGTTTTTAAGAAACGACTACCGCGGCAGCGTCGGCGTGCTCTCTACCTCCCAGCTGATCGCCCTTTTTATCTTTATCCTCGGCACGGCGATCCTTTTTAAGGATAAACTGTTCCGTAAAAAGCAAAATGCAGGCCTGTAAAGGCCTGCAAGCTCAATAAGTAAACCCTACGCGCTATCCCCTCGCCAAGGCGTTGAGCTCGTTTACGGTGTAGCACACCGCCTGCTCCAGCAGCTTAAAGCCCGCGGGCAGCAGGGCGTAATACCGCCTGCGGTACTGCTCCGCCATCACGGGGATAGAGCAGTCAACGTTAAAATCCTGCCCGAGCAGGGTCACGTGTACCACAAAGGGGTCGTCCACCGAGGCGGAAAGAAGGCGCGTCTCCCCCGAGGCCTGTACCATAAGCGACTGCTGCTCGCACACATACATGGCGGCAAACACCAGAATAGCGATGACCGTAAAACAGAATGCGCCGATAAACCCGCGCAGTTTTTTTCTCATGCCCTGCCTTTAAACCATCCTTAAGCCAAATTCCTATCCCATCGGTCTTGATACTGAAATTCACCAGAAGGGCAGGCACACCGGCCTGCCCGTATTTTTATGATGACAGTTTGGCCTGTATCAACAGCGGTTATGCGAAATCAGGTTCCTTTATATTGCTCAAACAGGCTGACCAGGCTTTTGCCCACCAGTTCGCCCGTATACTGCGCCTCGGCCAGCGTGTTGCCGTGGCTGCCGATCTCCAGCAGCAGCGAGCCGGTGGAAAGGTTCTGGTTGTACCGCCGGTAGCAGAACATCACGGGGCGGGTAAGCCCGGGGTAGAGGGTTTCCATCTCGTTTTGCAGGCGTGCGGCAAAGCGCAGGTTGCTCTTCCAGTTGGGGTAATCCATGGTGCCGTCGTCGCAGCCCGAGATAATCATCACCTGCGCGGCGTCCTTGCCGTCGATGGTGGCTACGGCGCTTAAACGGCTGCCGTCTCGCTCAATGGCGTCGCGGTGGATATCCAGCACCACCTTGATAGAGGGGTATTTCTGTAAATATTCCTTGATGGTTTTTGCGCTGCGGTCGTAGCTGCCGTTGTAGGACGGGTAGTCGTGCAGGGTTTTATCGTGCAGCGTGATAATGCCCGCGGCGGTGAGCTGCTTTTCGATCTGGTTGCCCACGCTGATGATATTTTCGGCCTCGTTGGTAGAGCGGCTGTTGTACTCCTTATCGAAGTACTCCGTGCTCTGCTCGTAGCTTTCGGTCGCATGGGTGTGCACAATGAGCACCTGCGGCTTGTCGTTGTGGTAGATTTTAAAGGAGATGTCCTGCTCCATGTAGTCGGCGATCTTGCCGGCCGAAAGCTTGGTGGAGTTTTTGATAATGCCGTTTTGAAAGGAAAGATACAGGGCCGATATGGTGGATTTCAGGTTGAGGTTTTCGCGGATGATGGTGCCCTTGTTGGCGGGCACCGGCGGCTTGGAGGCCGCCTGCTGCTCCCCCTGAGAAGAAACCGCGTTCGCGGGTGCGCTGGGGATGACGTCGTCGGCCTGCTCCACCGGCTCGGAGTCTTCGAGGTTGTTCTGCTCGGAGGAGCTTACAATGTCGGGCAGGTACACCTCATCGTCGCTTGTCTGGTCCTGCGGCTCCCCCGGCGCAAAGGCCGCAAGCCCGCCGTCCGGCGAGGCAAACCGCGCGGAGAGGGCCAGGATGCGCTGTGTAAGCCCGCCCTCCAGCTGCAGCCCCTGATATACGGTAAAAAAGCCCGCCCCTAACACCACTAGGGCAAGCAGCAGCGGCACATATCGGCGGATGTCGGGCGGTCTTCTGCGCATGGCGCACCTCCGGGGATGTCGAATGAATAGTGCCAAGTATAAGGGGGTTAGGCCTCCCCTTTTGCTCAGCAGATACTTCATTACTATGCACGCGCCCGCGTTTTTATACGAATGCCTGTCCCAAATCCTGCCGGTCAGCCCACCAGCATCTGAATATCCTCCAGCTCCATGGCGGGCTGCAGCGCCTTGTTGATGGCAAGGCCCAGCACCTTGGCCGCCCGCTCGATCATCACGTCCACCTCGCGCGGGGTCACCATCATGGCGGCGCCGCGCGGCTCTACCTTCTGCCGCGTTGCGTCGCTTTCATCATCCAGCAGGTCGCAGGCGATGGTGGCGGCGTCCACCACCGTCGGGATGCCGATGGCGATAACGGGAATGCCCATCGTCTCGCGGTTTAAGGCCTTGCGCGCGTTCTGCACCCCGCTGCCCGGCACGATGCCCGAGTCGGAGATCTGGATGGTGCAGCCGAGCCGCTCCAGGCTCTTGGAGGCCAGCGCGTCGATGACGATCACCGCCGAGGGCTGTATCTCTCGCGCCACCGACGCGATGATCTCTCCCGTTTCCACCCCCGTCTGCCCCAGTACCCCGGGGGCGATGGCCGCGACGGGCGTCAGGTCGCCAAGCCCCGCCGCCTGCGCCACCTCTTTTTTAATGTGGCGGGTGGCCAGTATCTGCCCCGCTACATCCGGCCCCAGCGCGTCGGGCGTAATGCTGCGGTTGCCTAAGCCCGCCACCAGCACCAGCTTCGGGTCTTTGGGCAGCATACGGGCAATCTCCTTGGCAATCATCTCAATCTCCTGATAGGAGGTGTCCACGCTGCCGGTAAAGGGCGGGGCCTGTATGGTGACGTAGCTGCCCACCGGCTTGCCCAGGCGTTTGGCGCCCTCCTCATTAAGCACCGTAATGCGCGAAATCTTTATGTTTTCATAGCTTTCTTCACTGTTATCTACACCCTTGATCTCCTGCTCGCCGAGCAGCTCGCGGTTTTCCATTGCAAGGTCGGTACGATAAGAATGGTTCATAAAACCTGCCCTTTCTTTTGTACAACAATAATACTGATTCTTTAACCCCCGCTTTGGCGGGGAGCAACAACGTTTGCGTTATTGCAGCATGAGTATTAAACGGTAATTTAACGGCTAAAAGCCATGGTAACCCTACTATTATTCGGTTTTGCGGTTAAATTATTATCTCTTAGTGAGGATTTACGTTATAGAATAAGCATCCATTCTATGCCGCTATCTTTCTTTAAAAAACGTTCACAATTATTAATATTTTTCTCAAAATCTATTGCATTTTTTAAGGTTTGGTGATAATATTATTGTTACTGTCATATGCAAGGAGGTGCGCCGATGCCTAATATTAAATCCGCTAAAAAGAGAGTGAAGGTTACCGAGGTAAAGAACGCTCGCAACAAAGCGTTAAAGAGCAACCTCAGAACCATGATCAAGAACGCTGATGCAGCCATTGCGGCCAATGCCGAGAACAAGGATGCAGAAGTAAAGCTTGCAATTAAGAGGATTGACCAGGCTTGTGCAAAGGGCCTGCTTCATAAGAACGCCGCTGCAAGGAAAAAATCGAGCCTTGTATGCAAGCTCAACAAGGTCGGCTAATCTTCCTATACCTTTATTGCAATGCAAAACGAAGCAGTTCCCCCTGTATAAGGCGGCGCTGCTTTTTTGTTTTACCTGCTTTTAGTTGACAAGCCCTGATATGTACGGTATGATTAGGCTAAAATAATGCTGTAGGGTGTAATACTAATTTAATAAGTATAAAACATCTTACATCATCACGGAGCGGAGGCAGAAACAGTATGAGTAAAACCTTGCGGGCATTTTTTACGGCAGTGGGCGTTATCACCGTTATCACTACAGCCGTTTTCTTTATACTGCGTTACTTCGATAATCGTGCGCACGACGAAAAGTGGCAGGATTATTACGACTGCGGAATATCTTAAGATAATACGACATTGACAGTTAAAAAGGGTTAAGGCGCAGCCTTAACCCTTTTGTTGAATCAACTCTTCGGCGACAGGACACGACGGCTAATACTAAATTCTATTTGAAATGGGGATAAAATCACTTTTTTAATGAAGATTTAGTATTTAAACAAATAACATCAAAAGAGATTTCTTATGAATTACATTAAAAAATGGCTCTCCCTTCCGCTCAGCGAGGAGCAGGAGATAAGCTTTACGGCAGAGCTTGCGAAAAAGAGCTTATTCGTGGCATTGATACTGCTGCCCGGTATTCTATTGTTTACAACCTACGACATTATCGAGCTGTTTTTGCCGTACGGCGGCGGGTTGTCACTGCTAGAAAACCGGCTGCGGTTTTGGCTCTATCTCCTTTTGTGGGGCGTTACCGCCATCGGGGAGCTGCTGGTGCTTTTGGCGCGAAAAGACGTGAAAAGACACGCAAAGCCGGTGCTTGCCGGTGTGCTGGTATACACGGCCTTTACCTTTGTGTGGACGAGCGTCATCCTGCTGTTTGTCCCCCGCCTGCCCTCCGAAAGCATCGCGCTCTATTTTGCCATCGTTCTCGGCGCCGCCATGCTTACCTACCTCAGGCCCACAAGGAGCATCCCCTTGTTCTTAATCAACCACGTCGTGTTCATCCTGCTCTTTATTGGGGTTTACGGCAAAAGCGGGCCGATCTACAACAACCTGTTTAACGCCACCATTGTCGTCATGCTGGCCTTAACGGTGTCCGTCTCCCACTACTGCAACGCGCGCAGGGTGTTTAAAGACCAGATGATCATCAAGACAAAGAACAGCGAGATTGAGGAGATCAACCACAAGCTGAGCGTACTGGTTCATACCGACGCGCTCTCCGGCCTCAACAACCGCCGGTTTTTAGACGACTACCTGCCCATGATATGGCATAATGCCGTCACCGCGCAGGCACCCATCATCGTTTTGATGCTGGATATCGACGATTTTAAATGCCTTAACGATTATTTCGGCCATCAGGCGGGTGACAAGTGCATCACACAGGTCGCCAGGCTCATCAAGGACCACACCGACGCCGGCAAGGACTATGTGCTGCGCTACGGCGGTGAAGAGTTCGCGGTGCTGATGCCCGAAACGACCGTTGCGCAGGCTGCCGCCACGGCGGAGGCCATCCGGGCGGGAGTGGAGGCGCTGGGCATTCAGAACCCCGATTCCCCGCTGCACAAGATCATTACGGTAAGCGTGGGGCTGTACGGGGCCGTGCCCACCGGGGACAGTACCCCCAAGCGCTTTTTCAGCTATGCCGACAAGGCGCTGTACGAAGCCAAAAAGAGCGGCAAAAACCGCGTGGTAATCTATAAGACCAACACTGTAAAAAAGTAATCAAATTACTTTACAGGGCGCTTAAGGGATGAGTAAACCGCATATCAGCGGCTGAGCGACCCGCGCCGTTGTGAAACAGCGTATTGAAACTACAACATCGTCCGTAACTTAAATGGAATGTATTTTGAATAGTAATCTGACAAAAACGAACCGCACCGACTATTTCGGCGCGGCTTTTTCATGGGATGAAGTTGTTGGGTATGGCAGGCTGGCCTCAGGCGCTACACGGGTGCCTCCGCGGCATCCTTCATCTTGTGCTTGCGCTTATACATATAATCATCGGCGCGGTTTAAGGTTTCAAAGAAGTCTTTGTCCCTGTCCGGCTCGTAGTAAGCGTACCCGTAGGCAATGGTAATGCCGCCGACGTTTTGTTGGTTAAAGGCCGATATCTGGGCCTGCATAGCGGCTAAACAACCCGTCACGTTCTGCTCCGAGCAGCCCTTAAGCACCGCCGCAAACTCATCGCCGCCTATGCGGTAGCAGCTGCCCAGCTTCTTAAAGCTTGCGTTGATGGCGCCCGCCGCCGCCACAAGGTTTTTGTCCCCTTCCTTGTGCCCGTAAAGGTCGTTGATGGCCTTAAGATTGTTTAAATCAAATTCCACCACCAGGATGCTGTCGGTTACCGGCTGCATCGCCAGCTTTTCCATATCGCGGTCGAAGGCCGTGCGGTTTTTAAGCCCCGTCAGGATATCGAGATACGCCAGCCTGCGGTAGATGCGCGCCTCCGAACTCAGCTCGGCGATCGAGAAATACTTCTCCACCGTGTCCGCCGAAAGGATGATGATAAACGCAAGGAAGCCAAAGCGGAAGAACATGGCGGAATCGTTCATCTTAAAGAGGTAGTAGCGCACAAAATCCCCCGCGACAAACGTCGTCATGACGAGGATACCGATTAAAAACCGCCGCCCGGAATGGTTTCTGCGCACCCCCGCGTCGGTGAATACCGAGATGATCACGGCGGCAAGCGACACCATCACGACGATGTGGGTAAAGGTAACCGTCTCGGCCAGATCGCGGATGCCAAGCAGTTGAAGCGCTGTGCACGCCACGAAGTTTACAATCGCCAGTACCGCCGCGCCGTCGAGCAGCCAGCTCCACTTCGGGCCGTAGGTTTCCTTCACAAACATCACCATCGGCAGCGGAGCGAGCATAAGCGGCAGGAAGGTAAGGGTATAAAGAACAAGCACATTGCTGAATACAAACTGTAAAAGCTGTGTTTCGGCAAGCGACCACAGCGAGATGGTAACGGCAAAGCACCCTAAGTAGAGCATGCTCGCGTTGCCGGCAATCTTATTTTTGAAGAGCGCGTAGAACAGCGACAGCACCAGCCCGAACAGCAGGATGCTGATGCACAGAATCAGCGCCGAAGCGCCCTGCCGCAGGATGGAAAACACACAGGCGCTTTTGGTACCCAGCCAGATGGCGCGCAGGTTCACTGCGTGCAGCGGGTAGGGTGAGCTGAACCTCAGGGTTATGGTGGCGCCCGCATCCTCGGGGGAGAGCTGCACAAAGTGCCATGCAGTGCCCGGTGATTTTAAAAACGGCAGGCTGTCGTGCTTGCCAAAGGCATAGACCGGTTTATCGTTTACAAGCACCTCTACGGTCTGGTGCGTGGTGCGCAGCGCAAGGGTCGTGTTTACCCCAAGCCCTTTGGGCAGGCTGTTAGTAATGGTGACCGTTTCGTTGGGCTTGGCATCGGTTTGCGCGGGAAGGTTCACCAGATACACCCTGCCGTCGGCGCGCTGCACCTGCCAGCCGGCGTCAAAGCCTAAGACCTCTTCGTTGTCTATCAAAACATTATCCGTCTGAATAAAAAAGGCAGTGTACAGTATAAATAAAAGTGATAACAACGCCAGTGCCGCGAAAACAATGATGACCTTACTGCTTTTCAAACCTGCCGCCTCCACCTCGGGGCCTTCTGAAGGCTCAAATCTTGTGTATTTCTGCTGCTCAAGGCCCTGATGCAGCGAAATATCCCGCGATTCTTCGTTTTCAGATACGCCCTAACCGTTTATCTGTAAAAAAGTCCTGTGCTGAGCCTGCTCCGTTTCATCCGCGGTAAATGTGCCCTTTCGGGCCTTACCGCGGCCGGCTGCGCGGGCAATCGCCGCCGCTTTATCCATCAGGCACTGTTTGCAGATAAAGAACACCTGTATGGATTTTTCAATCAAGCCTAGGCATTATTATACAACATTTTTTTACATTAAACAACCAAATTTGGCGTAGATGCGGCGTTTTTGCGAAATATTTTGGGCAGGACGTCAAATACTAAAAAGGTGTATGCTCATGCACCGCAACAGCGCTTTTTACTGCCATTTATATTTGAAGTTTTTTCTTGTATGAACTGTAAAAAAAAAATGAATTCCCTTGACAGGTAGCAGTTTCGGATGTACTATAATAATCGTTAGCACTCATTGTGTTAGAGTGCTAATCCGTCTTAGAAAGAGGTGAAGGAAGTGGAGCTCGACCTCAGAAAGCAAAAGGTGCTGTCGGCAATTGTTGAAAGCTACATTGCCACCGGTGAGCCGGTTGGGTCTAAAACCCTTGCCGAGATCTTCGGCATGTCGGTTTCCTCCGCTACCCTGCGCAACGAGATGGCGGCCCTTTCTGAGATGGGGTATCTCGAGCAGCCGCACACCTCCGCGGGGCGCGTGCCTTCGCACCTCGGTTTTCGTTTTTATATCGACAAGCTGATGAATAAAAAGCCCCTAAGCGACGACGAAAAGCAAAGCATCGACAGCCTGTTAAAGGACGCAGAGCCAAACCCGAGCGCCATTTTAGAGGAAGTGGGGCAGGTGCTGGCCGACAGAACCAACTGCGCCGCCATCTCTACCACGCCCACCTCTCAGGGCGGCGTAACCGCCCGCATCGAGCTGGTGGTAACGGGGCGCAAGCTTTATCTGCTATTGTTCATCACATCGGCGGGTGTGATCAAAAACAAGCTCTGCCGCATGGAGTTCGAGGTTTCGCCCGAGGCGGTGGCGCAGTTTGTTCATCTCATCAACAACCGGCTTGTAAGCGTCCCTATAGAGGACATCACCCCCGCGTTTATCCAAACCCTTGCCGCAGGCTCCGGGGAGTACGCGCTCAGCTTTTCGCCCGTGCTCTTCGCCATCTACGAGCTTGCCAAGGAGGTAACCACCGGGCAGATTATTGTAGAGGGGCAGAACAATCTGCTGCTGCATCAGGAGCTGCTCTCGGCCGCCAGCGGTCTTTTGGGCTTTCTCTCCCGCGAGGAGGAGCTTTTGCCCCTGCTTTCGGTCAGTGGCAATTCCTTAAGCGTGCTGCTGGGCCGCGAGCTTAAAAAGATCGAGCTCTCCGACATCGGCATGATTCTCACCCGCTACAACATCGGCGAAAATGTCAGCGGCACCATCGGCGTCATCGGCCCCGCGCGCATCGACTACGCAAAGATTATCCCCTACCTTGAATATCTCGCGCTTTCGATGGGCAGGCTTTTGACCGATGCGTTCGACGACAAGCCGTAACCCGCCCCACCGGTACAGCTACCCCATCACACGGCAGTATAAAGGAGGACCCCCGATGGCAGAAAACACCGAAGAAAAGGTAAACGACACCCTTAAGCCCGAGGCGCAGGTACCTGAAGAAGACGGCGCCGCCAAAGGCAAAAAGGGCAAAGCACCCGCCAAAGAGACCGATACCCTCAAGCAGGATTTAGCGGAAAAGACCGCTGCCGCCGAAAAGGCGCAGGCCGCTCTGGCAGACCTTAACGATAAACACCTGCGGCTGATGGCCGAGTACGATAACTTCCGCAAGCGTTCCCAGCGCGAGAAGGAAGCCATCTTCCCCGAGGCGGTCAAGACCGCCGTAGAGGCCTTTGTGCCGGTGGTGGATAACTTTGAGCGCGCACTGACTGTGCAGACCGCCGACGAAGAGTTTAAAAAGGGGATGGCGATGATCTACACCGCCATGCAGGACGCTTTAAAGAAGCTGGGCGTGGAGGAGATCGCGGCTAAGGACCAGCCGTTTGACCCCGCTCTGCACAACGCGGTGATGCATATCGAGGACGAGGCCCTGCCCGAAAACACCGTGTGCGAGGTGTTCGCCAAGGGCTATAAGCTCGGCGACCTCGTCATCCGCCACGCGATGGTGAAGGTCGCGAATTAAACGGCAGCTTACCAGGTGAAACAGCACCCCATTGGACATGGGCAACGGTGTTGCCCGTTATAATATAGAGAAGATTGGTTATGGAGGTATAGATTTTATGGGTAAAACAATCGGTATAGACTTAGGAACCACCAACTCATGCGTGGCGGTAATGGAGGGCGGCGAGCCCGTTGTCATTGCAAACGCCGAGGGCGCGCGCACCACTCCTTCCGTTGTCGCATTTTCTAAAACGGGCGAGCGGATGGTCGGCCAGGTAGCAAAGCGTCAGGCCATCACCAACCCCGAAAGAACCATCAGCTCCATCAAGCGCAAGATGGGCACCAGCGAGAAGGTCTCCATCGACGGCAAGGGCCACACCCCGCAGGAGATCTCGGCGATGATCCTGCAAAAGCTCAAGGCGGACGCCGAGGCCTATCTCGGCCAGACGGTAACCGAGGCGGTTATCACCGTGCCCGCCTACTTCACCGACGCGCAGCGTCAGGCCACCAAGGACGCGGGCAAGATCGCGGGCCTCGATGTAAAAAGAATCATCAACGAGCCTACCGCCGCGGCGCTGGCTTACGGTATCGATAAAGAAAACGACCAGAAGGTAATGGTATACGACCTCGGCGGCGGCACCTTCGACGTCTCCATCATCGAGATGGGCGACGGCGTGCAGGAGGTTCTTGCCACCGCGGGCAACAACCACCTGGGCGGCGACGATTTCGACGAGCGCGTGATCAAATACCTTGCCGCTGAATTCAAGCGCGAAAGCGGCATTGACCTTTCAAGCGACAAGATGGCGATGCAGCGCTTAAAGGAGGCCGCCGAGAAGGCGAAGATCGAACTTTCGGGCGTTACCACCTCCTCCATCAACCTGCCCTTCATCACCGCGGACGCCACCGGCCCGAAGCACCTGGACGTGACCCTCACCCGCGCGAAGTTCAACGAGCTGACCGCCGACCTCGTGGAGGCCACCGTGGGCCCCGTTCAGCAGGCGCTCAAGGATTCCGGCTTAAGCGCTTCTCAGCTTGACAAGGTGCTGCTGGTGGGCGGCTCGAGCCGAATTCCCGCCGTGCAGGATACGGTAAAGCGCTTAACCGGCAAGGAGCCGTTCAAGGGCATTAACCCCGACGAATGCGTTGCCGTGGGCGCCGCCATTCAGGCCGGCGTGCTCGGCGGCGAGGTAAAGGGCCTGCTGCTGCTCGACGTTACCCCGCTTTCGCTCGGCCTTGAGACGCTGGGCGGCGTGTTCACCAAGATCATCGAGCGCAACACCACCATCCCCACCAAAAAGTCGCAGGTGTTCTCCACCGCCGCCGACGGGCAGACCTCGGTTGAGGTGCATGTGCTGCAGGGCGAGCGCGAGTTCGCCAAGGATAACAAGACCCTCGGCATGTTCCGCTTAGACGGTATCCCCCCGGCACCCAGAGGCGTGCCCCAGATCGAGGTAACCTTCGATATCGACGCCAACGGCATCGCGCACGTTTCGGCGAAGGATCTCGGCACCGGCAAGGAGCAGCACATCACCATCACCTCCTCCACCAACATGAGCAAGGACGATATCGACAAGGCCGTGAAAGAGGCCGAGCGCTTTGCCGCCGAGGATAAGAAGCAGCGCGAGGCGCTGGATATCCGCAACGGCGCCGACCAGATGGTATACCAGTCGGAAAAGACCATCTCGGAGCTTGGCGAGAAATTAGACGCCGCCGACAAGAGCGAGCTGCAGGCGAAGATCGACGCGCTGAAGGAAACCCTCAAGGGCGACAACCTCGACGACATCAAGGCAAAGCAGGAAGACCTGCAGAAGAAGTTCTACGAGGTATCGGCGAAGGTATATCAGGCTGCACAGCCCCAGGGCGGCTCCGGCCCCGACATGGGCGGCGCGGGCGCAGGCAGCGCACCCGACAGCGGTGACCCGGTGGTGGATGCCGATTACCGCGAGGTGAAGGACGACGACCACAAATAAATCTGTTCACAACCATGTAATACATGCGATTTTGTAGGGGCGGCTATTAGCCGCCCGCAGATAACAACACGCCCGTTGAGAGGGTCTTGTCTTAACGCAATACCTCGGGGGCGCAATGCGCTCCCCTATGGCTTCACTCAAAAACTGAGGGTTGTCATTCCGGTAGGTTTTCGTATACAATAGTAACAGTTGCAGAAAGGGCGGGTGCCATCCCGCCCTTCCCTGTGGTTGATGTCTGCCGAACAAAGCAAACATAAGCCGTGCCCTATTCCCGGCTTTTTTGCTTTACGCGGGGGTAAAAGACATAGGACACAGAACATGAACATAGCGGGCTGATGTGGGTCTGGGCGGTATCGGCTGCCGGCAGCGAACACCACCCGGGGAAAGGATCGATCACCTTGCCTGATAAGAGAGATTATTACGAGGTTCTTGGGGTAAGCAAGGGCTGTACCGACGAGGAACTGAAAAAGGCTTACCGCACCCTCGCTAAAAAATATCATCCCGATTTAAACCCAAACGATAAAGAGGCAGAGGCGAAGTTTAAAGAGGCCAACGAGGCCTACGAGGTGCTCAGCGACCCGACCAAGCGCAAGAAATACGACCAGTTCGGCCACGCGGGCGTAGACCCCAGCTATGGCGGGGGCGCCTCCTACGGCGGCGGTGCGGCGGGCTTCGATTTCGGCGACCTCGGCGATATCTTTGACAGCTTCTTTGGCGGCGGGGGCGGCTTTACCGGCTCCCGCACGCGCAACCCCAACGCGCCCCAGCGCGGCGGCGATATCCGCACCGGCATCTCGATCTCGTTTATGGAGGCCGCGAAGGGCTGCCGCAAGGAGATTGAGGTTTCGCGCTATGAACAGTGCGGCGAGTGCTCGGGCACCGGCGCCGAAAAGGGCACCACGCCCGATACCTGCCCCGAGTGTAACGGCACCGGGCAGGTGCGCGTTTCGCAGCGCACCATGTTCGGCGTGGTACAGAGCACCAAGCCCTGCACACGCTGCGGCGGGCGCGGCAAGCTCATCAACACCCCCTGCAAGCACTGCGGCGGCGCGGGGCGCATCCGGCGCAGCCGCAAGCTGGAAATCGCTATCCCCGCCGGTATTGACGACGGGCAGATCTTCGCTATCCGCGGGCAGGGCGACACCGGCCTAAACGGCGGCACTTCCGGCGATGTGAATGTTACGGTAACCGTGCGGCCCGACCCCATCTTTGAGCGCGACGGCTACAACGTGTGGTGCGATATCCCCATCACCTTTACGCAGGCGGCGCTGGGCTCGAAGATCATCGTACCCACCATCGACGGACGGGTGGAATACGATGTCCCCGCGGGTACGCAGTCGGGCACCGTGTTCAGGCTCAAGAGCAAGGGCATCACCGCCATCAACGCGCGCACCCGCGGCGACCAGTATGTTAAGGTGAGCGTCGAGGTGCCCAAGAACCTTTCGGGCAAGCAGAAGGACGCCCTCAAGAGCTTTGAGGCGATGCTGGGCGACGAGGCCAACTACGAAAAGCGCAAGAGCTTTTTCGATAAGCTCAAGGACTGGGTAAACGAATAGCACGCCCTTTATCAATAACGGACTTGCAGCGAAGGCTTCACCGGCCTTCGCTGTTTTTGTTTTCCCGCCGAATATTTTAGCTGGAATAATTTATATATACTTTTATAGGAAAATAGTGTAACATGGTGGGTGGAAGGCAGGGTGATGCAGTTGAAAAGGATACTGATGCTTCTGGCAGCGGTGTTCCTCCTTTCTGCCTGCGCGGCGCGCTACGATTATGCCAACGGCATCGCGCTGCGCCTAAGGGAGATAAAGGGCGATAAATACACGGCTGACGTATGGGTGGATGTGGCGTTTGAAAACGGCGCGGCGCCTGCAAGCCTTAAGGCCGAATCCATCGACATCAGAGGAATCGGCGGCGGATTCTCTGATACGCTAATACCATGGAGGGATATGCCCGAAAATGTGAGGGTTTTTAACTTTGACACCACGTCCACCTCCAGTATTGTCAACAAAGAGGTAAAGCTGATTATTAAGAATGTTCAGGCACATGATAAAGAGTACACCGGCCAATGGGAGCTGCCCATCGTATTGAAGGTTGATAACAGTTCGGTGCAGTATACCGCCGAGCCGTCACCTGAACGTGCCAAGGACATTACCTTTGATTTGATAGAGGTGTGCCCGCGTTCGCTGCACTTTGAGGCGCACGGCGAAATCAGTAACACGGAAAATGGGCAGGACAGAGATATTGAGCTTGTACTGCAGAACGGCGAAAAATATCATAGGATAGCAGGTTCGACTTCCATAACAGACGATAATGATGCGATAAGCATCAAAGTAACCAGGGAGTTGGGCACACAGATAGACATCGACTCCGCTGCCGCCCTGATCTTTGACGGGATAGAATACACCCTTACCAAGGCAAAAGGGCAGTAAAGGCAATTATGTGCAGGATTAATACAAATTGCTGGGCCGCCGAACAGCGGCCTTTTTATTCTGTTCAAAAATCCTTTCTAAACTATCCACAGAAGGTTTACGAAATAACACAATAATCCTCCGTGTTTTTTGATACTATAATAACAGAGGATTGACAAAACACCTCATACCAAAATCACACGCCATCCAAAGATAGATAGATTGACGCGCCATCCAAACCGGCTGAAAGGAGCACGCCATGAATTACCTGCCCAATACGGATAAGGACAATTTATACTACCCCGCCCCGACTGTTGAGAGCATGACGGAAAGTCTTGGCGAATACGGCCTTGCCGCCAGAAAGTTTTTGCTGGAAAACCGCCCTGCCCTCTATGAGCAGTGGCAGGCCGCAGGCCGCCTCAATGAGTACCTGCTTGGGTTAGACGCCCGGTACCAAACACTCAAGGTAAAGATGATAAAGCGGCTCGAGCAGAACGATTCTTCGCTTGAGAGCACGCGCTTTTTGGCCTCCGCATCGCGCAAATACGCCATAGAGGCGCAAGCCGAGGAGTTTGTAAGCTCACTACTTTCACAGGAGCTTGAATACCTCACAAAGTAATTCCCTCTCGTTTGTACCCAAAATACTCAGCACCCCAAAGGATAGGAGTACTGCTTTTCGCGGTGCTCCTATCCTTTTTGCGGTTAAGCGCTCAAATTCATATAAACCTTGGTAGCTTTTGTCGTAAATATAAACAATTTAACAGTTGACCGCATATGATGTATTAACTTCATGATTCACTATATATTAAGTGAGGTTATGTCTATGCTTTTTAATAATTCATGTGCTGGAGCTTCCATGCATCAAAACGGCAATTGCCGAAACCGCCGCGCACCCATACAGTCAGACCAGCAGATTCGTCCGAGAGCCCTTGTACCTATCCCGCCACCTGACCCGCCCTGTCCTCCCTGCCCGCCGTTCCCGCCTCATCCGCCTTGTCCCCCGTTCCCGCCCTGTCCGCCGGATCCATGTCCATGTCCGCCATTTCCACCCTGCCCGCCCGAACCGCCCTGCCCGACACCGTGCATCCCCTGCTGCATCCTTCTGCCTACCGGGCCTACCGGGCCTACCGGGCCGACTGGGCCAACAGGGCCTACGGGACCCACTGGACCTACCGGACCGACCGGAGACCCCGGGCCTACCGGGCTGACCGGACCAACCGGGCCTACAGGGCCGACCGGTGCAGCCGGAGTAGCCGGACCAACCGGACCTACCGGGCCAACCGGACCCACTGGGCCAACCGGGCCTGCCGGAACCGGCGCAACTGGGCCTACCGGGCCAACCGGGCCTACCGGACCTACGGGTGCAGCCGGAGCAATCGGACCAACCGGGCCTACAGGGCCCACCGGAGACCCCGGGCCTACGGGACCGACAGGACCTACCGGGCCTACAGGCGCAGCGGGTATAGCCGGACCGACCGGGCCTACCGGACCCACAGGGGCAACCGGAGCAATCGGGCCGACCGGGCCTACAGGGCCAACCGGAGACCCCGGGCCTACGGGGCCGACAGGACCTACCGGGCCTACAGGCGCAGCGGGTATAGCCGGGCCGACCGGGCCGACCGGAGACACCGGCCCAACAGGGCCTACAGGGCCCACCGGACCAACGGGTGCGGCTGGGGTAGCCGGACCGACCGGGCCTACCGGAGATACCGGCCCGACGGGACCAACCGGGCCCACCGGAGCTGCCGGACTGCTCGGTGCAACCGGACCAACCGGGCCTGCCGGAGCTATCGGACCTGTGGGGCCTGCCGGACCAACCGGAGACACCGGGCCAACGGGACCTACGGGATCAACCGGGCCTACCGGACCGACCGGAGACACCGGCCCAACTGGGCCTACGGGGCCTACCGGGCCAACCGGAGACACCGGACCTACCGGGCCTACGGGACCAACCGGACCGACCGGAGACACCGGACCTACCGGGCCTACGGGACCGACCGGGCCAACCGGAGACACCGGACCAACCGGGCCTACGGGACCAACCGGGCCAACCGGACCGACCGGAGACACCGGCCCAACTGGGCCTACGGGACCAACCGGGCCGACCGGAGACACCGGGCCGACCGGGCCTACAGGCCCAACGGGTGTAGCCGGCGCAGGCGCCATTATCCCGTTCGCATCCGGCAGTACTGCTTCCACGGTGACAACGGTTCTGGGTGGCCTGCTCGGCACAACCAGCCTCATCGGCTTTGGCAGCAACACATCGGGCGTGAGCATTGTCGGCGGCGCCATCGATCTTACCGGCTTAACCAGCTTCGCCTTCTCCGCGCCAAGAGCCGGAACCATTACCGACATCGCCGCGTATTTCAGCGTAGCGGTTGCTGCGGCACTTGTCGGATCGACCGTGACCATCACGGCACAGCTGTATAGCTCGCCGACGCCGGATGACACCTTTACACCTATCCCCGGCGCGCTGGTGACCCTGGCCCCGCCTTTGACGGGAATCGTGGCCATCGGCACGGTTACCAGCGGCATAACCACCGGCCTGGCTATCCCTGTGACTGCGGAAACCCGGTTGCTTATGGTATTTTCCGCAGCGGTTACCGCCGGTATAGATATCGCCACAATCATTTCTGGCTTTGTAAGCGGCGGCGTCGGCTTGGCGTAATCTGCCCGGCTTAACGATGAATCTCTCATCAACAGATATTCGTGTTCCTTAACGGTATCCCCTGTTATTCATGAAGTTATTTAACCTGAGCAGCCCTGAAGGGCCTGCAGGTTAGATGAGGCGTGCGGCAGCTACTCGAAAAGAGCACCTGCCGCACGCCTATTTTGTGGCATACTGTTCTTTTAAGCTAAACCTTCTCGCAAACGATCGCGATAGTTTCCGTGTCCTCCCGGTATGGCTCGCCCCACAGGGCGGACAGCACCTCTTTTACCGCAAAGCCGCTCTGCTCAAGCTCTTGGGTGATGCTTTGGAACGAAAAAAAGGTTTGATAGATGCGATAAACGGTAATGCCGGTATCCAGTACGGCATAAAAATCACACAGGGCCGAAAGCTCCCCGTAAAAATAGGTCTTTTGCAGCACCGCATGGGCATGGGGGCGCCAGAACCCCGTCTCAGAGGTATACCACACGTCGCGGGCTTCCCTTTTTCGCTGCTCATACGCGCTCAGGCTGGATACATCCAGCGCAAACCGCCCGCCCGTCTTTAACGCGTCCCATACATTCGCAAGCAGCGTCTTGCGGGCGCTTGGCGGGAGCACCCCGTAATCCTCCGAGACAAGCAGGGCGGCGTCAAACTCCCCCTCGCCGAACGGCTCAAGGTAGCTGTCTGCCCTAAACCGCTCGCGCGCGGTTACGGCGTGCTCCGCGGCGTACGTGATCGAATGCTGCGACAGGTCTATGCCCGTCACAGCACAGCCCATCTCGGCAAAGCGGTTTGCGTACAGCCCCGGGCCACAGCCCAAATCGACAAGTCGGGTGCCTTCCTTTAGCCCGAGCACCCGCGGCAGATAGTCGCAGACGGCCTTGATCTTCTGCGGGCGGTAGCTTGCGGCGTCGGTATCGGGCGAAAGATGGGCGGCGAGCATCTGGGTGGAGATGTACGCGTCGTTCCACATCTCTGCCCCCGGCTCATACGGCGCGGGCTTACAGTCGCACCGCAGTAAATCATGAATGGTAAACATAGTAATCGTCCCTTCAACCTATTTCGATAACAAACCGAAAAGGGGCGCCGCTTTGTGGCGGTACCCCTTTGTTCATGGCCATGAACGATAAAAAGGGATACCTGCAGAAGTAAAGAACAGGTACGGCAAAACAAGCCTGCTTACACAGGCCGGTTGCAATATCTGTTCCATCCTTCTTTTCCGGTTTGCGCAGCTGGCTGCGCGGGCCGGACGGTATCCCTCCAAAAACAGTATTTCGGTTTGTTATCGGTTTAATCATACCGTTCTGCCGATATCCTGTCAAGCCTTTTGATAAAGAATATCCATTCGATGGTATGGGAATATACATCAAATTATCGCGGTAGCTTGCTACTAATTTAACACACCAAAAAATATTTACCATTTGCGCGAAATGTGCTACTATTAGAACAGTACTGAGCTCTATGCTATGCGTGGCAATAAGTCTTGAACGTGCATGAGACCCAATAGTTTACCGTGAGTGACAGCTTCTCCATCAGACGCACAAGCTCTTTGTGCGCTGCGCTTTCGCGCCTTGAGGCTGCCACCTGCCGGGAAGGCTGCTTTATGCCCGTCATGGCTTAAATTATAGATAAATGGAGGATAACAGTATGGCATTAAAGAACAACGATGTCCTAAACACGGCAAACAGAGGCAACCCGGCTCCATCAGGCCTGTGCACCCTTTGCCGCGCCGATTGTAGGGGCAGGTGTGAAACGTGGGTCTCCAGCATGAAGGGGCGCAAAATGCTCTACCCCAGAGACTTCGGCGCGGTGACGGCGGGCAGCGCCAATATCGAGCACGTGGGCGTAAGCTACGACAACCTGCGCATTCAGGGCTACAACTACGGCTGCACCGGCATGCCAAACGGCCTTTCCAACGATGCGGACGACTGCATCTTCCCCAATGTTAGCCTTGAGACGACGTTCGGCAGCAAGGTTAAAACCAAGTGCCGCATCCCCGTTATGACAGGCGCGCTCGGCTCCACCTTTATCGCGGCAAAATACTGGGAAAGCTTTGCGGTGGGCGCCGCACTGGTGGGCTTCCCCATCGTCATCGGCGAGAACGTGGTGGGGGTAGACAAGAACTCGGTGCTGGAAAACGGCAAGATCGTCAGCGCCCCGGAGCTTGACCGCAGGATCGCCTGCTATTTAAACTATTACGACGGCTACGGCGCCATCATTGTGCAGATGAACGTGGAGGATACCCGCAACGGCGTGGCGGAGTACATCATCGGCAAGTACGGCGACAAGGTGATCTTAGAGCTCAAATGGGGCCAGGGCGCCAAGGATATCGGCGGCGAGATTCAGGTAACCAGCCTTGACTACGCCCTCTTCTTAAAGGAGCGCGGCTATATTGTAGACCCCGACCCCACCAAGCCGGAGGTGCAGGCCTCCTTTAAGGCGGGGGCAATCAAGTCCTTTGCGCGGCACAGCCGCTTGGGCTACACCAACCTTTCGAACTACGAGGCGGTGCACGACGACTTTATGGCCTCGATCGCCTACCTGCGCTCGCTCGGCTATGAGCGCATTACCCTTAAAACCGGCTCCTACGGCATGGAGGCGCTCGCGATGGCCATCAAGTTCGCCACCGAGGCAAAGCTCGACCTGCTTACCATCGACGGCTCGGGCGGCGGCACCGGCATGAGCCCGTGGAACATGATGGAGAGCTGGGGCGTGCCGTCGATCTACCTGCATTCCAAAGCGTATGAATATGCACAGCTGCTGGCCGCAAAGGGCGAGCGCGTGGTGGACATCGCCTTCGCGGGCGGCTTCGCGCGCGAGGACCATATCTTCAAGGCGCTGGCGCTGGGCGCGCCCTACACCAAGCTGGTGTGCATGGGCAGAGCCTTAATGATCCCCGGTTTCCTTGGCTCAAACATCGAAGGCGCTTTGTTTGAAGACCGCAAGGCGTCCCTGTGCGGCAACTGGGATTCCCTTGCCCCCACCTTCGTCGAGGAGTACGGCAAGAGCGCTGAGGAGATCTTCGCCGGATACTACGACGTAAAGCAGAAGGTAGGCGAGGCGGAGATCAAGAACATCCCGTACGGCGCCATCGCGGTGTGGACGCTGGCGGATAAGCTGGCGGCGGGCCTGCAGCAGCTGATGGCCGGTGCCAGACGGTTTAATACCGCGAGCATCACCAGAGGCGACCTCTTTGCCGCCAACCGCGAAACCGCGCACGAGACCGGCCTCTCGTTCATCACCGAGGCGGGCGACGAAACCGCCAAGAAGATTATTAACGGCTAATAGCCCTTTCGGTTGAAAACATCCGCGTACATACAAACGGCAGTGTGCCCGATAAAAGGCACACTGCCGTTTTTTATACAATGCCTCGGTTTATGCCTTGTTTATCGCCTCCACCAGCTTGTTGATCTTGCCGATAAAGCCCTCGCTGCTCAGGCTGTTGGAGCGGTTGTAGCGCCCCAGCAGGTAGAGGCTCTCCGGCTCGGAGACGCGGTTTACCTTCTCGTTGCAGGTGAGCGTGATCTTAAAGCCGAGCGCGCGTATCACCAGCTCGCTCTGGTCGTTAAAAAAGCCATAGGGGTAGGTGAACACGACGGGCGACTGCCCCAAGTACATGCGCCAAAGCGACTGCGCCTTTTCAAGGTCGTTCATGATCGCTTTGCGGTACTGCTGCAGCGGCTCGCCGTGATTGTTCAGCACGCCCTTGCGCGAGCGGTTGTAGCTGTGCAGGTTGTAGGTGTGGTTTTCGATCTCCACCAGCCCCGATTCCTCCATCTCCTGCGCCTGCTCAAAGGTGATATAGGGCTTGCTCGCCTTTTCGCCCTCTGTGGAGGCCTCCTCCACCCACTCGGCGACGGGCGACAGCACCACCGGGATGCTGTGCTTTTTGATGATGGGCCACGCGAGCTTGTAGAAGTTCTCGTCGCCGTCGTCAAAGGTGATAAGCAGCGGCTTTTGCGGCAGGGTACCCCGCCCGCCGGTGTAGGCGATCAGCTGCTGCGCCGAGACCGGTGTATACCCCATGCTGTTTAAAAGCTCTATATCCGCTTCAAACTTTTCCGGGGAAATCACATAGTCGTTCCAATTCTTATAGTTGCCCGAAAGCTGGTGATACATAATCACCGGCAGCGCAACGCCCTCCGGCTTGCCCGCCACCGAGACGGTCTCCTCCGGCTGAATGAGCACCATACAGATAAACACCGCATTGATAAGTATAAAGATTCCCACGCTTCGCCGCAGGCCCTTTCGCAAACGAATTCCCTCCAATGATACATTATAGTGAACGCGGCGCAATCGCCGCCACAACTATAGTTTGTATCATTATTGCCCCGGTAATCGCCCGGCAATCAATTATCCTTTGGGGCTTGGCAATAATCCGCCATACGGGCATCATGCCCGTATGATCATAAAAAGGCTTTAAAGAGCGGGCTGCTCTCTAAAGCCTTTCAATAACGGATATCGCTTATTATTTCGTATCGCCGTGGGTTTTAAAGTAGCTCTCCATGCGGCTGTTGTCGTGCGGGGCGAGCAGGTCGCGCCCGCCGTCTACCGCGAGGCGGTAGGCAATCACCTGCGGCACCGCCGAAAGCTCAAGGCAGTTAAACGCCCCGCCCTTGAGTTCTATGGCAAGGTCGGTGTCGTCCACCACCTGCGCCCCCACCACCAAGCCGTTGTGCAGCACCTCTTTCATGTATCTCGCGAGTGCCAGCGCCTTGTTGTTTTCGCGCCCGCCGTCGTTTAGCACAATCACGCAATGGCCGTAGTCGTAGCCGTAGTTGGGGCCGTGCAGGCCCTCCTCCAACTCGTAGCCCATGCAGGTGATCTGCGGGATCTCCCAAACCTTCATGGCGCCCTCAAGCGCCACGCCGTACAGAGCGCCGTCGCCCGTAAAGAGGATGGCGCGCGAGCGCAGCATTTGACGCTTGCTCTTATCCATCCACGCAAGCGTTTTCTGGATGATTGCCCGCTGGCTGTTTGGCACCATGGCAGCCTGCCCGATATATTCGTCAAATTGTTCCTGTGTGATGTTGCCCCGTTTTAAGCCCAGCTCCAGCCCGAGCAGCATGTGGGTGAGCACCGAGGAGGTGTAGCCGATGGTGCGCATAAGGTACTCCTCATACCCGCAGCCCATGTTGATGTGGGAGGACGCCGCCTTCGCGAGCGGGGTAGCCTCCGACTCGGTGATGCTGACGCTCAATAACCCCATATCCTGCACCAGCTTCTGCGCCTTGGCGGTGATGATCGAGGTGCCGGTCTGGGAGGTGAACACATACAGTGCCTTGGGGTTGTAGCTCGCGGTATGGTAGCAGAAGTCACTGGGGAAGCACACCTTGGCGGCGAGACCCGAAGCCTGCTCCACAAAGATGCGGGAGGTCATCGCCGTGGTGCTGGAGGTGCCCGAGCCGACAAAGATGATCTCGTTGAGCTCATTCGCCCGGTCGCCGAGGTAGCTTAGAAAGAGGGCCATATTCTCCCTTCGGTTTTGAAGGATCCCCTCAAGGATAGACGGGATGCGCTCGATGCAGTCTAAAAGCGTTACCATGGTTTCTTCATTCCTAACTTAAAGTTGTATACAGTCGTTTCCGCGCTAAATGCAGTAGGCGGAGAGCAGGTGCAGCGTAGTGGCGGGCAGGCTGTCGTCCTTTGTGAGGGTGTCTTTGTCCCGGATGAGGTCTTTGCAGTAGATGAGCGACGCGCCCTTCCACTCGGCGCGTGCGTAGTTGGCATGCGGAAAGGGGAAGTGATTGTCGGTGGGGTGATAGGTAAGCGAGCTGCAGTCGGGGCTGCCCACCATGCCGTTTAGCACCTTCTGCGCAAGCTCGATGTACCACTCGAGATAACAGGGACTAAGCGGCGCGCCGTTGTGCCCGGGGCAGAGGGTGTCAAAATACTGCCCAAGGCCCGCGAGTTTTTGCATGGCATGCAGGTAGGTTTCCACCGTTGCGGCGGGGCGCGCGTGAACCTGGCCTGTCACCTCGGCGTAGCCGGGCAGCAGCAGCACCTGCCCCGCCTCCAGCTCATCGCCCGGGAACAGCAGACGGTTTTTGCGGTCGAGCACCGCGAGGTTCTCGGGGCTGTGGCAGTCGAGCACGATGATCGTGAGCGGTCGGCCCTTTAAGTCGATGATATCGCCGTCCTTCACGCAGGTGAAGTCGTAGCCCAGCGGGTATTTGTAAGGCGAGCCGCCCATGGTGTTCTTCGCGCCGCGCGCCACCCCGCGGGTGGTGAGCACCCGCTCAAAATAGCCGTTGCCGCCCGTGTGGTCGAAATGGCTGTGGGTGTTGATCACGCTGCGGACAGGTACGTCGGTAAGCGTTTGCGCAAACGCCTGAATATTTGCGGTGGAGCAGCCGGAATCGATCATTACGGCCTCATCCTCGCCGATGAGCAGATAGCAGTCACAGCCCGCGCCGGTGATAATCCAGGTGTCTTTGCTAAAACAGCGCGCCTGAAAGTTCTCGTCATGCATGGTTTCGCCCTCCTGTTGTCTGCTGGTTATATGATAATGCAATAGTAGTCACCCTTGTTATTGAACACGGGCAGCGCACAGGCTAACGGTTAGTCCTCCGCCTCGGGAGAGAAGCAATCGGATACGGTCTGGATGAACTCGATCTCCTCGTTATCAAAGCCGATCACATACGCAAACCACAGCTTCCACGGCTGGGGCTTGGATTGAATCACGTCCGAGTAGGTGGGCGCCACCTTGGAGCGCGCGCCCGCGGCAAGCGCCTTTTCGTAGGCGGCCTTGCAGTCGTCGGTGCGAAGGGCAAGGTGGGTAAAGCGGCCGATGGCGGGCAGCTCCGGCTCGCCGTCGTTGCCGATCTCGATGCAGGCGCCGTTGCCCATATCCATGATGCAGGCCTTGCCGTTTTCGTCCCATTCCCATTCCAGAACGGTCTTAAAACCCAAGCCCTCCTTGTAAAACCTTACGGTCTGCTCGTAGTTGGTGGAGCGCATGCCGATGTGGTGTACGCCCTGCTCGATGTATTTTGGCATAGTAATATTCCTCTCTGTATAGGGCGTAACGCCCTTTTTATTTTATATTATCTACGGTTTTAGTCAACCGGCACCCACTCGTCGGGGGTAAGCAGGGCGTTTCTCGCCGCCTGCTGCATCGCCATGATTTCAAGGGTGTCTTCCCTCGCCACCGGCGGCTTTTTATCATTAAAAAAGCGGCAGAGGGCGTACATAAAGCCGGTGTAGTAGTCGGTTACGGCGATGTCCTCGCAGCCCGCGCCGTTGTGCGCGATCATGCGAAACGGCACACCCGGGCCCTGCGTGAAGCTTGCTCGCCTGCCGTCCTCATACTCATAGTGAAACTGCCTCACGTTGCCGGTGCCCTCCGAGCGGCAGCGCACAGCCCCCGTACCCATCACCGCCTGTATCATCTCATACTGGTGGATAGAGTAGTTCACCATGTCGCCGGGGCCGGTGGTGGCGCAGTAGACCGCCTTGCGCCCGTACAGGCGCATAAAGTTCTGCAGCTCGATGCAGTAGCGCTGCGCCGAGCAGGTAAACATCGGGGTGTTGTACTGCTTAGCGCGGTCAAACATGCGCACCGCCGCCTCCAATGAGGGGGCGAAGGTTTTGTCGCAGTACACGGGCTTGCCGCTCGCGAGCGCCTTTTGCGCCAGGCCCTCGTGCGGCAGGCAGTCGTCGGCGCACATCACCATAATGGCGTCCACGCGCTCAAGAAACTCCTCCTCGGTTTTGGCGGCGCGCGTCTGCTTTAGGCGGCACCACTCCTCGGTGGTCAGCCCGCCGCCGGGGGCATCCTCTTCCGCCCACACGTCGGTGATATCCATATCAAAGCCGTGCGTCTGCGCGGCAAGACGAAAATAGTCGGGGTAGTGGTTGGTGTGCCAGTTATCCAAAAAGCGGTCTACCATGCCTACACGTATCATGCTTGTTCCTCCCTGTAGTACTATTCAATAAACGGCGCGGGCGGCATTCAGCCGCCGAATGGCCGTTTTAAGCTGACTCTGCAACAGCGCATTGCGCCGGTCTTTCCCGCCATGGGGATTAGCCATAAAGGTCTGCCGCCATCCATAAGAACCGCCCGGCGGGGGTCGTCCACACCTCGCGGTAGGTGGCGTTGTTGTTCTGCGGCCAGTAGGGTATATCCTCGTTGCCGTAGGTCTCAATGCCCACGGGCAGCTCCCCGGCGGCCTCGCCGGGCAGTATCGCGTACTGCGCGGGGTAGTTATGGCCCATGCCGTACATCAGCGACTGGCCGAAGGGGTTTTTGCCCCACAGCCAGTAGAATTGCTCACGTGCAATCTCCAAAAGCTTATCGTCGCCGAAATACCGCGCGAGCAGCGACGCCCCCTTGCCCATGGCGAGCTGCACGGCGAGATTGCCCCTGAACGAGAACCACACGGGGAAGCAGCGCAGCACGTGGTTATTGCCCAAACTTACCCCCGCGGCAAGCTGCTTGATATAGTTTTCGTACTCCTGTTCGTATTTTACAAACGGGTGCAGCAGTTCAAAGGTGGCTTGGTCGGCGGGCTCGTCTAATCGGTAAACGCCCGCGGGGATTATGCCGTAGGGCGCGGTGTAGGTCATCAGGCCGAGCAGGTAGCCGCCATACCGATGCATGGCGCCCTCCCACAACTCACGGTCGGGGCAGTCGGGCTGGGTGAGGCACAAGAGCTTGAGCGCCTGCATAAACTGCTGTTCGCGCGACTGGTGGCAGAAGTGCAGGATACTCTTTTGGGTTTCGTCGCGATAGAAAAAGCCGGTGAGCGCGATGCCCGCCTCGCCGGTGTCCTGACAGGCGAGCAGCTTGCGCGCATACTCCCGCGCGATGGCGGCATGCGCCTCGTCGCCGCCCGACGCGCGGCAAATGGCCGCCGCCGCCCAGGTGATACAGGCGTAGTACTGCGAAAGCGAGGCGTTATAGGTGTGCTCGGAGTAGTGCGACAGCTCCATACCGCGGGCGGCAAAGCGCTCACGGGCAAACGAGAAGTCCTCCCGCGCGGCCTTTAAGCTCCCCCACGCAAACTCGGCGTCCGCCTCGCGCAGCGCGTAGGCCGCGTTGGCCTCCACCCCCGCGAGCATAAAGTTTTCAAACGCGTGGTTGTGTACGTTTACGGTGATGTCGTCCATATCGCCGATCTTACCATTCGTCCAGCGCACCGCGCCCGCGCTCGTTGCGCGGTAGCCGTCGCCGAAACGGGTGCGCAGCAGGAATTCAAGGCCCCACTGCGCCTCCTCCAGCAGGCGCCGGTACAGCGGGGTGTTCTTTTCGTAGCTTTCCGCCATCTCAAAAAGGGCGTCGGTGATCTCGCCGGTTTGCAGGGTTTGCTGCGAAACATCCCCCGCGTCGTGCCAGCCGCCCGCGTAGGAGAGCTTCACGCCGTTGTGCTCCGCCACCATGTCGTAGTGGCAGCTGCCGTGGCGGTTTGCCACCGGCGCGCCGCAGCGCTGGCAGTAGAGAAAGTTTACCACCTTCCATACCGCTTCATCCATAAGGTCGTGCGAGATGCTAAAGGGCTCGGTCTTGGCGCCGCCCGCCGAGAGGATATAGCTGCCCTCCGCCTCCACGCCTGAAAAATCCAGCACGGTAAAGGTGCCGCGATCGTTCCGCTCCTTTTTTACGGGGGCGGTGTACACTGTTTCGCCCGTTTCCACGTTGAGGAGTGAGAACTGCTCGCAGTCGATGTTGGCGACGGCGGTTTTTTTGCCCTTCATCCAGTAGCCCGCCGTGGAGCAGACGATCTGCCCTTTTGCGGGCTGCCAGCCCTTCTCCAGCTCCGGCTCGGCGATAGCCTCTATTCTGATATTTCTAAAATCATAGCAGACCTCGCTCCCCATCGGGGTATCCTGCCCGCTTAAAAACACGTAGAAGTTTAGCCCCGTCACCCTGTCGCGCGGCATGGAGGGGAACTCCCACACGCAGTCGTTCCACTCGTGGTTTTTCAGGGTGAAGGTGGTGGCGCCCTCGCGGTAATAGAGATCCGGCACGCGGGTTTTCCCCTCGTTATACACCATCACGTTGATGTGTATCACGCGCGCGCCCGGAATCTCGGGCTTAACAGAAAAGGAGAGGCGATGATACCCCTCCCAGTTTTCTCCGTCAAGGAGGAACTTCATCTCGGCCATGCCGAAGTTTGCGTAGTACCCGTCGGGCGTGGAGCCCTCGGGGAAGTGGTCTGCGCGCACGGGCGCCTTGCGGCGGAGCACGGGGCCGTCCGCAGTCTCTACAACCTCGTGGCTGCCCGGCCCGGCGCTTACCGGCTGTGCGTCGCTTGGCTTGCCGCTCCAAAGCATCTTGGCAGCGAGGGCGGGCTTGCTTTTAAGCCTTGCCTCGTGTGCGCGTTCCTCGTGCAGCGGCAGCAGCGAGTGAACGAAGTTGGTATCGATCAGTTCCTGTAAAAAGGCCTTATTCATGGGCCGTGTTACACCTCTTTCGTGGCCTCCACCTTACCGGTAATGGCCCACTCGCAGCTTCTGAGCAGGAGTGTTTTAAATTGCAGGGGCTGAAACGCGATGGTGGAATCCTCAAGCAATCCGTGGCCGGTGTAGTAGGTCCACTGGTGGCCTAAAATAAAGTCTACCGTTCTGGCCTTGCCGTAATGCCCTACCGTGAGCACCGGCTCATGGTTGCCCGTGCCCTTCATGCTCCAGCGGGATTCCAGCTCCGGGTCGGAATACGCGGTGGCGAGCACCTGCATCTCCACGTTCCACACATTGGAGAGGCCGCAGAACAGCTCGTCCTTGGTGTGAAAGCCGGTCACACCCTCGGTGATGGGGTGCTGTACCTTTGTCATCTTTACGTCGCAGTAGTTAAAGTCGCCGTGGGAGGCCTCGTCACGCCACAGCAGGCCGATCATCTTCTCCATCTCGGCCCAGTCGCGGTAGCAGGGGTGCAGGCCGTGGAAGAACAGAATCGGTGTGCCGCCCGCAACCGCGTCCTCCAGGTTCTTGCGGATGGTCTTGTCCGTCCAGTGGTCGTCGGGGCAAAGGAAGAAGAAAAGGTCGGTCGCCGCGACGCGCTTTAGGTCACCCATAAAGTTCTCGATGGTGTCGGTGGCACTGGGGCAGTCGCCCGCAACCGTCACCTTGAATAAGCCGGTCTTCTCCAGCCACGAAACGAGCCGAGGCGATATCTTATTAACATCGTGCCCCATAGGGCTTACAAACATGCTGACTTGGTAAGGCTGTTTCATCAGAGACTCCCTCATTTCTTATTTAAATCAACTTCTGCTGTGCCGCGACCCTCGCCACCGCGCCCGCGCCGGCGAGGCCCGCGTTCTGAGGCATAAACTTTGAAAGGACGATGCCGTTGTGCAGCCCGCGGATGGTGGCGGGGTTTAACAGGCCCCCCTGCACCTTTTTCATGAGCCAGCCGTCGCTGACAATGCCGCCGCCCACAATGAACATGTCGGGGTCGCTCACGCGTATCAGGTTCATCATCACACAGGCAAGCGTTTCCGCGGCCTGCTCGGTGAGTTTGACGCAAAGGGGGTCGCCCTCGTCCGCCAGGCGAAAGAGCTCCACCACGTCCACACCCCCCTCGGCGGGGATCTCAAGCGCCGTTTTGTAAGAGGCGGAAAGCTCCTTTGCGCTGCGTGTAAAGCCGACGCCCGAAACCACGTTCTCGGCGCAGCCGCACCGCCCGCAGATGCACTCCTGCGCGCTCTTGATATCGGTGACCATATGCCCGATCTCGCCCGAGTTGTTGTTGGCGCCGCGCAGGATTCTGCCGTCTATCACAAACCCGGCGGCAAGGCCGGTGCCCACGTTTAAGTAGATAAAGTTCTTAGACCTCTTGCCGTGCCCCCAAAGAAGCTCCGCCGTGGTCGTGCTGCGCACGTCGTTATCGATGGCTGCCGGAACCTTCAGCTTATCCGAGATCATAAGCGCCAGCGGAATGGGCGGCGCCGTGATGTTATGGTTGATGGAAACCCACAGCCCCTCGGTGTGGTTCACCACTCCGACAATCCCCAGCCCCGCGCCCGCGAGCTCCCCTTTAAAGCCGACTGTTTTTTGATAATCTTCTAAAGCGTTCAGCAGGATTTTTACGGCCTGCTCCTGATTTTGGGCGCCCGTACCGTAACGCTTGCTGCGCAGGGTGTTGCCCTCGCCGTCCATCTCGCCGATGAGCAGCTTGGTGCCCCCAAAATCCATCCCTAAGTACGTTTTCATGATGCAGTCACCAATTCCAATAGTATTTTTGAAAGAATGCCTGCTCGGCAAGGAACAGCATTCCAGCTTTCAAAGCGAAAACCGTATAACATTGTCGTGCGGGTACCGACTGGTTCTGTGACACATTACCGACTGCATGTCCGAGTGATTTGCGATAAAGTCCAGTATATAGAAGGCTTTGCATCCCCTTACCCCGCGCAACTATCCGCCAAGGGTTTATGGCGGGCGGGTACAATTATGAAAAGGTTTTCTATTGCTCGATATTATCACTTTTACAGGGATGTGTCAATATACGGCCTACACAAATCTCTAACGCGCATACCCGTCTCCAGTAATATTTTAGTAAGAATGACTATGGAAATTGCATGCTTATCGGTTTTTCCGTACTGTCTTGGGGCGGTATTAACCGTTTTGCACGGATTATTGCGAACATGAAATGGTTTTCTGTTGATTATTGCAAAACATCGTGCTATACTATTGCCATGAAAGTGTAAGGCAGAGGAACACCCATGAAAGAACGCGTAACCATTCAACAGATAGCAGCAGAAAGTAAAGTCTCCATTACCACCGTTTCGCGCGTGCTAAACGGTACAGGCCCCGTCTCGCCAAAAACGAGAGAACGGGTTGAAAAGGTAATTGAGAAGTATAACTACTGCCCCAACGACCTCGCGCGCAGCCTAATCAGCCGCCAGAGCATGATGCTTGGGGTCATTATACCCGATATCTCCAACCCTTACTTCTCGGTGATGTTTAATCAGGTGGAGCGCGCCGCCCTAAACGCGGGCTACTCTGTTTTTCTCTGCAACACCTTCTTCAGCGCCGACTCCCTTAAGGAGAAGCGCCAAAAGTCGGAGGAGGAGTACTTTCAAATGATGATCACCCGTCAGGTGGACGGGGTGCTGATCATCGGCGGGCAGGTAGACCTCTGTGAGGTAAGCGACGAATACCGCGAGGGGCTGCGGCGTTTAAGCCGCGTGGTGCCCGTGGTGGTAATCGGCAAGCCGCTGCCCGATACCGGCTGCCTTTTTATCGAGCGCGAAACGGGCAGCGGTGTTGTGACGGCCTTAAACTACCTCTTTTCGCTCGGGCACCGGCACATCGCCTTTGCGGGCGGCGAGCCGGGGGTTATAATTACCGAAACGCGCCTTAAGGCCTATCAGGCGACGGTGAACGCCTTGGGGCTTACGGCAGACGACGCCCTTGTCGCCTTAAGCAACTACTACACGCCGGACGGCTATGCCGCGGCCGAGACCTTACTCGACCGCAAGGCCCGCTTTACCGCCGTGGTGGCCATCAACGACAACGTGGCTATCGGCGTGCAGCGCGCACTGGCCGACCGCGGGCTTTACGTGCCCGAGGATGTGGCCATTATCAGCTGCGACCAGTTCTTTTTGGCAGATTATCTGGTTCCTAGGCTTACGAGCATCGACCAGCACAGCGAGCTGTTCGGGCGGATGGTGATTCAGGTGCTGCTGTGCGCCATTAAAGGCATCGGAGAGCCGATGAAGATGAACTTTACCCCCGAGCTGATCATTCGCGAAAGCTGCGGCACGCGTCTGGGGTACAGGAACCTGGAATAAACTTTACAGTGAAAGGTGGTGCAGTATGAACCGCACGGAATTTTTTGAAACATTGCAGCAGCTATACGGAGATATTGAAAACAAAAACGGCAACTTCGTGAAGGCCTTCGGCGACGACCCGGAGATGCTTAAGCAGGCAAAGATGATGGCAGGCGTTTCGCTGATGGCGGTGGACCGCTATTATTCCAACCTCACCAAGCTTAAGTCTCAGCTCGAAGAGCTGTAATCCCTTTTTGCAACGGGTAGGGTACCTATTTACGACAGCCTTGCGGGCGCGCCGTGAGCGCCCCGACAGGATAGATAACACGGGAGCGGGAGCTCTTTATTTTCTGAGCATTTATGAAAACCTTTTCTGTTTTATCCTTCATTGAAGAGCCGCGCAGTCTTCCCATTTTACCGGGGCTGTTCGATGCTTCGCTCGTTCTGCTTTTGCGGCCTTTGCTGCTATGAAGTACTTGCTTGTGGTAGATAAATTTGACAGCCGCAGGTTAAACTACATTACTACTGGCTCTGATCTTTTGGTTTATACTAGGGGCTATCTGAAAACTCCAAATTCTTGTCTATTTCTACTACAAAAGGCATCTTCTGTATCAAAAATACTCGGAATACATACAGTATTCCTGCGTTTTTTGATTTGAATCTGCTCTTTTGTAGCGAAATATCCTGCGATTTTCCGTTTTCAGAAACGCCCTAATATCTATTTGAAACGGGGGTAATATCTCCATTTCAAACGTCATTGCACAAGAAGAATTACTATTCCATTTCGCTGCCAAAAGCGCATTTTATGCAAGGGCTTTCTAATTGCACGCAGCTTGATTGGGGCGAACAACAGGTCAAAAATGGCGTTTTCGCCATAATTAAAGCAAAAATACATAAAAAAACGACAAAAATAAAAAGATTATTGACAAATGCGATACACTCTGATATATTTGTGAAAGCGGTTCCACATTAACACCCTTACAAACTGGCAAACTGTCGAAAATCTTTGCAACAAATCTAAAAGGAAACGAGAGGAATCTACATGAAAAAGTTATTCGCTTTTGCAATGGCAGTTCTGTTGACCGTTGGCGCAACCGCCTGTACTTCCGGCGGCGCTGCGGCCTCTTCCGCTGCACCGGCTGATTCTGCCGCCGCTTCATCTGCCGCAGACAGCGCAAAACCCGCCGAGCCTGTATCCATCGAGTTCTGGACACTGGCGCTGCAACCCACCTTTACTGACTTTATCAACGGTTTGATCGACAAATACAAGGCCGAGAACCCCAACGTAAGCGTTGTTTGGCAGGACCTTCCCTACGACGCCATTCAGCAGAAGATGCTGGCCTCTACCGCTGCCAACAATGCGCCCGACGTTGTAAACATCTGGTCTCAGCTCGCATTAACCCTTGCAGGCAAGGGCGCGCTGCTGGATATGGACAAGGTTGCCACCCCCGAGCAGAAGGACATTTACAGCGAGGCCATGTACAACTCCGCGAAGCTGGGCGACGGCGTTTACGCCTTCCCCTGGTACAGCACACCGAACATCACCGTTTACAACACCGAGCTGTTAAAGCAGGCCGGTTTTGAGAAACCTCCGGCAACCTACGACGAAGAGTTTGAGATGGCCAAGGTTGTAAAAGAGAAGACCGGCGCCTTCTTAGACACCCCCTCGAGCATGTATCACATGTTCTGCTACTACAACATCCCGCTGGTAACCGCCGACAAGACCAAGGCTGCCTTTAACACCCCCGAAGCGTTAGCGCTTGTAACCAAGTTAAAAGACCTTGGCACCGCGGGCGTAATCCCCACCACCAAGTGGGACGACTGGGATAACATGCGTCAGCTGTTTGCCAACAATAAGGTGGCCATGATCGTTGCCGGCCCCCAGACCGTAACCAGACTTAAGGACGAGTCCCCCACCGCTTACGCGAAGATCGGTATTTCCACCCCCGTGCTCGGCCCCTCCGGCGCCTCCGGTGCCGCCATCATGAACCTCGTTGTTCCTGCCAAGAGCAAGAACCCCGAAGAGGCTGTTAAGTTTGCAAACTTCATCTCCAACGACGAAAACCAGCTTGCGTTCTGCAAGATCGTTTCCATCTTCCCGACCACCAAGAAGGCTGCCGAAGACCCGTTCTTCAAGTCCGACATGGAGTCTCTCGAGGGCCAGGCCAACTACTATGCCTCCCTTTCAAGCTTAAAGTCCAGCGACCTCACCATGGGTCTGCCCAACGACGACGAGGTAAAGAAGGAGATCGACAACATTACCGACGCCATCTTTGCCAGCAAGACCGACCCTGCTACCGCGATTGCCAACGCGGAGAAGAAAGTAAACGAACTGCTCGCAAAGAACCAGTAGTTTTAAGCATTAAGTGGAAAACGGCTGAAAAAGCCGTTTTCCATTTATGGAGGTGAAGTCGTGGAAATCATCAATCATAAGAAGAAGCTAAAAGACACTCTTGTCGCCTACGCCTTTATGGCACCCGCGCTGATTATCCTGATTGTGTTTGTGTTCTACCCCATTGTTTACAGTATTCCGCTCGCGTTTTACGACTATTCCATTATGGGCGACGCCAAGTTTATTGGCATGGATAACTTTGTTCGCCTTTTCGCCGACGGCGACTTCTGGATTGCCTTAAAGAATTCCTGCCTCTTTGTTATTGTGGTGCCCATCCTGCAGCTGCTCTCCATCGCGATTGCAATGCTGATGAACCAGAAGCTCAAGGGCACGACCTTTTTCAGGGTGCTGTTTTACACGCCGGTTGTTACCTCGATGGTTGCGGTGTCGATTATCTGGAAATACATCTTCGACCCGGACGGCATCATCAACGGCCTGCTGATGCAGTGGCACCTCATTTCCTCCCCCATTCAGTTTTTGTTTGACACCAACCTCGCGCTGCCTACCCTGATGGCGGTTACCATCTGGCAGGGCCTTGGTTATTATATGATGCTTTACCTAGCGGGCCTGCAGTCGGTGCCCGAGGAGCTGCCCGAGGCGGCGACCATCGACGGCGCAAACGGCTGGCAGTGCTTTTGGCGGATACGCCTTCCCCTTTTGCAGCCTTACATCTGGTTCTGCTCGCTCATCTCCGTGATTGCCGCGCTCGGCGTGTTCGACGTGGTGTTCACCATGACCGACGGCGGCCCCGACAAATCCACCTACGTAATCAACTACTACTCCTACCGTCAGGCCTTCATGAACTTCGACTTCGGCTATTCCGCGGCCATCGGTCTGGTGCTGGGTATCGTTACAACCATTTTCAGCATCGTGCAATTTACTTACGGCAAGAAAGGTGGCGGCAATTTATATGACTAAGAAGAAAGTAAAGAATATAATGGTTACCGCCCTGCTTTATCTTTTGCTGATATTTATCGCGTTTGTCTGCGCGGGGCCGTTCATCTGGCTGGTGTTCTCCTCCTTTAAAGGCGCCGAGGACATCTACACCCTGTCGTTGTTCCCCAAGCAGTTTTCCATCGGTAACTATCAGGAGGTATTCTCCCTTTTAAACATCGGGCAGATGCTGTGGAACTCGGTTATCATCACCGTGGGCGGCATCGTCATTGACGTGGTGTTCTCCTCCTTGTGCGCGTACCCCTTGGCGAAAATCGATTTCTACGGCAAAAAGATTGTCGCCACCGCGCTGGTTGCCACCATGATCATCCCCGCGGCCGCGGGCTTGGTGGTTAACTACCTGACCATCACAAACCTAAACCTGATGAACAACTTCCTCGGTGTCATTTTGCCGAACTCGGTGGCGGTATTCAGCATCATCCTGCTGCGCCAGTCCTACATGGCTATCCCCAAAGAGATCATCGAGGCCTCGCGCATTGACGGTGCCAACGAGCTCAAAATCTGGCGCGTGATCATGATTCCGCAGATACTGCCCTCCATCGCAACCATCGTTATTATGGACTTTATCGGCAAATGGAACACCTTCCTGTGGCCGCTCATCATCCTCGACGTAGATAAATACCCGGTTGCTACCGGCCTGAAATACCTTAGCGGACAGTTTAACTACAAGTTCGGCAACGTTGCCGCGGGCACTGTTTTCGCGGTTGTGCCGATTATCATCGTATTCATCTCGCTACAGAAGTACTATATCAACACCATGGCCGGTGCGGTAAAGGGTTAACCCTTCCATGCATCAATCCACACACTTCAGCATAGATTTTCTTCACGCTCTTTTAATGACGATGATTCCATGAATTCATCTGATTTTGCCAATGGCCGTTGTATGATGGTCATTGGCATTTCTTTTCCGCAAACCAATAAGAGAAAGCAAGGCACGGATAAGATGAATCGTATTTTCCCTTTTTCATCAGAAAATCTCCCGCAGTAGTGTCTACGGCACATGTACCTTTGGCTTCCCGTCGGCTCGCTTTATCTCTGCGTATCACACCGCGAGGCCGGCCCGCGTCTTGTGCCATGAGCCATTGATAATCAGGAAACGCGAAATCGGGAGCCAATGTAAGAGGGGGCGATTCTCCGGATATACGCGCAAACGGTAACAGAGCGGGCGTAAAATCGGGAGGGGGGTGGGAGATTCAGTTTCTTAAACTATAAACTCTGTTTCACCCTGCCAATGGTTTATGGGCAAAGCAAAACACGGCGAAATTTACTCCGCCGTGCTTTGTTCTGCAATATGCTGTTTATCAGAAGGATTACTGCGTGCCCGTAAAGGTGCGCCAGTCGAGGATCATACAGGTGGGGCTCATGCGGGGAATCGAGATTTCGCTGTATACCGCGTTGCAGTCCTTGGGGTTGCGCAGCTCGTACATCTCCTCGGTAACGTTCATCCTGCCCTGCGCCAGCAGCTGCATGGCGGCCAGGATATGCCCGTTGGAGCTGTGGGGCGCGAAGTCGCCGGATTTTCTGGGTATCGACCACTCCCAGCCGCCGTGGATGCTGATAAAGCCGTAAAAGAGGCTCCGCAACAGGTTGTGCGCGTCCCAGTCGGCGTTCTTGCGCCACGGCACACCGATCTGGTAGATCTCGCCGCCCTTGCGGATATAGTCCAAGCTGCTGATCAGCGCGTTCTCGTTGCCCGAGCACTCCATCAGCGCGCCCGCGGCATAAGAGAGGCCCTCAAACTCGGCGAGCGACGCGCCGACATGCCTAAGCCCTACCTTCACGGCGGCCTCGCGGCGCTCGGAGGAAGGGTCTACCGCGTACACATCAAAGCCGAAGCTCTGCAGCACCTGCGCGCACATGTTGCCCACCAGCCCGAGGCCGGTGACGATCACCTTTTCCACCGGCTTGATGTTCGCCTTAAAGATCGAGGTCATCGAAACGCCTGCATAACGGGCAAAAAGCGCCTTTTCGGGGGCAAGGCCCTCGGGCAGGGGGATGGTGTCATCCGCCTTGGCCTTTACATACAGGGTATGATGGCAGTGGTTAAAGAACAGGTCGCCCGGCTTTAAGCCGGTCACATCCTTACCCGCCTCGATTACCCGGGCAATGGAGGAGGAGCCGGTCTCCATCGGGTACTGCTCGGGCTTAAACTCGGTGGTAAAGCCGCCCCGCTCCGACCCTGTGGAGATCATCGAGAGGATATTTTGGCCGAACACCTCGTCGTCCGCGAGCGGGGATTTCACCCAATCGTGCTCTATCAACTGTGCTTCCTTTGTTTTTACAAATGTTACGCGATAGTCCTTCATTTTAAGATCATGTCCTTTCTCTTGGGCCTTACGCCCAAAAGAGAGGGCATAAAACCATATTTAAAAAGTGCCGGTGCCGCATAGCGGCAGGAAGGGCTTTGACGATGAAGGGTTTAACCCTTCATCGTCTCTACAGGCACTTTTTCGAGGGTTGAAAGATTTTCTTTCAACCTATATTCTCCGTATTCTGGTACGACGCATTGATTGCAAACGATTTCATAAATAAATATACCATGCGCGCCGATGATTGTCAATTCGTTTTCGGCTGGATATCCTTTCTGGCCGCTGTGGCACTGAATATTATGGTGATATTCAACATAGAACGATGCATTTTCAAAACATCAATTGACATTTTACGCATATAGTGCTAAACTCAGGTTAATGAAACCGCTAACAATTTTGGCAATCAACCCTTCAATACGATGTAAAAACGGAGGATTCTCATGGGCTATATCGACGGATTGGGTCATATCGACCTTAAGGTGGCGGATGTGGATGCCGCCGTGCGTTTCTACTGCGACGGGCTGGGCCTGGCTCTCAAGCGCCGCAACGGCCATGTCGCCGTACTGATAACGCCGGACAATGTGATAATCGAGATTACCGGCGGCGGCAGCTTGGGCAAGAACGCCTCCGGCATCACGCACATCTGCCTGAACACCTATGACGTGGACGCCGCCTTTCAGCGGGCTTTGGACTTCGGCGCCGCCATCGCGCGGCCGCAGGACCCCGAGCCCTATACCTACAACAACCTGCGCATGGGCTTTATCAACACCCCCACCGGCGAGGAACTGGAGCTGTGGTATATACAAAAGAACGGCGTGCTGCGCGAGCCGATCGTGGGCAGCCGCTACATCAAATGCTTTGTGCATGTGGCGATCACGGTGCCCGATATGCCCGCCTGCATCCGTTTCTACGAGGCGCTGGGCGCGCGGCTGAAGGTGGACTGGGACTGGGGCTGCTCGATACAGCTGCCCGACATGCGGGAGCTGGAGCTGTTTACCGGCGGTGAATACAGCGACAACAAGAGCGGCTACACCCACTTTTCTTTTTACACCAACGACGTAAACGCCATGGCGCAGGCCGTTCTCGAGGCGGGCGGGCAGATTCTGCAACGGCCCTACGATTGGTCCAACCAGCGCGTCTGCCTGTGCAGGGGGCTTGCGGGCGAGGTGATCGAGCTGTTCCAGATGTACCACGACGGGCGCGAAGCGGATGTCTATGATGTGATACCCGACAAGCTGCCTGATTTGTTTGCGTGATACTCTACTATATAAGGGCAGACTGCGTGCCCGTCCCTTGTCGGTTATAAATGCAGGTGGCGGCGTCCTCGACACACCTTGGTTGGTTCCGACCATCCACGGGAATCAGGTAGGGGTGAAACGCGAGATTCGCGTCCGTGTTCGCCCGCGGTCTAACCGCACGCCGCATAAAATCCGCGGGAGACCAAAGGTCTCCCCTACAACCCTCAACCGCGCTGTTGACCTGTTGTAGGGGGCGGCGTCCCCGACGCCCCCTACATATTCAAAGCCCGGGCTTCATCTTTATGATGCGGCCCGGGCTTGTATTCATTTATACAGCGCGCAGTTACTTAATCATCAAAATGGCGGATGCCCAGCTGTGCCCCGCAGGACTCTCTGACGATAAGCTGCGGGTTGTGTGAAATGTTGATGGCCTCGTCCACACCCTTGATGGCGTTGATGAGGTTGATGATCGCGAGCCTGCCCAGATAGTCGTTCTGCTGGTCAAGCGACGTCAGCCTCGGGGTGGTGTACTCGTTAAAATAGAACTGGTCGCAGCTCACGATGGCGATGTCGTTCGGCACCGACAGCCCGAAGTCGTTGATGGCGCGGATGGCGCCGAGTGCCACCATATCGTTGATGGCGATGATCGCGGTCGGGCGTTTGGCGTCCTTGCGCAGCTGCTTTTCCATCGCGGAGTAGCCGTCGGAGATATAGTAGTCCGAAAAGGTGACGAGGTCTTCGTCGTAGGGCAGCGAGAGCGATTCCAGCACCTTCTTGTAGGCGTTAAAGCGCTCGCTGGTGATGCGCACGCCCACCTCGCCGCCGATAAAGCCGATGCGCTTATGCCCCAGCACGCAGAGGTGACGCACCGCGGTGATCACGCCGCGATCCAGACTGCGCTGTACAAAGATGCAGCTGGTGCCCTCAAAGCGCTGGCCGATGAGCACCACGGGGATCTCCTTGTTGAGGTCGTTTAAAGACTGCAGGTACTCCTCCGAGATCTCGTCCTTGTCGATCTGCCCGCCCGTGATGATGACCCCGTCCAGACGCTTGTTGAGTATCATCTGAAAATAGGCGGATTCCTGCATGGTTTTTTGAAAGGAGCGCGAAAAGCTGCCGTAGAGGGTGTTGTACAGCACTACCGAGTAGTTCTGCTCCAGCGCGTAGCGCTCGATTTCCTGAAACAGCGAGGCGAAGTAGGGGTTGGTGATATCGGGGATAATCACCCCGATGGTGCGGGTTTCGCCGCCGCTTAGCCCCCTCGCGAAGGCGTTGGGGCTAAAGCGGTGCTTGTCTATTACCGCCTGCACCGCGGCCCTTGTATCCTGCGAAACCAGCGGATTATGGTTGAGCACACGAGAAACGGTTGTAATGGAGACGCCGGCCTCTTGCGCTATCTGATAGATCGTAAGATTCTTTTTCAACTGCATTCTCCATCCAATTCATATAGTAAGAGCCTCGGCCTTGATTGCTATTCCTTTAACATATCCGGTGGCATAAAAGCAGACATCTGTATATATTATACAGCCCTTCGTTCACATTTGCAAGATAATTTGAAAGTAGTTTCATAAGCAATTTTAATGATTAAATTCAGGCTGCTCCCCTGCCTTTTGCCCCAAAGCTGCATATCAGGCCAATTTGCCGGAACCGTTGTGTTCTCTAAGCGTTGCATGCTTTACAAGAGATTGTGAAAGCCCTTTCTATAATGCGGCGGCATTGTCGTTCGAGTATACAGCTTTCGCATGATAAAAGCGCCGCCCCTGCCCGGGCGGCGCCATAAAGGGTACAATATTCTGTTGGTTACCCTTAACGGTTCATCTCGCTCTGCACGCCGGTGGCGTTGTGCGCGTCGATCACGCTCTTGATCTCGCCGTAGCTCGTCAGCGGCAGGTCTCCGGCCAGGGTGTTCTTCACCGCCGCCATGGCGTTGCCGAACCGCATGGCGGCCTCCGGCTCGCCGTACCGCAGCAGCCCGAACAGCGCGCCCGCCACATAGGCGTCGCCGCTGCCGATGCGGTCCACCACCTGTATGTGCTCGTAAGGCGGCTCGTTAAAGCTCCTGCCCGTTTTGGCGTCGTATACCGTCGAGCCGAAGCAGTGCTCCGCAGGGCTTATCACGCGGCGCTCGGTAGAGAACACCGTGGAGATGTGAAACTCGCTGCAGAAGCTCTGCTGCACCTCGGTGAGCGACCCGCTCTTGCCGAACATGCGGCGGCTGGTCTCCTCCGACACAAAGAGGATATCCACCAGCGGCAGTATCTGTGTGATGGTCTCTCTCGCCTCTTCTTCGCTCCACAGCGCGGCGCGGTAGTTGACATCGAACGAAATCAGCGCGCCCTGCTCCTTGCAGCGTTTAATGGCGACAATCGCCGCCTCGCGCGCAGAGCCGCCCAGCGCGAGCGTAATGCCGGTGGTGTGGAACAGTCGGGTGTCCGCCAGCAGCTGCTCGGGCAGGTCCTGCGGCGTGATGTGCGTAAAGGAGGAGTTCGCCCGGTCGTACACCACGGTGGGCTTGCGCGGCAGCGCCCCGCTCTGGCTGTAGTACACGCCGATGCGCGCGCCGGGCGCGTCGTCGTAGAGTATCCCCTCGCGGGCTACGCCCAGGCGCGCGGCCTGCCCCGCCACAAACTGCCCGAGCGGGTTGCCCGGCAGTCGGGAGATTGCCGCCGTTTTAAGCCCCAGCGCCGCAACGCCCGCCGCGACGTTTAACTCCGCCCCGCCCGCATATTTGATAAGCCCGTTGCCGCTTGAGAGCGGCTCGGCGCGTAAAGCGGCAAGGCGCAGCAGCATCTCACCGAACGAAACCAGATCATATTGCTTTTGCATGGCTCTTCACGTCCCTTTTGTTATACTGAATCCTCTTTTTTAACACGCCGTTATAAAAACGGCGCGGGCGGCGAAAGACCGCCGAACTATCGTCAACTATACATTCTCAACAACGCAAAGCCTTGTTGCGCCCCCGCCTCCAGCAGGGAAGGAGAGATTGGCATTATACATGCTTTCTGGTAAGTGTTACGGCCTCGCGGGTGAGCGCTTCAATCCTTTCAAAGTCGCCCGCGTCGATGAGCGCCTCCTTCACCATCCAGCTGCCGCCGCAGGCGACGATGCTGGGGTTTGCGAGATAGCGGGGCAGGTTCTCGGGCGTGATGCCCCCTGTGGGCATAAAACGCACATTATAATAAGGGGCGGAAAGCGCCTCTATCATCTTAAGCCCGCCCGCCGCCTCCGCGGGGAAGAATTTTACGGTCGTAAGGCCAAGCTCCAGCGCGCGCTCCACGTCGCTGGGGGTGGCGCACCCGGGGATGATCAGCGCCCCGCGCTTCTGGCAGTACTCCACCACCCGCGGGTTTAACCCCGGGCTGACGATAAAGGTTGCGCCCGCGTTCAGGGCGTCATCCACCTGCTGCGGGGTGAGCACCGTACCCGCGCCCACCAGCATCTCGGGGAACGCCGCGCGCATACGGGCGATGCTCTCGGCGGCCGCGGCGCTGCGGAAGGTCACCTCCGCACAGGGCAGGCCGCCCCGGCAGAGCGCCTGCGCAAGCGGCACAGCGGCGTCGGCGGTTGTTATCTTCACTACGGGAACGATCCTTCGTTCTGCAATACGCTGCAGCACATCCATTATAAAGCCCTCCGTTATACCAAAAAATCTAACGCCAAAATCGCCGCATGGCCTCTTTTGCGGGCGGCGGCACACGGCGGTTTTCCCGGCTTAATTTACGAAACCACTGGTTTGATAATAGCACAGTCCGCCTTCAGTTACAAGGCAAAGTTCCCCGAGAGCTGTATTGAGACGTGCGCTTTTTCGCGATAACGCTCACGTATTTTGCCGCAAGAGGGCTTGGGCCCATTTATCCTCCACACGCAAGGGCCACCCCATCGGTATACCCGAAGGGGTGGCTCTTCGCTGCCATTTCCGCAATACGGCGGCATTATACTATTCTCCAATTAAAAAGCGGATTAAATCCGTATTTTAATATCTGCCGCTTTGCGGCAGGTGGCGGCTTACGCCGCCAAGAGAGGCGTACAATACGGATTTTGCAAAAACATTTTATGTTTTTGCACGCCGCTTTCAGCGGAGCTAAAAAAGCGAACTTATTGCTTTTTTAGCTTGAGATCCGTATTACCACTGCTCGTAGTGGAGCATGGTGTTTAAATCCTTTTTGGGCGCCCGGCTCACAGGCTTATCGAGGTAGCCTACGGCGACAATGCCCACCAGATATTTATCCTCGGGGATGCCGAGGATGGGGCGCATCTCAGCCTGCGTGTACCAGCCCGTCCAGCAGGTGGCAAGGCCGTGGCTCTCCGCCTCAATAAGGATATTCTCGATAGCCGCGGCGGTGTCGCGGATGATCTGCTTTACTTCCTCCTGCGGGCTGTTTTCGTCAATGCTCATCGGCACATCCTCGGGGATGCGGGAGCGGATGTCCCCCACGCACGCGATGTGCACGGGCGCCTGCTCCATCCACTTCTGGTGGTGGTCCGCCGCCGCGATCTTCTGCCGCATCTCGGGCGACTTGATGATGATAAAATGCCACGGCTGGGTGTTGTGGCCGGAGGGGGCAAGCCGTGCTGCCTTCAGCAGCTCTAAAATCAGCTCGTCCGGCACCGGCTTATCGGTGTAGCTGCGGATACTCCTGCGGGTTTCGATCTCACGAATCATCCTTATCACGCCTTTCCTGCCGGGGAATGCCCACGGCATCACGCCGAAAAAGCACACCACCGCCTGAGAATATTATACAGCTGTATTATACACCCTTTCGGTGGATTATTCTATCACAAAATCGGTAGAACTAAAGCTGGAGTAATACCTGCCGCGCTCGGCGGTAAAACGCAGCACGCAGTAGTCGGGGTCGGTCACGCCAAGGGGGTAGTACATGGTGTCGCCCGGCTGCCAGATCAGCTCCTTGCTCGCGGCGTCCTGCAGCACCTCCATCCTGCCGAGCAGCATCAACCCGTGAAAGAACCGCTTATCGCAGAAATACAGGCTGGCGGCGGGGTTTTTCAGGAACTGCCGCGCGCGCAGCGACGAAGTGTTGGTGGAAAGGTAGAAGGTTTTTACCCCCTCGCGCACCCGCGCGTTGTACATCATCTTCTGGTAGGGGTAGCCGTCCTCCCCCACCGAGGCGACCATCACCATCTTGTTGTGCTTGATCAGGCTCTCGGCCGTTTTAATCATGTCTTTACTCATGGTCTCTCTCCTCATATTCTGTCAAATTCTTTAGGATATGCCTAAGGCTCGCCTCGAACCGCGTGATCTCCTCCTCCGACATGCCGCTGTAGTACAGGCTTAACATCTCAAGCGACACCGCGTTGTATCTTTCGCGCAGCGCAAGGCTTTTTTCGGTGAGCGAGACGATGGTCTCGCGTTTATCCGCCTCGTTAACCTCTCTAAGGATATGCCCCGCCTGCTCTAAGCGCTCCAGCATGCTGGTAAGGGTGGTTTTGCTCAGCGCCGTCTGTTTGGCAAGCGCGCTGATGGGCTGGCTGCCGCGCTGCCACAGCGCAAAAAGGATGCGCCCCTGCGCGGAGTTTAAGTCGGTGATCTCGTATTCGCGCAATAGCTTATCAAAGACACGCCCCGACACCTGATTGACCTTGGAAACCAAGAATCCGCCTTCCCGTAGAATGCTCTCACCTCCATAATGGTACCATATAGGACTATATTAGTACGATATCGTACCATTGTCAAGCGGCAATTTACAAAACACCCCTTTTGCGCCGCTTTTTGTGTGAGGGCGCGAATTTCGGTTGACATACCGGCGCAAAAACTCTATAATATTCTTTGCATCCCGGCTTGCTAACGCAAAACAGGCACGCCGCATAGTATAAAGACAGGTGCATATAACGAGGTGTAGCGCAGATGGTAGCGCGCTTGCTTTGGGAGCAAGATGCCGCAGGTTCGAATCCTGTCACCTCGACCAGAATATTTTGTTGAAGGAAGTCGATTATTGTTAATCGACTTCCTTCCCTTTCTATGGTAAAATAATAAAATGAACATATGATACTCTAACGGAATAATTACCCTACAAAATGAAATCAGATATAAGACAATTAAAACTGACAAGTATCTTCTACTCCCGGGACAATTTGTCCTTGCTACTACATTGGAGTATTTTTCGTTACCTAATAATCTTACGGCATTTGTTGAGGGAAGAAGCTCACTTGGAAGAATGGGCTTATTTATTCAAAACGCAGGATGGGTTGACCCTGGATTTGAAGGAGAAATCACTCTTGAATTATTTAATGCAAATCGTTATGCAATAGAATTGCAATCTGGCCGCAGGGTAGGACAACTTGTATTCGCTCAAATGGATGATGCCGCTTTAAATCCCTACCATGGAAAATACCAAGGACAAAAAGGCGCCACAGGTTCAAGAGCTTTTATGGATAAAGAGATAACGTAAGGACTTCTATTTTTAAGGCAGATTATAAGTATAAAGGACATTGCTGATATATCTAAGTCGAGCAGTTGTGCCAGACTGAGCAGGATACAGTCTGTGCGGTGCCTCGATAGGTTTTAAGAAAATCACAATAAAATACACAATAATACGAGGAGACGTAAAAATGCAGACATATCAAATTTTTAAAGATGATCATACCATTCGAATAATCGTAGAAAAATATCTTGTTCCTGAAAATACAGAGCCATACATCAGTGATTTTAGTAAAATGATTGAAAATATAAATATACATGATTACGATCTATATATTGACGGCACAAAATATATTATTACACCTCTTAATATGCAGGATACTTTACGAAAACATCTTAAGCGTTTCAAAGAGCTCGGTTTTAAAAAGATTACTATAAAAATAGGTGATAAAAAAATTTTAAAATTGCAAGCATGCCGTATTGCAAAGGAAGCAGGCTTAGATAATATAGAAATACTTTGAGTGCATATTATCGAGATATAGTCAATTGCATGACACTGTAAGCAAATCATAATTTAATTTATTTACCGTGGACGCGTCTTTCAAAATTCTGATGACTTGTTTTACACTGTTGGTGGTCTCACAGGGAGTATCAAATATTTTTGGTACTCCCCATTGTTATCCCCTTGTAAATCCCAGTTTATTATAATGAGATTATAAACTGACCAAACCGGTCAAACGGAGGGCGCCATGCAGGAGAGTTTGGGGCAGCGCGGGCGTATCATCCATGCGGCGATGAAGGTATTTGCGCAAAGCCCCTGCAAAAAGACCTCGACAGCCGACATCGCGGCGCTTGCGGGGATATTGAAGTGCCTGCTGTTCTACCATTATAAAAACAAAAAAGCCGTACTGCTTTTTGTGCAAGTACAGCTGCAAAAGGTATCCCCGAAATTATATCGGCCCCTTACGGCTTTTTGTCAGCTTATGGTCATACATATTCTTGTCTACTATTTCAATAATCTGCTCCAGGCTTAAATCCATTTCCGCCTTATAAGTGAACATACCCATGCTTGCGTCTATGGGGTAGGGTTTATAATTATTTTTATTCAACGCTTCGAATCGCTCGGTGATCCTACGGCACGCTCGATCTGTTTCATCTTCATCGTCATCGTCAAACAGGATCATAAATTCATCCCCACCGTAGCGAAAAATCAAATCTCCGGGTTTGATTTCCTCTTTAATGACCCTGCAAACATCGGCAATGAGGGCGTCTCCTTCTACATGCCCGAATTTATCGTTGACCATTTTCAGGTTGTCTATATCAATAAAGCAAAGGATGAATCCTCCATTTTCCCGTTTGGCCGTCGCATATCTTTTTTGCGCAAGCTCCATGCCCACCCTTCTGTTTAAAACACCGGTCAGGACGTCCACAGAGGCATGTATCGTTAATTCATGCTCCATCCGCTTGATTTCGGCTATATCCGCAACGCCGATTAAAACGGACTTTTCGCCAAAATAATCCATCAGCTCGTAATTCACGATGGGCCGCTTGATCTTCCCTGAAAATGTTTTCTGCTCCACCGCATAGTTATTCAGTACACCGCTTGTGTCCAAGGTCTTACGGATAACCTCTACATCCGCTATATTTACATAAAAATCTTTATGGTTCAGGGTGGCTAGCTGTTCTTCCTGTATTTCATAAAACAGCATGGCCCTGTAATTCACATATTGAATCTTTCCATCGTTAAAATTGGATATCATCAGCGGGAAGGGGTTTATTTCAAATAATTTAATGAAGGTCGCTTTATCCTCTTTCAGCATTTCTTCATTTAAAAAATTTTTCACATTATACTTATACAATACAATGAACAGCACGATTGCCACCACTACCATGGTTGTGGAATTGAATTGCTTAAGGGTAACGGCATTATCGTGATAAAAAAGTGAGAAAGCTATCAGAAAAAGCGCGTGAACAAATCCATATATCCCCAACACCCATTTGGGATACATCGGAATGACTAACGCGACGACAAAAATCACCATCATATAGGCATCGAGGTTACCGGTAAATCTTTGACCGTTTAAGGATAAAACAGCTGCTACCAGCAAGGACAAAAACATATCAGAAATAATTACCGCCTTGGTAATCCAGGAGTATCGATATCGTTGTGATTTCTTAAGGATACTGTAAGTTATAATGTAGACAATCGACAGGGTCAATATTACAATATGTATAGACACAAGAGTCTGACGATATAGAAGGTCGATCGTACTGTCTCTGTTTAATATCAGGTCGAGATAAAGGCCATCAAGGCTGACGAAAAATGTTACCCATTTAAACAGCTGCCCGCGCTGCAGGCTGATGAGGGTATATTTTCTTATAAACTCCGTTTTGTTCTTAAAATCCATGTTTAAAAATAAGACGAGCTTATGAAAAATCTGCATACAGGCCTTTATCACAAATCCTTACTCCATTCCGCACAAAGCACTTACTGTCATTAAATTACTGATTTTCTCTTAAAATCAGTATTCCTTCTAAAACTCTTTTGCAGTCAATTATTGTGTTTATCTTTAGTTACCTATTATAATCTCTGCGATTCTGACTGTAAAGATGGAAAGATCGTGTCTTTATCCATAATATGTCCCCTGCCCCCGCAGGGGTATTTTTATTTTCCCCCCTTGTAAATCCCAGTCAGTTTATTATAATGAAACCATAAACTGACCGAACCGGTCAGACGGAGGGCGCTATGCAAGAGAGTTTTACGCAGCTCAGCGGGCAGAAGCGCGGGCGCATCATCCAGGCGGCGATGAAGGTGTTTGCGCAAAGCCCCTACAAAAAGGCCTCGACAGACGACATCGCGGCGCTGGCGGGGATCTCGAAGGGCCTGTTGTTCTACCATTTCAAAAGCAAAAAGGAGCTGTACTGCTTTTTGTACGAGTACAGCTGCAAAAGGATATATGCAACGGTCGAGGAGCAGCGCGCACTGGAGGAGGCGGACTTTTTCGAGCGCAACAAACGGGTCATCAAGGCGAGGGTGTGTACCCTGCTCGAGTACCCCTATCTCTTCGACTTTGCCCTGCGTGCCTATTATGAGACAGACAGCGCCGTTGAGGAGGCCATCCACGCAATCAATTGCGCGATTCTGGCGGACGCCGAGGTAAAGCTGCATCAGGGCATTGACATCGGCCGGTTTAAGAACCCGGCGGATATCCCCAAGGCCATCCAGATGATGGTGTGGATCGGGGACGGCTTTATCAAGGAGCGGATGGCAGACGGCTGCCTTGACCTGCAGCAGCTGCAGGACGAGGCCTGCGCGTATCTCGAGCTGCTCAAGCACGGATTTTATACTTAATACCAAAGGAGGGTCTTTCGGATGGATAGAATAATGTTAACCTGCGAAGGGCATGCCGTCGCGGTGTACCACCAATCGGGCAATGGGGAGAAGATCGTTTTGCTGCACGGCGGCGGGCTGGACAGCGCCCTGCTGTCGTGGAAAGAGGTTATTGCGCAGCTGGGCGACGCGTACGACATCTACGCCATCGACCTGCTGGGCTACGGCGTGAGCGATAAGCCCGACGCGGCCTACTCCATCCCCTTTTACACCGAGCTTGTGCGGGATGTCCTGCGGCAGCTGAGCATTGAAAAGACGCATCTGGTAGGGCTGTCGATGGGCGGGGGCATCGGCATCGCCTTCACGTTAAAGTACCCCGGCCTCATCGATACGCTGGTGCTGGTGGACGCGCTGGGGCTGTACAGCCGCATGCCGTTTCACCGCCTCTGCTGGTGGCTGGTAAACTCGCCGCTCAACACCAAAAGCTACGCGTGGATGGCTAAAAGCCGCGGGAGGGTAAAATGGGTGCTGACGGCGTCGCTGTTCGGTGATAAGCGCATGGCCACCGACGAGTTGGTGGAGGAGCTGTTTGAGCTTGTGCGGCAGCCCGACTGCAATAAGGCGTGGGAAAGCTTCCAGCGGTACGAGCTGGGCAAAACAAAGATGACCACCGACCTGTTTTCGCATTTAAGCGAGCTGACCCTGCCGGTACTGCTCGTAAACGGCGATAAAGACTCCGCCGTACCGTTAAAGTCCGCCGCCGCGGCGCAGAGTATCATACCAAACAGCCAGCTTTATGTCATGAAGGGCTGCAGGCACTGGCCGCAGAAGGAGCACCCCGAGGAGTTCGCGCAGGCGGTAAGGGCCTTTTGGGCAGGCGCCCATCCGGCCGAACATCGAGCAGTAGGAGCGCCCACCGTGGGCGGGAAATAATCATTGCCCGGGAAATGCGATATTGAAAGCGAAGAGTCGATTGCCAAAAGCCATCGACTCTTTTTGCTTATTATGGTAAGATAAAGAGCATATGATTATCCGGGTGAATCCAATCGCCTTGGGTGAAGACCGCCCGCGGTTTAAATCGTTTATAAAAATAGTATCTTATTGCCGGAGGTGCGCCATGAAGGCTGTAAAAATCGCGTTGACCCTTGTGATAGGCCTGCCCGTGCTGCTGTTTATGGCCTTCTTTGTTTACACGCGGTTTGTCATGGACCAGTACAAAATGGAAGGCGACAGCCTCACCTTTGGGGAGAGCGTCTATACCTTTGATGATACCGCGCCGCCTGACGACGAGGAGCAGCTGGGCAAAACGATTGGCATCGCCGTCATGGGGGAGCGGGCGTTTACCGACTACGTCTGGCCCTTCTGGGTGATGGAGTACCAAAACGACCCGACGCATGAGCGGCTGTTCGTCCGCGGGCTGATGGGCTCGGGCGGCACGTATGAAAAGGTCTCGCCGTAAGGACGGAGGGTGTCTATGATTAAAAGAATTTCCGCGGCAATTCTCATCACAATCATGCTGTTTACCACCGGTGTGCCCCTCTGTACTATCCTTATTAAAAAACAAAAACGCTCAAAGAAGTGTTTGAGGTGGGTAAGCCCTTCACCAAACAGTCTTTGAGCGTTTCATACAAGCCCGATTTAATCGTGCGCAATCTCCGCGGCCTTTTCGTGCCGCCGGTTGCGGTAGTACAGAATGATGTCGGCCAGCACCATCAGCAGGTTTAAGATATACAGCCCCAGTATCAGGTCGGGGCTGTACAACAGCTTATGGATGATGCCCGAGACATACCCCACCTCCACCACGTAAAGGAAGAACACGCTTTTGCCCTTGGTAGAGCGCGAGGTGATCGATTTATAGATGTTCACCGGCCAGGCCAAGCCAAAGCAGATGAGCATGCCCGCTTCAAAGATACTCATTAGAATTGCCCGCTTTCAACTGTTTTTTGCATTGGCCTTTCGGCCTTAATACGCTATTACAGCATAATCTTATTTGCGCGGGAATTCAAGAGCTATTAAGCAGGGGGACTTTTATCGTTTTAAGCCTTCCTATTATCCAACTGTGAAGAAAGCACCCTGAAAACGATGCATTTTCGGGGTGCTTCTTGCTTTATGTTCAGGCTTGCTGCCTCGTAATAAGGTACCCGTTATCCATTTCATATACTACATCGCATAAGACATCGATATCCTCCCGGCTGTGGCTTGCAAGCAGGATGGTCTTTCCTTCCTCTTTCAGCGAAAGAAACAGCTTTCTCATATCCTCCACGCCATCGTTATCTAATCCGTTCATGGGCTCGTCCAGTATCAGGATATCGGGGTTTTCCATAATCGCTTGCGCAATGCCAAGGCGCTGGCGCATGCCCATAGAGTATTGGGAAACTGGTTTTTTCATGGTGTGGTCAAGCCCCACTTTACCCAAAGAACTGATAATCTCTTTAATACCTATTTTATTATTAATTTTAGCCAGCAGTTTTAAATTCTTTATACCTGAATAACTTGGCAGAAAGCCCGGCGTCTCTATGATTATCCCAACATTGTTAGGGACATCAATATCAACCCCGATTTTTTTATTATACACTATTATTTCGCCGAATGTTAATGGAATGAAACCACAAATACATTTAAACAGCACCGTTTTTCCACTGCCGTTGCGGCCAACAATACCGTAAATTTTCCCTTGCTCTATAGTAAGGCTTACGTCATCCAGAACCTTAATCTTCTCATATTGTTTGGTAACCTTGTTCACCGTAATAATGTTACTCATGATTTATCCTTCCTTCTTATACATGCCGGTCAACTTCACTTTTCGAAGTAATTCGAACCGCTGCGGCCCACAATACTCCGATAGCAATTAGGAAGAAGCAATATGAATATGGTAAAGAATCAATCATATCCAAATTTGCTATTGTTGCGGGAGATATAAAAGACCATTTATCAGAAATCATCAACCTGCTTAATACGACAGCAACCGAGATAATAGTCCCTATTGGTTTATAAAATAGATAATTAAAAATAAACATAACTTCACCAAGAAAAATATCTAACAAGAATTGGAGTGATAAAGAATGTAATACCGCCTCAAGCGGCGAATAAGTCGTTATGAGTGCTTTGCTTACATAAAAGGGTGTTTTTGCAGATGCAGGAAGATAAGCAATGGAGGTTATTACCTTTCCCCACTCCAAGGTTAAGAACGTATTGGGTAAAATAGAAAGAATACTAAGCAATAAAACAACGATGTTAAATATCGCGGAGGCTAATATAATATACCACATGCAGGCATTTACCCACATTCTTTTCCCTGACCTAATCATTATATAACGCTGATTAACATCAATAAACGGGGCATTGCTAAATAATAATATCAATGAAAAACTTAAAACAAGTTGTGTATAAGAGTGGTAAAACAGCATGGGGTAAACCCAGGGCGCAATGCGATATCCAAGCTGTTGAGAAACTTGTAAGGCAGGCGCAGCCGCTTGATATATAATGGTGATAATAAAAAAGAACAGCATGAGTATTTTGGGTGACTTGTACCATTTAAGTAATTCATTGAGTGCTATACTGTTAATTGAATTAAACCGTTTCATTAGCCAACTTCCTCTTAACCATATAAGTAAAAAATACTCCGAGTAAGAAAATCAAAAAACCGATGATTAACGTAACAAAGCATATGTTTCCAAATACGCCTAAACCGAAATTAAAATTACCAACCATAATTGAGGATGTTTTTAGCAAAGGCGTGTTTCGCAAAAATAAGCTTTCAAGGAAAAAAATAAGATATGGTGAGAATATCGCAACAAATTTGTTTGGAACTATAGCAGAAACAGTAAGCCCCACTACAGCCCAAAACGCACACACCAAAAACACTAAATATAGCAGTAGAAAGAAATATAACGGCCCATTTTTGCTGATAACGACAGGCATCAGGCAAGCATAGCTTGTCGTGCCATTTATTTGGTCGATTGCACTGCCAAATAATCCACCTCTTTCGTCCAACAGCGGAAAGAAAAAAGAAAGTGAAATGATAAAAAGCAATAGGCCAAGAACAGGGGCAATGCCACCGGCGAATGCGCACGACAAGACCTTGGAACAACAATAATTCTTCTGCCCACTTCTTATTGCATATGGGAAGATTGATTTTTCCTGCCAATCGGTACAAAAAGACGAGCTGTAACAGAATGTACTGCTTAAAATAATCATCGTTACATAAGTGCCAACGTTATGCAGAAAATTAAACATCGTGGCTACATCATAATTATTTTTAAAATTGTAATTAAACTCATAGTATCCACTCGAAATGTATACAACTGCGACAAGTAAAGCTGAAAAGAGGAAATGCCATGAGAAAACAGCGCGCCTGAAATCTGATTTCAAAGTACCTAGAAATGACATGTATTCTTACTCCCATTAAACGATTTCTTCACCTGAAACCGCGTCAATAAAAGCGGTAAATTGTTCTCTCGGAGGAAATGTATCGGTTGCATCTGCATCGACAGGCGTTTGCCTGCCTTCAAATATCCAAACAGGTGCCAAAACATAATCATCCCGATGCTCTTTTGAAAAATCAACCGGCTTGTACAGATATGAAAGAGATATGGATTTAACTGTGGTTTTAGCCACGATCTGACTGTACTTGTTTTCGAATAGCTCAATGGCTTTCTCCAGCGGTATAAGGTTACTATATTCATATGTACTCAGCGGCTCTTCGACTTGAATATTGTTACTTAGTGTGAATGATTCAATTCCATCATCGGATATAATACCAACAAAAGATGGCGGGAGTAAAGTTGAGCTTTCATCAACGCTGCTCGGTAATGCATCAAAATTAACGATACTGTTATAGATAGGAACCATATCATAGGTAAGCTTTGCCATAATATAATAGCACTGTTTGCTTTCATCCTTTTCCAGTTCAGTCTTATAGACTGACCGTACTTGTAATTCGCTCTGTATTCTGTCTTTAAGCCCCTGTGCTTCTGCTGTCTTAAGCCTTTCCTGATAAGAAGATATTGCAACATCATTGATTTCTCTAAGATTTTCATTGGTAAATGAATAGATATCAGCGGAAATAGCATTTATTTTTAAAGATGTAAAAAGGCCTAACTTTTCATTCAGAAGTGTTACCGCCTTTTCACGGCTCATAAAAGATAAGTCCCTATTCAAATATGCGCTATTATTATTCCAATCTTTGTTACCAAGGTTGAGATTAACCAGTGAGGTGTAAAGCGATCTAGTAGTATAATTAAGATTATTATCATTAATGTAAACGCCTTTTCCAGTTGCGGCATCAATAAAATAGATACTGTCGGAATATGGCTTCTCAACAGATACTTCAGTGTTCCCCCAAAACGCCTCTTTTGCCTTATTTGTATCAAATTTCAAAAGGGACGTGCGATATAGGCCGTATTTTGTTTGGCTAGGGATGAAAACATCCGCGTCAAAATCCAGATACTCGTTCACCTTACGGCGGAAGGTATCAGTGTCGCCACCCTGTCTGGGTTCTGAGGAAGTAACAGCGATGGAAGATGTTTGCCCTTCGGAAACGGCGGCGCTGCTTGTAGGATGCAGACGTTCCTCCGTCGTACAGGAGCACAGCCCAAGGGCGATGATAAGACACGACGTATATAATATACCCCACACAATTTTCCTTTTCACGCTAGAGTTTCCTTTCTGCACCAAGCGGTACGGATGTGTATTTAGAAAAGAAGCGGCCGCGAATAAGCCGCTATCATTTACTTTATACCTTTATGCCCACCAGCTGCCGTAAGCCCAAACCGAATCGTAATTAGCGGATGAACCATACCCTCGTAGATATGTATCCTCCGAATAGGAAGCTCCAGTTGAAGTATAAGCTAAACTAAAGTAGTAAGTATTATTTACAGTTCTGGTTTCAGAAAGAGGATAAGATGTACCACGAGTTCTATATACCCTGAAGCTCATATTGTCACGTGAGTAGGAGCTGATGAATTGAGTTACATCTACATCAGCATAGCTGGTTCCTGCTGATTTAGATGCTGCTTCTGAAAATTCGTCTTCGCCCGGGCCAAGATCAAAATCAAAGCCACTATTCAATATCCCTGCATTAGCTGCCATTACTGGGATGCTGAATACCACTACAGCTAAAATGGCAATGATAATAACCGACAGTTTTTTTACCTTTTTCATGCCTAAACCCCCTTAAAATTTGTATTATATCCTTAACTCGCATTGGATTCGCAAAAGAAATTGGTGCAAAATATTATTAATGTTGTTTTTTGTAATTTTATCACTGATTCAAAATTATGTCAACTATTCCTATGTAATTTTTTGTAATTACATATATGGATAAAAAATTGGCATAATAAGTTTTAAATTATTAATCATATCTTCTGTTGCCGTCGTAGGCACTCCACCTTCTCAATAAAAAGCTCCCGCCGAAACTTCTTGACATCCACCTCCCACTGTCATAGAATTAACTATGTGTAAAAAATGATGAACGGAATGGTGGTTGCGCTATGCTTTCAAATGAGCAAAAGACGATGGATAAAATAGTGGCCCTGTGCAAAAACAGGGGCTTTGTATACGCGGGCAGCGAGATTTACGGCGGCCTCGCAAACTCCTGGGATTACGGCCCGCTCGGCGTGGAGCTTAAAAACAACGTGAAAAAGGCATGGATTAAAAAGTTCGTGCAGGAGTCGAAATACAACGTGGGCTTAGACAGCGCCATTTTGATGAACCCCGAGGTGTGGGTGGCCTCCGGCCATGTGGGCGGCTTCTCCGACCCATTGATGGATTGCCGCGACTGCAAAACCCGCCACCGCGCCGATAAGCTGGTGGAGGACGTAACCAGCACCCCCGCCGACGGCTGGAGCAACGAGCAGCTGCAGCAGTACATCGCCGAGCACGGCATCGTGTGCCCGAACTGCGGCGGCAAGAATTTTACCGATATCCGCAAGTTTAACCTGATGTTTAAAACCTTTCAGGGCATCACCGAGGACAGCAAGAACGAGATCTACCTTCGCCCCGAAACGGCGCAGGGCATCTTCGTAAACTTCGCGAACATCCAGCGCACCACCCGCAAGAAGGTGCCGTTTGGCGTGGCACAGGTGGGCAAGTCGTTCAGAAACGAGATTACCCCCGGCAACTTCATCTTCCGCATCCGCGAGTTTGAGCAGATGGAGCTCGAGTTCTTCTGCCGCCCGGGCACCGACCTTGAATGGTTTAGATACTGGAAGGATTATTGCAAGAACTGGCTCTTAAACCTTGGCCTCAAGGAGCAGAACCTGCGCCTGCGCGACCACGAGCAGGAGGAGCTCGCCTTCTACTCCAAGGCGACCACCGACTTTGAGTTCATGTTCCCGTTTGGCTGGGGCGAGCTGTGGGGCATTGCCGACAGAACCGACTACGACCTGCTGCAGCACCAGAACCACTCGGGCAAGAGCCTTGAGTACTTCGACCCCGAAACCAACGAGAAGTACGTTCCCTACGTGATAGAGCCCTCGCTGGGCGCCGACCGCGTGGTGCTCGCCTTCTTGTGCGACGCCTACGACGAGGAACAGCTCGACGAGAAGGACACCCGCGTGGTGTTAAGGCTGCATCCGGCGCTCGCACCCATCAAGGCGTGCGTGCTGCCGCTCTCGAAAAAGCTGAATGACTCCGCCGAGCAGGTGCGCGAGATGCTCGCCAAGAATTTCATGACCGATTACGACGACGCGGGCTCGATCGGCAAGCGTTACCGCAGGCAGGATGAGATCGGCACCCCCTTCTGCATCACCTACGACTTTGAGAGCGAAACCGACCGCTGCGTAACGGTGCGCGACCGCGACACCATGGCGCAGGAGCGCGTGGCCATCGACAAGCTTACGGAGTATATCAGCGCAAGGCTTGTATTCTAAAACTGAATGCATATATAAAAGCAGAGGGCGGAGTTTTCCGCCCTCTGCTTTGCTGTACTGTTGGTTGATGTTCTCGCCTCTCAGAACGGCCGAGACCGTTCCGAGGGCGTAACACACCCCTGCTATCGCTTTTTACCCAAATAAAGAAACACCGAAGTGATGGCAAAGAGGTAACTGTTCTGCCAAAAAAGAAAATACAACTGCAGGGGAATAAAATTGCCAATGCTAAAGATATGGTTTAAAAGATCCACCAGCATGATGGCTCCGAACAAGCTTAAAACCGCAATACTCGCTATGAAAAAGGCCCTGCGCAATCGTTTATTTTGTATTGCAAAGCCCTTGGGCCTCATGAAGTAATCCAGCGCCTTTGCCCCTACCCAAGCACCTGTAAAATAGAATAGCGGCTGTACATAATACACCCGTATAAGCCGTGGCCACAGGTTAAAGCTTCTTGCAAAATAGGCATGGGTGGCACTTTCAAAGATTACAAAGCCCACCGATAACGCTAACGCAATAATCTCCATTACCGTGAAAATCCGGCGCTGTTTGGGCGACGCCAAGAGGATGGCCTCCCGTATCTCCTCCGCCGTGCCGATTTCGGCGATTACCTGCCGCTCGGCCTCCTCGGCGCTGCCGGTTTGGGCGAGCAGCTCCTCATACCGTTCCTGCAGGTTCTCGAGCATCTCGGCCTTGATGCGCTCGGCCGCCCCGTTGCGGGGCAGCTCCTTGAACATCCCGTCAAGGTGCGTCTTGATACGCTCCATCTCTACTCCTCCTTTATATCGTCCGCAATAAAGCAGCCGACGATTGCCACGGTCTCTCTCCACTCGGCGCAGCGTTTAAAATAATAGGCTCTGCCCTCGGGGGTAAGACGGTAGTAGGTGCGCCTTTTGCCGAAGGTTTCGGTACCGTAATAGCTTTCGATATACCCCGTTCTCTCCAGCCGGTCAAAGACCGAGTAGAGGGTGGTCTCCTTCATGGCATACTGCTGGCCCGTCAGTTCGCGTATCCGGCGCGAGAGCTCGTAGCCGTAGGAGTCTTTCTCCAACAGCAAAAACAGTATCATGAGGTCGTTATAGCCCTTGAGCGCCTCACTGTTCACACCCTCACCTCACATTACTTCATTCGTCGTAGTAATTCTATTATAGCAGATTACTACGATAAGTCAAGTAATATTCCCAATGATATACATTGATTTATCCGCTTGGAGTAACAGATATCAACCAGCGTGTATCAAAGTGTAATGCTCACCCCCCTGCCCCCTCTCGCGCCCAAGACCTTATGTATTACTAGGCTTCTTGCGCGAAAGGGGGAGTTTTGACGCTAGGGGGGCGCTTGGCGCGCCCCCCTAGCTATTTTTCCCTTGTTTTAGTAGAACGCGCCGCGCTATCCCCGCGGTTTTTCGCAATAGTCGTACAGCCGTCTGGGCCTTGAAGATAAGGCGACTGCCCGTAATCTCTACGCTATAGGACGGGGCTGTATGAGAAAGGCGCGGCGGGCATCCTGGATAAAACCGCCGGTACCGACCAGTAAAAGCGACAAAAGAATGGATATAATAGCAATGGTGGCAATCAGCTCTATGACGGTAAAGCCGCGGTTATGTGCCTTGCACAGGGAGGCGCGGCACTGCTTGAAAAAGGGCATGGCGAAACGGGCTCCTCTCGCGGTATGATCCTGTTCGCTGCGTTGTTGTTCTAACTGGAATTGTAAAATTGTCGAAAGCGGTGTTTAAAGTCGATGAACTGTGAACAGAAAACGCGGTTTGCCGTTTCTTCTGATTTACTGTACCATTTCAGGCACAAAAGCACAAGTAAACTACTGTTAGGTTAAACATATTCCGGTATTCTTAAGGTAAAACCACTCACTGTTTTGCGGTGATAATTTTACATGAAATTGATGGTAGGAAGATTTTTCATTTGCTATAGTTATGGTGAGATTTTATTGCCTATTTTGGCTGCCTGCCGGTTTTTTCTGTGCCCGGCGGCGGGAAGGACCGATCACTGCCCTTCAATCAAGCCATGTTGATAAATAAATTTGCCGCGCACAGCGGCGGAACGGACGATGATGATCATGAGATACTCGGTAATCGACCTCGGCTCCAACACCATACGCATGTCGGTTTTTGACGCGGAGGACGGGAAGTACCATCAGATTTTAAGCGAGAAGGAGATGATCGGCTTAATCGGCTACGCCGAGAAGGGCATCCTCTCCCCCGACGGCATCCTGCGCGTGACCGAAACGATGAAAACCTTTTGCGAAACCTCCCGCGCCATCGGCGCCGAGTCGGTGCACTGCTTCGGCACCGCCGGGCTGCGCAGCATCAAAAACGCCGAAGAGATCGTGGCCAAGGTGGCGGATGCCACGGACGTGCACATCCAGATCATCAGCGGCGAGGAGGAGGCCCGGCTCGACTTTCTGGGGGCCTACCACCCCGAGGGCATTACCGAGGGGTTGATGGTGGATATGGGCGGTGGCAGCACCGAGCTGGTGCGCTACCGTAACGGCGAGATCGAAAACGCGGTGAGCCTTTCCTTTGGCAGCTTAAACCTGTACAAGCGCTTTGTTTCCAAGGTGCTGCCCGGCAAGGAGGAGTTTGCCCAGATTACCGAGTTTGTAAAAAAGCAGTTCGCGTTTGTAGACTGGCTGCCCGAAAGTGCCGAGCACCTGCTGCTTATCGGCGGCACGGCGCGCGCCATCGCCCGACTGCACCGGGAGTTAAACGTGCGGGAGGAGGACAGCCTGCAGGGCTATACCTTTAACACCGAGGACTACCCCAAGCTGCTGTACTATGCCACCCACAAAAAGAAGTCGGCCATCCGCAGCATCCTGCGGGTGTCGCCCGAGCGCATCCACACCATCGTGCCGGGGCTTATCGCCTTTACGCTGCTCGCCGAAACGGTGGGGTGCAAAACGGCGTCCATCAGCCGCACCGGCGTGCGCGAGGGCTATCTCAAGGAATATGTGCTCAAGAACGGTTCCACCGCCAAATAACATTTCACCCTGCATCGTAGGAAGGAGAACCCCCATGTCTGAGCTGGAACTATATTTTAACCGTGAGCTTTCATGGCTTAAATTCAACGAACGCGTGCTGGAAGAGGCGGTATGTACCGACACCCCGCTCTACGAGCGGCTGCGGTTTGTCTCGATCTACGCGTCCAACCTCGATGAATTCTACATGGTGCGCATCGGCAGCCTGCAGGACCAGTCGCTGCTCTCGGGCAATATTGCCGAGAACAAAACCCGCATGAAGCCGGAGGAGCAGATACGCGCGGCAAACACCGAGGTAAAGCGCCTGTGCACCGCGCGGGACAACGCCTATTTCGACATCATGACGCACCTTTCGGAGCTCACCTGTTACCACACCAGCTTTAAGGCCTTAAACGGCGGCGACCGCCGCGTGGTGAAGGTGCACTTCGAAACCGAGGTGCTGCCCGTTCTGTCGCCCCAGATCATCGACTCGCGCCACCCCTTCCCCCACCTTGAAAACAAGCAGATCTACATCGGGGTGCGGTTAAAATCCAAGGACAAACCGCTCTACGGCATCATCCCGCTGCCGAGGGAGCTGGAGCGCATCTATACCATCCCGGGCAGCAAGGCGTTTTTGCTGCTGGAGGACATCGTGCTGCACTACGCCGAAACGGCGTTTGACGTCTATGACATCGAGGCCAAGGCCATCTTCCGCGTAACCCGCAACGCCGACTTGGAGTACAGCGGCGGCATGTTTGACGACGAAACCGAGTACCGCGAGTTTATGCAGGCGCTGCTTAAAAAGCGCCGCAAGCTTTCCCCCGTGCGCCTAGAGACCAACAGCAACGCCGACGAGGCGCTCACCGTCTTTTTTATTAATAAATTGAATCTATCAAAAAACCAGTGCTTTTTGAGCCACTCCCCCCTGGATTTAAGCTTTGTCTCGCAGATCGAGGAGATGTTTGAGCCGCTTGTCAAGGATCAGGTCACCTATGCGCCGCTGCGCCCGCAGTGGCCCGCCTGCCTTGCCCACGGCAACATCTCGGCGCAGATAGCGAAAAAGGACCTGCTGCTCTCCTACCCCTACGACAGCATGCGCCCGCTGGTGGACGTCATCCGCGAGGCGTCGGAGGACGGCAGCGTGGTCTCCATCAAGATGACGCTCTACCGCATCGGCAGCCAGTCGCAGATCGTGCAATACCTCTGCGCCGCCGCCGAAAACGGCAAGGATGTGATCGTGATCGTGGAGCTGCGCGCGCGGTTTGACGAGCAGAACAACATCAACTGGGCCAAGGTGATGGAGGAATCGGGCTGCAAGATCCTTTACGGGGTGGACGATTACAAGATACACGGCAAGATGGTACTCATCACCCGCCGCACGCGCGGGCGCCCGCAGCACCTGGTGAACATCTCTACCGGCAACTATAACGAATCCACCGCCCGCCTCTACTCCGACCTTTCGTTCTTCACCACCGACCCCATCCTGTGCAGCGACGCGGTGCAGTTCTTCAGGAATATGGAGATCGGCAACCTGCACGGCAGCTACCGCAGGCTGCTGGTGGCGCCCGCCTCCCTTAAAACCGGTATCCTCGACCTCATCTCGCAGGAGATCGGCAAGGCCGCCGCGGGCAGCCCCGCGCGCATCATCCTGAAGATGAACAGCCTCACCGATAAGGACATCATCGACAAGCTGGTCGTCGCCTCGCAGGCGGGGGTGAAGGTGTCGCTCATCATCCGCGGCATCTGCTGCCTGCGCCCCGGCGTGGAGGGATTTACCGACAATATCGAGGTGCGCAGCATCGTGGGCCGGTTCCTAGAGCACGCGCGCATCTTCTGCTTCGGCACCGGTGACCAGGTAAAGCTGTACATCGGTTCCGCGGACATGATGACGCGCAACACCGAGCGCCGCGTGGAGATTTTAACCCCCATCGTCGGCGAGCAGCCCGCAACGCAGCTTTTGGAGCTGTTAAGCCTGCAGCTGCGGGATAACGTGAAGGCGCGCGTACTGCGCGCAGACGGCGACTACACCCTGAGCGAGACCGACGGTGAGCGCCTCGACAGCCAGATATCCCTGTTTGAGCAGGCCTACCGCCAGGCCGAGGCCTCGGCGGCGCAGGAGAAGCCCCCGCAAAAGGAGCTGCTCGCCGACCTTTACGGCCTGTTTAACGGCGGCAAGCGCGGCCGGTTTAAAAAGAAGTAAGGCGCTACTCTATAACCAGCATAGAAGGTGAAACGGCAGTTGCCGTTTCGCCTTTGTTTTGATGTGCGATAGGTCTCCATGGCAGCCAGACGCTGCAAACGCTTATATTCCCTTTCTCTTTGGCAAAGAAAAAAGGCGGGGTTGCCCCGCCTATGTCTGAGATGGTTTTCCTATTTGAGTTTTTCTATAATCTCGCGCACGATATCGGAAAGCAGCGGCTGCGAGCCGTCTACCGTAATGTCGCTGCGCGCGCGGTAAACACCGCGGCGGTAGTTAAAGAGCTTGCGCAGCTCTTCGGGGGTGCGGCCTGCGGCAAGGGGACGTGTGGGGTCTTCTTGAATGCGGTTTAAACAGAGCTCAAACGGGGTATCGAGGAACACAAGGTTAAAGTTTGCGGCGGCCTGCTGGTATACCGCGTTGGTGAGGATGTATCCCCCCCCGCTGGATACGACCACCTTAAAGTCTCTGGTCAGTTCGAAGGTTATCCGGTGCTCGAGTGTACGGAAGTATGCCTCGCCATGCTGTGCAAAGATGTCGGCCACGCTCATGCCTTCGCGCTTTTCTATGAGTTGATCGGTATCTAAGAACGGGTAACCAAGCTCTCTGGCAAGCGCTGTTGCAACGGACGTTTTTCCGCTGCCCATAAAGCCGGTAAGCATAATACGGTTGTCCTTCACCGCTGCCACCCCTACTTTTTTCATATATTTAACAGACGCTTCTATTATTCTACAGGATAAACCTTAGTTCGTCAACCACAGAAAGGACATCTTTTTGCTGAAAAACCGCATGATACCAGAATTCTTGGGCAGCAGCCGCCTGCCAGACGAGCATCGGCAGCCCGTTTAATACCCTTTTGCCAAATGAAGCCCCTTTTTCACACAGGACAGTGCTGCCGGGGTTGTAAATCAAATCAAAAATCGCGCCCGCGCTTTGTATTACCGCGTCGGAAAACACGCACTCATTGATGTTCGGGTACATGCCGCAGGGGGTGGCGTTAACCAGCAGGTCAAACGGCTCGTTTAAGGTATCGAGTGCCACGGCGCGCACCTTCGGCTGGGCCGAAAGCTTGCTTAAAGAATGCACCAGCGCCTCGCCCCTTTGTAAGGAGGACGCGCGCACCGCAATGGTGACGCTGCCGCCCCTGCGCACCGCCTCGGCGGCAATCATGCCCGCCGTAGCGCCCGCTCCCGCGATGCACAGGTTGCCCTTAAACGACACGTTAAGCATCTCGAAGCTTTTAATAACGCCCGTGATATCGGTGTTGTGCCCGAGGCGCTTGAGGCGCTTGCTGCCGTTTATCACGGCAAGCCCGTCCGCAACCGCACTTTTATCCACCCAAACGGTGTTCACCGCGCCAAAGCGCATGGCCTCCTCGGTCATGCCGTCGAGGTAGGGGATGATGCGCTGCTTGTAGGGCATGGTGATGTTAAAGCCGTCCAGCTCAAACAGCGTCTCCGCCCTCTGCGCAAACTCCTCGGGCTTGATTGAGATTGCGGTGTATTCGGCCTCCACCCCGCTTAAAGCGAACAGCTTTTGGTGCAGCACGGGCGAAAGGGTGTGCTCCAGCGGGTAGCCCAGCACCGCATAATGCTTCTTATCCATACTATATCATGCCCTTTCTTTTGGGCCTTACGCCCAAGAGAAAGGGCATAAACCCAAATTTAAAAAATGCCGGTGCCGCATAGCGGCAGGAAGGGCTTTGCAGGACGGCGAAGAGTTTAACCCATCATCGTCTCTACAGGCATTTTTTCGAGGGTTGAAAGATTTCTTTCAACCTATGCCCTTTTATTAAAAGTGTATGTTCCTTTGGCAAAACGCCGATCAGTGGTCCTCGTTGTGCAGGCAGTTATCGATGGCGATTACCAGCGCGCAGAAAAAGGCCGCGTTGGCGCCGTTTGGAATCTCAAGACGGTAGCAGTCGGTAAAGGCGAAGAACTGCTTGCTGATGCTGCCGATCAAGCCGCCGTTTAGGTAGATATCAAAGCCCATGCTGAAGAAATCGCCGTCGATGGCGATCTCGCCGTAGCTGCTGCTGATACCCAGCTTGGGCCTTAAGAAGGTAAATTCCTTGTTCACCACCGCGCACTCGCGCCCCTGCTCGTAAATGTAATACTGCGGCAGAAAGCGGAACAGCTGGCGCTCGATGTAATAAAGCTCGCGCCCCTGCAGATCATAAAGGCGCAGCTTGGCGCCGATGGAAAACACGCGCCCCTGTACCTCAAACGCGGGGTTTTCGTATTCGTCGCAGATCTTGTAGCTGTCGCCGAACGAAAAGAACCGCTGGCGGATGAATAAGGTCATAGCAATACTCCTTTGCCGCTTAGAACACTGCGGCTTCCGCCTTCCCGGCGGGCGGTGCGCCGTAATCGATAGAGTTTTACTGCGTTATCGCCTGACGGCGGTTATACCGGTTGAAAAGGGATTCCCTTTTCAACTGCGCCGCTATAAAAACGGCGCGCGGCTTTTGCCGCAGGCTGCCGTTCAACACTCATTGTTCGCTTTGTAAAAGAAGAATGAGTATTACAGCTGGCTGCGCAGGTCTTTTTTGATGATCGCGTACATGTTCACGTCCTCATACCCCCGGTTGGAGCGGTACTTCTGACGTGCGGTGCCCTCCTAGCTCATGCCCGCCTTCTCCATCACGCGGCCCGAGCCGGGGTTGTCCACCGCGTGATAGGCCTCTACGCGGTTGTAGCCCACCTGTGAAAAGGCGAAGTAGATAACGGCGCTCAGCGCCTCGCTGGTATGGCCCTGCCCCCAGTACCGCTGCCCGATGCAGTAGCCCACATCCGCGCAGCGGTCCGCCTCGCTGACCGTAAACAGCCCGATGGCCCCTAAGAGCGCGCCAGTCTCCTTTAAGGTGATGGCCCACTGGTAAAACGCGGGGTTGGAGTACTGCGAAATCCAGCCCTCCAGCGCCGCGCGCGTCTCCTGAAGATCCCTGTGCGGCTGCCAGCGCATAAACAGGCTTACCTCGGGGTCGCTCATCCAGGTGCTAAAGGCCTCCTGCACGTCGCTTACGCGAAACCGCCGCAGAACAAGGTGGTCGCTCTCTATCTGTATGGTTCCCTTATGGGTCAGCATCTCGGTATTCATCCTTTTCGTACATGTGTGTGTCTTTATAGCTTACTTGAATTACCGCCTAAAATCAAGGCTTTTGCGGTGAACAATACAAAAGGGGTGTATACGAATGCCGGAAAGAAATGTGTGCCTTACACCGGGCCTGCATGCGCCAATAGAAGCCTTCGGATATGTACTGACAGACTGCAAAACCCTCTCTTACACGAAAAACTGGGCGGCAATCTGCCCCGCAAGCCTTGCGAGCGCGGTCTTTACCGGGTTTGCCCGGTGCTTTATGTAATAATTGCTGCCCTGCTCCAGCCAGCCGTTGTGCCGCCAGTAGGCGTGGTCGTATTCGTTGCCATAACGGAGCGGCTTGCGGTAGTAGCTTTGCTGAACCGTAAAGAAAACCAGCTGATAAAAGGACGGCCTCGCGGCTTTATTCTTTAAGACGGTCTCATACAGTCGGTCGGCCAGCGCCGCCGCTTTTTGGCCGTGTACCTGTGCGGCTTCACCGCTCTCCATCCGCGCGCCCATGCGAAAGCGCGCCTCCCCGCAAAGGTAAAAGCCCCAGGTGCCCAGTGCGCGCTGCATGGTGGCAAGCGCGTGCCCCGAGGCCCCGACGCCCGACGTGGTAAAGGTGACCGCCGCCTTGCTGAAGAAGGCCGGGCGGTGGCAATGAAACGCCAGACGGTCGATGAGATTTTTCAGCGCCCCGTTGACGTCCTCCACATACACCGGGCTGCCCAAGATGAGGCCGTCGGCGCTTTGCAGCTTCTGCTCCACCGCAAGCAGGTCGTCCTTCAGCGGGCAGCGCTCCTCCCCCGCGTTAAAGCAGGCGCGGCAGCCGCGGCAGGCGGTTATGGTATACTCGCGCAGCGGCAGGTATTCAACCTCCAGCGCTATGCCCTCCTGGGCGGCGCGCTGCTTCATCTGCTGCTCCATCAGCGTGATGATCTGTTCGGTGTTGCCGTTTTTGCGGCTGCTGCCTATTGCAAGAATCTTCATCTGCACACCTCGTTATAGGCAGGGGCCTGCCTGTTATTGAGAAATTCATATTTATTTTTGCAATAACTATCGATAGCTGCAATCCTCCTGCCAATGCTGAGGGTTGTTTTCTATATACTGCGCTATCTATTGATATTCTTCATCGCTGCGGATAATATGGTCATGATAGGAGCGCTGCCATATATTTATACCACACTCCAAATTTGTTAGCCTCTTAAAGACGGCAATCACGGTGGGAATTACCGCACCTGTAGGGGACGACGACCTCGGCGTCCCGTCTTCAGACATTGGTTTCTGCATATCATTTTGCAGAGAAGACTCCTGCGCCTCGATATTTAAATCGGTAACAATAATAATCAAGTGAATGTGGTTCGGCATAATAACGTATCTATCAACCAGAACTGTCGCATCGCTGTTGTGGATAGAGTCGATATACCTTTCAACCAACATGCCGGTGACGTTAACCTTGTATAGGGTGCGCCGAGGTCGTCGCACCCTACAATTTCGCCGAATAATTTCTCTCGATTGTGAGTACAGATTGTAATAAAATACATCCCGCTCTGAGAATAATCATAACCGTTTAATCGTATCTTTTTTCGTTCTGGGTAATGCATTTTTCATCATCACTCCGTTAAATGTTTATCTGCAAATGTACGATACATAAATTAGCCTCGCGCCTTAAACAGTCTGCGTTTTACAGAAATTGATTCGCAGAAACTATCCGTGTGATTTTTTACCGTGGGCGATTCATGAATCGCCTCTACAATCGGGCAATACACAGTCAGCGCTATCTTCGGGTGCCCTACGATATATTATATCATAAATGCGAATGCACTTATGATATAATCGTCCATTCCCGCCGGTTGCCCTCGCAGGGGCGAGGCGGATGGACATAAAGATACAATAAGCGCAAAAATATCGGTTTTGATTGATTTGCCTGCAATGCGCTTATTATATCATGATTTTCCTGAAATTTCATGGTGCGAGACCTCGGTATGGTAATTTTTTCTCTTCCCGTTGACAAACCGCTCTCTCTGCACTATACTTTACATAGAAATTATTCTATGTCATAGAAAAACATCAATGAGGTGAAAATCATGAATATCGATAACGCCTCCGCAGTTGCACTGTTTAAGGCGCTGGCGGACGAAACGCGATTTGAGATTGTAAAGATGCTTTGCAAGGGCGAATACTGCGCCTGCAAGATCCTTGAGCGGTTTAACTTTACGCAGCCCACCCTTTCGTACCATATGCGCATCCTAACTGCCGCCGGGCTTGTTAATGGGCGGCGCGAGGGCGCGTGGATATGGTACTCGCTTAACCACGAGGCGTTTGAAGCCGCAACACGGCTGCTGGGCGAGATCAGTGAAGCCGCCGCGAAATCCGAGACCGTAGCTTACTGTTAAGGAGAGAGTGCTGTGCCTGTACTACAATTTTTAAATGATCAACTGTTAAAAATGCAGTGGCTCGGCGAGCTTATCCGCCTGCTGATTGAGGATGTATTCGGGCTTTCCACCTCCGCTTGGCTCGGCGGCAGTATCCACTTCTTCATCTACGACGTGATCAAGATCTTTATCCTGCTCTCGGTGCTGATCTTTGGCATCTCCTATATCCAAAGCTTCTTCCCGCCCGAGCGCACGCGCGCGATCTTGGGCAGGCACAAGGGCTTTGGCGCAAACCTGCTCGGGGCCCTGCTGGGTACCGTCACGCCGTTTTGCTCCTGCTCCTCTATCCCGCTCTTTATCGGGTTTACCAACGCGGGGCTGCCCGTTGGGGTAACCTTCTCGTTTTTAATCTCCTCCCCGCTGGTGGACCTTGCCTCGGTGCTGCTGCTTGCGAGCATCTTCAACTGGAGGATTGCCGCCGCCTACGTGGTGGTGGGGGTAGTACTGGCGGTGGCGGGCGGCAGCATCATCAGCGCGTTAAGGCTTGAACGGTATGTGGAGCCGTTTGTGTACAGCACCGCGATGCCCCAGCCCGCGCAGCAAAAGCCTGCGGTGCGCGACCGCCTGATCTTTGCCAGGGATCAGGTGCTTAGCATCGTTAAAAAGGTTTGGCCCTATATCCTGATCGGGGTGGGGGTGGGCGCCGCTATTCACAACCTCATCCCCGAGCAGGTAATCACCGCCGTATTCGGGCAGGACAAATGGTACTCGGTGCCGCTGGCCGCCGTTGTGGGTGTGCCGATGTATGCCGATATCTTCGGTACCCTGCCGATTGCCGAGGCGCTGGTGGGCAAAGGGGTTGGTCTTGGCACCGCCCTCGCCTTTATGATGGCGGTAACAGCCCTCTCGCTCCCCTCGATGATACTGCTAAAAAAGGTGGTAAAGCTAAAACTGCTGCTGATCTTTGCCGGATTTGTCACTGCGGGAATTATCCTGATCGGGTACATATTCAATGCGTTTGGGTACCTGCTTATCGTGTGATACAGCGTCATGAAAGAGGCAAAACGCTTATAAGAAAACAACAGTATTCTCTTATCAAACAATTTTGCCTTGAGCTTAAGGCTGAAAGAAGGGTTTTAACGATGAATAAGCAGGCTGCGTCGGGCATCGGCTTTTTTGAGCGCTTCCTCACCGTGTGGGTCATCCTCTGCATGGGGGCGGGGGTGCTGATCGGGCGGTTTCTGCCCCAGATTCCCGAATTTTTAGGGCGGTTTGAGTACGCAAACGTGTCCATCCCCATCGCGGTGCTCATCTGGGTGATGATCTACCCCATGATGATGAAGGTGGATTTTAAGAGTATTAAAAACGTCGGCAAGAACCCCAAGGGGCTGTTTGTAACGTGGGTAACCAACTGGCTTATCAAGCCGTTTACGATGTACGGTATCGCGGTGTTCTTTTTCTATGTGGTATTTAAGGCGGTCATCCCGGCGGACCTCGCGAAGGATTACCTCGCCGGAGCGGTACTGCTGGGCGCCGCCCCCTGCACCGCCATGGTGTTTGTGTGGAGCCACCTCACCAAGGGCAACCCCGCCTATACCGTGGTGCAGGTAGCCACCAACGACCTAATTATCCTTATCGCCTTCACCCCCATTGTCGCCTTCCTGCTGGGGGTAAGTGGGGTTTCGGTGCCGTGGGACACCTTGATTCTCTCGGTGGTGCTGTTTGTGGTCATCCCGCTTATGGCGGGCATCCTCACGCGCGTGCTCGTGATCAAGAATCGCGGCGAGGAGTATTTTACCTTAAGCTTTCTGCCGAGGTTTAACCACATCACCATCGCTGGGCTGCTGCTCACGCTGGTGATCATCTTCTCGTTTCAGGGGACGGTGATTCTCAATAACCCGCTGCACATCCTGCTGATTGCCCTGCCGCTGGTGCTGCAGACCTACCTCATCTTCTTTATCGCCTACCTTGCGTCGAAGCTGCTAAAGCTCCCCCACGACATTGCCGCACCCGCGGGGATGATCGGCGCCTCCAACTTCTTTGAGCTGGCCGTCGCGGTGGCGATCGCGCTCTTCGGCCCCAACTCCCCCGTGGCGCTCGCAACCATCGTGGGCGTGCTGGTGGAGGTACCCGTGATGCTCACCCTTGTGAAGATCGCCAACCGCACCACCGCGTGGTTTCCGGCCCCTAAAAAGGGGTAGTACCGCTTCATACACCTCTGACGCTGATATGCTTCCCCCCGCTCGTTCTATTGCAGTTTAAAAAAGATGAAGGAGATGTGTGTGATGATTGTAAAAACGGCTGAGATCCGGCTGCACGCCCCATGGGTGCACTCGCTTAAAGAGAAGCGCATGGAGGTAAAAAGCCTGCTCGCCAAGGTCAAAAATCGCTTTAACGTCTCGGCGATAGAATCCGGCGAGCAGGATGTTCACCAAATTATCGTGCTGGGCCTTGCCTGCGCGGCGAACACCCTTGTACTCGCCGAAAGCGAGATCAGCGCGGCGCTCGCCTTCATTGAGCAGAACACCGACGCGAGCGTGACGGAGGTAATACAGGAAACACGGTAGGCACTGCCTGCGATAAACGAACTATCCTTTTTTAAACACACCGTCAATGGTTAGCCCAAGCACGGTGTGTTTTTGCTGTTCTCTATTGACAATCCGTCTGCCGCGCATTATAATTCCATTAATGAATATTCCCATTATGGTAATAATATCTGAGGCGGTGACCGGTGATGTCAATTTCCTATGAACCCACCGAGGCAGAGCGGCTGGACGCGGTGTGGCACAAGCTGGTGTGGACGCTTCAGCGCCAGAGCACCCAGCTGTGGAAGGGGCAGCTCAAGGACCTTTCCACCATCGAAGTGAGCATTTTAGAGATTATCGAGCAAAACCCCGAGGTTGTTTTAAAAGAGATACTGGCCCGCCTTGGCGTGCCCAACAGCACGCTCACCAACGCCGTAAACCGGCTGGAAGGGCGGGGGCTTATCCGCAGGGCCATCCACAGCAGGGATAAACGCTCCTTTACCCTGCAGCTAACCGAGGCGGGGCTTGCCGCACAAGAGGAGCACAAGTGCTATGAACAGCTGCTCTGGCAGCGCATATTCGGTGCCTTTGACAGTGCCGAGCAGCGCGCACAGCTGATAGACCTGCTCAGCAAGCTGGCCGACAGTCTGGACACCCCGGCGGAATAAACGCGAAATCATCTACAACGAAAGGAATTGACGGCAAATGAACACAAAAACAGCGGTGATTACGGGCGCAACCAGCGGCATCGGCGCGGCCTACGCAAGGCATTTCGCGAAGGAAGGCTATAACCTTGTAATTACCGGCAGGCGAAAAGAAAAGATCGAGGCGGTGGCGCAGGAGCTGCGCGCGGGCTTCGGGGTAGCGGTAGACGTGGTCCTCGCCGAGCTCTCGGAGGAGCCGGGCATACAGGAGGTTGTAAACGCCCTTTCCGGTCGCCCCGTGGAGGTGCTCATAAACAACGCGGGCTTCGGGGTGGTGAACTACTACCAGCTAAGCGAGCAGGAGCCGCTGCTACAGATGGCAAAGGTGAACGTAGTCGCCCCGCTGATGCTGATAAACGCCGTGCTGCCGGGGATGCTTACTCGTAAAAGCGGCACCATCATCAACGTCTCGTCGGAAGGGGCACTGGTCGTCATCCCCAAGAATGCGGTGTATTCGGGCGCGAAGGCCTTTTTAAAGACCTTTACAGAGGGCCTTTCCCTCGACCTGTACGGCACGAGTGTAAGGGCGATGACAGTCTGCCCCGGGCTTACCCACACCGACTTCCATGAAAAGATCGGCATGTCCAGGGCCAGCCAGCACAACCACGGTGTCATCCAATGGCTGGAGCCGGAGGAGGTGGTGGCGCTCTCGATAAAAGACCTTAACAAGGGCAAGGTGGTAAGCATCCCCGGCTTTCATACCAAGCTGCTCGTCACCCTGCTTAAGCTCATGCCCAAAAGGCTTTACTACAGGGCCGCGCGCGACTTTGGTAAAAGCCATTGAGCGTTATAAAAAAGAAAAAGCTTCAAAAGTGAGGGCGTCCTCCTGCTTTTGAAGCTTTTTTCTGTTGTAGGCCTTGGGATTTTCCGGCTTGCGGGTTACGGGGTTGAGTGCGCCCCATGTCGCGCGCCTTGCCTTGTTTACCCTTTCGCGCTCCTTTTTGGAGAGCTTTTCAAACGGTACAAACTTTTGCATTCTGCTCATCCTTTTTTGAAAAAATTGGGGCCGTATCGCTACAGCCCCATGATTATAGCATGACGAATGATAAAATGCAAGTGCGATATTACTTTTTGTAATAATTGCGCCACTTAGCATCCTCGGCCGGTCTGGTTGCCGCCACAGTAAACACGAATGGCGTCGCTCATCTGCTGCGCGGTGCCCTCGCCGTACTTGTCGAGGTTCTTGGTAAACCGCTCGTCGGCGATATACATCTCGCCAAGGCCCTGCAGTATCTCGTTGGAGCAGTCGTAGAAGTATCTGGTGATCAGGCCCTGCCAGTCGGCGACCAGCTGCTGCACCTCAGGCGAGGCGGGGCTTGTGCCGACGCTCTGGGCAAACCCCTGATAGATGGCGTTGGACTCCGCCGTAATGCGCGCCCATTCCTCCTTGCCGTAGCCTGCGGCCCGGGCCTTGCTCTGGGCGTAGGCATCGGTGCCGCCCCAGCGCTCCTGCGCCTCCTTGGCATACTTCTTTTGCGCCTCTTCAATCTCGGTCATATCGAACTCTTTAAAGCTCATTGGCTCATCTCCTTTTAAGGTGTCGTCCACAAGGCGTATCAGCGCGTCCAGCCGCTTACGCCTGAGCGTAAGCAGGCTGCGGTGGTTTTCAAGCGCCCTGCGGCGGTTGAAGGAGGGGTTTTCGAGGATGCGCCCAATCTCGGTGAGCGGAAAGTCAAGCTCGCGAAAAAACAGTATCTGCTGCAGGCGGGCAAGGGCTGCATCGTCATACAGCCGGTAGCCCGCGTCGGTCAGCGCGCTGGGGCGCAGCAGCCCGATCTGGTCGTAGTAATGCAGTGTGCGCACACTGACATTTGCTAGCCTCGCCACCTCGTTTACGGTTTTGTTCATTTAAATTGCCGCCTTTCCGGTTCTTAAGCAGGGGCTGTGCTGTGCGCCGCACCCCGTTTTCCCTTCCATGATTGTATCATAAACTATGACGCAACGTTAGGGTCAAGTGCATTTACAAAAATATTTTCTGCAAGTTTTTCCACTTCATGAGTCCGCTGTACCAAAGCCATTAGAAATAGCGAAAATTTCCAATACAAACGCCGAAGCAGGGATGGATCATCCCTGCTTCGGCGCGAAATATGAGGAGGTTAATGAAAAAGAGAGTGAATTATTTGAGTGGGGGCAGCTCCTGCTGCGCGGTGTCGCCGGTGTCTTCACCGAGCACGATCGATACCTCAAAGGTCTGGTCGGCGGCGTCGGTGGGGCGGCGGAAGATGGTGAGCTTAATGGTGTCGCCCGGCTTGTGCTTATTGAGTATATCGTAAATCTGGTTGGTGGTGTCTACCTTGGCACCGTCGATCTTGGTGATGATGTCGTTTGCGCGTACGCCCTTGGCGGCGATGTCGCTGCCCTTATCCACGCCCGCGATGAGGATGCCGGTGGGGATAGAGTAGAGCTGCGCGCTCATCTCGGTGATCTCGCCCTCGATGGTGATGCCGATCTTGGCGCGGCCGGTCACCCTGCCGTTCTTGATCAGATCATCGATGATGGGCTTGGCGGTGTTGATGGGGATGGCAAAGCCGATGCCCTCATACTCGGTGGCAGCAATCTTGGAGGAATTGATGCCAACCACCTGACCATACTCGTTTACCAGTGGGCCGCCCGAGTTGCCGGGGTTGATGGCCGCATCGGTCTGGATGCAGTCCATGGTGTAGCCGGTGGAACTTGCAATGGGACGGTTAACCGCCGAGATAATGCCCTGCGTGATGCTGCCCGCAAACTCCAGCCCGCCCGGGTTGCCGATGGCCACCACCTTATCGCCCGCCGCCATCTGGTCGGAGTTGCCGAACTCGGCAGCGGTAAGGCCGGTTGCCTCTATCTTAACGACCGCAAGGTCGGTCTTGACATCCAGGCCAATCAGCTTGGCCTCGTATTCCTTGCCGGTACTGAGCACTACCTTGATGCCCTGCGCGCCGTTTACCACATGCGCGTTGGTCACAATGTAGCCGTCCGCGGTAAGAACGATACCGGAGCCCTCGCCCGCGGGCACCCAACCGGCATCCATCTGGTAATTGACAATGCCCACCACGCTGGGGGCAACCTTTAAATTGATCTGCTTGGTGGTGAGCAAGCCGCCCACCGACACAATGCCGTTATCGGCGCTGCTGGGTACGTCGGCGATGTTTAAGCCCGTGCCGCTCGACGCGGTCGCCGTGCTGGAGGTATCCTCCACCTGTGAGGAGGCGGCCTCGGGCGCGGGGGGCTGCAGCAGGCTGCCGTCCGCGGTGAGGCTGTAGATGCCGAAGCCCGCGAACCCGAGCACCGAGAGCGAGAGCACCGCCGCAAGGATAGAAAAGAACACCTTCACGCCGGTCTTTTTGCCGCGCGCTGGCTTTTGGGGCGCCATGCTTTCGTACTCTTTAAAATTCCATTTATACTCCCCCTGAGTCGGCTGCTGATAAGGGGGCTTTTGCTGGTAGGTATAAGGCTGCTGCACCGGTGGGTGCCACCCGCCCGCGTTTTGGTTGTAGCCGCTCCAGCCGTTCTGCGGCGGCTGCTGCCCTCCGCTGCTGCCGGTGTTGCCCTGCTGGTAAAAGTTATTGTCGTTGTCTTTATTCTCAAAGTCGCTCATAAAAGATGCCTCCTACTTCAAATAGTATGTCCTCAGCGATTCTTAATTTAGTAACCCTCGGCGGTGTGTTCCGCCTTTGTTGATTTTAGTATAGCCGCCAGTTGTTAATAAGGAATAAACGCATTTTTAAATGATTGCGCAATTTTTTAGCGACATTTGTAAACAATATTTAAGAGTATTGTGAAAAAGACTCTGTAACGGTGTTGCCGCGGCGCTTATAACACTCATTCTTCCTTAAAAAAGCGATTTTATCACTTTTTTACCCCCGCCTTCGCAACTGCATTAAGCGGTAGCCCGGCGGGCAAAAGCAAAGCTTGGCAGACGGGTTATTCCGTGCGGGGTTCGTCGAGACGCAGCTTCTTCTTTTCCTTCACAGGTGCTCCGCTCGGCACCGAGAACACAAACTCGCAGTACTCGCCCTCCACGCTGTTGACAATGATGTCGCCGCGGTGGAGGTTAATGATGGTTTTTACGATATACAGCCCCAGCCCGACACCCTGTTTATCCAAACTGCGGGATTTGTCGGTTTTGTAAAAGCGGTCGAAGACGCTCGCTACCTCTTCCTTGGGAATGCCCTCGCCCGAGTTGCGCACCGAGACAAAGGTCAGGTTGTTTTCGCTGCGGTAGTTCACCTCAATATACCCGCCCGTGCTCGCGAACTTCACGGCGTTGTCCACTAGGTTATACACCACCTGATGCAGCATGTCGGGGTCGGCCGTCACCATCACCTTGCCCACGTCGAGGCCGCGGATATCCAGCTGCTTTTCGTCGATGCGCTGCTCAAACGCGAAGATGGTGCGGCACATGGTCTCGTTGATGTCAAACTCCACGGGCTTGATGGTCATCTCGCCCGCCTCGATCTTTGAGATATCCAGCATCGAGCGCACCAGACGCGACAGGCGCTTGACCTCCTCCGAAACGATTTTAAGGTAGTACTCCTGCTTCTCGGGGGGGATGGTCGTATCCAGAATACCGTCTATAAACCCGCCGATGGTGGTCATGGGGGTTTTAAGCTCATGCGAAACGTTCGCCACAAAACTGCGGCGCATCTTCTCGGTGGTGGCAAGGGAGGACGCCATGTTGTTAAACGCCACCGAGAGCTGGCCCATCTCGTCGCTGCCGCGCACCGGCACGCGCTGGGAGAGGTCGCCCTTACCGAACTTCTTGGCGGCTGCCGCCATCTCACGCAACGGGCGCGTCATCTGCCGGGTGGCGATGTAGATGACAACAAACGAAAAGGCAAGCACCATCATGGCGCTTACGGTGAACATCTTGAGCATCTCGGTGAGGAAGTAGCGCAGCGCCACCGCCGAGGACGAGACGAATACATACCCTACCGGCGCCGAGCCCTCAATATTCACGGGCACGACCACGGTGTAGTAATCGGTGGAATACAGCCCGCCCAGCTTGCCCAGCTCGGACACCGAACCGTATTTTGCCGCGCGCTCCAATATATCCGCGGAGACCATGGCGTTTTCTTTAAGGTTTTCCTCAGCCTGTGTGGTGACAAGCACCCGGCCTTTTTCGTTCGTCAAAAAGATATTCGCGTCTACCGCCGCACCGAGGATTTGATATCCCGAAAGCACCACCTCGCGGCGAACCGTTTGGTCGCCGCGGATGATGTACTCATTGGCGGTGATAACGGCAGCGCCCTTGGCGTTGCGCAGCAGCAGGCGCTCGCGCTCCAGCCCGAAATACTGCGACGCAAAGAGCAGCAGCACGGCGCCGAGTATCGCCATGCTGCCGAGTATGATGGTGGAACAAAGGGTGAAGTATTTGGTAAACAGGCTCTTCTGCATGTAAGAACCCTGTCCTTTCTTGGGTTTATGCTTTTTTTAAAAAGCCGTAAACCGCTATGGAAAAATATCAAAGCCGCCTGCGGGCGGCGAAAACCCCTTTTCGGGGAAAATTACAAAAATCCATGTAAATGGGAAGGTTGTGTACCCGCCCGAGATGCCATCCGGGTATTCGCGCGGAGACGAGGGCGCCCTTAAGTGCCTGCTTGTACACGGAAACATGGTAATCTGCCACAGGACGTCGAGGACGCCGTCCCCTAGGCCACGGGCCACAGTGTAGGTGCAGGGTTGTAGGGGCGAACTGTGTTCGCCCGCGGATTCTATTCAGGCCTCGGGTTAGACCGCGGGAGCACAATGTCCTCTCCTACAGGGATGTGCGGTTGACATGTGGGCGGCAAAACGCCGCCTCTACAACCACCCGTAGGCGTTCAAAGAATCCACGGGACGTCGGGGACGCCGTCCCCTACGCAACGGGCCACAGTGTAGGTGCAGGGTTGTAGGGGCGAACTGTGTTCGCCCGCGGATTCTATTCAGGCCTCGGGTTAGACCGCGGGAGCACAATGTCCTCCCCTACAGGGATGTGCGGTTGACATGTGGGCGGCAAAACGCCGCCCCTACAACCACCCGTGGGCGTTCAAAGAATTCACAGGACGTCGGGGGGGAACAACCGCAAGCAGTTATTCCTTCACCTCGAATTTGTAGCCAACACCCCACACGGTTTTGAGGGTCCACTGCTCCGAGACGCCCTCCAGCTTTTCGCGCAGGCGCTTGACATGCACGTCTACGGTGCGGGAGTCGCCGTAATATTCAAAGCCCCACACCTCGTCCAGCAGCTGGTCGCGCGTATACACGCGGTTGGGGTTGCTGGCAAGGTGGTATAAAAGCTCCAGCTCCTTGGGCGGGGTGTCTATCTGCGCGCCGTTTACGCGCAGCTCGTACTTGGTCATGTTTACAACCAGCTTATCAAAGCGCACCTCTTTCACGGCCTGCTCGCTCTGCTGCCCGCCCACGCGGCGCAGCACGGCCTTGATGCGCGCGACAATCTCTTTGGAGTCAAACGGCTTTACCACATAGTCGTCGGCGCCAAGCTCCAGCCCCAGCACCTTGTCGAAGGTCTCGCCCTTGGCGGTGAGCATGATGATGGGCACGTCCGACTTTTTGCGGATCTCTCTGCACACCTGCCAGCCGTCGAGCTTGGGCATCATGATATCGAGGAGGAGCAGGTCGGGCTTTTCCACGTCATACTTCGTGAGCGCCGCCTCGCCGTCGTTTGCGATTACCGGCGTGAAGCCCTCCTTTTCAAGGTAGAGCCGCAGCAGTTCGCAGATGTTTTTGTCGTCGTCCACTACTAAAATCTTGCCCTGTGACATGTTGTTGACCATTCCTTTCTTACGGAAAACGGAGGTTGCGCGGTATTGGTTCATCCTAAACATCGGCCTTTTACCAAAAAGCGCAAGCCCCGAAGGCCGTTTAAGCCCTTTCGCATTCCCCTTTTTAAGCCCTTACACGGTAATACAAGCCTTATCTTCATTATATTTGATAATATCGGCCAGTGGTTAATAATTTATAAATGTTTCATGGATTTTTTTGCTTTAAGATGCTTGTATCATCAAAAGCTATCTTACTATATTTTTAAACGATATAGAATCATGTTATATTTATACTGAAAAAATGAAACGATTTCTGTACTTGGATTCATAAAGTTACCCCCATACAATTACATAGTTTAACATATATATTTACAACATTAACTAAATATGATAAAATTCTATTAAATTAGCCAATGAAAAATCAATGAGGACTATTAGCAGCTTCAAGCAGATGTTTTTGACTGATTTATACGGATATTTCACCTATACATGTACCGACTCATCTATGTATATAGTAATTCAGCACAGCAAGAAATATCGTATCCAGTTGTCGCAACGGCAGGATCTATTTGGTTGAAAGTGTTAGGAAATAGATGGTATTATGATGTGCCTCAAGGCTCAAGTACTTATCAATGGATCGAAATGGGGTGGTAACAATGAGATTAACAGCAAATGCGGTGATGACGAAGCCGAACCTGCTACAGCAGTTTTACAAAAACAATTTTTCAGCGGGTAACGGCGGCTTCAGCCTGGTGTGTAACAATAAATCCGATTATACCACTCTTAAAAAAGTCGTCGAAAACCTTTCGGAACGCTTTAGAAGCAGCAATGTGGACTTGTTGAGAAGCATCGAAAGGATGTCCGATAAAGAGAAATTCGATGTTGCGGTATATCAATACGAACAGATGCAGAAAATATGCTACATGACGGTTAGTCACGAAGAAAATGACATAAAGGCATTTACCGACTTGAAAGCCGAGAAGGCGTATTATACTGAGCTACTGAATATGGACGGAGATATCCGCATAACCGAAGGCAAGTATGCATTCGCACTGGTCGAGAACGGAACGTTGGTAAGCAAGGGTGACGTTATGTCTGCTCTTTCTAAAGTACAGGGGACGATTGACCGGATGGTATTCCCAGAGGATAACCCACTAAACAGTGTATTTAAGGCAGTTTTCAATGGAGCGGCCCGCATGTTTGAAGCGGCAACGGGAATATCGTCGCCATTTTTAAATGTTGACGGAGACAACAGCTTTTTGAGCAATAAGATGGACAGAACGGAAGAAAACTTTATTGAAAAGGCCAAGGAAACCATTCAATCGGTTACATACCGCTCGGAAGGGCTGCATGATATGATGAAAGAGTACCTGAAGACACAGGGGAAATTTGTGTATGAAAACACCGGCAATTTAAAAATGAAAGACTGCTTGAGAATGGTCGAATACTACAGAAGGCAAATTGACACCATCAACGCGGCTTTACCGTCCGGCAAACCGCTCGAGTAGATTGTATTTCCCGTCAGGGGTTCGCACGTTTTCTGCTATAAGGTTATAGCTAAGGGCGGCGGCAACGTATGTTGCCGCCGTAATTATTATACAACAAAAACAAAAAAAGAAAGAAGGGACAAAAAAACAACCTCAAACAGCGTATCGATATCGTCCAGGGCGTACAGGATTATCCCCCTGACGAATGCCTTGCTTTATCCGCTTTTTGAGGTATAATAGACTAGTAAATGTTACGGAATTGAGGTTTTTACGATATGAAGCTGGGAATTGTCGGCCTGCCCAACGTGGGCAAAAGCACGCTGTTTAACGCCATCACCAACGCAGGGGCCGAGAGCGCCAACTACCCGTTCTGCACCATCGAGCCGAACGTGGGCGTGGTGGCGGTGCCCGATAAGCGCCTTGACGTGCTTGCCGGGATGTACGAGCCCGACAAATACACCCCCGCCGTGGTAGAGTTTGTGGATATCGCGGGGCTGGTGAGGGGCGCCTCCAAGGGCGAGGGCCTGGGCAACAAGTTTTTGGCGAATATCCGCGAGTGCGACGCCATCGTGCACGTGGTGCGCTGCTTTGAGGACGACAACATCATCCACGTAGACGGCGCGATCGGCCCGCGCAAGGACATCGAAACCATCAGCCTTGAGCTGGTGTTCGCCGACCTGGAGATGCTCGCCCGCCGGGTGGACAAGGCGCAGAAGGCCGCGAAGGCCGACAAGAAATACGTTTCCGAGGTAGACTTTTTAACCCGCCTGACCGCGTTTATGGAGGAGGGCAAGCCCGCCCGCGCCTTCCAGTGCAGCAAGGAGGAGGCCGAGCTGCTCGCCGCCATCCCGCTGCTCTCGGCGATGCCCATCATCTACGCCGCCAACCTTTCGGAGGACGACTTTGCCAACAATATCGACGCAAACCCCTTCTATGCCGAGGTGTGCGCCATCGCGAAGGAGGAGGGCGCGGGCGTGCTGCCCATCTGCGCCAAGATAGAGGCCGACATTGCCGACATGAGTGCTGAGGACAAGGCGATGTTCCTTTCGGAGCTGGGGCTTACCGAGTCGGGCCTTGACCGCCTCATCCGCGAGTGCTACACCCTTTTGGGGCTGATCTCCTACCTCACAGCCGGCAAGCAGGAGGTAAGGGCGTGGACGATTAAAAGGGGCACCAAGGCGCCGCAGGCCGCGGGCAAGATACACTCCGACTTTGAGCGCGGCTTTATCCGCGCCGAGGTGGTGTCGTTTGACGACCTTGTCTCCAACGGCGGCATGACCGCTGCCAAGGAAAAGGGCCTGGTGCGCCTCGAGGGCAAGGACTACGTCATGCAGGACGGCGACGTGGTGCTGTTCAGGTTTAATGTATAATTTATAAACGGATATATCACAAGAGGGTGAGCGGAGATGCTCACCCTCTTGTGATATTAATACTTTTATTTACAGTAAAACAGTATTATAATGGTTATAAGGGAAGTAATATTATGTTAAGGGGTGGATTCAAGTGATTAACGGGGGATTTTACAATATTAGTTTTATTATTAACGGAAGATTAAAGGCCAGCCAAAATAACATTCTTTATGTTTTATCAAAAAAAGATTGCAACAGAAAAATAGAAATCAATATTGAGGAATTACTAAAAAAGTACTCTTTAGACGATGTGTATTTCTTGCAGAATCAAAAAGCAGATTTAAATTATGATAAAGAAATTAAAGATTTTAAATTAAAATACAATCAACTAAGCGACTCTATCTCCGCTTATTTTATGGCTATCCAACTTGGCTGCAAATATGGCTTTGAAAAATCAGTAATAAAAGATGTTACCATCCTACATCCCTTTATCAGACTTTCAAATGTAGACAATTATTTTGTATATACTTTTTTTACTGAGATTCACTACTTTAATAACATAAAAGTCTTTTGGGTAACAGAAATATATCCAGATGACGCTACGCCTGTTGACTCTATTGACGAATTATTTGAAACCATCAATAATCTTTTAACTGATATTCGTCGATCGACATGGCGTATTCCTAATACCATATATTCATATTATGAAAATGAATCAGAGGAATTTGTTACAAACTACATTCTTAAAGAGTTTGTTTACCAGAATTTCGGTATCAATCTGGATAACCTAAAAGGTAAACTTGGATTAGTATCCATAGGTAAATGGTCGCCCAATATAAAAACTACAAGGTCAGATAAAACGTCTGTGGTATTTGATGAATCAACACTATTTATCGGGCAATTGCCCCATAAAGAAACTTATAAAGAATATATCACTAAAGCTCTAGGAAATCTCTTTTTTTATGAAAGTCTGCGTTCCATGTATACTTCGTTTAAGAATCTAACAAAGAAGCGGAATTTATCTGACCTCGATGCTTCACGCAAACAAATCATTGCAAATTATCTTTATTCAATTAAAAAGGGGGAGAAGCTAGATTTCTCTGAAGATGTGAACCTGTTAATAAAAAGCCAAAAGAAATATGATAACATTGATTTACTAACAACACTTTCTCGAATTGCAGGAGCTTTCTCAAATGAATTTACAAAGCCTTATCTTATGGAATGTTGCAGATGATATACCCGGTAACCTCAGCAAAATGTACACTCGCAATTTATAAGCAAGTGCTGACTTAATAATCCACAATGTCCCATCTTATCTACTTTTCCAGCATCGACAACTTGACATCATCCACAAATACGCTGCCGGTGATGTCCTCGTCCAGAAGCTGCAAGATGTCGCCCACATGCCCGTTCACCAGCATGCCGTAGCTTTTTACGCCCTTTTGGTTTACATAGTCGAGCACCTCGCGGTAGTAGCCCCCCGGCCGGATGTTGTTGATTTCCCCCATCGCCCTTACAAACCCGTCGCGGTCGGCAAGGTACTGCACCAGCGTTTTAAAGTGAGCCTCCAGCGTCTCGGGGCTGTAGCCGTTCGGGCCGCGCTCGCAGTCGGCCAGCTCAAAGGCAGGGTATTTGTCTTTCGGAACGAGGTCCTCTATCACGATGCCCGAACCGGTCGGCTCAAAGCCGATCTGCGTGCCGAAGAAGTGGTCGTCGGTCACCCGGACCGCCACCCACCGAAAACCGATGCCCACATACCGCTGCTTGAGCGCCGCGAACTGCTGCATGTCGATATCCTGTTCAAACGAGATATAGGCCGAGACCCACGCCGTGTCGGGCAGCCTTTTGAGCTCCTCTACATAGTAGCTGTAGCTTTCGGCGTCCTGCTTCTCGCTGGCGCCGCCGATATCGTAGAAGACGTTGATTGCCGGGAAATGATAAAACTCATACAGCGCGTTTTGCGCCTTGCCGCGCACAATCCGGTCGCGGTAAAAGACGTCATTCCCGCCGAAGGTGCTCCACTGGTGGATGGTGATGTCGTATTCCCCCATCCCGAGCGGCTCGGCCTTGGCGCTGCCCGTAATCATCCCGGGAAAGTGCAGCTCGGTGTAGGCCGAGACATCCGCCAAAAACTGCGTGGTGCCGAATTGATTCTGGTAGCCCTCGTTGGGGTCGTAAAACGCGCGGTCGTACATCGGCAGCCCCACAAACACCGCAAGCAGCGCGAGCGCCGCCACCAGCAGCACAGACGAGAGGATGATAAAAACGAGCCTGCGGTTCACCGCGCGCCTGACCCTTTTGGCCTCGGCGTCTGCCGTGGGGAACTGCGGCGGCCCCGCCAGAATATGCTCGGCGAGGTATTCGTTGATCAGCTCGTTCTTTTCAAGCTCCTCCTCCACCGCCTTAATCTCCTCCGCGGTCGCCTCGCCGTTTTTATATCGCGTAAGCAGCTCTTTAAACCCCATCGTTATTCCTCCTTTAAGTACTCCTTTAGCCGGTTGCGCGCGCGGTAGAGCAGGGTTCTTACCGCCCCGCCGCTCTGCCCCGTGAGCCGCGCGATCTCGCTTACCGAAAGGTTTGAAAAGTAAAACAGTACGATCATCTCCTTGTAGGCCTGCGGCAGCCTCAGCAGCGCCTTGTAAAGCAGCGCCCGCTCCTCGTTATCGATCAGGCGCTTTGCCACGTCGGTTTCCCGCGCGGGGAGTATATCCTCCTCCGGCAGGGGGGCCAGATGCTTTTGCCGCCTGAAGTGGTCGGCCACAAGGTTTTTGCACACATACAGCAGCCAGTACTTTACGCCGGTATGCCCGTCTTTCAGCGAAAGCAGGGCCTTAAAGAAGGTGTCGCTTACGATATCCTGCGCCAAAGCGTGGTTTTTGCACATCGAGAAGGCGTACAGATACAGCTCGTTGTAATATTGCCGGTAAAGCTGTTCCAGTTCGTCACGGTTCATGCCCTGCCTCCTCTCTGATGAATAAACGCTTACAGCGCTAAAATGTCACACCCAAACGGCGAAAATAATCTGTTTTAATTTCCAGTATATATTAAAGGGAACGTAAAAGCGAATACGAAAAGAGGAACGGCGCAAACCGTTCCTCTTTTTATGTCCGATATTATTTTTAGTCTTCCGAAGCCAGCTTCTTGGCGTTAACCGCCTTTAAGCGCAGGTTTTTATCGAGAATGCGCTTGCGGATTCGGATGGTTTTGGGGGTTACCTCCAAAAGCTCGTCCTCGGCGATAAACTCGAGCGCGTCCTCAAGGCTTAACACCTTGCAGGGCACTAGGCGCAGCGCGTCGTCGCTGCCGGAGGCGCGCATGTTGGTGATGTGCTTGCGCTTGCACACGTTTACCACGATATCCTCCTGCTTGGGCGACTGCCCCACGATCATGCCCTCGTAAACGGGCACGCCCGGGCCGACGAACAGCGCGCCGCGGTCCTGCGCGTTGTATAGGCCGTAGGTAACCGTCTCGCCCGACTCAAACGCAATCAGCGAGCCGGTGAGGCGCTTGGGAATCTCGCCCTTAAAGGGGGAATAGCCGTCAAACAGGGTGTTCATCACACCCTCGCCGCGGGTATCGGTCATAAATTCGCTGCGGTAGCCGAACAGGCCGCGCGCGGGCACGATAAACTCCACGCGCATACGGCTGCCTAGCGGGTGCATCTGCACCAGCTCGCCCTTGCGCAGGCCCATCTTCTCCATTACCGAGCCGAGAGACTCCTCCGGCACGTCGATAATGAGCTTTTCCATCGGCTCGCACAGCTCACCCTCCACCATCCGGTAGAGCACGTGCGGGGTACTCACCTGAAACTCGTACCCCTCACGGCGCATGGTCTCGATGAGGATAGAAAGATGCATCTCGCCGCGGCCCGAAACCTTAAAGCTGTCGGCGGAGTCGGTCTCCTCCACGCGCAGCGAAACGTCCTTGAGAAGTTCCTTAAACAGGCGGTCGCGCAGGTGGCGGCTGGTGACAAACTTGCCCTCGCGCCCCGCGAACGGGCTGTCGTTTACCGAGAAAGTCATCTCCACGGTGGGCTCGGAGATCTTGACAAAGGGCAGCGGCTCCACCTTGGCGGGGTCGCAGATGGTGTCGCCGATCGAGATGCCCTCGATGCCCGAAAGGCAGACGATGTCGCCGATTTTCGCCTCGGTAACCGGCTCGCGCTTTAAGCCCTCGATCTGGTAAAGCGAAACGATCTTGGAGCGGTAGGGTGTTTTGAGGTTGTGGTAGTCGGCCACCATTACCTCCATGTTTTGTTTAAGCACGCCGCGCTCGATGCGCCCGATGGCGATCCTGCCCACATACTCGTTGTAGTCGATGGACGAAACCAGCATCTGCAGCGGCTCTTCCGGCTCGCCCTCGGGTGCCGGGATGTAGTCGAGGATCATGTCAAACAGCGGCTTTAGGTCGGTTCCCGGTGCGTCGGGCGAAAGGGTGGCGGTGCCTTCGCGCCCCGAGCAGAAGATCACGGGGCTTTCGAGCTGTTCCTCGGTGGCGTCGAGGTCGAGCAGCAGCTCAAGCACCTCGTCGCCGATCTCGTAAAGGCGGGCGTCGGGGCGGTCCATCTTGTTGACCACCACGATCACCTTATGCCCGAGCGCCAGCGCGCGCTCGAGTACAAACCGCGTCTGCGGCATGGGGCCTTCAAAGGCATCCACCAGCAGCAGCACGCCGTTTACCATCTTTAAAATGCGCTCCACCTCGCCGCCGAAATCGGCGTGGCCGGGGGTGTCTACAATATTGATCTTCACGCCGTTGTAGCGCACGGCGGTGTTCTTGGCTAAAATGGTAATGCCCCGCTCACGCTCGAGGTCGTTGGAATCCATGACGCGGTCGTTTACCACCTGATTTTCGCGAAACGCGCCGCCCTGCTTGAGCATCTCGTCCACCAAGGTGGTTTTGCCGTGGTCTACGTGTGCGATGATTGCTATATTTCTTAAATCTTCCCTAATCAAACGTTTTTTCCCCTTTCAGCGCGCGTTTTTGCGCGCCGCTTGTGCCAAAACTCATACTTTTTAATTATACAGCTATTATCCCCGCTTTTCCACAATCCATTTTGCTAAACTATCCGAGCACGTCTGCTTCCTTTTTGCTGTTTTCTACAAAAGCGGTTGTAATTACTTCGTAGCCGCTCCGATGCCTTTACCGCCTGACCGCTCGGCGGCTTAGTTACCGGAGCAAAAGCGGGATATCGCCGCCTTTCCCCTGATACTTATTCTGCAACAACGTTTTACGTGTTGCTCCCCGCCGAAGGCGGGGTTTAAAAAAGTGATAAAATCAGTATTATTATCGGTAAACTTTTGAGTGCAACCTGAAATATATTAGGGTTCTCTGCCTCTTTTCACCTGTGAATATTGAAAACCCTGCCTCGATAGGGTATAATTATATAGCACTACTAACACGAATTTGTAGGATTTTTCCCTCCCCCCTGTTTGACGCACCGGATTTCTGCCCAGCATATGGGTACCGGAATTCTTTGCTGCAAACAGGTACTCTTTCAACAACCACCAAGGCCCTTTGTATTTCGTACCGCGCAGCAGGGGCCGTTTTATATTGCTTGTGCCGGCGCGCGGCGGCGGAATGGGGCTTTTATGAACAAAAGCGCCGAGCCCGCCTCGATTTATGGGGCTTTAAACCGTTATCGCAGCTTTATTCTGGTACTGGTTGATTTTTTTGTAATAACCGTTTGTTATATCACCACCTGGGCCATGCTGATCGGCCGTATCAATGTCATGACCTATCGGCCGATTTGGCTGACAAGCGGCCTTATCTTTGTGGCAATCTTTTTAATCGTTTTTCGCCTGTTCGGCATGTACGAGAGCCTGTGGCGCTACGCCGAGACCTACGAGTTTTTAAAGTGCTGCCTCGCGTCGCTCTGTTCGATTCTCATCTTTCTGGCCGTCACGCTGCTTATCTACCGCAGCCCGCGGCTGCCCATTTCGGTTTATTTTATCTCCTCGCTGTTCGCCTCCTCAATGACGTTGTATTACCGCATGTTCTACCGCGTCTACCGCTCCACCAAGCTGGGGCGCAAGCCGGGGCTCGGGCAGAAGAAGGTGCTGCTGGTGGGGGCGGGCAACGCCGCCTCGTCGGTGCTCACCGAGCTGCACAAAACAGGCGACCGCCGCTACTTTGTGGTGTGCGCGGTGGACGACGACACGGATAAGGTGGGCCGCCGCATCCAGAGCGTGCGCATCGAGGGCATTACCAACGACATACCGGCGCTGGTGGAGAAGTACGGCATCAACATGATTATCATCGCCGTGCCCTCCGCCTCCCTTCGCGATAAAAAACGCATTCTCGCCATCTGTTCCAAAACCCGCTGCATGCTGCGCATCGTGCCCGATGTGCTGGACATGATGACGGGCGACGACGGCATCATGTCCCAGATACGCGACGTAAAGGTGGAGGACCTGCTCGGGCGCGAGGTGATCACCATCACCAACAGAACCACCGAGTTCATCACCGGCAAAACGGTGATGGTAACGGGCGGCGGCGGCTCCATCGGCTCGGAGCTCTGCAGGCAGATCGCCGCGCAGAACCCGAAAAGGCTGATCATCCTAGACATCTACGAGAACAACGCCTACGAGATTCAGCAGGAGCTTACCCGCGGCTACGGCGGGCGCCTCCCGCTCTCTGTGGAGATCTGCTCGGTGCGCGACGCCGAGAAGATCGACCTTCTGTTTGCAAGCTACCGGCCGGACATCGTGTTCCACGCCGCGGCGCACAAGCATGTGCCGCTGATGGAAGCCTGCCCCGAGGAGGCCGTGAAGAACAACGTTTACGGTACCCTGAACGTGGCCCGCTGTGCGGATAAATACCGCGCCGCCAAATTTGTGCTGATCTCCACCGACAAGGCCGTAAACCCCACCAATGTCATGGGCGCCACCAAGCGTGTGTGCGAGATGATCGTGCAGGCCATGAATACCGTAAGCAGCACCCATTTTGCGGCGGTGCGCTTCGGCAACGTGCTGGGCTCCAACGGCTCGGTGATCCCGCTCTTTAAGGAGCAGATCGCAAACGGCGGCCCCGTCACCGTCACCCACCCCGACATCGTGCGCTACTTTATGACCATCCCCGAGGCGGTGAGCCTGGTGCTCAAGGCGGGCGAGATGGCGGGCGGCGGCGAAATCTTCGTGCTGGATATGGGCGAGCCCGTTAAGATCAAGGACCTTGCCGAAAATCTCATCCGCCTTTCGGGCCTTGAGCCGGGCAAAGACATCGTAATCCGTTATACCGGCCTGAGGCCGGGCGAGAAGCTGTACGAAGAGCTGCTGTTAAGCGAGGAAGGCTTAAACAAAACCGAGAACGAGAAGATCTTTATAGGCAGGCCCGCGCAAATCGACCCCAGGCGGTTGTTTAACGAGTTAAGCGCCCTTCTGCCGGTCGTACAGGATAACCAAACGCAGGAGGTCATCGGCCGCCTGCACGAGCTGGTTCCCACCTTTCAAACCGCCGAGAGATCATGAAAATGCAGGTTAAAGAGCATCCTTTAACGTAGGAAGGACTTGAATCTGTTATGTATCGTTTCATCAAAAGAGTGTTGGATATTGTGGTGTCGATACTGGCGCTGATTGTACTGTCGCCTCTTCTGGGGCTTATAGCGCTGCTGATTAAGCTCGATTCCCCCGGGCCCGTGCTGTTTAAGCAGCGGCGCGTGGGTAAGAACAAGGTACTGTTTGACATCTACAAGTTCCGCACCATGCGCACCGACACACCCAAGGATGTGCCCACCCATCTGCTTTTGGGCCCCGCCGCCTACATCACCAAATTCGGCGCCTTTTTGCGGCGCACCAGCATCGACGAGCTGCCCCAGCTGGTGAACATCCTGCGCGGAGAGATGAGCTTTGTAGGCCCACGCCCCGCTTTGTATAATCAGGATGACCTGGTGGCGGAACGCGACCGCTACAACGCGAATGTGCTGCGCCCCGGGCTTACCGGCCTTGCGCAGGTAAACGGGCGCGACGAGCTGGCCATCCCCGTAAAGGCGGCGTTTGACGGCGAGTATGTAAAAAAAGTGGGCTTTGTAATGGACACCCGCATCGTGCTCGCCACGGTCACCAAGGTGGCCAAGCGCGAGGGCGTTGTGGAAGGCGTAAACATACCATAAGTAGATTGTTATAATCTTTATTTTGAATTGCAATCGTTCAGAGAGCGGAACGACACGGAGGTCGTTCCCTACGCCCTATATACCGCGAAGCGGTTTGCCGGTGAAACGTGCGGTCGCCCGCAGCGGATTTCAAAGAGGGATAAAATTACGGGTACGCAAGGCGTGCCCGTTTAATACTGGTTTTAAATGCTTCGAGGATGGAATTTAGTATAAGGCGGGGGTTCAGATGACAAAGGTGCTGATTACCGGGACAAACGGCTATATTGCCACCCACCTTGCCGCATGGCTTGAGCGTTTTGCGCCCGACTGTGCCGTTACCCTGCTCTCGCTGCGCGGCGACGCGTGGAAAAGTGAAAGCTTTGCGGGCTTTGACGCGGTGCTGCACCTCGCGGGGCTTGCGCATATCAAGGAGACCGAGCAGAACAAGGCGCTTTACGACAGGGTGAACCGCGATCTGACCGTACAGGCCGCGCAAAAGGCGAAGGCCGACGGGGTGTCGCGGTTTGTGTTTTTAAGTAGCTTAAGCGTTTACGACCCCCGAGCCCTGCATATCGATGCCGCCACCCCGCTCACCCCCGCTACCGCCTACGGCAAAAGCAAGCTGCAGGCCGAGCGGCTGCTAACGGCGCTTGCGGGCGACCGTTTTCAGGTGGTTATTGTGCGCCCGCCCATGGTCTACGGGCCCGATTGCCCGGGCAATTTCGCACGCTTGCAGAGCCTTGCGCTGCGCTGCCCCGTCTTCCCCTCCCTTAAGAATGCGCGCAGCATGATATACATCGACAACCTCTGTGAATTCTTGCGCCTGAGCCTTACCCTCCCGCCGGGGATCTACTGCCCGCAGAACGCGGAGTACGCCTGCACGGCGGAGATCTACCGCCTTTTGCGCCGCGCGGCGGGCAAACGGGCCGCTCCGGTCGGCCTTTTTAACCCCGCAGTGCACCTGTTAGCCGCACGCATCGGCACCCTGGAGAAGGTATTCGGGGACAAAACCTGCGATTTCTCCTTAAGCGCGCCGGAGCTTGCCTATCACGTCGTGCCGTTTGAGGAATCGCTAAGGGCCTGCCTGCGAATGCAGCGAGCACAAGAACGCGGCCTTCATTGAACCATTTCTACCTTTGCGGCAGCAATCATCGACACAATCAACAAAGTAGCAACGAAAGCAGAAGATAAGGAGAGATGACAATGTTACAGCAGGTGATGACCGCCCCCGGCAAGATCGACTTTCATGAGGTGCCCACCCCCGAGCCAAAAGCAGGCGAGGTGCTGGTAAAGATCATGAAGATTGGAGTCTGCGGGTCGGATATCCACGTCTACCACGGCGAGCACCCCTTTACCTCCTACCCCGTAACACAGGGGCACGAGGTGTCCGGCGAGATCGCCAAGCTGGGCGAGGGTGTAACAACGCTTACGGTCGGGCAGAAGGTGACCATCCAGCCGCAGGTGGTGTGCGGAAAGTGCTACCCCTGCCGCCACGGCAAGTACAACCTCTGCGAGGAGCTCAAGGTGATGGGCTTTCAAACCACTGGCACCGCCTCGCACTATTTTGCGGTAGACGCCAAAAAGGTAACTCCCATTCCCGAAGCGGTTAGCTTTGACGAGGGCGCGATGATTGAGCCGCTCGCGGTTGCCGTGCACGCGATACGGCAGGCGGGCGACGTCACCGGCTTGAAGATCGCGGTGCTAGGCGCGGGGCCGATCGGCATCCTCGTGGCGCAGACAGCTAAGGGCATGGGGGCAAGTCAGGTGCTGAGCACCGATATCAGTGACCTTCGGTTGCAAAAGGCGAAGGAGTGCGGGGTAGACTTCTGCGTAAACACCAGAACCGCCGACTTCGGCGAAGCGATGGTTCGTGCCTTCGGCCCCGACAAGGCGGATATCATCTACGACTGCGCGGGCAACAACATCACGATGGGGCAGGCCATTAAACATGCGCGCAAGGGCAGTGTTATCATCCTCGTCGCCGTTTTTGCGGGCCCTGCACAGGTAGACCTCGCGGTGCTCAATGATCATGAGCTGGATTTAAAAACCACCATGATGTACCGCAACGAGGATTACCTCGATGCCATCGCGCTCGTAAGCTCCGGCAGGGTGCGGTTAAAGCCGCTTATTTCGGAGCATTTCGCCTTCAAGGATTACCTCAAGGCCTACCGGTACATCGACGAGCACCGCGAAACCACGATGAAGGTGATCATCAACGTGCAGGAATAGCCCGCACCGTGAGTAATAAGGAGATTTACGCAATGTACGATATAGTTGCGCTGGGTGAGGCGCTCATCGACTTTACCCCCAGCGGTGTTAACGATATGGGCATGCAGCTGTTTGCCCGCAACCCCGGTGGCGCGCCTGCCAATGTGCTGGCCATGAACGCAAAGCTGGGCGGAAAAACCGCCTTCATCGGCAAGGTGGGCAGGGACGACTTCGGGCGTTTTTTAAAGGATACCATGCGAAATGCCGGTATTGACGTTTCCGGCGTGTGCGAAAGTGGGGAGGTGAATACCACCCTCGCCTTTGTGCACCTGAAGGAGAACGGAGACCGCTCCTTCAGCTTCTACCGCAAACCCGGCGCGGATGTGCTGCTGCGCGCCGAGGAGGTGGACGCGCGCCTTGTAACACACTGCCGGGTATTCCACTTCGGCTCGGTGTCGCTCACCGATGAGCCCTGCCGCGGCGCGACGCTCGCGGCCGCCGCCATGGCAAGGAAGGCGGGCGCCGTCATCAGCTACGACCCGAACTACCGTCCCCTTTTGTGGGACAGCGAGGCGCACGCAAAGGCGAAGATATTAAAGGGGCTGCGCCTCGCGGACATCGTCAAGGTGTCGGAGGAGGAGATGACGCTCTTAACCGGCGAGTGCGATCTAAAGGCCGGAGCGGCGGCGCTCTCCGACGGCCGTGCCGCGCTGGTGCTGATAACGCTCGGCCCGAAGGGCGCCTTCTATTACACCGAAAACTGCAGCGGCCTGCTGCCTGCCTATGACGTCAAAACCGTGGACACCACCGGCGCCGGAGACGCCTTTTGGGGCGCGCTGCTCTACTGCCTGGGCGGTAAGGCCCTTGCTGACATCAAGGCGATGACAGCGCCCGAGTGGGCGCGTTGTATCGCCTTTAGCAACGCGGCGGGCAGTTTGACGACGGCCAAAAAGGGAGCGATCCCCGCCATGCCGACCCTTGCGGAGATAAAAGCCTGTGTGAAAGACACGCCGGTGTTGCAGCTTTAACAAGTAGAATAATATAATAACACCCAGGCTGCTCGGCGCGTGATTGGCCGAACAGCCTGGGTTTACTTTCGCGCTATAGCAGTGCCGCACATGCGTTAACCCATCCCTATACTAAGTTCCATTTTAGCCGCGACTTCCCGTCCAAACACCTGCAAAGGCGGAGCAAGAATGAATGTGATAACCGCTACTTATACACCACGATGGTAATGCCCTGATTGCAGCGCAGGTAGTCCCTGTCGTTTTGCAGCTGCGGCAGAATATCGAGCGCCTTGCGGCAGCTTTCGTAAAAGGGCGAGAACTCCTCACCCTTGATGTACTCCTTGATCTCGCCGCGCTGTTTTTTCTCGGCCAGCGCGCGGTGCACCTCGGTGCGGATGCGCCCGCCCGTGCCGGAGGAGCCGTAGCCGTGGATGATCTTCACCGCCCTTGCCCCGCCCACGCGCGCCGAGCGCAGCATCATATTCATGCGCCTTACCGCCTCGTCGGCGTAAGGCATCCCCTGCTCCAGGTTGATAATCGGTATGTTCATAAAACTGCTCCGTTATAAAAGGGCAGGCGGTGCGCCCGCCCTGAGATTTGTTATAATTCTGCGACTAAAGTCGCATACCACCGCCTGAACGGGCGGTGGAAGATGCCGTCCAATGCTTATTCTGCAACAGCGCTGTGCGTTGTTGCTCCCGCCGGAGGGGGGGTAAAGAAGTGATAAAATCGCTTTTTCAAAGAAGAATTCGTATTAAAATAATCGTAACCGATAGCCCTGTGGTTGTCAAACATTTTGGCTTTTTCGGTTATTTTGTAAACAATGTGACGGGATTCTTGCATATTGCTTGAGCCTTCGTTATAATGGGTTTATTCGTAGCCATGTATTATTTTCCCTGATTCCGCGCCAACAGACACACCCGTTTAAAGGGGTTTGAAAATGAAAAAGGCATCGAAGGTTGTTGCGTCCCGGCGCTCTTTTCGGCTTTTTGTGAATGAGTTTTCGCTTCTTCTTGCCGCTATCGTCCTGTTAGCGGCTTCCTGTTATGCCTTTGTGAGCGCGGCCAATTTAAAAGACGTGCTGTACGATGCCGCCGCGCGCGCCGCAGCCTCTGCGGCAGGCTCCGTGCTTCGCGAGACCGCGGATGCCTACAACGATGACCTGCGCAGCCTGCATCTGGAGGTGGAGTCGCAGGGGACGGCGTTTGACGACCTGTGCGGCCTGCTTGCCCGCACCGCCCACGCCGCGGAGATCGACAGCCTTGTGACGGTTGCCCGCCGCACGCAGGGGGATGCCGCAAGCTATGTCTATATCCTCGATTCCCGCTTCTCGCGCAAGCTCACCCCCAACGTGGAGTACCACACGGTGGGCAGTGCCTGCAATCTGCGGGAAGAGGGCGGCGCTGCGCTGGAGCGCATCCTGCCCCGTGTTGAAAAGGGCGAGCTGCCCTATGGCTATACCGTGGTTGCCCCCAAGGACAGTCCGGCCTATCTGGTGTGCGCCTTCCCGCTGTTTGACGGCGACAACGCCCCCATCGGCGCGGTGCTCGCGCATATCCCGGGCGGATTGTTCGCGCAGGTGAACGCCCTTGCGCTGCCCCACTACATCCTTGCCGCCTTACTGCTGCTTGCGGCGCTTACTACCGCTGCCCTGCTGTGGGCAAAGCACAGCACCAGAAGGCGCCTGATCCTCCTCGAACAGCCGCGGGAGGATGAGAAGGGCGACAGCCACACCGGCACCCTCGCCAAGAACGAGGAGCAGCCTTAACCGAATAGCCCTGTTTGATTACGACATTATGATAAAGGAGCATCTATACCATGGCCGACAGTACAAACGACAAACTTTATTCTATTCTTGCTTACATCAGTATTCTCGTGCTGGTGCCTATCCTCGCGGGGAAGGACTCGGAAACCTGCCGTTTTCACGCCAATCAAGGGCTCGTACTGCTCATTGCCGAGATCGCCGCGCAGATACTGGTGGCGCTCAGCGGGTTCTTCTATTTCTTCTCACTCATCGGCAACCTTGTGCTGCTGGCGTGCGTGGTCTTTTCTATCGTCGGCATTGTAAACGCGGCGCGCATGGAGCAAAAGCCCCTGCCCATCATCGGCGATATCCACATCCTGAGATAACGGCTTTCGGCGTTCGTTACAAAATCGGCCGGGCGGGATTAACCGCCCGGCGTTTTGATTTTGCGCGGCATTCTTGGCTCATCGCTGTTGCAGGAAGTGGCATCCTCGACATCGCGTGGTTATACACTGTCCACGGCGATGGTGTAGGGGGCGGCGTTCTCGACGCCCCCTAGATTCCGTACGATTTGGGGCAGGGGCGGGGTCACGCCTTTTTGGCAGGGCGAACACGCGGGTTCGCCCCTACAGCGTAACGATAGATACCCGTAGGGGCAGCCCCATGTGTCTGCCCTGAATTGTATCAGGGGCGTTATTCTGTGGTACCTGTCCTATTGTAGGGCCGACGACCTCGGCGCCCCACGGTTGATTTACCTATCTACCGGTAGGATGTAGGGGCGATTATCAATCGCCCGCGTAATCCCGCTATCCTGTGGCTTATACGCTGTACCATAACATAATATTCTTATTGATTTTAGATTGTCGCTCAGGCCGTGACAATGTAAAACACAGCAGGAATTTTAATAAAACGTAGCAGGTAAAACCGCGGGCGATTATCAATCGCCCCTACACGGTGAAATCCGGCGCCATGCGGAACGGCACAGGGGCCGTTCCCTACATCATCATCGTAGCACAGTGGGCAATCGCGGGGCGTCGGGGACGCCGCCCCCTACAACACGACAACAGGTGATTGAGGGTTGTAGGGGAGACCTTTGGTCTCCCGCGGATTCTATGGCAACGTGCGGTTAAACCGCAGGCGAACACAGTTCGCCCCTACGGGCGGGAATTCCACCCATACGCCGCCGGATTTTACGCAACGGCAGGAAAAGGGGCAGACACACCGGTCTGCCCCTTTACGTTTCTTCTTATCGCGGAATATATATCTTCGCCTATTTCAGCACCCGCCGCACCAGCTTGAGATACTTTTGCTGGTGGCGGATGTACCGCAGTTCCGGGTCGAAACCGCCGCCGCGCGAGAGCACCGTCTTTTTGTGGGTAAAGGTGTCAAACCCCGCGCGCCCGTGGTAGCCGCCCATGCCGCTCTGCCCCACCCCGCCGAACGGTGCATTGTGCGAGGCGATGTGCAGCACGGTGTCGTTGATGCAGCCGCCGCCGTACCGCGCGAGGGTGGTTACTCTCCTTTGGACGCGTTTGTCGCGCGAGAAGAGATACAGCGCAAGCGGGCGCTCCATCCCCTCCAGCTTCTCGATAACCTCGTCGATCTCCTCAAAGGGCAGCACCGGGAAGATGGGGCCAAAGATCTCCTCCTGCATCGCCTTGCTCTGTTCGGTGGCGTTTGCGAGGATGACGGGGGCTATCTTGCGCGTTACCGCGTCATACTGCCCGCCGCACACCAGCGCCTCGCCCTCCAGCAGCCCGAGCAGGCGGTTAAAGTGCTTCTCGTTGATGATGGCGGGGTAGTAGGGGGTGTGCAGCGGGTCCTCGCCCATCTGCGCCTTAAACTCCGCCGCGAGGGCCTGCACAAAGGCGTCCTTTACCTCCCGCTGCACCAGCAGGTAGTCGGGCGCGATGCAGGTCTGCCCCGCGTTGATCAGCTTGCCCCACGCCACCCGTTTGGCGGCGAGGGGAATATCGGCGGTTTTATCCACGATGCAGGGGCTTTTGCCGCCCAGCTCAAGGGTGACGGGGGTGAGGTGCTTCGCCGCCTTTTCCATCACCACATGCCCCACCTCGGGGCTGCCGGTGAAAAAGATGTAGTCAAACCGCTCCTCCAGCAGCGCGGTGTTCTCCTCCCGTCCGCCCTGCACCACGGCGGCGAGGGAGGGCTCAAAGCACTCGCCGAGCACCGTCTCTATCACCTGCGACACGTGCTTAGCGTAGTTCGAGGGCTTTACCACCACGCAGTTGCCCGCGGCGATCGCGTCCACCACCGGCAGCAGCGCGAGCTGAAAGGGGTAGTTCCACGGCGATATAATGAGCACGCAGCCGTACGGGTCGCTGTACACGCGGTTTACGCCGGGGAACTGCGAAAGGCCCGCGGCAACGCGCCTCGGCCTTGCCCAGGACTGCAGATGCTTCGTGACATAGGTGATCTCGGAGAGCACAAAGCCGATCTCGGTCATGTAGCTTTCCAGCTCCGACTTGTTAAGGTCCTGCCGCAGCGCCTCGATGATCTCGCCCTCGTGGGCAAGGATCGCCCCGCGCAGCGCCGCGAGCGCGCCCAGGCGGTAACCCACTTTGCGCGTGACGCCGGTGGCAAACAGCACGCGCTGTTTTTGCACCAGCGCCGCAATCTCCTCTTTCTGCATCCTCGGTCACTCCCTTTTTAAATCATACTGCCCATAAATAGGGTTCTATCCGACGATCCCCCCGCCGTCCGGCGAGGGGATTATACCGTTATGGTTGAAACAGGGCATCCTGTAGCACGTCCGTCAATATCAATAACATTCGCATTATAGCAGGATTTTCTCCATAAACACCACGTTCGAGGGCTTGCCCTCGTACATCGCGCGGTCGCGGTAGATACCGGCAAAGGTGAACCCCGCTCTTTCGTACAGGCGTACGGCGGCCTCGTTAAAATCGAACACGTCCAGCTCCAGCCTTGTAAAGCCGTTCTCCCGCGCGGCGGTGTCGAGCGCCTCGAGCAGCGCTTTGCCAACGCCCTTGCCGCGGCCCGCCCGCTCTACGTAGACAGAGATGTTGGAGACATGGTCGAACACATGGGGCGCGGTGGAATGCTTTACGGGGTTAAGCGACGCCCAGCCCGTCATGCGGCCGGTATCGTCAAACGACGCGAGCACCTTGCAGCGCTTCGGCAGCATTAAAAACCACGCGGTGCGTGCCGCCACCGTCTGCGGCTCGGTGAGGTAGGTCGCTATCCTGTCCTCCACCCCTTCGTTGTAGATGCGCGTAATCTCGGGGATGTCGGCGATCCCCACCTCTTGGATCTGCATGAAAATTATAAACCAGCTTTCATTTACTTAGCATAAAGGGGTTCGCCCTTGTGTTTACTTGGAGCTTGCGTCGGCGCTGCTTGCGCCTCCGCTTGAGCTGCTCGCGGCCTCCTCGGCGGCCTTTTTCGCGGCGTCCTCACGCTGCTTCACCGCGTCGGCAACGGTCTGGTCGGCGTTCTTTACAAAGGCGGCCAGAATATCGGCGGTCTTTGCGTCCTTCTCCGCCGCCTCGGAAAGCGCGGTAAACCAGTAGGTCTGCATCACGTCATAGCCCTCGATAAGCGGCAGATACCGCCCGAACAGCGGCTTAAGCGACTCGGCGTAGGCAAACTCGGGGTCGTAGCGCAGCTCGTCCTTCGAGAGCCTCGGGCTTAAGCCCCCGGTGCTCACGGCGAGGATGCGGCTCCACTGCCGGTCGTTCGCCAGAAAGTCGATAAACGTCTTGGCGGCTTCTATACGCTTAATATCTCCGTTATCAAACACGGCGGCGCCCGCGAGGGCGTATTCCAACGAGGGCTTCGCCCCGCTCTGCCCCGGGTAGGGCATTAAAATCTCGGTAAAGCCATCCTTTTTGCCGTCGGCATAGTTGTTTTTAAGCCCGACGGTGTAAAGGAGGGTGTGGGCCGCTTTGCCGTCGATAAAATCCTTTACCGTGTCGGCAGCGGCCTTCTCGCCGTCCACCGTCAGCAGGCCTTCCTGCACCGACTTATTAAGCCACGCAAAGGCATCCTCGCCCTGCTTGCTGCCGATGGCGTAGCCCGAGTAGCCCTCTTTCACAAACTCGGCGCCGTAGAGGTTCACCATGAGCGAACGGGTGGCGGCGTCCCCCGCCGAGGATTTGGCGTATACCACGCCCGGGGCAACCCCCTCGGGCAGCTTCTCCTTCATCGCCGTCAGCAGCGCGGTGTATTCCTCCACCGTCCAGCTGCGGTCTGTGCTGCGCTCGTAGGGCAGCAGGCTTAAAACGCCCGCCTTCTCAAGCAGCTCCTTGTTAAACGCCATCAGGTAGGGCGATACGCTCAGCGGCATCATGTAGGCCTTGCCGTTTAGTGTGCTCGCGAGCGCCACGGTTTCGGGCATGTCCTTTTTCGCCTCGTCGGTAAGCAGGCTGCCAAGGTCTGCGAGCTTTCCGTCCCGCGCGTAGGTGGCAAGGCGCTCGGTGCTGTCGTACAGCACGTCCACCTGCCCGGCGGCGTTGGCGTCAGCCAGCGCCTGTTCGCCTGCGGCGCCCACCTCGAGCCCCGCAAAGCTCACGGCAATCTCGGGGTGCAGCTGGTTAAACGCGGCGATCAGCTGCTGTTCGAAAGGGTTTTCCTCCCCCGTCGAGGCAAAATAGGGCAGGCTGAAAAAGGTGATGCCCACCTTCTCGCCCACCGGCTTTAAGACGGTGCCCGACGCGCTGCTTTGGGGCTGCTGAACGGGCTGTGCTGCGCAGGATACTAAAAATGCCGCCAGAAGCACGGCAGAAAGTATATAAGCTGTGAGTTTTCGCATAAGCTCCCTCCGCTGTTATAAACTAAGTAAAACCTTTCTAAATTATACAATACCGTATCTGCAAATTCAAATTATTTGTGGTTTCTTTGGCAGATTTTTGTGATTTTGTTGTGAATCTTTAGCGTAAACCTATACAACCCGCTCTGTGATAGAGTATAATAATACTAATTCTTCTTTAAACCCCCGCCGAAGGCGGGGAGCAACAACGCTTTACATTGTTGCAGAATGAGTATTAAACGGTAATTCGGCGGCTAAAAGCCGCCCACGCCGTTTTAAACGGCGTATTTGAAAAGGGGATAAAATCCCCTTTTCAAATCGAATGTAGTGTAAAAGAAACACGCAGAAAAGAGGTACGCACATGGAAAAGGTTCAAGTTTACACACCCGACGCACCCAAGCCGATCGGCCCTTACTCACAGGCGGTGAAGGTTGGGGGCACCCTTTATGTCTCCGGGCAGCTGGGCATTGATATGTCCACCGGCAGCCTTGCCCCTCTGGTGGAGGAGCAGACCGAGTTTGCCCTGCGCCACCTCGGGGCTATCCTTTCAAGCGAAGGGTTAAGCTACGACAACGTGGTGAAGACCACGGTCTTCTTAAACAGCTTTGGCGACTTTGGCGCCATGAACGAGGTGTACCAGTCCTTCTTTAAAGACGGTATCCCCCCCGCGCGCAGCTGCGTGGAGGTGGAGGACCTGCCCAAGAGCGCGCTGGTTGAGATCGAGGCCGTGGCGGTATACTGAGTTTTAGGTCTTCATAGAATAGTTTTAAGCGGGGCGGATGGATTTCCGCCCCGCTTTTGCATAGCTTGCAAGGCGGCAGTGCTCACCCCCCTACCCCTTCTGGCGCCAAAGTTATATAGGGGTTTATAGCCTTTCGGCGAAAGGGGGCGATGCGGGGGGCGTACGCAGTACCCCTTCGCTATGAGTTTCCCAAAGCACCCGCACAGCCGCAAGTTTTCGATTACAAAAAACAGGCGGGAAGATTTCCTTCCCGCCTGATGATAAGCGATGATTATTCCGGATAGTTGCCGTTCTCGATATCGGTGATGATGTTTACGCGGCGCTCGTGTCTGCCGCCCTCAAAGGTGGCCTTTAAGAACTCCTCGGTGATCATCTTGGCAAGCTCGCTGCCCACCACGCGCGCGCCCATGGCAAGAACGTTGGCGTTGTTGTGCTGGCGCGCAAGCTTTGCGGTGTAAGGCTCGCTGCAGTTTACCGCGCGGATGCCCTTCACCTTGTTGGCGGCAAGCGAGATGCCGCAGCCCGTGCCGCACAGCACGATGCCGAGCTCACATTCGCCCGAGGCCACCGCCTTGGCCACACGGTACCCCGCGACGGGGTAGTCGTTGCTCTGCCCGTAATCCTTTATCTCATAGCCCAGCGCGGTAACGTGCTCGATGAGCTGTGCCTTTAACTCGGTTGCCGCGTGGTCGCATGCAATAGCTATCATTCTAAAATCCCCTTTTTGACTTGTGTTCGTCATACCGAAGGCCCTGTGCCTATGGTATATGGTTTGTTTGTAACGGTCGCCCCACAACTGCGGGGCTTAAAAATATGTGTACCGAAATCTCTGTTTTTATCGTTCCCTTGCCTTTATTATACTATAAACGCAGCTGCGTTTATAGTATAATCGCCCATTCCCGTCGGTTGCCCCGCAGGGCGAGGCGGGCGGGCATAAAAATGTATAATAAGCGCATAGAGTCATCCCTCTAACTGATTCGCCTCCCCTGCGCTTATTATACCCCATAACCCGCGCGAAGTACAGCGACTGTATGAATTTACGCGAAAACGTTATGTAAAACCTTAAATATTACATTTCGTATTATTTCATCCAGCTTCCGGTGCGAACACTCAGGATGTGAGCCGTATTACCGCACCTCCTCAAGAAAGCGTCACTGAGGTGACGCCCAAACCCGCGAGGCGGCGCATATCCTCCTTTTCGTTGACCGTCCAGGTGTTGATTTCAAGCCCCGAGGCAAGGCAGGCGTTTACCCTTTAGGGGTAAGGCAATAATAATGGAGGAGATTGCCGCGCAGTAACGGCGCTATAACCTCAACGCACCACAAAACGCACAAAAAATGAAGCCAACCTTACCGCAAATTGTACATCCCCTTGCAGCCCGGATTTATTGACTGTTTGAGCGAAATAAGGTATCATTAGTTTAATTTCGGATTTTTTATGGTTATCGGCCGGTAAGCCCTTTGAGCGGCCATTTACGCCATTTTTACCCGTTATTCGGGCCCTATTGGACCCATACGACGCCGGATGTTTATTTATCACGATAGATATGCAGGAAGAGGAAGATTTTTCCGTGCGCTAACGCACACAGAAGGGGGACACACGACCATGCGCAAAACCAAGATTATCTGTACGCTCGGGCCGAGCACCAACACTGAGGGGATGCTTAAAAACCTGATCCTCGCGGGGATGGACGCGGCGCGCTTTAATTTTTCACACGGCGACCACACCTCCCACAAAGAGATGTTTGACCGTCTGGTGAAGGTGCGCGGTGAGCTTCACCGCACCATTCCGGCTATCCTCGACACCAAAGGCCCCGAGATACGCGTAAAGAAGTTTAAGGCGGGCAAGGTTTCGCTGGTGGCCGACCAGCAGTTTACGCTGACCACCCGTGAGATAGAGGGCGACGAAACCGCGGTATCCATCACCTACGACAAGCTCTGCCGCGATATCCGCGCGGGCAGTACCGTTTTAATCGACGACGGCCTGATCGAGCTGGAGGTGGAGCGCATCACCGGCGGCGACATCGCCTGCCGCGTGGTAAACGGCGGCCAAGTTTCGGATAACAAGGGCATCAATGTGCCCGGCACCTTCCTTTCAATGCCCTACTTAAACGAGCGCGACCGGCAGGATATCGTCTTCGGCATCGAGACGGGCTTTGACTTTATCGCCGCCTCCTTCGTGCGCTGCGCCGACGACGTGCTGCAGATACGCAAGATTCTAGACGAGCACGACTGCCACACCATCAACATCATCTCGAAGATCGAAAACCCGCAGGGTGTGGAGAATATCGATGAGATCATCCGCGTTTCGGACGGCATCATGGTGGCGCGCGGCGACATGGGCGTGGAGATCCCGCTCGAGGACGTGCCCGTGCTGCAGAAGATGATCATCAAGAAGGTATACAACGCGGGCAAGCAGGTGATTACCGCCACCCAGATGCTCGATTCGATGATGAAGAACCCCCGCCCCACCCGCGCCGAGGCCACCGACGTGGCCAACGCCATCTACGACGGCACCAGCGCCATCATGCTCTCGGGCGAGACCGCCTCGGGCCTCTACCCCGTAGAGGCGGTAAAGACCATGGCGCGCATTGCGGTGAAGGCCGAGAATGACATCGACTACCTCAAGCGCTTTAAAAACGCCGAATTTAAGTCCTACGCCGACGTGACCAACGCCATCTCGCACGCCACCTGCACCACGGCGCACGACCTCGGCGCCGCCGCCATCATCACGGTGAGCAAGTCGGGCCGGACGGTGCGCATGATCTCGAAATACCGCCCCAACTGCCCCATCATCGGGTGCAGCACCGAGGAGCATGTCTGCCGCCAGTTAAGCCTTTCGTGGGGCGTTATCCCGCTTTTGATCGACGAGCAGAGCAGCACCGACGACCTGTTTGAGCACGCCATCTCGGTTTCTCAGCGCGAGGGCTTTGTAAGCGACGGCGACCTGGTGGTAATCACCGCAGGCGTACCCCTTGGCATTTCGGGCACCACCAACCTCATGAAGGTGCAGGTGGTGGGCCACGTGCTCGTTTCGGGCATGGGCGTTACCTCGGGCGCTGTTTGCGCCAGCCTGTGTGTCTGCACCAGCGAGGAGCAGGCGCTCGCCAGCTTTAAAGACGGCGACATCCTCGTCATCCCCCAAACCTCCAACACGCTTTTGCCTATCCTCAAAAAGGCGAGCGGCATCGTCACCGAGCTGCCCGGGCAGAACTCCCACGCGGCGATTGTGGGCCTAAGCCTTGACATCCCCGTGATTGTGGGCGCGGAGAATGCCACCAAGATTTTAAAATCCGGCACGGTGGTGGCGATCGATTCCACCCGCGGCATTGTTTCTTGCAACTGATTGGGTTGGCGATAACATACAAACAAGCGGGCAACATTGGGTTGTCCGCTTTCTTTTATGCTCTTTGGGAAGGTCTTGCTATTATCTGTACGTGTGCTGTAGGGGAAATTGTAGGGGAAGGCGACCTCGGCGCCCCACGGTTTGTTCCGAGCATTCACGGGAATCAGGTAGGGGCGAACTGCGTTCGCCCGCGATCCACCACACGCTACATAGAATCCGCGGGAGACCACAGGTCTCCCCTACAACCCTAACCGCCCTGTTGCACATAAGGGGGCGGTACTTTCCTAACAAGGCGAACATGTGGGTTCGCCCCTACGAGGTAACGGACAGGCGCCCGTAGGGGCAGACCTATGTGTCTGCCCACTGCGGATATAATCGGCCGTATTTTTGTGTGGCGCATCCCCTGTGGCGGCCTACGGTTGCCAACCGTGTCACGGTGATGATGTAGGGGCGAACTGCGTTCGCCCGCGGTTGACCACCCTGCGCTGAATAGAATCTGCGGGAGACCGAAGGTCTCCCCTACAACCCTAACCGCCCTGTTGCCACATGGTAGGGGCCGACGACCTCGGCGGCCCGTGGTTGCCCACTGTGTGCTACGATGATGATGTAGGGAACGACCGCTGTGTCGTTCCCTGTTGAGGTAGAGAGACCACGATGTAGGGGTGGGGTTTTCCCGCCCGTGATTTCTACCTACTTCGCTTATATAATGATTTCTACTGTATTTTACATTGTCGCTTAGGCCGCGACGGGCCCATCCTTTTCTTGTTCGAGAAAAGGATGCAAAAGCGAATCAGGGGAGAGCCCCTGAACCCCCGCGGCTCACGGCTGCGGAGGGAAGACTGATACACTATCGTAGATAACTCGGCAAAAGCACGACATGCGGCTCTAGCCTTAGGTCGTACTTTTGTAAATGCAAACATAGTTTGCATCTATGCCCTCGTTCACTCAATCGTAAAAACGTGTTTTCCGCATCCGTAAGCCGCCACTCTCTTTTGGATTTGTACTAATCTTGGATAGAGAACAGCGCAGACAAGCAGGCGGTAGCAGTATCCTCGATAGAGACCCCGAAGGGATAAAACGCATAGCATTTTACGAACGGCGACACCCTAAGGCTGGGGCCGCATGTGCCAAGCAACCGAAGGTTGCATGTTTGCACGAGGGTGCTAAATTAGAGGCATCCATGATCCCCGCCTGTTTGCCCGCGCGGGGGTTCAGGGGGCTTGCCCCCGATGCGCTTGGCTTTTCGGCTTGCTGAAAAGCTGTTCCTCTTTCTCGAACAAGAAAAAAACCCGCCTGTAACGGCGAAGCCGTCGCCGAAGGGGCACCAGGGACGCACAGCGGACGTGGCGTGCGGGAACCGGCAATGTAAAATATATAAGAATCTAATCTTGAGGTACAGCAAATAACCACGGGCGATTGATAATCGCCCCTACAGCACCGACGTGGCGTGGTAGGTAACTGCGGGTCGTCGGGGACGCCTCCCCCCACAGCACGAACCACAGGGTAGGTGCAGGGTTGTAGGGGCGAACTGTGTTCGCCCGCGGATTTTATTCAGACCTCGGGTCATGCCTGCGGGAGCGCAATGCGCTCCCCTACAGGAATTTTCGGTTGACATGCGGGCGGCAAAACGCCGCCCCTACACCCACCCGTGGGCGTTCAAAGAATCCGTGGGGCATCAAGGTTGCCGCCCCCTACATTTATACATACAAGGGGGGGCAGACCCACAGCTCTGCCCCCTTCCAATTATCAATTATTCCCCGATAAACTGCTTTACAAATTCCACCGGATGCATGGTGCGTTCGGCTACCTGCTCTGCGCTCATGCCTTGAGCGTGAAAGCGCTTGAACACGCCCTCCATGTTTTCCCCTACCTCGATGATGTGACCGTCGGGGTCATAAAACCGCACCACGCGCTGGCCCCACGGGTATTCCTTCGCCCGGTGCAGGTACTCGACGGCGCTTACGGTATCTAAGCGGGCGATAAAGGCGTCGAAATCCTGCTCCTCAAAATACAGCTCGTGGTCGTTGGGCTTGGGGGTAACGGGCAGCTCTACGCCCACCAGACCGGCGTAATCCTCCTGTATCGCGAGCTTGCCGTCTAAAGAGACGTTCTGCCCCAAATCTAGGGTTACCTTCATGCCCATCACCGCTTCGTAAAACGCCTTTGACGCTTGAATGTCCTTTACCGCAATCAGCGGGGTTATAAAATTCATGTCGGTTCGTCCTTTCGTTTCGTTTTCAACATTTTATCATGCCGGTGTTGACAACTGTCTGTCAGGTTCAGCAAGAGGGCGAAAAATTCACCGCGGGCAACCTCGGGGGCCAGAGGGACAGGGTTTGCCCTGTCGCACATTCACGCGCGGGTAAGCCCATACAAAAAACAGCCGAGAGATATTCGTGTATCTTCCGGCTGCTTTGTTATAATCAGCGGCGGGTTACTGCTCGCCGTCTTTGTTTTTTTTACTGTTCCGTTGGCGGTAAATCAGCGCCGCCGCCAATACCGCCACCTGGGCGACGATCCACGCGATATAGCGAAGCGAAACCTTGGAGGAGATCAAGACGGAGGTCGGCCCGTCCGCGCCGCCGATGATGCCGATCGAGGCCGCGTCGCCGAAGCCCAACCCGCTCAGGCACGCCAGCAGACAGGGCAGCATCAGCCACAGCCCCACCCCCACGGCGAAGGCGAGTACAATGCCCACCACAATACCGATGATCTTTGCTCTGTGCTTGTTCATGTCGTTTCCCTTTCGCTACTATTCATATCGTCCGTCCGGCGCATAAAGGATGTACGGCGCAACCGAAAGCTCGCTTAACGCCCGAAGCTGCTCTGTCTGCACACCGGAAGCGTTGTTGTATTCCACAAAGGGCAGCAGCTCGGTGCCCTGCGCAATGTCGTCCTGCAGCTCCTCGGTGAACGCCTTGGTGATGTCATAGGGCTGCAATGCGGGGTCGGTAACCGTCGTGGTGCCGATGGTCAGCTCCTTTTCAAACGCGTCGGGCAGGATCACGGGCGCGATGATTTCACCGCTTAAGTCGGCGGGGCTGCCGCCGTACACCATCGCATCGTCGGTGAGATAATCCTGCGCGTCGTAGGAGAGTATCAGCTTGCAGTTGGTCTCCGCAAGCGCCCCCGTGAGCCGCGTGATCACATCGTTTAACACGTTTATGCGCGAGTCGTTGCTCTTCGGGCCGAAGTAGGCAAGATTTAAGGCCTGGCCTTTGGGGTAATGCAGGGTCTCCGCCATCACATACGCGGCGCCGTCCTCTGCAAGCTCGCCGATCAGCGACGAGATATAGTCTACCCCTTCCGCCGATTCGGGGTTAATCCACGGCTTTCCGCCTTCCTCGGCGTAGTTATCCAGCCACACGCTGGTCACATCCTTGGTATACCTCGCGGCGGTTCCTTTAATCTTGCGCGCGGCAAGAGGGTCCTCAAAGGTGCTCATGCGCGCGATGGTCTGTATCCCCTCGGCGGTCAGCGCCTCGATGCGGGCGCTCAGCTTGGGGGCATCTTCCACCACCGCGCCGATGCTGTTGGCTTCAGCCACCGACGAGTCGTAGTAGAGGATGCCGCTGCGGTCCTTTACCTCTATCACGGCGGTGTTGACGCCCTTGGCCTTGGCCTGCGCGATAAATTCATTAAAACGGTCGTCGTTTATCAACACGTCGGGCGGCATGTAGGCGGCCTTGATGTCGTGCAGGCCAATGCCCTGCCCCGGCGCGCGGCTGCTCTCGGCAGGCTGCGACGAGGAGGCCTGGGAGGAGGCCTGCGAGGCCTCGTATTCCGAATCCACACGCGCGCGCATCTCGCCGTTGATGAAGCTCACCACCGGCTCCGCGACGCTGTACCCTATAAAAAACAGCGCGAAAAAGCCCAAAACCGAGGCTACGGTTTTTACCGCGGCAAAACGGCGCTGCTTCTTCGTTTGGTATTTTCTGCTGTTTCGCTTAATCTTAAAGCCCGGAAAGTCGGACATAGCGGACGCCACCTTTCAACACGATATGGGTGTTTTCTCTGCGGCGGGCCCTGAGTTCGGTTAAAACGGCAGTTGGTGCCCGATCAAACCAAAGAACGCTAGTGAGAGAATGCCGATGTAAAGCAGGGTTACCGGCAGCCCCTTGAATGCCTTGGGCACCGCCGCCATCTCCACGCGCCGCCTGCCCTCGGCGATCAGCAGCGAGGCGAGCGTAAAGCCTATCCCCGCGCCGAGCCCAAAGCCGACGGTCTGCACAAGGTCGTACTTTCCGTTCACCACAAGGTAAACGGCGCCCAGCACGGCGCAGTTGAAGGTGGCGTAGCCGAGATATCTGCGTACATATTCGCCGGCCGATTTCATAAACTTTCCCAGCGTCAAATATACTATATAGTAAGCGACGGTCATCGCCAGAATGAAGGCGATGGGGCGAACGTAGATTTTGATAGAAAGCGACCCTACCAGCAGGTTTACGCCGAAGGCAGCCGCAGAGGAGAGTATCGTCATTAAGGTGAGCAGGCCGCCGAACATAAAGATCGGTTTGGCCCCTCTCGCCGAGAACAGCACCGTGCTGGTGCCGAGGCCGCGCGAGAGCACAAGGTTCTCCACCAGTATCGCGATCAGCGAGGCGGTAAAAAACTGCGCGAGAAGTTCCATCAGCTCACCACCTCCGCCGTTTGGGTATTGGATGTTTCATCCTCCGTGCTCACCGTAATGTGGGCGTTTAAGCGCCGCTGCAGGGCACGGTTGCTTACATACTGATAAAGCGCCGCGAACAGGCCGAGCAGGATAAACCCGCCGAACGGCATCGAAAGGCCCGAAACGGGCAGGACGTTATCCACCGGGCTGCCCCAGATGGTGCCGTTGCCGACATACTCGCGAATAAGCCCGATAATACAGATCACAAAGGCGTAGCCCGCCACCTGCACCAGCGCATCCACCAGCACCCAGCGGGTCTTGTTGCGTATGCCGAACGCCTCGGCGCGCATCACCACCACGGTGTTGGTAATGAGCAGCGGCAGGTAGATGCCCAGTGTGTCGATTACCTCCGGCATCCACAGGCGTATGAGGGCGATAGCCCCCGCGAAGCAGGCCGCCGAAACCACCGCGTAAAGGGGGATGCGGTGCTGCAGGGGAAGCCGCTGCCGGATGAGCGACGCCACCAGCAGCGTGGGAACGGTGATAACCGCAAGGGCCAGCGACAGCGCCGCCGCGTTTTTAAGGTAGATGGCCGCCACCGCCGCCGGTGCGAGGGTGAGGCCGTTTACCAGTATGGGGTTGGCTGTCCAGAACTCTCTGAGCTTTGCGCGCAGGCGGTGCTTGCCGCCCTTCTTCTTAGCCATGCTGCCCGCCTCCCTTCGCTGTAGTCTCTTCCTTCACCGCTTCTTCGGGCGCCTCTAAAGGCTCCGCCTGTTCCGGCGATTCGGGGGCGTCGGAAGGCGCCGCGGCGGTGATCACTATCTTTTTATGCTCGCGGTGCTCGAGGATGCCCATCGCCGCGGCCTTCACCCGCTGGATAGGCACCCGGCCCGAGCGCAGGTCGTACCGCACCCAGATGGCGAGGCGGTCGAGGGCAAAGGCCAGCGCGTTCATGATGAGCAGCGCGTAGATAAAGCCCTCCTCATACCCGCCAAACCAGCGCAGCAGCATGGTGAGCAGGCCTATCCCCGCGCCGTAAAGCACCTTGGCCATGGGGAAGGAAGGCGAGGTAACCGGGTCGGTCGCCACAAACGCCGCGCCGAACACCAGGGTGCCCGCAAACAACTCGTACACCGTGCTGCTGAACAGGCTGATGGATACGCGCGGGAATAAAAGCGCAAACAATCCCGCCGTTACCAGCGCCGAAACGGGGATATGCCACGAAACGGTTCTGCGAAACAGCAGGAAGAACAGGCAGCTGAGTATCACCAGTATCGAGGTGGCGCCCATCGGCCCCAGTGAATTGCCCAAAAACATCTGCAAAAGGTCGCCCGAGGGCGCGCCGTTTACCTTTAAAGCGCTTGCCGGGGAGGCAAACAGCTCCACCGAGGTATCGAGTATCACCGGGATGTGTTCAAACGGCTTGGGGTAACGGAACACCGCGTCCGGCCAGCAGGCCGTTACAAACGCAATGCCCGCGGCCGCGGGGTTAAACAGGTTATAGCCAAGGCCGCCGAACGGGTGCTTGGCGATTAGGATGGCAAACAGGCAGGCCGCAACCACCACGTAGTAGGGGGCCGAGGCGGGCAGCATCAGCGGGATGATAAGCCCGGTGAGCACGCCGGAGAAGTCGTTGATCTTGATGACCTTCCCCGCCATCCTGCGGCAGAGCAGGTCGAGCGGATAGCACACCACCACGGCGGCGAGCGCCATGATCACCGTGCGCGGGCCGTAGTAGAAGTAGGCCATGGCATAAAGGGGCAGCAGCGCGATGATCACATCGGTAAACAGCGTATGCACGCTCTCTTTATAGCGGATATGGGGGGCCTTGGCGTTCTGCAGGTTCATTGTTCCACCCCATCTTTCACCAGTTCTTCTTTAACCATATTCTTTGCCTTGCGCACCACGTGCAGCAGCTCGAGGTTCGCGGGGCAGATGTAGGAGCAGACGCCGCACTCGATGCACCGGTCCGCCCTAAGCTGGATGAGGGCGTCGAGGTTGCGGGCGTTAAAGTTCTTAAACAGATAGTTCGGCGCAAGGCTGCGCGGGCAGCTGACGATGCACCGGCCGCAGGAGATGCAGCTGAGCACGGGGTTTTCGATCGGCCGCTCAAAGGCCAGCACCGCCCTTGTGGTGTAAAGCACGGGCAGGTCGAGATCGGTGATCGCGGCGCCGCGCATACTGCCGCCCATAATCACGCGCATGGGGTTTTTGACTAAGCCGCAAAACTCCAGCACCTCGCGGGCCGTGGTGCCCACACGCACCTCGAGGTTGCGCGGGTTGCCCACACAGTCGCCCGCCACCGTGATGACGGTTGTGTTCTGGGGCCGTTTTTCGGCAACGGCGCGGTAAAGGTGCCAGAGCGCCTGCACGCCGATGGTATAGCACCTGCCCTGTTTGGCAAGCAGCCTCTTTACGCGGTCGCGCACGGGGTAGCGCCCGTAGATGCGCTTGACGGGCACCGTGTACATCTTGTGGGGGATCACCGTTTCGGCGTCGTCCATATCGGCGTAGCAAAGCGCGAAGGTGTTCGCCGCACCGGCGGACTGCGCCACCATGGCAAGGGCGCTGAACACCGCCTCGCTCTTTTGCATGAGCGTGCTGATGTTGGAGGAGACATAGGGCTGCTCGTCGATGGCGTCGCACACGATGGCGTCGTAGCCGCCCTCGTAGATGAGCTCCAGCTTCTCGCTTAAAAACTTGCCGTCGGTCTCGTCCACAATGGCGGCCCACTCGGCAATCTGCAAAAGCTCCTCCGGCTCAAAACGCTCCACCGTCAGCGGCTCCTGCTTGTTGTTAAAGGGGCTGCCCTCCTTCTTCCGCTTCTTGGGAGCGTCGGTAAACGCATAGGTAAGGGGCTCGTCGCCCTCTTTGATCTTCGGCTTATCGTTATCCTTTATTCTGAAACGCAAAAAGGATGTGCAGGAGAGCCGGGGGTAATCCAGCTCAAACCTACCCTGATATATGGTATCGGCCATAAGCGCCTTGGGGGGCTGGCCGTAAGATTCATCGTAATCCGGCAGATAGATGACCGAAGGGTTTAAAAACTCTTTCTGTTCACGTGAAAAAGCGGGTTCCTTCGCCTGATACAGGTTTTCGCCGCTAAACCAGCTGGCTGCCATTTCTATTCACCTCTTTTTGTTACTTAAGCGGGGCACGCTAAGGCAATTTGCCGAAACCGGCGGATGCGGTTCAAACACGGTAAACCCCGCATATACTGTAATAAGACGCCCCTTGGGTTCGGGCACGCGACCGAAGGCAACTATCAAGACCTATAAGCTGTTGGAGGGTGGTTTTGTGATTATTAAGGCAATCAACAGCGATAAGATTAAAATACTGCTGACGACCTCGGATATGGAGCGGCTGAACCTCACCTACGAGGAGCTGGACTATCAAAGCCCCTCCAGCAAGCGCGCCATCTCAGAGATATTGTCGTTTGCGAAGGTGAAAACCGGCTTTGACTTCACCGGCGCAAAGCTTTATATAGAGGCGTTTTCAAACAGCGACGGCAGCTGCACGCTGCTTTTTACCAAGCTGGACACAGGCCTCTTCAGCGAGGGCAAAAAGAAGGCTACCCTTGCCGACAGCACCCCCGTCATCTACGAGTTCGACACCTTAAACGATGCCGCGAGCTGGGCGCGAGCCTGCCCCGTCAGCCTGCCGCTTCTGGCGCTTTACAGCTATAGCGGCCACTACCGCATCGTGCTGGGCGCCAAGAGCGCGGAGCGCATCGGCCCGGGTTTGGCGGAGTTCGGCCGCCTGTGCGGCGGCGGATTACTGGCCTTGTCGGCGCTCGACGAGCACGGCAGCCTGCTGCTTTCAAAAAATACGCTGGCGACCCTCAAAACCCTGTAGCAGGGCCCTGGGCGCTTTTATGTAGCTATTCGTTTTTTAAGATGCTGATGGCGCTTTTATAGTCTTCGCGCCCGAAAACGGCGCTGCCCGCCACCAGTACGTTGGCGCCCGCCTGCTTCACGAGGTAGGAGGTGTGCTCGTCGATGCCGCCGTCCACCTGCAGGTCGAGAGAAAGGTGCTGGCGGGTGATGGCGGTGCGCAGCATCTCGATCTTGGGCAGCATATCGTTCATAAAGCGCTGGCCGCCGAAGCCCGGCTCCACGGTCATCACCAATACGAGGTCAAGCTCCTTTAAGTAGGGCAAAAGGGCCTCTGCGGGCGTTCTCGGCTTGATGGACACGCCTACCTTAACGCCGAGCGAACGGATATACTCCGCCGCCGTGCGCGGGTCGCCCACCGACTCGATGTGGAAGGTGATCATGTCCGCGCCCGCCTGGGCAAACGACTTTGCGTACTGCAGCGGGTCGGAAAGCATCAGATGCACGTCAAACGGCAGCTTCGTCACCTTGCGCAGGCACCAAATTACCGGCGGGCCTATGGTGATGTTAGGTACGAAGTGCCCGTCCATCACGTCGAGGTGTATCCAGTCGGCGCCGGCCTCCTCCACCTTTTTAATCTCCTCGCCTAAGCGTGAAAAATCGCTTGCAAGGATGGAAGGCGCTATTTTGATCTCTTGTGACAAGGTGTTGTCCCCCTCTTTTGCGGCTAAGATGATGTAGTCTGATTCCCGCAGCAAGCGGGCGATTACAGGTTAAAACCGGTTACAGCGGCCCCGGCGCAAGCCACGGCTTGTCTGTAAAACCGACGCGGCGATGCATTTCGGTTGCAGCAGGGAGGGAACAAATTACGCCCTGACGAAAACTTTTCGTTCCTCCCAAGCCTTACCGATCCGAAGCCGCCGCGCTTATACTGAATTCAATTTGAAAAGGGGATAAAATCCCCTTTTCAAATACACCGTTATAAACGGTGTGGGCGGCTTTAAGCCGTCGAATTATCGCTTAATACTCATTCTGCAACAACACAAAGCGTTGTTGCTCCCCGCCAAAGGCGGGGTTTAAAAAAGTGATTTCATCACTTTCTTTTAGAAGAATTAGTATTCCTGTTTTATTTTAAACCACGTGGGGAAAAACGTCAACAATACTAGGGCTGAATAATTGAATTTACCGTAAACTTTTGCGCATAATATTCTTAATTTTACAAAAATATCCTCCATTATTTGGGCAGAATGTCTTAGTCGGGGAGTTCATTTATTTTAAGGCGTCACTGCCTTGTTTTATCTGCACTTTTGGGAACACTATTTTAATACAGGGAAGGGGCACGGTGAAAGCCGTACCCCTTCCTTGTGTTGTCTTCTCCTGCGTTTTAAAGGTGGACTGTGTGCAAAGCGTTTCCCTACAAAGGCGCAATCTCTGCACCGTTACCCGGGAATTAGGTACATACTGCCGCCGGCTCCCGAAAAACCGGTATCACGGCTTGCGCGGTGATAAGGTGCCGGGCACCTGCCTCTGGCAAAGGGAGGCGCCCGCCGCCCCAGCCGGCGACATTATATTAAAGAGGCGCGGAGGTATGCGCTTTTGCGGCAGCTCCCCTGCGGGCGGACGTTACCGTTTTGCGCCCCCCGCCATAGGCGGGTGAAGCAAACGCCGCGTATGGGCGGCCTGCCAAGCCCTCCCACACCGTTTTGCCCGTTTTGGCACAGCAAAGGCCGACGGAGAGTTGAACGCGCCGGGCCCCTGCACATCCGGCAGCCACCGCCACTGCCGCAGCCATTCTTCCGCCTCCTCTTACGTTCTATCTTATGCGCAGGCGGTGTTTGCGGTAACTCGCTTTCCGGCCCCGCCGCCTGCCGGATTGTATGAAAACACGAAAAGAGAACGGATTTTAAGCACAAACCCTTTGCTAAGTTGTTTAAAAATCCGCCGAATATATTTTATCCCGTGGCTTGTCTGTAAAATTCCCGCCGACATCCCTGTGGGCATTTTAAGGGCATAAGCGCATTATGGCGAGCAGCGCCTATTTATCCTTGATGCGCGCAAGCTTTTTGACCCACGCCTCACCGAAGCAGAACAAAAAGAAGACGTTTGCCGCCGCGTGGATGGTGTTAAACAGCACCCCGCCCGCCACCGCCGCCCACAGCGCCTGAACGCTCGGCTCGACGTACCCGAGGATGTAAAAGGCGTCGACGATCACGCCGTAGAGGTAGCCCGCCGCGGCGCCGTACACGCACAGCCGAAGCCGCCCGCGCAATAACCCCCGCCTGCCGAGCACCCCCGCAAGGGCGCCCACCGCGCCGAAGCCGAGCATCTGCCACGGCGTCCACGCGCCCTGCCCGAACATCATGTTGGAGCACAAGGCGCTCACGGCGCCCGTCATAAACCCCGCCGGAGCGCCGAACACCGCCCCCGCGACGATCACCACCGCGCCCACCGGCTTAAAGTTGGGCAGCGGCGCAAACAGTACCCGCCCCGCCACCGCCACCGCCGAGAGCACCGCCACGGCGGCGGCCTCCTTCGCGGTGGGGCGGGTGCTCTCGTAATATACAAACCCGAGCACGACCAGTACCAGCACCGCCGCGAGCGGCAGCAGCTGCGGCGAAACCGCCTGCGGGAAAAGGGTGTATATTCCCCCGGCAATCACCACCACCGCCGCTGCCGCAAACGCCCATGCGCGCCGCGCGCGCGCCCCTACTCCCGCCACAGCGCGCGCACCTCCTCACAGGTGACGGCCTCGGCCGAAAAGCCCGCGGCTATCCGCCCCGCCGCCGTGGTGTAAAAGGTGTTGCCGCCGAAGAACTGCGCGGGCGCGCCGACGCTCGCCGCCTGCCCGTCAAACAGCAGCGCACAGCGGTCACAGTACCGGGCGCAGAACTCCACGTCGTGGCTTGCCAGCACTACGCTCACCCCCTGCCCCACAAGGCCGCACAAAAGGGACGCCAGCTTCGTCTTCGCCTGCGGGTCGAGCGCCTTGGTGGGCTCGTCGAGCAGCAGCAGCCGCGGGGACGCCAGCAGCACCTTGGCGAGCGCCGCCCGTTGCAGCTCCCCCGCGCTGATGTCGTAGGGGTGCGCGCGCAGGATACCCTCAATGCCCAATGCACTTGCAAGGGACTGTATGCGCTCCTCGGGCTGCGGCAGCGCAAAGGCCGCAGCCGTTGCCAGCAGGTCGTCCTCCACCGCGTCGGCGATAAAGAGCAGCCGTGGGTTCTGCGGCAGGTAGCCAATCGCCACCTCGCGCGCGTTGCGCTGCCCGAACAGCTCCACCCTGCCGCGCTGGGGTTTTAAGAACCCGCAAAGCAGCTTGAGCAGCGTGCTTTTGCCCGCGCCGTTGGCGCCCATCACCGCCGAAAGCTCGCCTTGGTACAGCGTGAGTGCCAAATCCTTAAACAGCAGCGCCTGCGCGCCGCCGTAGCTGTAATATAGGCCCTTCACCGCCACGGCGGGCGGCGTTTGGGGCGGCTGCACACGCCGCGGGGCGGGGCGCGCCTTCCCCCTTGTTTTCTGTTCAAACAGGCTGCGCCCCTCGCGCACCGAAAGGGGAATCTCCGCCTCATCGGGGAAAATCCTCGCCGCCGAGGGCAGCAGGGCCGCAAAGGCCGTACCCGCTCTATTCTCGGGGGGTACCGTATCGCGGGAGAGCGTTCCCCCCTGCGCGCCGTTCTCATTCATTTCCGCGGCAATAAACTGTGCCGCCTCGCGGCTGCCGCCGAAAAAGCGCAGCTGCCCGTCCTGTAGCAGCAACACCTTGCTGCAGAGGGCAAACAACTCTTCGGTGTGGTGCTCGGCAATCAGAACGGTGATGCCCAGCTCGGCGTTAATGCGCGCAAGCATCGAGAACAGTTCACGCGCCGCCACGGGGTCGAGCTGCGAGGCCGGTTCGTCTAAGAGCAGCAGGCGCGGCGAGAGCGCCAGCACCGCCGCGAGGCTTACCAGCTGCTTTTCGCCACCCGAAAGGCTGTTAACCGTGCGGTTTAACAGCCTGCCCATGCCGAAAAAGCTCGCCATCTCAGCCACCCGCCGCCGGATAACCTCACCCGGGAAGCCGAGCGACTCGAGCCCGAAGCTGAGCTCGGCGCGCACGGTGTCGGCCACCAGCTGCGCCTCGACATCCTGCATCACAAACCCGATGTCGCAGGCTGATTCCATACGCGTCAGCGCCTCTACCGGCCTGCCCTTATAATAAACCCCGCCCGTGCGTGTGCCGTTTTTGCGCAGCTCGGGTTTGAGGTTTTCAAGCAGGGTGGATTTGCCGCACCCCGAGGCCCCGCACAGCAGCACAAAATCCCCCTCGTCTACCGAGAGGGTGATGTCGCTTACCGCGTCCTTTGCGGCGCGCGGGTAGCGGTAGCTGAAACGGTCAAGGCTTAAGATCTCCAACGCACAACCTCCCAGCCCTCGCAGGCTAAGGGCAGCAGCGCCTGCAGGGCAAACAGCAAGTAGTAAAGCCCCCGCGCACCCGCGAGGGTAAGGGGCGTCATAACGGGGTAAAAGGCGAATCGTACATTACAAACAGTATATATCGTAATAGATAATGCAAACAGTATCGTCAGGCAAGCCAGAAAAACCATGTCCCGGGCCTTCACGCGGTGGCACTCGTAATGCGTCCGCCGCGCGGCGCCGTAGCCGCGGGCCGACATCGAACGCGCGGTATCGAGAGAGTCCTCCAGGGCGGTGGCGAGCAGCACGGTGTACACCCCCGAAAGGCGTTTGGCCTTCGCGGTGGCAGCGGTGATGCGGCCCCGCGCCCCCTGCTTGGGGGAAAGGAGCGACAAGGTTTCGTCAATCTCGTTCTGGCGGCGCAGCAGAAGGGGGATGAGCCGGAGCGTCATGGTGACCACCAGCGCCGCCGTGGGCGCCGTCCGCCCGAAGAGATAGCGCAGCCGGTCGTTGTTCACCACCGCCGAAAACGCGCAAAACCACAGCAGCACCGCCGCGAGCATCAGGCCGGAGACCGCGCCGTACAAGAGCGCCTCCAGCGTAAACGCCTGCCCGAACAGCGTGAAAAGCACCGCCCGCCCGCGATGGCTGACGATGGGGTTTGCGAGGGTGACGAAGAGAAAAAGCGGCAGCGCCACCCGCAGCATGAGCCGCAGCTCCCGCCGGTTTGCATAATACAGGTTGGCGGCAATTGCCGCTGCAATACTCATTGTAATGATGATGGGGTCCATAGAAAGCAGCGAGAGGGTGAGCACCGCCGCAAAATACAGCAGCTGTGTTACCGGATGATAGGCCGCAAAGCCCAGCGCACGCATGGCGGTGCCTCCCCTCTTTTTTATCGCATGTCCACCGCTCCCGCCCCGCAAGGCAACCGGCGGATAACGTATACTAATCATAGCCTGCGCGGGACGGCTTGTCAAATACGTTTCCATTTTCGGGCAAACGAAGGCCCGCACATTTCCATGGATGTGCGGGCGTCTGTATATCAAGTGAATGATGTTTTCTAGGTTGGGCTTTACTCCTCCATAAACTCCACCAGCTCCTGATTGAACTTCTCGCGCTGGTCGTAAAACAGGAAGTGCCCGCAGTTTTCAAACGGCACCAGTTTGGCGTTTCGGATGCCGTCCTTCTGGGCGATGGCCAGCGGATACAGGCACACCTGATCGTTCAGCCCGTGGAGGATCACCGTCGGCACGTTGATCTTTCCGAGGTCGTTAAACAGCTCCTCCTCGCCCATCCAGGTGTTGGCGACCGCCGCGGTCGCCCACCCGGCGGCCTGCAGCCCCAGCTGGAAGATCCAGTCCGACAGCGCCTCGCTCACCGGGTTGTAGAAGATCATCTTGCCGAATTCACGCAGCTCGTTGGGGCGGTCGGTATTGACGCCCTGTATGATGTTCAGCACCACCTGCTTCGGCTGCCCGTAGGGGAAGTAGGGCCGCTGTATTAGGCTCGGCGCGGCGGCGGCGCACAGCGCGAGCTTGGATACCCCGTAGCCGCTGTGCCTCGCCATATAGCGGATAACGATGGCGCCGCCCGTGGAGTGCCCGAGGAGGATGATGTTATGTAACCGCATTGTCAGAATCACGCGCCGCAGGTCATCCGCCAGCTGGTTGTAGTCGTACCCCGTCCACGGCCTATCCGATTGGCCGAACCCGCGGTAGTCGATCCCGACGCACCGGTACCCCAGCTTCGGCAGTACGTCATACTGGTACTCGAACAGGTTATGGTTCCCCGGCCAGCCGTGCACAAACAGGATGGTCTTGCTGCCGGTGGGGTTGATATCCTCCACATAATACTTCACATTGGGTTGTACAGACACATAACTGCCCATGATGATACCTCTATTCATATAATCTCTTAGAATATTGTATTCATGCAGGATTTATGTGTGAGTGGCGGCAATCCCAGTAACGACACCGTTCTGCGTTTAAGTGTGCCGTCCCCGCTTTTAATACAAGAAGCCCCGCACAGCCGGCAGACTGTGCGGGGCCCAGCGCTAAGCGCGTCTTATCAATGTGTCTCTGGCTTACCGGCTGCGTTTTGAGTACGCCTTATAACCTGCTGCGCCCACGGCGGCAAGCACCGCGAAGCCAAGGAATGCGAACATCGGCAGAGCGGGCAGCGCGCCGGTCTCGGGGTTTGGCGCTTGTGAAGTTATGGTTGAACTGGAATTGTTTTGTAAATTAGATGAAGTTGCAGTATCTGTGACTGTTACAGGAATAATGAGGTTAAGGTAATACGGTTCTGTCGATTCGGGGGAGTGTACATAATCTGTTTCAAGCCGTAATTGATAGGTACCCACCTTACTTGGTGCAATAGTGACGGTATCCCCAGTTATTGATGCATTCAATTCAGAGGGAGGTTTTCTTAGCGAGTAGATAATTTTCTTATCGATACCTGAAATTGAAAAGCTATATTGGTTTCCCGTTTTCATGGTAATAGGCAGCGGTGGCTGACTGAGATAATCTCCGATTCTGCCATATATATTTTGAAAACTTACTGGCCCTTTTAGTTTAAGCGTATTGCTGCTGATAATATAAGTACTCCCAGAAATTAAAACCGATTTGGGCCCTTTGATATTTGCGTTGTCGGATATCGTTAATCTACCGGATGAGCTTACACCGGCATCATAGTAATTATTACTGCTACTGTGTATGACTCCTCCAGTAATTGTAGCGAAACTATCATAATTAATATTGATACCATCCCTACCAGCAATTATAGTACCGCCTGAAACTCCTAATGAACATCCTCTGGCTACGATGCCAAAGGTGCCGGCATTAATACTGCCGCCCTGAATGACAATGAGCCTAACTGATGTATTCTTGGTTCTGTTAGACGATTCAACTGCGGTTCCCCCAGAGATAAGAGATGCTTTGCCGGTTAAGGTAAAGGTTCCATCTTCTAAGTGTACTAAACAATCATTGCCTTGAATAGAAATTTGGTCTGCCAATGTTAAATTGCCTTCTATCTGTGAAGAACCAACGGATAAATAGTTAAAGCCGTTCATTGTTATTTTACCAGTACCTAAAAGTGTAACTGTGCGCGTTATGTATACTGTTTTGCTTAAAGTAAAATCGCCTTTAATGGTAAGCGTATCAATCATTGAATTGTTTAGCGCCGCAAGAAACTCGGCTTCATTTTTTACCACCACTGATTTTGCATAGACATCCCCGCCTGCAAATGCCATCATTGCCGTAAGCATGATAGCGGTAAGCAGCAGCGACAGCATCCGTTTGTGAACTTTCATCTGTTTATCCCCTTATATTTTTTTACTCTCCTGCGATGGAGCCAATTCAAGTATAATGCGTCGATTTTACATACTCAATCTTCAATTAATCCCATTATTTCGGGCGTATCCTGCTAGTTTATTAAGCTTTTATCACCTGCGATTCAGGCATAAAATGAGCCTTCTCCCCAAAACCGGTATGTCTACAGGCAGGATAGCCCATCTGCCAAAAGCGACCCCGACATCGCCCAAATCACCCCGGATAAAACAGGCCCCGCACAGCCAAAAGACTGTGCGGGGCCTTACGCTAAGCGCGCTTTGTTTAAGGATACGCTAAATCAGTGCAGGGCTTCATTCAAAGCGCCTGATGCTTACCGGCTGCGTTTTGCATAGGCTCTATAGCCCAATGCACCCACGCCAGCAAGCGCCGCGAAACCAAAGAACGCAAGGATCGGCAGCACGGGCAGCGCGCCGGTCTCGGGGTTCTCCGGGCGAGACTCGGTGTTGGAACTGGTGCCGCCGCTTGAACTGGTGCCGGACGCCGCGTTAACCGTTACGGGCAGAATAAGGCGGATGGAGCTGCCCTCGTTCAGTTCGTAGTAAAGATTTAAGGTGTAGTTACCCGCCTTGGTGGGGGCAAGCGTCACCTTGTTGGAGGAGATGGAGGCCTTGAGTGCCGAAGGAGGGTTTAAAAGCTTATACTTTATGCCGGAATCCGCGCCCACAATCGAGAAGCTCTGGGTCTTCCCCGCCTGCGCGGTAACAGGCTTGGGCAGCTGGGTGAGATAGGTCGCGATGTTCTCCCCATCCTCTTTCACGCCGTATACCGAGCCGCTTAATTTGAGCGAAGGGGTTCTTTCGATGGTGATGCTGGTTAAATTGGATGCCAGAGCCGTGCTAGCACTGATATCAGCAGTGCCGCTGATATAGATGTAGCTTGAATCAGAGAGAATCGCAGCTTCCTCCGATGATGTGCCGGTTGCGTGAACGGTGCCGCCGGTAATCTTTGCTTTTGTCTCGCTAAACAGTGCCAACCCGCAACTGGTGCCAGTAATAGTGCCGCCGGTTACGTTAATGTCTGAATAGAAGGCCGAGATAGCGTTGAGACCACCGTATACGCTACCGCCTTGCACGTTAATAGCACTCCGGTTGCCTGCAAAATCAAGCGCAACCACCCCAACGCCATCGGAGGCATTGACCGTTGCGTTGCCCGAGAGGGTCAATGTGCCACCCTCAATGTAAATCGCGTTGTCTACGCTCTCAATATTCAAGGATTCTGTCACCGTCAGGTTGCCGGAGGTACCTACTATCAGATTCTCGGTGATGATCTTGCCGTTGCCCTTGATGGTAAGGGCGCGGTCAATGGCGGTCTGATCCTGTAACTGGATGTCCCCCGTAACGGTAATGGTGTCTACGGACGAGTCTCCCAGTGCGAGCAGGAATTCGGCCTCGGTGGTTACCGTCGCGGCCTTCGCGTAGACATTTCCTCCCGAAAATACCATTGTGGCCGTGAGCAGGACGGCAGTGAGCAGCAGTGACAGCAGCCGTTTGTGAGCTTTCATCTGTTCTTCCCCTTATTATTTTTTACTCTCCTTATGTAGCAGAGCCAAGTTAAGTATAAGGGGTAATTGGGGCATACTCAATCTTCAATTAATTCCATTATCTTGGTCTTAAATATGCAATTTTGTATACGGATTTAGCCTTTTCTTTCGGCAATAACTGTAGGGCGGAAATAGCTTTTTCTATTGAAATTATCCGTTTGCAAATGCCATGTGGCACCCATATAGCAGAAAATAAGCCGCCCGGGCGGTGCCCGGACGGCTTAACGCTTTCATAGCTGCTTTACTAGTTCCCATTCTTTCCTTTTCCTGCACCACAACTATTGACAGAGAACCCTTAAAAAGCGGCGGCAACGTCACCATAACGCGCCGCTGCTTCGTGATTTTCGTAGATTACTCATTCAATCGGTACTTTTTCAATGATAGCATTGAATCTCTTTAACACTCTTGTTTCCATTTCGTGTGGCATCCGCTTCCTTAATTGGTAGTTCTGGGGTTCAACAAACTCGGTAGCTGATTCAATTTTGTCTATCGCGCCCACTAACATATTGACTTCCATTTCGTATTGTCTTTGTGCTACTGCATGAAATGTATCATTGAAGTACAAGGGTAATAAATTTCTCTCAATGATAAGTCCTGCGTCTATATGCTCCCCAAGCTGATGAGTTGTTACTCCGATTGGCTGACCGTCATAAATTGCCCACTTTAGTGCGTCAAGTCCACGCACATTAGGTAAATAACCGGGATGTGAGTTTATGACTCTATATTTTTCGATAATATCATTAGATAAAATCCCAGCGCCACAAATCAGTATTACTGAATTAGGCGGCAAAACACTATCATCAAAACCCTCGTAATACTGAAAACCAAAACTATCACATATTTCTTTGGGCGTTAGGGTATTACATGGAATGGGTCTGTGTGAAATTAAGGGCGTAAACTTTTTTTCATAGTGAAAACTATTTCCGAATACCGCTATCCCCCCTTCTCGATTTCCATATTTCGCCTTTAATAAGCAGAGGGTGTCCCAAGTTTTTCTATGCGGAACATCATAAGTGAATACACCTATCATCTTAATTCATCCCCCAAAGTTTTCTTACACCTTCAGTATAGCAAACCCTGTCCAAATTATACGCCTCGTTATTTTCCGTGTAAATTTATGTAAAAATGCAATGGCACTTTCAAGAAAAATACACCGTTGCCCCTGCTGCGGGCGAGAAACAGCCTTGGTGCATATCGCTTACAGCCCGTCAAAGATATACAGGCATTCGGCAGCCATGTGACAACTTTGTCTGCTTAACCACTTCCTTGGCTGCTTTTTCTTGTCTCCATTCCTTCCTTTTCCTGCACCACAACTATTGACAGAGCGCCAAAATAGATACCCACCAGTTTATGAATTGAACCCCGAGAAATGGACATTGCGAAGAACCCCCTGCCGTAGGATAATAGAACTACGACAGCGATACTCCTTCGTAACTGGATTCGATACTGTTTGAGACCACAGATCTCCTTGCGCTTGTAACCTCGTTCCACATAAACCGTCGTGCGGTATCTAACTGATTAACAAACTTACAAAGAGACTGTGGTTGGAGCCTCACTTAAACCATCTTGTGGTAGGTGACTAAAACCATCCGCAGCATCCCTTACAGTGTAGCATATAGTCCTTGGAGAGGGATAATAAAAACTACTACTCTATAATACGAGGTGTTAAGGATAGCGATTCTTTTTACTCTAAAAAAGAATGAAATACAGAAGTGGATACTGGGGAAACAGTTCACTAACGAGGCGCTACTACGGATACCACCGCAACTGAAAAAGCGAAGGGTTGGGTAATGGTTTTAATGCGAAGTTCAGAGTATGCTTTGAGCTTCGCGTTAATTTTGTAAATTCACCCTACGATCAAGCTAAGGCGTATCTATAAATCAAATGTAATGATGGGCAACCACAGCAATCCTTATTGGTTTCGCACCTTTTCAGGATCTCTTATTACTCGCTCCAATAGTCCGGCTACGCCTTCGGCATCATCCAGTGAAAAACTGTGTCCTGACGTTTGCCACAGCTTATCACTGATAACGGCAAAGCATTGCTCCGGCGGTGCCGCTGGCGGCTTACCCGCTGCTGTGCGGTATAAAAGCAGCTTGGGCCACTCCTCATGTTTACATCCCTCAGTCAAAATCAAATCCACATCACGGATCTGCTTTACCAACGTGCTAATTGGCACCGGCCGGTTTTCCAGAACAGCGGCATACTTGGCACAAACCAATACAGTCACATCAGCTCCGGCATGAGTCAGCCGCCAGCTGTCCTTCCCTTCATAATCAATGATAAATTCATGGGCATCATGTTTTACCACCGCCACCCGTATTCCACGTTGTTTCAGAGCAGGAAGTAACTTTTCCAAAAAGGTTGTTTTTCCGGTCCCGGAATAGGATACAAGCGAAAACACAGGTATTTCACGCGTGGTTGAATGCCCGCATTCGTTATCTTGCATCTGAGCCGCACAGTCTGCACGACCACCTCGCAGCATGGCAAGGCCATGAGCTAGCGTCGGCAGCACAGGAACCAGATTTTCCTTGATCGCTTTTGGGCTACCAGGTAGATTTACAATCAGTGTTTTCCCTCGCAGCCCTGCCTGACTACGTGAAAGCATTCCCCGCGGCGTAATTTTTAGCGACTCTGCCCGCATTGCCTCCGAAATACCGGGGGCGAGTCGATCACAAACAGCAATCGTAGCTTCCGGTGTCACATCCCGTGGTGAAAACCCGGTGCCACCCGTGGTTATAATCAGCGCGATCTCTCCCATATCCGCCATACTGCAGAGCGCCGCTTCAATCTGTGGCTGCTCGTCCGGCACAATCTGCCGTTTTGTTACCATATAGCCCGCATCCCGCAGCAATGCGGCCACCAGCGGCCCTCCCTCATCGTCGCGTTCCCCGCGAGAACAGCGGTCACTAACGGTCAAAATCCCGGCCTGAAACATAGTCTACATCCTTTCCGATAGGCAGTATGTATTTTCTTCTCTCTTCTACTATCAATCATATAACAGCATCAGATGTTGTGGGGCGACGCCCAGCATTGCCGGAGTGTGTCTCCGATTTTCTTTGGTAATTCTCCACCAAATCGGCGTGCTCTGCGCGCTTTGTGTCTCGTAGCGGAACTTTATTGTCCATGCAAATGGCTCCTCAATTTCCACGATGACCTTGACTGGAAAGCTATTGCGTTGTTCCTGCGGCTGAAAGTCGTACTCCCGTATTCCTACAGCGCAAAGTTCATTTTTTACCGGGCACGCCGTTTGTAGGCATACGCCCCACTCCGGCACCTCCACCATTGTATCCCCTACTTTTCGCGCTGCCACAATATTTTTGCAGCCTGTTAGTACGGCTCCGGCACGGGTGCCTGGGTCAGCAAACATCGCCTTTGTGGGCGCATGGCCAACCAGATGCCCGCCTTCCATGATCGCCAGCGTTTCACACAGTTCATACACCTCGTCGCGATTATGGGTAACCATCAGCGTTTGCGTTCCGTAATCGGTTAATAATGTATGCATTTCAGTCAAGAGCTTCTCCTTTAGAAAGCCGTCCAGTGCGCTGAACGGTTCATCCAACAGAAGCAGTTCCGGCTGTCCGACCAGAATACGTGCCAACGCTGTGCGTTGCTGCTGCCCCCCAGAAAGCTGACACGGCCTGTGGTTTTCCAACCCCTCAAGCTGCATCCGGTTCATCATTTTCGCCACCGCCGTACGCCGGGCAGTCCGATCCTTTTCCGCATACAAACCACAGGAAATATTCTGCGCTACCGTCATATTCGGGAACAGAGCATAATTTTGAAACAGATACCCTACCCGCCTCTGGCGGGGCGGTAGGTTAATATGACGGGCGCTGTCAAACAACACGCGGCCATTCAGTACAATGCGTCCGGCATCTGGTCTTTCAATACCCGCAATACATCGCAGGGTCAGGCTTTTACCACAACCTGAAGCCCCCAGCAGTCCCATGGTCCCTGTGTCGGTTTCAAATTTGGTATCCAACGTAAAACCGTTTAGGCGCTTGTGTAACTCAACATTCAAGCTCATAGGCTGCGTCCTTTCGGGCGGCTGCTTTTTTCCAGCAGATTCATTGCCATCAGCACCGCTGCACTAATGGCGAGATTCACCATCACCCAGCGTATGGCCGCAATATCCTCATTCGTGCGCCATAGCTGGTATACCGTGGTGGAGATGGTGGCCGTTTTGCCGGGTGTATAGCCGATCAGCATACTGGTGGCGCCATATTCCCCCAGTGCTCTGGCGAAAGCAAGCACTGTTCCCGCCATGATTCCCGGTCGGCAGGCCGGCATACGGATACGCCAAAAAACAAAAGCATCGGAAAGGCCCAGCGTTTTGCCGCTCCATGCCAGTGTTTCATCAAAGCTTTCAAAGGCGCCCCGCGCCGTGCGATACATCAGCGGAAACGCGACCACTATTGCCGTAAGCACTCCGCCGTACCATGTCATTACAAACTGGATGCCCCAGGTTTTCATCAAGTGTCCCAACGGCCGGTTCACACCAAACAGAAGCAGCAGCAGCCAGCCACATACTGTCGGAGGCAGCACCAGCGGCAGGGTGAGCACCACATCCAGCAGTCCTTTCAGAACGCACGGAAGCTTTGCCACATAATACGCCAAAAATATGCCGAGAAAGAATACGATTACACTGGCCAAGGCCGCAATCCGCAAGCTGTTCCACAGTGGGTACCAATCCATGCCACCGCCTCCTACTACGATAGATTCACGCTCAGCTTCGCGAATAACTCGCCGCATTATTTCGCCCGGCTGAATCCCACCGATTCAAAAACCGACATGGCTTCATCCGTTTTCAGATAATCTAAAAACTCCTGTGCCACATCCTTGTTTTCGCTTACATTTAACACCGCCGCTGGGTAGATTACCTGTCCACACATCTTTGAAGTGGCACTATCTACTACCATCAGGCCGGCACTTGTTGCATCTGTACAGTAAACCACACCGCCATCAACGCTGCCCTCGCTGACCTGCGTAGTCACCTCTTTTACATTGCTGCCGTAGGTCAATACACCGCTCTTCGCCATTTCATCTTCGCTAAGGCTATAATACGCAAAAATCTTTTGCGTATACTGCCCCACCGGAACATCACCGTTACCCATGGCCAGCAGTACATCACCGCCTTTTAGTGCTCTCGCCAAATCATCAAAGCTGTTGATTCCGGTTGGGTTACCTTCAGGCACGGCCAAAACAACCCGGTTTTCCAGCAGATCCACTCGGGTACCCTGCTCGACAAAATCTAGCCTGTCTGGGTTTTCCTCCCCTACTTTAGAAGAATCCAGTTGATCCATCTGCTTTGGTGAAGCCGAAATAAAAAGATCACACGCGGCGCCCTCCTCAATCTGCGTTTTCAACGTGCCGGAGGAATCAAAATTAAAACTGATCACGATATTCGGCGCAGACTCTTTGTATAGCTCCGCAATCTTGGTTAACGTTTCCTTCATGCTGGCCGCCGCAAACACCGTTAGTTGTGCCATTTCCCCTGTTTCAGATACTGTCGTGGAACTTACCGTATTCTCTAACGCTCCGAGCTCACCGGATGCTGAATCGGGAGATGCGCCTCCACAGGCCGACATACCTAAAGCAAATGTCACAACCAAAAAAAGCGATAATAATTTATTATTCTTTTTCATCGTATATTTTCCTTTCACTCAGCAAATTCACCTGCTCACAAAGATGATATGAAGCCGGACTTATTTTCCAAAACCGCAGTTTGGGAAGGTGCATGTGCTACAACCGAGGCAAAGCCCGCCCTCACCCATTTGCACAAAGTCCTGCCGACTAACGGGAATATCCGCCACAATACGCGGCAGCACCAGATCAAAGATAGTATTTTTAGCATACATCACGCAACCGGGTAAGCCCAGCACCGGCACACTGTCTGCAAAATAGCCCAGTAAGAACATGGCACCCGGTAGCACCGGAGCGCCGTAGCTTATAATCTGTGCCCCTGCCTTCCTTATACCACCTGGGGTGTTATCGTCCGGATCCACGCTCATACCGCCAGTACACAGGATAATATCCACCGCCTTTGCGCGCATTTCCGCAATTGCGGCGGCTACGTTTTCCTCACCATCGCCACTGTTTACCTGCGCGACGATTTTAATGCCATAAGCCGCTAGTTTCTCTTTTATCACAGGCGTAAAGGTATCACGAATCAACCCCTTTTTAACCTCGCTGCCAGTGGTAATGACAGCCGCTTTTTTGCGCAGAAACGGTCGCAGCGCCAGCAGCGGCTCGCTTCCGACAACCTGCTCTGCCTTTTGTAGCTTTTCCTCCGCGATTATCAGCGGGATTACACGCATCCCCGCCAGCTTATCCCCTTTATGTACGGCAGTGTTACCGTGGCGCGTCGCAATTATCAACTGGTCAATGCTGTTTACCGCAAGCAGGCGTTTGCTGTCCACGCAGAACAGACCGTCTTGTTCGGCAAACAGCTCCACTTTACCTTCCTTGACACCGCCGTATCGCATCCCGGTATTGCGGCACAGCGCCAACAAACGCATAGCGGCATCGTTTTCATGCAATACTCCTGGCGCCATCTCCCACACATAGAGATTTTCTTTACCCATGGAAAGCAGAACCGGTATATCCTCCTCTGTTACGATATACCCCTTGCAAAAGCGCGCATCCTTGTATTCGTCCCGAATAATCTGGGTCATATCGTGACAAAGTACTTGTCCCACCGCATCCTGCGTACGGATCAGTTTCATTGTTACTCCTCCAAAACCCTAATCTCATCGTCGGGGTGCACCGTACCTCCGTTCACCACCACCGCAAAAATACCGTCTGTTGGCATCACGCATTGTCCCGCAGCCTTTTTAATCGCACAATCGTTATGGCATGTTTTTCCGATCTGCGTTACTTCCACCACCGTCTCTCCGATACCCAGACGTGTACCCACGGGCAGTGTTTTTAAGCTGATCCCCTCGGTGTTAATGTTCTCCGCAAATACGCCGGCCCCTAGCGGGAAGGTGCAGGCTGCACGCATCATATCAATACTTTCCTCCGCCAAAAGCGAAATCTGGCGGTGCCAATTGCCCGCATGAGCATCCTCTTCAATGCCGTGCCCAACACGCAGCCTAATTTCGGGAACTGAATGCTTTCGCTCACCGCGGCGCTCGCTGATGTTTACCGATACCACCTTAGCCATTCGTCTGCTCTCCTTTTCTTTCCGCGGTAAAATCGCCGCTTCGTCCGCCGCTTTTTCCCAGCAGGAGGATCTGCCCGATGGTGATATCCCGCTGCACCGCTTTACACATGTCATAGATCGTCAACGCCGCCGTCGACACTGCCATTAGTGCCTCCATCTCTACACCGGTCTCGCCTTTGCAACGCGCCGTCGCTTCGATACCGATAGTATAACGCTCGTCACCGAGCGTAAAGGAGATATCCACACCAGTCAGCATGATGGGATGGCACATAGGAATCAGTTCCCAACATCGCTTGGCCGCCATAATGCCAGCCACTTGCGCCACAGCCAGTACATCTCCCTTCTCCATCTGTCCGCATTGAACCTTATGAAAGGTTTCCTGGTTTAGATATACAGTGGCTGCAGCAGTAGCCGTACGTACTGTCGGGCTTTTCTGTGTCACATCCACCATGCGGGCACGTCCCTCATCGTTAAAATGCGTTAGTTCCATGGTTTATCCTCCGATCTCGTTCATTGCGCGCATGCTCCGGCTGCTTTTATCCGGCGAAAGTTCATGCCGCGCCGGCTTTCTCCATATTCCCCCCCAGATTAGTGTCTCCAGCGCGCTGCCCGATTGCCCACGCAAATCAATCTCCTCCGCCGAATGCAGGCAGGGCTTGAGTTTACCGTCTGCGGTGATACGAATACGGCTGCAGGTTGGGCAGAAATGCTGGCTCACCGGGCTGATAAGTCCCACAGTACCCCTTGCACTCGGCAGCCTGTACAGCCGTGCTACCCCATCCGTTCCGGCGGGTTCCAGTTCGGGTAGACGGTGCAGTACCGTATCGTTCGGCAAAAAACAGGAGGTCGGCCACGACGCACACTCGCCCATGCGCATGAGTTCAATGAAACGCACCGAAAAGTCATTGTCGAGTGTAAGGCGTACAAGAGGTTCGATTTCATCCGCATTGCCCTGTTTCCCCCCCAGCAAAACCGCGTTGATTTTAATGCCGGTAAAGCCGGCCTGCACCGCTGCTTTGATGCCCGCAAGGGATGTTTGAAGGTTTCCTCCGCGGGTGAGGGCGGCATATCGCCGCGGGTCAAGCGCATCTATGCTGATGTTCAGCCGACTCACGCCTGCTTGCTTCAGCTGCGCGGCAAACTGCGGCAGCAGCACGCCGTTCGTTGTCATGCACACCGTCTCAATGCCGGGCACAGCTGCCACCTCACGACAGATATCCAGAACATCGCGGCGCACCAGCGGCTCCCCACCCGTAATCCGAACCTTACGGATGCCGCAGGCCGCAGCGGCGCGCACAATCTCCCTGATCTCCTCCACGGATAGCATCTCCGCGTGACCGCATTTTTCCACGCTGCTCACCGGCATACAGTAAATGCAACGCAGATTACATAAATTCGTTACCGAAAGGCGCAGATAATCTATTTTACGTCCAAACTGATCCCGCATTTTTTCAATCCTCACAACGGTAAGCCTTGATGCGCGTCCCCGCTTTTAGCGGCGGGCTCTCCGCCGCAACCTCACCGAGAAGATCCATCCCCTCGAAAGAGGAAAGCATCCCGTTTCCACTTCCCGGATTTTCTGCAAACAGCGCACGTCCATCCTGTATTTCCAGCCGCCCGCGCAGCAGGCGCAGGGTTGGGCTGGCCTTTTCCAGCGGTCTTTTAAGCTCGACGTTGATTTCCTGCAGCAGTAAATCCCGGCGGCCGCACAGCTTGCGCAAATATGGCAGTGCTACCCGCATCAGGCCTACAATAGCCGCTGCCGGATTCCCGGAAAGGCTCAAAAGAAGTTTTTCGTCCTTCTGCGCCGCCAATAACGCCGATCCCGGCTTCATCTTTACCTTCCAGAATAATGGCCTTGCACCGATAGTTCGCATCACATCCAACGCAAAGTCATAATCACCTACAGAGGCCCCGCCCGTTGTAATTACAATGTCTGAAACTTCAAATCCTTCCTGAACCGCGTGAACGATTTTTCCAAGATCATCCGGCACCATGGTTGTCAACTCAACATCCAAGCCCCACTGTGTCAGATACCCTTCAATCGCGGCCAGATTGCTGTTATAAATCTTACCCGCAACAAGCAGTTGACCCGGCTGCATCAGTTCCGAGCCTGTAACAACCAGTGCAACTCGAGGCCGCTTGAAAACCTCACAAACTGCTTTCCCCTGAGAGGCCAGTACCCCTAGCATGGGCGGTGCCAGACGCACACCGCGTTCCAACAGAAGGCTGCCTGCCAACGCTTCTTCTCCTGCACAGATAAAATTCTGGTTTGCTCGCATAGGCTTGCAAATATACACCATATCCCCACTGAACTCGATCTGCTCATACATCACGGTACAGTCGGCACCTTTTGGCAATTGTGCGCCAGTCAAAACCTTTGCCGCCATACCATGTTGTAGCACTTTTGTTGGCACACTTCCCGCAGAAATCTCTTCGGTAATGCGCAAGGCAACCGGATGCTGTACGCTTGCCTCGCCGACATCGTCGCTGCGCAGCGCATAGCCGTCGTAAGGACTTCGATCGAATGGCGGCATCGCGATCTCGGCCCGTAACTCCTGTGCGAGAACTCTACCCAGTGCCCGTTCCAGCGGAATCTGTTCAACCGCGGTTTGAATCGGCAGATCAAGCAAAACGTCGCGCGCTTCGTCAGCGTATAAAAAACTTTTCATCAGCGTCTCCTTTTTGGGCATATACCTCTCTATATTGCTCGGGCGTATTCAGATTCTGAAATTTTGCAATGCCGCCGGCCAAGTCCTCCACGGGGACATAGCAGACGTGCATCAACGCGAGCGCATCCCGTATTCGCAGCTTTTGCAAACTTATCTGCCGTTCCAGTACGGGCAACGCAGATATGTGGTATACAGCACACAGCGGATGTACCCGACCGTCCGCTTGCCGAGGTATAACAGCGTTAACACCCAGCTTCCACTGTGAAAGCAGTTCCGATGCCAGCACCGCATCCACAAAGGGTGTATCACAAGTTGCGACAAATACCAGCGGTGTTGGGCTATGCAGCAGAATCGTGTATAGTCCGCCCAGCGGGCCGAAGCCCGTACAGCGGTCTTCAATTGCCGGCCAAGGTTTTTCTGCATAGCGTTCTTTACGGTCTACGGACAGGAACACTCTTCCGGCGCTTTCTAACTTGCATGCGATTACATCCAGCATTTCGGCACCGCCCCACAGCAAGCGCGCCTTATCTGTGCCCATTCTACTGCTTTTCCCTCCGCATAGGATTGCTATGCTTATTGTCGGCATCACCACACCCCCCAGCAATAAAAAAATGTCCTTACTCTCCCGCAGAAAAGCAAAGACATAAAAGACGCCGATACCAGAGTATGCGCCTACCATGTACATTTTGCTCTCCTTTTCAACAGCGGGAAGGCGCAGCCGTTTCCAGCGGCACCCTGAAAGCCATTACTGGCTTTGGACCGGCACCCATAGCGTCCGCTTTAGGGTACCGGCCTCGGAGAGATTTCTCTATCGTTTTTTATTTCTGATTAGCTTCTACCATCGTACTGCGAGGTTAACCCATGGCAACGGATCACAACTCCGCAGGCGTTCACTCAACATCGACCCATCTACCTTCTCGCGCGGAACGAAGGATTGACTCGCACAGCTTCATTTCGCGCGCGCCGTCGCTAAAAGCGGCATATTCTCTGTTTTCTCCGCCTGTCTTCACCGATTCGTAGATCTGACGGAAATTATGCTTGAACGCGTCCGCAAATCCTTCGATATGTCCGCCCGGGTAGGAGTCCAACTCCCGGGCCCCCGCCGAAAGGAGCGACGGATCTTTCACCGCAATCATATTAAAACCGTCTCTCTGTCCAATCCAAAGCTCGTTGAGCTTTTCCGAATCAAAAGCCATTGATTTTTGGGCTCCCGCTACGGACAGCGTCATTTTGTTCTTGTAACCGGCAAACATTTGAGAGATCACAGCCGATCCCTTCATACCGTTATCAAATTCCAGCAGTATCTGCGCATAGTCTTCCGTTTTCACGCTAAACCTTTCGTAATCCGCATAGGCGGCATTGGAAAACGTCTCTACCACCTGTTTGGGGCGGCAGCGCTCCGGGTAAAATGTCGCAAAATCGGCAAATACTTTATGAATTTTCCGTCCCGTTACATATTCCGTTGTATCGAGCCAGTGTGAGCCGATATCCGCGACCGCGCGTGAGCTTCCCCCCTCGGCATGTTCCAGCCGCCAGCTGTAATCTGTCTGATACAAAAGCCAATCCTGCAGGTACTCGCCGTGCACGGAAAAGATGTTCCCCAACTCGCCTTGCGCAATCATCTCTTTCATTTGCCGCACCATCGGGTAACACCTGCAGTGAAAATTAACCGCGTTGATCCGGCCGTTCGCCGCTGCAAGCTCTTCCAGTCGCACTGCCTCCAGTGATGAAAGGGCAAGCGGTTTCTCGCAGATAACGTTCACCCCGTGAGCCAGCGCATAAGACGCAATCTCAAAGTGTGTATTGTTTGGCGTACAAATGTGAATGAAATCTATATTTGTACTGTCAATCATAGCCTTATAATCGTCATATGCTTGGGGGACGTTCAGTCGTTTCGCAATCTCTTTACAGTTGATATTATTGCATATCGCAACGACCGTTACATTTCCCATCCTGCGCAAAGCTTCAATGTGTACCATCCCGATAAAGCCGACCCCTACTATGCCGGTTCTATATTGTTTCATCATGTACTCCTTATCATTCGGCACTCTTTCCTGCCTTGAATACGATTGCCCGCGGCGGACAGATTTGCTCACACGCCGGTCTTAAGCCCTGCCGGAGCCTGTCGATACATCCGTCGCATTTCTCCATTTTCCCCTCTTTGTTGATACGGATCGCATCGAACGGGCAAGCGTCCTTACAGGCTTGGCAACCGATGCAATTTGTGTTATCAGGCAATACAAGCCCTGTCTGTTCATCCTTTTTCAGACACCCGCAGGGGCACGCATTTATGCAGGGCGCGTTTTCGCAGTGCATACAACCATGCATTTTTTGAAAAAACTGATACGTACCGCCCTGCTGCTTCTCGCATTCCTCGACAAACCGGTACGCACACATACGACCATCGCCCGTGGTAAGATCATTTTCGTCGATGCATGCAACCGCACACGCATTACATGCGCTGCATTTCGCTCCCTCAAACCGAACCACTGCCGCCATTATGAACACCCTCCTTCCGCACCTTATACACTCGGCAGTGCGTCAGGCGAAACGCTGGAAACCCAGTATAAGGGTCCAGTTCTTTATTGCTGAACAGGTCGTTTACATCCGCCTCGGAATAACCGTGGAATGCATAGACATCCTCCGGTGCAATTTTGGCCGTGCATTTCGCCCTCATAACGATTCGTCCCAGCTCATTTTCAATTGCAACCATATCCCCTGACTCAATGCCCATCTTTTCTGCTGTTTGCGGATGGATCTCCAACAACGGCTCCGGCACAAAATCCCGAAGCATTGGAACCTTGTGCAACCGGGAATTCAAAGAGGTAGGAAAGCGTACGCCGCTGACCAAACGTAACGGATAAACCGCTGTGTCCGCCTTAACAATTGGCGCATCATAGGTAGGGATGACATTATATCCATACTTTTCCGCGTACCGCGCCACAAGGCCAGATGCAATCTCAAATTTGCCGGTAGCGGTATGGTACCCCTGTGCAGTGTAATTGCCCGGAACGTATTTCTCATAGTTTTTCATCTTTACGGGCAGGTCGTGCTTTTGCAGTTCATCCACCGTCCATCCCGTATCCTGAATAATATAATCGACCCAACCGCGGGCAGATTTTTTCTGCAGAAGCTCATCGTTCATGTCTAATCGTGGGGCCAGCCGCTCCAAGATTTCAAGATCAGACAGCGATTCACCTACCCTATCGACCGCAGGCTTTGTGTAATATCCATAGCCATTGGGATAACAGCGGAATTCCTCCCGCTCAAAGCTGGTGCAGGCCGGCAGAATAATATCCGCAAGCATCGCAGTATCCGTCATGAAAATCTCGCTGATTGCAAAAAACTCCAGATCGTCGATAATTGCTTTGCGGATTGCCTCCGGCTGCGGAAACATCCGATAATTCATTCCCATCCCGAAGATGGCACGAATTCTAAGATCCTTTTTCCCGGAAATATAGTCCGGCAGTTCGTTCCCCTGCGCCTCGTAAAAAGCATCCCAAATGGGGAACCTATCGCTGCCCATTTTCTGCGCAGTATCAGGGTATCGGGACATCATAAACTCATTTTCGTGGGTCTGGTAGCCCCCATACCTGTGATTGTAGGTATAATAAATGGGGAGGCAGCCGCCTTCTTTATCATAGTTTCCTGTAATAGCATTTAGGCAGGTGATGGCACGATAGCTCTGGAAACCATTGTGTTTTTGTGTGATCGCACCGGCGGTCTCTGAAATTGCGGCTCGTTTTGCTGTTGCATACAGTTTCGTCGCCGCATAGATCATATCTTCCGCAACGCCGGTAAGCTTTGCAACAGTTTTCAAGTCAAACCGCTTTACGTATGCGGCATATTCATCAAAACCGTGAACGTGTTTACGGATATACTCCTTATCTTCCCAGCCGTTCTCAAGGATTAGATTCGTCATGCCCAACGCCAACGCACCATCCGTACCCGGGCGAATTTGCAAGAAGATATCCGCCAGGTTGCGCGAGGCAGGAGTAACTCGCGTATCGATGATTACGATTTTCATGCCTTCCTGTTTGCGCCTGAGAAAATAAGGTACATTGGGCGAATTGGAGTAATACGGATTCAAGGCCCAGCCAAGCAGTACGTCGGCGTGATCCGTATCCGGCCAGGACAGAGTTCCCACATTAGCATCCCACGCCAGATGCGTTGCCGTCTGACAGGTACATCCATCCCCGACAAAGTTCGGCGAGCCAAACGAGAATGACAGCCTGTTCAAATAGCTTTTCTGCCATTTCCCGTACCCGTTCATAAACATAACATTGTCCGCCGCATGGTCTTTCTTAATACGGTTCAGCCGTTCGGCAATCGTATCCAGTGCTTCATCCCATGATATTTCCTGAAATTCGCCGCTGCCTCTGGGGCCGACACGTTTCATCGGGTGCAGTACCCTGTCTTTGCGGTACAAATATTCCTTATACGCCGCGCCTTTTGTACAAATCCTGCCCTGACTGTATTGGTGCTCCTCACAGCCTTCCACCTTGATCAGTTTTCCATCCTTGACATACGCCTTCATTCCACAGTGGTGCTGTGGCGAACAAATATCGCAGGTGGTGTACCGGATTTGTATTCCGTTGTCCTTTGTAGGGATCTTGTCTGCCATCGAGCATCCCTTCCTCTCAATTCATGTAATTGGAAATATATCTTCTGCTGATGGAAATCGACGAAAGGATGTCCTCCCGACAGGATTCAAACGCTTTATCTTCAATCTCGATGCAAACAAACCCGTTATATCGGATATCGTGAAGTGCTGAGATGAACTTTCCCCATTGAATGTCACCAAGGCCCAGAATCTTTGGGGAATGGAATCTTGCCGGATAGTTAAACATCCCGTATTGGTAAATGTTCTCTTTGCTCATCTTGATGTCTTTCAAATGGACATGCAGAATATGGTCCTTGAAATCATAAAGCGGGCGGATATAGTCGGCTCCCTGCAGCAGCATATGAGACGGATCATAATTCAGACCGAAATTCGGGTATGGTATCTGCTCAAACATGGTTCGCCAAACATAAGGGCAGGTAGCAAGATTTGTACCATCCGGCCACTCATCCTTCGTATAGAACATGGGGCAATTTTCAATTGCAATTTCAACTCCCTGTTCATACGCGTATTTGACGATTGGACTCCAAAGTTCAATCATCAGTGTGATGTTGTCGTCCAGATTCTTTGTGGTATCGCGACCGATAAAGGTATTAACGCGGTTAATCTTTAGCAGCTTTGCAGCATCTATCAAACGGTAAATGTGATCGATATAGACCCTGCGCTTATCCAAATCCGGGTCCATCGGATTCGGATAATAGGCAAGCGCCGAGATCGTAACTTTGTGCATCTTTGCATAATTCAGATAATAATCCGCCTTTTCCGGCGTAAGTGTATTCACGTCAATGTGCGTAACACCGGCATACCGGCGAATCGCCTTCCCCTTCGGCCAGCACATTATCTCAACGCACTCCAGATTTTCTTTTTCCGCAAGGTCAATCACCTGCTCATATGTATAATCCGCAAGGATTGCGCTTACCAAGCCAAGTTTCATCATATGTTTTTCTCCTGCATTCTTCTGTGTTATGTCCGCACGCCCTTATCACGGTTATACAGCGTTAGCACTCCAATAATAACCAGGCCCATAATAATGTTCTGAACAGAATCTTTGACGTTTAGGACCGACAGGCAATTATTCAGTACCACAATGAAGAGCGCGCCGGCAATTGTCCCATAATAAGTCCCCTTGCCGCCTGTCAGTGCGGCGCCGCCAATCACTACCGCAACAATGCTCTGCATGGTATACACGTCCAGCATCGCGCAGGATATATAGGTAAAATAACCCGCGCCGATTAGCCCCGCCAAGCCGTATAAGATACCCGATATAACATAGGTCAGAACCACCACTTTATTATTGTTGATACCTGTATAGTGCGCGACGGACGCGCTGTCGCCGACCAGATACAGCCGGTGCCCGTATTTCGTGTGCCTGAGCAGTACAAGCAGCAAAACCGATAACCCGATGCAATAAAACATGATGGCGGGAAACACGCCGAAAACGCGATAGGATAGTGCGGCGGTCAGTGCAGGGGCCGCTGAACCCGTGGGCTTTCCGGAGGTTACAATAAACTGCAGGCGTGTAATAACGTTGGACATAGCATAGGTAATAATCATTGAGGGCAGCTTGATTTTGGTAACCCCTATACCATTGCAAAAGCCAAGAGCTGCGCCGATGACGACGCTTAGCAGAAAGCACATCCCTATTCCCTGGCTTTTCCCATTCATAATCTGAACGGCAATAATTCCTGTCAGCGACATAATGGAGCCCGCAGATAAATCAATGCCGGAGCCGGTCAAAACAACCAGCGTCTGCCCAGCGCCTGAAATAGCCAGCAGGGCGGTCAAGGCTAAAACAGAGCCGATTGCATTCTTGTTTAGCGATGCGGGATTTACAACAATATTAATAGCAAAAATGGCGATTGCCATTAGAAATGCCATTAGCACAACATTCTTTTGGATGAATCTGCGCGCCGATTCCGCCAACACCTTATCTTTCATTCTGCTTTCCTCCCAGCGCAAGATAGTTCACCTGCTTTTTGATCGAACCCAACATTGCCTTATTGGTAAAGACCGTCAAAACAAGCCCTATAAGCACAATCAGGTCTGAAGCAAAATTCTGCCAGTACGTTGTGACAGAAAATCCAGGAATCATGCGGCACATTAAATTAAAGAGATTGGATACACCGTTTTGTGTGAGGATTAGAATCAGCGCGCCATACAACGCGCATGACAACGTTCCCCAGCCGCCGCTCATGGCTATTCCGCCCAAAATACAGGCGGCAACCGTTTTCAATCCGTAAACTTCGCCGGCATTCGGATCACCGGAGGCTGTCATGGCCGTCATGCACAATCCCGCCACTCCGTTTAGAACGCCAGCCATAGCATACACCTTCATACGCGTCGCCGATGTGTTGATCCCCGAAGAATATGCATGCAGCAGGCTGCCTCCGGTGGCGTAAATTGCCTTCGCCAGCCTCGTGCGCTTGATATAAAGCCACGAAAGAAGCAATGCCGCCAAAATCAACGCCGAAAATGGAATGAACCCTAAAAGCAACGAGTCGTATGTTTTATAAATGACGGCGGGTACTGTCCCCTGAGGCTTCGGCATAATAAGAACATTAAGCCCTTTTACAACATAGACCATGGCATAGCACGAAAGCAAAACCGGAATCCGCAAATATGTAGTGACGACACCATTGAAAAGCGAAATCGCCACACAGCCGCCAACCGCGCACAGCCAGCCAAGCCAAATCGGTGCGCCGAAAGTTTGGGGTATCATAATTGCAATAACGTTACTCAGCGAGATTTGAACTCCAACGGAAAAATCGATTACGCCGCTGATCATCAGCAACCCCTGAGACAAGGTGATTAGGATAAGCGGCAAATTCTTGGCCAGAATAGAGTTGATGTTGCTCGCCATAAAGAATTTCACAGGCGTCTGTATTGCGATGTTCAGGCATAAAATCACCAGAAACAGAATCAATCCTGTGAAAGAGGGTGCGCTTTTCATTTTATAGAGGGCTTTTTTCATTGCGCTGTTTCTCCTTCCGAATGATCTGAAACCTCATTGACCCCGATCATCGCCCTGACTAGATTTTTTTCCGTCTTGCTCTCACCCGACAGCTCCGCTACATTTTTCCCCTCGTAAAATACATAAATTCGGTTACAGATCTCCAGCAGCTCCTGGTTGTCGCTGGAGACCAAGATGATACTCATCCCTTTGGCGCTGCTTTCACTTAGAATACCGTGTATCTCACGCCTAGAATGGATATCGACGCCCTTTGTCGGGTCGTTAAGTAATAAAAGTTTGGGATTTGCCGCAATTCCTCTGGCGATTGCCAGTTTTTGCTGGTTACCGCCAGAGAGCGAGCTGGCTGCATCGCTCAATTCCCCGATCTTGATTTTGTATTCATCCACGGCTGTATTTGCAAATTTACGGATTTTCTTGGGTGAGACCCACGACCACATGCCGCCGAGCGCCTCTACCCCCGCATGGAGGTTTTCTTCGATTGTACGAATTAAAAACACCGATTCCTTCGTTCTGTCCCCCGACACATAAGAGATGCCGGTTTTTGCCGCATGATCCGTGTCCTTCAAATCCAGCTGTTTGCCGTCAAACACAATCCAGCCCGAATCGAGTTTGGCAGCGCCATAAATCGCTTTGATATATTCCGCCTGTCCCTGCCCTTCCAAGCCGCCTATGCCGATGACTTCACCCTTATTCACATGGAGAGAAATTCCTTTGACGCGCGGCTGTACGGTCAGATTATCAGCCTGCAAAAGCGCTTGGTTTAAATCGATTGAAAACTTATGCTCCGACGTTTTTTTACCTTCTTTTGTATCAATCCGTGTCCCGGTCATATGGAATATTACGTCATCCAAAGGAAGATCCTTCATCTGCCCCTGCGCAACGGTCTCTCCGTTGCGGAAAATCGTTGCGCTATCGCAAAGTTGATATATCTCGTTCATTCTATGCGTCACCATCAGGATGCTGGTGCCCTTTTCCTTCTCAGCCTTCAGCACCTTAAACAACGCTTCAACCTCATCATAATGTAGGGAAGCGGTCACTTCATCCAGCAAAAGGATTTTTGGCCTGCGCGCCAATGCCTTGGCGACTTCCACCATACTCTGCTCAGAGGGCGAAATGTTTTGAACAAGCGCGTCCGGACTGCATTTCACTTGCAATTGCTGAAGCAATTGCAAAACATACTGCCGTTCACTTCTCAAATCCAGAATACCAAACCGCCCGCATTGTTCCTGCCCAAGCATGATATTGTCCATAACGCTCATTCTTTGAAGCAAGCTTAATTCCTGATACGCCACAGAGAAACCGTATCCTCTCGATTCATATACCGAGTTGATTTTAATCGGTTTGTCGTCCATTAAAAGCTGGCCTTCATTTGCCTGTACCACACCGCCCATGATTTTGACGATTGTGGACTTTCCGGAGCCATTCGAGCCAAGTAAAGCCTGGATCTCTCCAGGCTTTACTTTCAGAGAGGCTCCACTCAGCGCTTTCACATGACCATAGCGCTTAACAATCCCATGCATTTCAAACATAAGATACCCCCCTTAACATCCAACTGTCGCCTATTTAAAATACTCTTTCCGCGCGTCATCAACATCCAACCAGGCTGTTACCATTGCGGTGTCTTCCATACTTTCAAGATCGGCAAGCCTTTCCTTCATATTGTCATATGTGATGCTCCAGAACGGAATAACCGAAATGTTTCCATTCTTATCCAAAATGCTTTCGTTCAGTTCATGTCCCTGTGCCAGATTGATTGCCACAGACAGTGCTGTCACGCCGATGCCAGGAGAATTTGCCACACAGTAAAACGGCATAACCTTTTCGTTCTCATTGATTTTGCACAAACGGCGGATAGCACCGGCCGTAATATCGCCCGTAATTGCCTTCGGATAATCAACGCCGTTATCCTCGATTGCATTAAGGATACCATTCAGGGCAATTTGACTAATGATGCCATCATATTCTATGCCACTGGAAATTACCTCAGACATTTTCTGATAAGAAGTCGCATCGTTCCACTCGTTGTACGCTTCATAAACAATTTCGATTCCACCCTTTTCCAATGTCTCGCGGTATGCGCTTTCACGCAGCTCAGATGCCGAGTTGCCCTCTTTGCCGTTGAACATAACGACCTTTGCGCCCTCGCCCAGCGTATCAACAATAAATTGCGCCTGCATCCAGGCCCATGCATACTGATCATTGGTAATGCTAATTACTTTGTCAGAATCGTATACGCAGTCTGCACAAACCACCGTGATTCCCGCATCAAGCGCTTTTTCAATCTCGCCGTCAATGCCTGTCCCGGAGATGGGGTTAATAATCATGATATCAACCCCGTCGTTGATGCATTGTTGAACCTGTTGGGATTGGGTTGCTGTATCACCGTTTGAACAATAAGTATAATATTCTGAAATCAACCCAGATTCTTTATATTTCGTTACCGCTTCCTTGAGGTTTTCCTCATAAATCGCACGAAATGTGGTATCCAGTGTCGGGTTGTGGGATGCTACGACAAAGCCATCGGTTTTCTTCGCCGTTGTGCTGTCTGTTGGTGTTTCTGTCTTGGAAGAACTCTCAGCCTGTGACTCTTGGCCTGCAGTTGATGCGCAACCGACAAGCGAAAGAATCATCATTAGAGAAAGTGCCAGCGCAATAACTCTTTTCATGGTTTTTCCTCCTAAAATCCAAATTTGTTCAATTCTTTCGGTTTTATTACCTCAATTGACTTGATCATATCATATTTTTCATAAAAGTCAACCTAAATCTGCAAAATACTTTCATTTGATAGACATTTTAGTCATATACGCTTGATTTTATAGATATTTTTTATTTATTACGCTTATTTTTTTACATTTTTTACATTCATGTTTTCATTTGTGGGAATTTGTGCTATAATAAAAAAAACTCCCGATGCGATACGCGCATCGGGCGAAGGGAGAGCCAGTCAATGGGCAGAAAAGTGACTATATCCGACATTGCAATGGCGGCCGGTGTGTCCATTGCAACTGTATCTAGGGTGTTGAACCAACCGGAAGTCGTAAAAAAGGCCACTATTCAAAAAGTATATCGTGCCATGCAGGATTCCGGATTTGAAGGTTTGTCCAACGTTTATCAGCCATCCATCATAGGTACTTCTACACCGCAAAAGCTGATTTTAATTATTGTCCCAAACTTGAGTAACCCTTTCTATTCACAAATCATTGATGGCATACAGGATTCCGCTCTTCGGCAGCAATTCCACTGTATCATTTACCAGTCCAAAAACACATCTTTTACTGCAGAATCCTTATGCTCCCTTGTTGCAGATACGCATGCCGCCGGCCTGATCTTGTTGGATCCCATGACCGATGAGGTGATGCTTAAGAAGTTAAACACTGTTATCCCTACAGTTCAGTGTGCCGAATATGTCGCAAACTGTAATGTATCTTATGTTTCCATCGACGATTCTGCCGCCGGAAAATCTTTGGTCGAGTTTATGATCAGCCGCGGTAAACGCAGGATTGCGTTAATTAACGGGCCTCTGCGTTTTAAATATGCTCGTCTACGCAGGGAAGGATACCTCGCCGCCCTTAAAGAGGCCAACATCCCTGTGGACAACAGCCTGATTATAAACTTGCCGGAAATCAACTTCGCCTCCGCATTTTCTGTAGTAACTCAACTTCTGAATTCCAACAATCCACCAGATTCCTGCTTTGCCGTATCGGATATATTGGCTGCTGCTGCGGTAAAGGCTGCCAAATGGTGCAATCTCCGAATTCCCGAAGATTTTGGCGTAGTCGGTTTTGATAACACTTATGTATCTACAGTTTGTGATCCTTCCATCACTACGGTCAACCAACCTTGTTATCAGATGGGCTTTCTTTCCTGCGAGCTCTTATCTGAAAAAATCGCCGACCCTTTTGCTCCAGCAAAGCAGATGCTGCTCGAGACCGAGCTGATCATTCGTGATTCACTGTAAAGTTCTCTTCATATGGTTGAGATAATATCATAACATACTCGTTGTACTAACAAAGGCATACTGTTTTAGCTAAGCCTTTTACTTCATAAGTAGAACATAAAGTCTGATAACCTACTTTGATCTATCATCCTTCTCTATTTCTTACGCTTACCAGAAGTATGACTTTCTATTTACACAAACCTGAATTTATTTCTTTTTTTCGCTTGATTTTTCCTGTGAACAATTGGTTTTTCTTTTGCTGTTTTAATTATCCGACTTTTTCGTTCTGAGATCTGCTCCAGATTGCTTGATTATTTTCATGCTATAGCATAAACCTCCATCGTCTTTACATAACACCGACAATGGAGGTTTATAAAGTTTTTTGACATTATAGGAAGGTCTGTGAGCGTTTCTAAGCAGGTCAAAATATCAAATTATTCAGTTTGCTCATAATGCCCCGGCAAAAGGCTACCAAACGAAAGGAATCACTCTGTACTTTACTCGCTTTTCATAATCAAAATATCCTTCCAATCCTTCTTCTAATACATGTTCTTCATTTCGTATCCTTTTTGCGACAAGGATTGGGTATATCAAAAAAACAAAAAAAGCGAATAGCGAGCCAAGTATAAGCGGTATGGTCAGAAAAAGAAATATCGTGGCTGAATACATTGGATGTCTGACAATTCCATATAGTCCTGTATCAATAACTATTTGATGATCCTGTAATTCTACCGTTCTGGACAGATATGTATTCTCACGCAGAACTTCTGCATACAGCATATAAGCAAGCAGAAATATAATTGCCGCAATGATTGAAACCGGCCTTGGTAAATGGAGCCACCCAAAACGGTAATCCAATCCGGCAATAATAAATCCACATACAAACATGATTCCGCTGAGCATAATTACACTCGTCTGCTCGGATTCTTTTTCCTTTGCATTTAATCGTTTACGCAACAAATTAGGGTTCTTGATGATTAAAAAGATACCCGCGACGAACATGGGGATAAAAAGTATTCCCATGAACAGCCACGCATTCCAATAATCCAATGTTCCGGATGAAACAAATAGCAATAACGCAACAATCATCACCCCAAGTGCAAACTTCGTGATTGCTTGAATAAAAAGATTCTTATTCATGCATACTTCTCCCCCGATTCTGATTTTTCACTCTTTCGGGCAGTATAAATAATCAGACTGTTTCTTTCTCATAGGGTGAATAAACATACTGTGAAGTAAATTAGGTGTTCTCAAGAATGCTAGACGTGCCATAATGGGAAGTACAAACACTCGTAAAAGCTGAGCGAATGGTTCAAATGGAAGTTTCAGCGGGGACCCTAAACTTCATTTTATTTCAGTTTATGACACTCTTTAAGTGGATAAAATATATTTATCTTAGAGTGTCCTAATTAAAACCCTTTCTTCTTCATAATTTTATCAGAGCTTTTGAATCGCTACAACAGCCCATACAAGGTTACAAGTTAAGAATATCCAAAGCCATGCCGAGCGGAACGCTTTCTTATAAAATCCTTTTTTTACAGGATTATCTTTTATAAATCTTCTAATTGACTTTCTGCCTTCTATAATAATCACTATTGCCAATACCAGAAACAAAACGGGAATTCCATAGTCTATAAGCCACTTGCCACTATCCGGTACGTCGGACACGGCCATGTTCAATCCGCCCGCCATAAAGTTATTCAGGCAGTGCAAAAGCAGTGCCCACTTAAACGAATATTCAATCGCTACATAAGCTAATACGACCCCAGCGAACATAGCAAAAAAGCCTTGAACAAAAGCCCGATGGTAAATACCAAAGGCGAGGGAAGAGATCAAGATCGCGAATACTTTTCCTCCGCATTCAAAAATTCTTAAAGTTGCACCCCTGAATATGACTTCTTCAAACAGAGGGCCTATCAGAACCCCTGAGACAATGATAAGAATAGGTATTGTGTCGACTCTGGTATCAAAAGTACCACCATACAAGGTATACCCCGTACTGTTTAGTACTTGTTCCACAAGGTATAAGCAGGATGCCATTATGGTTTGTACTGCTGTGAGACAGATGAACAGCTTGACAAAGGATTTTACGCTCATTTTTCGCTCCGTTACCAGCATGTCGTAACGGAACAGTTTTGGCCCTCTGATAAGTATAATGATGCAAAGGGTAACAAGTTTCACGATGAGGGACTTTACCGAATCATTCAATACCTTATGAGTCACTATCTCATACACCGCCGGGACCAGATACTGTGCCGCCGCGATGCAAGTCAAGGCAAAAAATATCCGGCCCATTTCTTTTGGGGCAGCTTTACTCGTTGGCTCATTCTGCATGTTCTGCTCTTGCCGCTCCATAAGCATTTTTATGTCCTTCTTTCGCTTTACATATACAGTGCCAAGTCTTATACTTTTATTTAGTAAAGGATCTATATGGATAGCATTTAATTTATTTAGAAATAAAACTACAATGACGGTTCTTATGCGAAGTTCAAAGGGTTCTCTGGGCATGTATCTTAAACATTATATGAAGTTCAGTGGGCGGTTGAAGAGTGCTGGAGTAAACATAATTAGCAACTCACATTTGCCACCGAATTGCCGATTTTTCTTATACCGTGCATTCTAAAACTTACCTGTTCAATTTCCAAAGACGGTAAAAATAGGAAAATTCATATATTAACCATAAAAGATACGCTGTGGGGATTATAGCCAACATCGTGTTTGATTGCACCAAAAGAGAAATTGTTACTAATAAAAGGATAGGAAGTGCAAGAGAGATAACGAGAAACAATTTGAGACGTCTGACCTTATAAAGCAAAAATGCGGCTACCCCATTTATTTGTATAACAGAAGCCACTAATATAATGGTCACAATATCACTGCCGACAAACAGATGATACAAAACATAGCCAAAGGAAATGTAAAAAGCGAATCCGAGAATAGGCATCACCTTTGGCAAGAATGAGTTATCAGGGTGGTTTAGACTCGCAAGCCACTCTCTGCCCTTTTTGTTTGCTGCTATCCCTGAAATGACTAATGATATAAGGCAGAACCCTATTGTGAATAAGAATGCCGGTACATTAAAACCCATAGCACACCTCCGTTAATATAAATTAAGTTCAGTTTCTCAAATAAAAGTTGGCATGTGGTAAACATAATGGGAAGTAAATTAGGCAATCTCAAGAACGCTAGACGTACCATAATGGAAAGTACAAATACTCGTAAAAGGCTGAGCTAATGGTACAAATCTGCCGTTTGGCGAACTGCGTGTTATTGCTAAAACACAAATTTTCTTCTGCTAGAAACATTATACGCCCCGATTTTTACCATGTCAATTTATGCCGAAAAAATAGCTCACAATACTGTGAGCATAATCATAGCCTTCTGCGACTACAAATAGTTGCAATAAGATATGGATTGTAGTATAATGTTCATAGGCGGTGACAATATGAGCAGAAAAGAAAAGCTAACAGCAAGACTATTGAGTAAACCAAAAGATTTTACCTTTGAGGAATTAACCGCTTTACTAATTGCTTCGGATATCAGCAAGTATTAGCAGGCAAAACCGGAAGGATCAAGAGTAGCATTTGCAAACAGCGGTAACGACTATATTCGGCTCCATAAGCCCCATCCGAGGAATGTACTCAAATCTTATCAGGTTGAGGACATTATTACTGCATTGAAAGAAAGGAATCTGCTATGAATAATTACCTTCATTATAAAGACTATATTGGAAGTGTTGTCTTCTCTGAGGAAAATGCTGTATTTCACGGCAAGGTCATCGGTATAAAGGATTTGCTCTCTTTCGAGGGTGATAGCGTAAGTGCTCTTATTGAGGATTTTCACAACGCAATCGATGAGTACCTTGAATTTTGCGACAGTACTGGCAAAAAACCAGATAAACCGTTTAAAGGCTCATTTAATATCCGCATCGAGCCAGAACTACACCGTGCAGCTGCCCTTGCGGCGTCAGCCAGTGGAAAAACATTGAACGCCTTCGTGGAAAACGCGATCCGGCAGAATATAAGCGGCATGTAGCAGCAATAAACAGATTACAATAATTTCTTGCATTCGTCACTATAATATGCCAAAATTATATTAATCAACACCCCCCATGGCCTGTACGCTGTTGGTAGCAGCGCACAGGCTTGCGCCATAAGATGCATAGACATCTTAAAGACTTATGGAAGGTGTTTTGCGTGCTATTATTATAGCACGTGGACATACGCTCGAATAAGCCTTTTAGATGTTCTCCTTCAAAAAGACATCTGAAAGGCTTCTTTTTTGCTTAAAATACGCAAAGCGTATTCTAAGATACATCTCAGCAACCTGTGTCGATTTCCTGTCACATTGGTTGCTGGGCGTTGCAGACAGCGATAGATTCCAGTGCTGCAACGAAGATATATATAGCACCTTGAAAAACGGTGGCAGGCACTCTCGTAATGGACTCAACATCACGATCGTGGACAACCTGTTATCCAAAAGATCATGATAAGCTTGTTAAGCTGTGCGCGGGGGTGATGAGCCGTCGAAGCGACATAAACAGCAGCGCCAAGACTACCTGCGGAGAAACTCCGTTTGAAGATGACATCAAAGGTACGAGCGAGAACTGCTGGTTGCCATGATCCGCACAGTGTAATAATGATACTTCCGTCCGCGCCAACGTAACAGTATGGGGACGGCTCATCACCCACAATCAGGTAATGGGGGAGCACTAAGACAGATTATCTTAGTGTTATGTGACTACTTCTGTCGGTTTATTATGCTGGTGTAGCGAAATTGCATTACTACACAGAAGCCATTTTGAGGCTTCTGCGTAGTAATGCAATATTGTTTTTGGAGCTGATGGCCCGATTCGAACGGGTGACCTCTTCCTTACCAAGGAAGTGCTCTGCCGACTGAGCTACATCAGCATATTTGAAATTGGCGACCTGAAGGGGGCTCGAACCCCTGACCTCTAGCGTGACAGGCTAGCGTTCTAACCAACTGAACTACCAGGCCTAATATGGCAGGGGCAGAAGGATTCGAACCCTCGGCACGTGGTTTTGGAGACCACTGCTCTACCAGCTGAGCTATACCCCTAAGTTTATGGTGGGCCTTCAGGGACTCGAACCCCGGACCAACCGGTTATGAGCCGGTGGCTCTAACCAACTGAGCTAAAGGCCCCTGTAATATATATCCGCCGGCAGTTACCCGGCGCAGTATTCAATTGGCTCCCCAAGTTGGACTCGAACCAACGACCCTGCGGTTAACAGCCGCATGCTCTACCAACTGAGCTATTGAGGAATATAAAGTCCTCAGATGGCATGTCGGGTAAGGAAAGGCCACCGAGGCGC
>JAEYNX010000032.1 GCA_023412215.1 Bacillota bacterium | reverse complement strand
ACCTGGAGCCGACGACGGATCGTCCGCTCGGACGGATCGGGCAGGTCGATCACCAGCGACGATGCGGTATCCGGCTGCCGGGTCGCCTGGCCGGCGCGGGGGTCGCGCAGTTCGGCGAGCACCCGGGCGACAATCTCCTGGACGGTTGGGTTCATCACGGTCACCTCTGCAGGAAGAAGGACGGATCGCCGGCCTTCGCGGTCAGGGCCCCGTCCCGCCACAGGCCGATCTCGGTCAGCCACTGCTCGAACTCCGGCAGCGGCCGCAGGCCGAGCGCCTGCCGCAGCGACGGCGCATCGTGGTAGCGGGTGGACTGGTAGGACAGCATCACGTCGTCGCCCATCGGGACGCCCATGATGAAGTTGCAGCCGGCCGCGGCCAGCAGCACGGCGAGGTTCTCCAGGTCGTTCTGGGTCGCCCGCGCGTGGTTGGTGTAGCAGACGTCGCAGCCCATCGACAGGCCGGACAACTTGCCCATGAAGTGGTCCTCCAGGCCTGCCCGGGTGATCTGGACGGCGTCGTAGAGGTACTCCGGGCCGATGAACCCGACCACGGTGTTGACCTGGAAGGGATCCCACCGCCGGGCCATCGCGTAGATCCGGGCCTCCATCACCAACTGGTCGGCCCCGTAGTGCGCATCGGCGGACAGCGCCGAGCCCTGCCCGGTCTCGAAATACATGTGCTGCGGACCCTGGGTCCAGGAGTACTTGCGGGCCAGCGCCTCGGCCTCGTCGATCAGGCCGACGCTGACCCCGAAGCTCTCCATCGCCTTCTGCGATCCGGCCAGGGACTGGAAGACCAGGCCGACCGGGGCGCCCCGCTTGAGGCACTCCATCTGGGTCGTGATGTGGGACAGGACGCAGTTCTGGGTCGGGATCTGCCAGCGATCGATGACGCCCTTGGTCATCTCCAGCAGCCGGCTCACGCTGCTCACCGAGTCATCGGCGGGGTTGATCCCGATCACCGAGTCCCCCGAGCCGTAGGACAGGCCCTCGTACAGCGAGGCCCGGATCCCGTCGACGTCATCGGTGGGATGGTTCGGCTGGTTCCGCGAGGCCAGGGTGCCCGGCAGCCCGATCGTGTTCTGGCAGTGCTTGACGACCTGGATCTTCTTCGCCCCGACGACGAGGTCGAGGTTCGACATCAGCTTGGTGACGGCCGCGACCATCTCACCGGTCAGCGCCCGGGAGATCCGGGAGATCATCGCGGAGGTGGTGTCGTTGTCGAGGATCCACTCGCGCAGCTCACCGACCGTCCAGCCCTTGATCTCGGCGTAGACCGTTTCGTTGAGGCCGTCCTCGACCGCCCTGGTCACCTCGTCGTCCTCATACGGCACCACCGGGTTCTCCCGGAGCACGGACAGCGGCACCTCGGCCAGCACGAAACGGGCGGCGGCCCGTTCGGCCATCGAGTCCGCGGCGATCCCGGCCTGCCGATCCCCCGACTTCTCCTCGTTCGCCTTGGCCAGCAACTCGACCAGCGAGCCGAACTCGTAGGTCCGGCCGAACAGGCGGGTGCGCAGCAACATCAGCGCGACTCCTTCCGGGGCTTCACTGGTAGAACACCAGCGTCTTGACAGAGACCGGGACCACCCGGCCGTCGAACATGGGTTCGCCGATATCGATGTAGTCACCCTCGGCGAGGTGCACCTGGTCGATCACGATCACGGGTTGCTCGGGGAGTTCCGCGGCGATCGTCTGGCCGAGCACCTTGGCGTAGTCGGCACGGGAGACCAGGATCAGTGCCCGATCTGGTTCCTGCCGCTGCCGGGCGTACCGGGCCAGGCCCGCCGACAGTTCGAGCAGGTCCCGGTTGCCGAGCCGCTCGGGCAGGTCGAGGGAGATCGCCAGGTCGACCTCGGAGGCATCCGATGTCCCCCACCGCTTGACCGCTGCTGCGACCCGGTCCGCCACCGCCTCAGCGGACGGGGCGGGGTCACCGCCGAGGTCGGGCTGGACGACGGGCAGGTTCCGCAGCGGCAGCTGGCCGGCCGCCCAGATCGTCGAACCGGACAGGCTCACCTGCTGGTGGCTTGCGCCGAGCACGGTGGCCCGCAGGGTCTGCGCCGGGGGCCCCACTGGCAACGCCGCCCAGCGCGGGTTCTCACGCAGGGAGCGCGCCAGCAGGGGACCCACATCGCCGTAGCGCGCAATCTCGGCCAGATTGCTGCACGGCAGATTGTCGTAGTACGCCGCCCCGACGCCGCCCGAGACGGTGTACTGCGCCACCGGCGGCTCGACCGCCAGTGGCGGTGCGAGCGCGACCAGTTCCCCCAGCGGAGAGGTGACCCCGGTGACCAGGTCCACCACGATCTCCGCCATCGCGTCGGTGAACCGACGCAGGGTGTCCAATGAGGGTTGCCGACCGACGGCCAGATCGGGCAGATCCAGCGCGGCGGCAAGGTCACGGCCGGCGGGCTTGACCGCCAGCACGGTTCCGGTGTCCGGATCCAGGCGCACCTGGCGTCCGCCCACCATGGCAGCTGACGCGCCGCACACGGCGCCGGAGCGGAAGGCCGCGACATTGGCCGACCCGCCGCCGATGTCGACGTTGACCGCTGTCGCATAGTGTTCGGCCGACCACTGGGCCGCCCCCGCGCCGCGACCGGCGAGTTGGGCCTCGACCAACGGACCGGCAACGGTGACCACGAAGTCCCCCGCCAGCCCCGCCAGGTTGTCGATGATCAGGGGGGCGTTGCCGGCGCGAGCCGACTCACCGGTGACGATCACCGCGCCGGTCTGGATCGCTGTCGGGTCGATCCCGGAACGCTGATACTCCGCCGCGATCCAGGCCCGGACGCCGGCCAGGTCGATTTCGTCCTCGGCCACGAGCGGGGTCAGCGCCGGCTCGCCCCGATAGGTGACCTCGCGGCGATCCACCCCGATTCTCGGCACCAGGCCACCCTGGGCCTGGTTGCTGACCTCCAGCCGGGACACCACCAGCTGGCTGGTCGTGGTGCCGATGTCGATGCCGACGCTCGACAGCTCGCGCATCCTGCTCACCCCCGCATTTGCTCGTCAGGGATGGTCAGTTGCCGGCCAGGTCCACCGACACCGGCCCACCGGTGCCCGAGACCCCGGAGAGGAGCTGGTGCGGGACCCGGAAGACACGGCCCGGCGCAGCGGGCCACCAGGTGGTGACCCGGCCGATCTCGCGTCCGTCCTGTCGCGCGACGACGGTCGGCCGGTTGCGGAGCACCGTGGGCCACAGCAGCAGGTGGCCGCGGGCCGGCGCCCCCTCACCCGGCTGGAACCGGGTCGGGCAGATCCACTTGAAGCTCGATCCGGCTTGGACCGGGACGCCGCGAGGCGCCGGGGCGGGGGCGTCGAGGTAGCGCAGCACCTGCGGGGCGACGTGGGCGCCATCAAGTGCGGCGCTGTCGGCCGTGTCGACCGGGTGCACCAGGTTCCCGATCGCGAAGATCCCCTGCTGCTGGGTGCGCAACTGCGTGTCCACCACGGGCCCCAGGGTCTTCTCGTCCAGGCAGATGCCGGCAGATCGGGCGAGTTCGTGGTCGGGAATCCAGTCCCCCGAGAAGACCACCGTGTCGCACTCCACCACCTGTCGCTGACCGGTCTGGAGGTTCTCCACCTCGACACCGGTCACCCGGCCCCGGCCGATCACCCGCACGACGCGGGTTCGCGTCGCGACCCGGGTGCGCAGGTACAGGGGGCCGAAGGTGGAGAACACCCGGTAGGCATCCGCAGCCGGGTACTCGGTCGTCATGACGACCGTCTCGCAGCCGGCATGCTTCAGGGTCAGCACCGCGGACCAGCTGACCAGCTCGGCACCGACGACGACGGCCTTGCGGCCGACCTTGCGCCCATGGAGGTGGACGAGGTTCTGCAGCTGACCGGTCGTCAGCACACCGGCCGGCCGATCCCCGGGGATCCGGCGAGCGGTACGGGGCCGCTCCCGGGCACCGGTGGCGAGGATCGTCGCAGCCGCCTTCACGGTGAAGCGGCCACCGGGCGCGGTGACTTCCAGGGCACCGTCAGGCGTCCAGCCGGTCACCATGGCAGAGGTCTTGATCTCGGCTCCGGCGTCCGCTGCGCGGCCCGCCAGGAGCTGGGCGTACCGCGGCCCGGTCATGACCCGGCGCAGGTCGCGCAGGCCGTAGCCGGTGTGGTGG